>CAZQKW010000031.1:0-44697 GCA_964594075.1 uncultured Thermodesulfobacteriota bacterium | reverse complement strand
TGATTGTCTTTTCAATCCATTACATCTTTATTTTAGCACGATCGGGCCTCTGCATCGTATAGAGAAAATATTGGGTAAATTTCATCTTTTATATTTTCGTCTAACGCAGAAATCAGCGGTGGCTGTAAGCCATCCGCTGGAGTGTTTTGTTCGCTGTTTATCTTAATCTAAGATTACTCCCAAATTGAATTCCAGCAACTTCGCATGCAAGTTCAATAGCATGTCTGATTGTTGAACGGCTGTAGTTTGTTCCAACCCACCAATCACTGGCTATTTGTTCGGAGTACTGTTCACAAAGATCAGGCCTCCCAGGATAAAGATCCATTTTGTTTCGGGCTAAATATCGGCGCTTCCTACCATGCTTCGGTAGTCTAGCATATCGCTCAAAAAATGATGGATATTTCTGAGATAAAACCTTAAACACTCGAATCATGGTTCCGATGGCGCTTCCTTCTTGGTAACTTTGACCATCAAAAATAAATCCTGAGAAATCGTTGCTTTCTTCTGATGGTTTAAGGGATTTATCTTGATGAGGCTTATTGCCAGTTGGGCTTATTAGTTGAGAAGATTGCAGAAGCGAATCAAGATACTTTCTCACAACATCTGGTTCAGGCTTAAACCCACAGAGGGTTTCAACCTTGTCCGCAATCAGTTCTACAAGGATTTCATCCTGTTCCTTAATAAGCACTTTCCATGCCTCCGGTAGAGCTATTTCAATCTGCCTTTGCCGACTTACGTCCTTATAATCATTTTTTGCATTTGTAATTGCATTTCCAGAAATAACTTGTTCGTAATTCAAATACCGATCGAACACTCGGAAGCATTCCTCCGTGCTTCTTGCTATGAGGTCAAGTTTGTAAACACATCTTTCATGGTAGGCTCCTTGTTCTCCAGGAAGAAAAAAACTCCACTCTTGCCCATCGGTTAATACTGCCATTGGTATACCCTGGTGAAAAGCATACTCGAATAATTGTTTTTCCCCTCCATAGGCACTCCCAACGTCTTTTGACTCAATCAATATTATCGGTTTCCCAGGAGGATGACATAGTGCGTAATCCACTCTTCCAGTTCCTATAGTATATTCTGGGGAAACCCGTAAAGAGTCAAAGATGGGCCATCCTAAAGAATTTAAAAGGCGAAGTATAATTCCTTGAGATACTGCAGCCTCATTCTGATAACTGCCTGACTTTAGTTTGCTTTTAATATCTTCAATGTCGGAGTTTAGTGACATTTTTAATCTCCTTTAATTTCCAGCGAACGCCAGCATCACCGGCGGGAGACACTGCAGAGCGAGGAACGAGCGGCGCAGTGTTTCCTGCCCGTGTAAATACATTTGTTGGCGCTCTTTTCAGAACTTGCCGAAGAACTCCGAAATGTCAAAGTAGTAGCTGACACGGCATCCATCGGTCAGCTTTATATGCAAGCAGTCGAAGTGCTTCCCCTCATGCTCAATAAGAGCCTGAAACTCCAGGACCCAGTCTGTACCCTTCCGTCCGTGCCTCTCCGTAACGTACCCGTACTCGGCTAAAACCCCGACCATCGAGGAGTCTGCGTGTATCACAACCGCGTCCTCCATAGATGCGCCCTGTCCACCAGAGTACCGAACGCCTCCAGTCGTTGGCGTTCTTTGTTCACTCGGGTTCTGTCTCCGCCACAAGAAGTTCAGTATCCCCATATCTCTGTCCTCTTCGCCAACATTGTCTTTTATGTTTTTTCTACTATTGTCCACCTAATATAAGCAAACATATTGCCTGTCAAGTTTTTTGGAAAATCTGGGCTTGAAAACCTGAAGAAAATCTGGAGGGAAAATCAGGAGACATTATACTAGTTTTTTGAGAGAGTTCAGGGACATTGAATGACGCCCCGCCCCGCTGCGGTCTTCCCTATACCCACTTCCCCGTGTCGGCGCGAAACCCAAATAAATCGTCTCCTTGATAATCTCCTTCACGCGCAAACGGTGAACCAGTTCTTCAACGAGGCTTAACCCTCCCTGTACGGTTAAGCCACCAGCGCCAAACTTTACTTTGATTTCCCGACGCTTCTTTGCTTTCCTTTCTGGCACTTTCAAAGGGTCTCCTGTCGAGTGTTTTGTTAATTGCAACAATTACTTTATACACTCTGTATTGGAGACACATTGAAAGCCCTTTTTGCTCGCTCGGTTAACTGCGTTTATCCCTTAACGCTGGATGAGGGGAATAATTAAAATGGTTGGAGAAAAATAGGCTTTGATTTAATTTTGCACGGTAAGCAATATGGAAAGCGTCCGTGGATTTTCCGAATTGCCTATTGAACAGTTGGCGGAAAAACATGGTAGATTATTGAAACCGCAAAAAGGCGGGAGACCACAGAAGCAGAAAAATTAGTATGGTGTCCCCAGATCTAATGAGAACAAGCTGATTTATTATTTTATACATAAATAAAAATTGCTGGTTAAAGATTGTAAAAAATAAAAACCTGCCATTGCCTATAACTATCTAATGTTAAATAAATTATTTATTGACTAATTTATCAAATTTATATACTATTCACCAATAGAACGGGGGAAAAATGGATAAAAATACTAAAAGAGATTATCTTGAATTATCTTTATTGGAATGTAAAAAACGAACCTCTATCGGTGTGTGCTGATGGAGGTTTTTATTGTTTTAGAGAGAACTAAAGAAATTATAAATGTTTTTATCTTTTGGTATTCCGTAAGGAAAGGGGTAATTTATGAAAATATTGCAAACAAAATCAAGTCAGCTTGTACTCGTCGCATTTCTTTGCATAACAACATGTGTGAGCCTTGCCACGATATGCCGAGCGGCTGAGTTGCATTATACTGAAATACTGCCCTTAGGATGGTCTGCGGCATATGCTACAGGGATTGATAGTTTGGGTTCTCAATGTGTAGTTGGCTATGGAAAAGATGGCACAACTAACAAAGGCTTTATTATTTATAGTGGTTCTTTTGCTGTTGTGTTTGCAATAATACTGCCGCCCGGATGGCTTGAAGCATATGTTACAGGAGTCAATGTCAAAGTTATGGGATTAGTGGGCTACGGAAAAGATGATGCGGGCGAAAACAAAGGCTTTTTGTATAGTGGAGAGACATTTACAGAATTATTACCCTCTGGCTGGTCTGAAGCATATGCTACCGGCATTAATGATAGTGGCATAGTAGTAGGGTATGGAACTGATGGTGCTGGCGTAACAAAGGGATTTGTCTATAGTGGAGGCTCATACTCAGAAGTACTGCCGCCTGGTTGGAACAATGCAAGTGCAACTGGTATTAACAATAGTGGTGTGATTGTTGGCTATGGAAAAGATGCTGTAGGCGAAAACAAAGGATTTATTTACAGCGCAAGCGTCTACTCCGATTTACAGCCCTCAGGATGGTCTGCGGCATATGCTACTGGTGTAAATGATAGCGGTGTGGTGGTAGGTTATGGGAAGGATGGTGCTGGAGCAACTAAAGGGTTTGTCTATAGTAGTGGCACATACGTTGCCTTGCTACCATCAGGATGTATTAGCGCTACTGCTTCAGGGATTAATAATACGGGTAAGGTGGTAGGCTGGGCGAACGATGGGACGATAACACAAGGGTTTGTTTATGATGAAGGCACATACCGTTTTCTGCTGCCGGATGGGTGGGTTGAGTCACATGCTACAGCGATTAATGATGACGGAGACGTGGTGGTAGGCTATGGGATGGATGCTGATTATGTAACAAAAGGATTTATAGTTCGTATAGCCATACCATTTGACATCCAGATAATGAAAATAATAGATTTTATTGAAAGCAGTATAAAAGACGGCACACTGTATGGAGAAAAAAAAGGAAATGGTGCTGAGAAGAAATTAAATAAATTCAAACAAATGCTTGTTGATATACAACAACTTATTTGGGACGGTAATATTGCAGATGCATGCCAGGAATTAAATGATGCGTACAAAAGAGCAGATGGTATTAAACCTCCTGCTGACTATGTTAGCGGACCAGCAGTGACTGAGTTGGAAAACAAAATAGATGTGTTGATTAATGATATGTGTGTGCCATAAAAACTAATCTTGGGACACCATGCTAGTTTTTTGAGAGGCTCAGGGACATTGAATGACGCCCTGAGCCCAGAGACAGCCCCCGCAGGTTGGAAAGACATTGCCGATACAATCCTCTTCATTTGATAGAGAAAGATTGCAGCCGCCACAATAAACACACGGGGAAAAATCAAACGTTTGCACGCGTTCACGGAACGAAACATACTCCGGCATATTCCAGAGCTCCTGCAAGCCATGTTCGGTAATGTTGCCAATGACATGGCGCCGGGAAAACCGTTTGCGCTCAAACAAGAAAGCAGTGTGGCTGTGCAGCAAGGGAAGACAGGGACTGACGCTTCCATCCCATCCGACAGCGATGGATCCGCTCTCAATAAAAGGACACACGTTGGCGGTCTCCGCGCCGCTGCTTTGCATGAAATCCAACACACGGGTACTGCTCATAATTTTAGCCAACGCGGCACGGGTTTCATCATTCATGTCTAACGGGGTAAAGTTCAGTTGCGGAGCCAGCGCCGAGCGCACTGTTTGCCGTTCACTAAGAGCGCGCTCATATAATACTTCCGAAGTTAACTCGTGAGAATAGGGGAGCACGTTGGTGAGCAGAAACCGGTCCGCGCCCAACTTCCTTCCAAGCTGCAGCACTGCGGGCAAATCAGCTATCGTGCGCCTCATTGCCACGAACACAATTCCAATATGGAGAGGCGTCTGAGGTGCGGGCCGCAGCATATCGCGAAAGCATGCGACATTAGCTAATACCTGCGGCAATAGTGCCCCAAGACGAACATCGCCATATACCACCGTTGTTGCCGCATCAAGGGAAACCCATAACACATCAAGCCCCGCCTCTATCAAGCGCTCAGCAAGGTCTCGGGAAAGCAGTGTTGCATTGGTAATTAATTCAACCGGGCACCCCAGTTTTTTCATTGCTTCAACCATTTCAGCAATGTGCGGATGGGAAAGCGGCTCGCCAAAACCGCCGAATATAATCGTCGGCGGCGGTGAAAATGCACGCAGGCTTTTACCAATGGAGCTAAAAGTAGTTTCTGCCATTTGGCCCAGCGCTTCCTCCCAGGTATTGCGAATACACATCCGGCAATTGAGATTACACTGAGTAGTCGGCTCAATATAAACTTTTTTTAAAAACGTTACCGGCTGGCGAACATAAACGCCGTGCAATAAGCGGCGCAGAGAGACGCGGGCACCAGGCTGCAATCCATAATCTGCTGCTATGTTATCAGGTATGATTAATCGCCCTTTTTTGTCCACTTCAGCATAAGTTTCTGACTTTGCCTTCATAGTTGTGCCAATGGTTTGGGTATGTGGTCGGTTTGTAATAAATTGGCTTTTGGAGCGGGGTCATGTGCAGCGCCCAAAAAATATACGTTGCCATCAAAATGAACTGTTTTATCTATATCATCGCGGATTAATATCGTCCAGTATAGAAAATGAAGGATATCGCCCAAAATATTTTATGAGTGGTGAAGAAAAACCCCAGGCGCCGCGCGTGCGCCCCAATGTATGATGCCGGGAGGGTCTTCCCCCAAAAAAAGGTGCGGCCCATAAAAATCTTGACAAAATTATTTAATAGTAATAATTACTATTATTGTAAATTTATGATGCTGCCTATCATGCATGAAACAACGCCAACTTGTGGCCTAACCGAGCACTGCAATGGTAATATCTAAAAGCGACCTTGTGGAAAAAATTCGCGCCTGCGGCCTCAAACCGACTGAACAGCGTATGGCAATTTTAAAAAATCTTTTGTCGCGCAAAGATCATCCAAGTGCTGACGCGGTATACCAGGCCCTGAAGAACGATTATCCTACCCTTTCGCTGAATACGATATATTTAAACTTAATGAGTTTTGCCAAACGAGGCATTATTTCAAAAATAAATATTCTGCATGATGCGGCACGTTTTGACGGAGATATCAATCCACACCATCACTTTGTCTGTGTGCGCTGTAAAAAAATAATTGATTTGCATAATGTTAGGATACCACGAATTACCCTGCCAAAAGGGTTTGGCGCTGCAACGATTTTCCACCAGCAGCTCCGCCTGAACGGCATATGTCAGGCATGTAAAAAGAACTAACGCGGTGAGCAGGCGCGCTGCGAAATACACCACGAGATGCTATGTCTGCATCATAAATAGTAATATAATAAGTTTAACGACTCGCCATCGTTTATGTGAGTTATTTTTTTGTCTGTTGTCTATTTTGCCAAACATAAACACATGAAAGGGGGTTAACTATGACCGAACAGGAATTAGACCAGTTTTTAGAATCACACCAGAACATAGAATGGCAGCACGATCATGAGGCAATGCTCTTCAGGAATATCAATTTGCCCTGGTATCAGGAGGAAGACCACCGTGCCACCCGCGTGACCTTCCAGAAACTTAAGGAATTGACACCCGAGGAGCTTCTCTTGCATATTAACCGGGGTGTTGATGTGGAGTGTATAACCCGCATAACCGGTTATTTTGCGAAAACGAAAAGCTTCAATCCCGGCAAAGCAGGAGAACTCAAGGAAAGATACAAGCCACAGCTTTAAATAACCATGAAAAGCGCGGTGAAGAATAATTTACATAGTTTATAATGGTTTCTCGGAGTGCTTTTTTAATGTCTAACAAAATGTTGAGAAAGGAGACAGTAATATGAAAAAATGGAGATGTACCGTATGCGGTTATGTTCATGAAGGGCCAACCCCACCCGAAAAGTGCCCTATTTGCGGGGTGCCAAAAACCAAATTTGAAGAAATTTCCTAATCAAACCATACGAGATTATAATAGAGGAGGTTATACTATGGGCTTGAAAGGAAGTCAGACAGAAAAAAACTTGTTAGCAGCATTTGCAGGTGAGTCTCAGGCGCGAAACCGCTACACGTATTTTGCCAGCGCCGCCCGGAAGGAGGGTTATGAGCAAATTGCATCCATTTTTCAGGATACAGCCGACAATGAAAAGGAGCATGCAAAAATTTTTTTCAATCTGCTTGAGGGAGGCGAAGCGGAAATAGTTGCCGCTTATCCTGCCGGTGTCATCGGTAATACGCTTGCGAATTTAAAGGCAGCTGCTGCCGGAGAGAATTTTGAGTGGAGCACGCTTTATCAGGATTTTGCCGGCACCGCCAAAAAAGAAGGCTTTGAAGCAGCCTATCTGGCGTTTACGCAGGTAGCTAAGGTTGAAAAACATCACGAAGCGCGCTATCAGGCACTCATCAAAAATCTTGAACAGGGAACAGTTTTTAAGAAAAATACTCCTGTTAAATGGCACTGCAGAAATTGCGGATTTGTGTTTGAAGGTGCGCAAGCTCCGGATACATGCCCGGTTTGCCGGCATCCACAGGCATTTTTTGAGATGCTGGCAGAAAACTATTGATCGGGTCTTTTATCGGGTGCAGACAGAAGAAAGGCGTTGCTCTTCGCGGAGTGCGCCTTTCTTATTTCCCTTAGAAAAATATTATTTAAGTGTCTCTGCCCAAATAGGGTTGAACGTTTAATGAACAATACCTGTTCTTAACCCACCGGAAAAAATTAATATCATTATACCGGACTTTTTTGTTGCAACGCGTGAGACATCAAATAAGAATCGGAACATCAGGCTGGAACTACCCACACTGGCAGGGCATTTTTTATCCGCCTGACTTGCCTACGGCAAAACGGCTTGAATTTTATGTCCAACATTTTGACACCGTTGAGCTCAATGCCAGCTTTTACCGACTCCCCAACCAGAACACTGTTGCACACTGGAGACAGCGGACCCCGAAACATTTTCTCTGGGCAGTTAAGGCCAGCAGATACATTACCCATGTGAAGAGGCTCAAAGATGCCCGGGAATCCTTGGATAAATTTTTTGCTGCCATTGCTCCGCTCAAGGAGAAACTGGGTCCGGTGTTGTTTCAATTGCCGCCGGGGCTGCCATTTGACGAGGACCTATGCAAGGAATTCTGTAATATGTTGGCGGCCGGATATCGGTATTCGTTTGAAGTGCGGAACAGCACTTGGATAAACGACAAATTTTTTGTTTTATTAGCAGATTATAACATGGCCTTTTGTATTTCCGATACCGCGGGGCGGTTTCCCTACCAGGAAATAGTGACCGCGGATTACGTCTACCTCCGGCTGCATGGATCAAAAAGACTCTACGCATCATGCTATTCAGAGGAAGAACTGCGCACATGGGCGGTAAAGATTAACCAGTGGGCGCGGGACACGTATGTCTATTTTGACAATGATTATAAAGGATATGCAATAAATAATGCCGCGCGCCTCAGAGAGATCATTCATTGTGGAATATAGATATACCTATAGTTTTCAAGTATGGTATTATAGTATTGGTAACCAGGGAGTTTTGCAGGAATGTCAAACAGTATAAAAGACACCTATTATCTTGTCACTTATCGCGACCCTAAAGACGGACAGGTTATTAGTCTGAAGGCAAAGAAAGTCACTGATTCTTCGCTGGGTCTTAGCTTTATTGCGCTGTCAGATTTTCTATTTGAATCTGATTCTTTGGTTGTAAACCCGGCAGAAGAAGAGCTTAAGAAACGATTTTCGGCTGTTAAAACCATTCATTTGTCCATATATTCCGTGCTCTCAATAGAGGAAGTGGGATTAGAGCAAAAGTCTCTCACCTTTGAAAAAGATAAATCAAACCTGGTGGTGTTTCCCAGCACTCCCCGGCCTCCCAAAAGTTAGCCAAAGATATATGAAATTTATGTGGCTTCTGTTTCATTGGTTCGGGCTCAGTGCTCGCTGGGAGGGGTCATGGTGTTCGCCACAGCCATCGTTCGCACCGCCCGTGACTGCTTTCACCACAAGCCAAACGATACACATCGGAGAGCACAATTCTCAGATTTAAACAGGCAAGAAACTAATGCGCAGCAGCTCGCAGAATTTTCGCATTCATTTTTGCCATCTTGGAGACCTTAATTTTAGGTCAATAAAAGCATGCGCTGCTGCAAAACATGCTGCAGAACTGAATGGTTAGCAACTCTTCTTATCATATTACCTGTTGAGGATGCAAAAAAGAAAATGCTGCTCCTCTTGCAATTGCGTCTTACATCACCTAACGGCATAGCTTTATCCTGAGGGACTTTCAATGAGAAAAGAGCTTGTTGCATGGATACTCTGATAAAAGCGATGGCAATAGATGAACCTATTTTACTGGTGGCGCTTATTGATACGGAGGCTGTTGAAAAAGCGCGTGTTCTACATGATACGTATCCTACCGCATCTGCAGCAATGGGAAGAGTCATGAGCAGTGCGCTGCTGCTTGCATCACTGCTCAAAGAAGGCCAGAAATTAGCTATTCAGGTTTCCGGCGACGGTCCCCTGAGCGGTGTTGTAGCCGAATCGGACTGGCAGTGCCGGGTGCGCAGTTATGTAAAACGGCCGCATATTCACCTGGGCACCAAGGATGGAAAACTTGATGTTGGCAGGGCGATAGGTAATGGGTTCTTAAATGTTATAAAGGACCTTGGGTTGCGTAATTATTATCAGAGCAGCGTGCCGCTGCAAACCGGCGAGATTGCCACAGATCTGGCCTATTATCTTAATACCTCTGAGCAAATACCTGCTGCAGTTTCCTTGGGAGTGTATGTTGATGTCGACAATACGGTCAAAGCAAGCGGTGGTTTCATGATCCATTCCCTTCCCGGCGCCAGCGAGGAAATCACGGCCTATCTGGAAAATCGTTTAAAAACTGTTCGGCCGGTCAGTTCTATGATCTGCGCGGGACTTGTCCCTGAAAAAATAATTGATGAGGCAACAGGGCTGCCCTTTAAAATTCTCGAGCGTCGGGAGGTTACGTATTATTGCCCCTGCAACAGGGAGCGCGTGCTGGAGGCACTAAGTGCCATCGGAACCCAGGATATCGAAGATCTCATCAAAAGGGGTGAGACGGCAACCATAGCCTGTCAGTTTTGCAAGTCAGAATATCTGGTCACCCATGACGAGCTTGAAGCGCTTTTAAAAGAAATCACGTCTGGCAACGAGACACACCCGCAAACCCACGAGTAGCAACGACATCAGTTCCAGATCCCCCCTTACTCAAGCGGCAGCTCGATCTGTCCGCTCACGGTCACTGTCACCAGGCTTTCACCTGCCTCAATTGGTGCGGGTGCCGCCTCCACAGCAGCCATCTTTGATGTGCGCATAATCGGCAGAACCGCCGGCTGCCCAACTTTACCAATATTCATCTGCCTGATGCGATAACTTTTTTTCAAGACCCCTGCAACCATTGCAGCTTTTGCTTCAAAGGCAGCAATCGCCTCCAGCGTTGCCTCGGTTTCGGCTTTCTTTTCTGTCTCGGGAGATGGCAGCAGCATAATTTGACCGATGACGAGGCCGCTTTCCTGCAGCGTGCCCAGAAGCTCTGAGAGTTCCATCATGGCTTGGGACTCAAGCAGGATTTCCGAACGAATGCGCCAACCGCCGATGCGCCCATCTTTATTGTAATGGGGCGAGGTGTGCGTATTGCCGCTGCGTGTTTTTACCTGTTTGTAAGTTTTTGCTGTTTCCAGTGCAGCAGTTATTGCGGCGTTTATGCGTTTGGCAAGCTCGGCAGGATTTGCGCCTTGTGCCTCAATGTAGGCAGTGGCGCGCGCCAAGTCATTGAGCGCCGGCCGCGCCACCTCAACAGAAAGGTCTATCAGCGTCCCTTTAGGTTTGCACTCCTCTTCCGCCGGGCTCAGGGAGGCGGAAAGGTTCAGCAAAAAAATAAACCCCATAAGCATATATTTATTCATTGCAGGACTCCTTTATGCAGAAATGCACGCGCAGTCTGATAACGCAATAACCTTTGTTCACACAACATAACATCGCGTCGGTGTTTGAAGTTAGTACAAAAAACACCGACGGCAATACAGGGCAGAAGCCCTTTTATAACATGTGTAGATACTAACAAATGCCGGCAGGGCAGGCAATCATAATTTCATAAATTTTAATATGAGCGTGGTTTTAAGGGCGGGGGGAAAATCGTTTGGGAAATAGAAAAGGCGTAATGATTGAATAGGGATAATTAAACTGGCAGAAATTTTTTAAGAACAGACAGAGAGGTATGATTGACCATTTGAAAAAACTTATAGCACATAAAAATCATGGTAATGGTAACAACAACCCATTGTAATACTTTATCCCTCATATGTTGTTTAATGAACATCATTGCGCCACATCTCAACACAGATTAGTTATTCAAGCTTATTAGTTCATATAATTTGTAGATTATAAACAGCACGACGGTAATACTAATAATCCATTCCAGTATTTTATACCATAAAGATTCTTTTTTCATAGCCATAGTATTCAAAATCATAAAAGCCCGGTGGCTCAAGCCGGGCAATAAGTGGGGTGAATACCTAAGAGGGATACGGCCCTCGACCGGAGCCAGTGTCATATTTATCGGAACGTCATTCAAAAATGTGAATAGTTTGATATTCCGCATTAACCGGCGGCGGCTGTTGATTTTGAGCTGCTTTGCAAAGCGGCGAAATATGCTATAGTTAATCATGGCGCATTGGTAACTATAAAAAAGCATTTGATTGCCTATGCGGGAGAAATGAACTTTTGTAAAAAGGCGCAGGATTATAAAAAAAGTTGAGCCGATGAAACTTTCAATAAAAATCTTTTTGATTTGCCTGATTATTGTTTATTATTTCTGCCTTGGGGCATATCCCGGTTATAGCAGGGGTGGTGGACGCGGCGGGAAAGGGATTGGACACGGTGGACATTTCAGCCGCGGCTGGCATGGCGGACCTGGCCATAAAACATGGCATAGAGGGTATTATTATGGCGGAGGCTATTACTATCGGG
Source organism: uncultured Thermodesulfobacteriota bacterium (assembly GCA_964594075.1). Lineage (GTDB taxonomy): Bacteria > Desulfobacterota > WTBG01 > CAIYCZ01 > CAIYCZ01 > CAZQKW01. Next base: position 32,847 of record CAZQKW010000031.1, on the reverse strand, counting down.
GTTTTGGATATTACCCCTATTTCCCATATTATTATGGAACATTTTATCCATACGCCCATGGATACTATATAACCCCACCCCGGAATGGCGAAGCCTTTACATACTACCCAAATGGGAAGATAGAGTCAGTGACAAGCTGGAAAGATGGCACGCAGAACGGCACGGCACAATGGTATTACGAAAGCGGTGCTTTAAAGTCTGAAACGAACTGGAAAAACGGCAGATTGGATGGTATATGTCGATGGTATTTCGAGAATGGCACGCTCATGGCTGAAGGAAGCTGGCAAGACGGAAGACAGCACGGCATATATAAATGGTATTATGAGTCCGGCATATTGAAAGCAGAAGCGCACTGGCATGACGGTATCCAGTTGTCAGCAACGTGTTATGATGAAAACGGCAATCAAATTCGTTGCCGTCAGGAATAGTGTCATATTCCACCTGCGATTATAAATTGTGATGCCGTTTTTTATCGTTAACGGGATAAGCGCGTTATGTAGTACATTGAGTTTACGCAGCATACAGTTTTTAATTGAGGAGGCGTTACACCCTCATGACTGAAAAAGACAAAATTCAACTGACACATTTTTCCTCCAAGGCCGGGTGAGCGTCAAAGCTGGGTCCAGGGGCCCTGGACAATATACTCTGCGGATTGCCGCTGGTGAAAAATCCGCATCTGCTTGTGGGGCTTGAAAGCCCGGATGACGCGGGCGTGTACCAGATTTCTGATGATACTGCCCTGGTGCAGACGGTTGATTTTTTTACGCCCATAATCGACGATCCATTTATCTTCGGCCAGATCGCAGCAGCCAACGCTTTAAGCGATATATATGCTATGGGCGGGAGACCTATCACAGCGATGAACATAGTGGGATTTCCGCTCGGAAAATTGGACATTAGTATCCTGAAAGACATTCTTCGCGGCGGACTGAATAAGCTTGCAGAGGCCAATGTCGCGCTTGTGGGCGGGCATAGCGTAGAGGATCAGGAGTTGAAATACGGTATGGCAATAACAGGTCTGATACACCCGAAAAAGATCTTAACCAAACGGGGAGCTCAGCCGGGCGATGTGCTTATTCTCACAAAGCCGCTCGGCACCGGTATCATAGCGACTGCGTTAAAAGGAAACGTTGCACGTAATGAGGCGGTAATTAGGATGGTTGACAGCATGACTACGCTTAACCGAAAGGCAGCGGAAATCATTCAGGACATGGATATTCATGCGTGCACCGATATTACCGGATTTGGTCTGATCGGGCATGCGTGCGAGGTTGCGCGGGCGGGAAATTGTGCAATCTATGTGCACGCGTCGTCAATTCCGGTATTTCCCGAAGCCGTAGCATATGCACGCATCGGGCTTGTTCCGGGAGGCTGCCATGCCAATCGCACCTATTATGAACCATTTGTGGAATATCGGCAGCCTATCAGCGATGAGTTGCGGGATGTGTTTTATGATCCGCAGACATCAGGAGGACTGTTTTTTTCTGTTTCGGAAAACAACCAAGATGTTCTGCTTAGCAAGTTTGCGCAGGCAGGAGTGGAGGGATTTGTCGTCGGCAGGGTTGAGGAGATGCCACACGGAAAAGTTATAATTCTATAAAAAAGATTGCAGAAAAAGCATCGCCTCAGTGTTTTACTGCGAGCCTTCAAAAGATAAAAAAGGCACGCGTAGCCGACAGAATGTTTGTGGACGCTGCGCAAACACAATAAACTCTGCGTATGATTTCTTATCGGCCGGGCGATTTGTGCAGGGCTGTGAATGCGCCGAGACAGAGGAGAACGCCCATGATCAGCGATATCGCAAGCCCCCGGGTGCTGCTCATATATTGAAATCCGTCAAGGAACAGCCAAAAACTTCTAATACCAGCACTGACGCGAGCAATAATATCATTTCCCAGAAAACCAGATAGGCTTTACCGCGTTTCAAACTAACTCCTTTCCTGTAGTTGAGAATGATGGCTGAATTTCTATACCTGAGAGAGTTCTAATTATTCATCCTGTGACCGCCTCGTCCACCACAGACGGATGGCCGGTTATTTTTTCAACAACCGGTTGGTAATGTTACTCGTGCACAGTGCGGCGCATCCAGCAATGATAATTGATATGTCATTCCCTCCGCTGTATTACTGCTTACCAGGCAGATTTTTTACGGCACACACGGGTAAAATTTTAAATCATGAGTTGTGCTGTCTCGTGATCACTGCAAGGTAGCGCTATAATTTTATGCGTCTTCTGATTAATATACACAGTAATTTCTACGGGAGACCCTGCCTGTTTTTTGCAATACCGGGCGCAAATTGAAGCGGCGCGCTGCAGCTCATCCTCAGCTATCGGTGTGTTAGAGGCGGCAAGCGGTATGAGCAGTGCTGGGCCGGAGACTTTTTCCGGGGTCAGCAGAATATCTGATGGCTCCCGCAACTCTACAATTTTTGCATTGTCTGCTTCATTTCTTCCCACCACACACTTGATCGTTTCGGTGAGACGCAGGTGGCGCCCAATTTTCAAGAGTTCAATATCGCGAACCGAAAAATTTCTATGATGTCGCATAAGATCTTTCAGACGTCTGCTAAAATTAGGCTCTGTCAGCCGGCAGCCGCCCGCAGGTTCAGGGAAGGCAGCAATGCCGTAATAGTGCGCCAGTTCCATCTGGCGTTTCCGCGACCTCCCCTGAATGTCCAGAAGCCGTTCCCGGTCAACTTTGCCTTCGCGCTCCGGTTTCGTTATCGGGAGGAGCTGTGCACTCAAGGGGCGAATAATATATTCTTCAAACCCTGAATCGCGCGCCACTATTCTCAGCGATTGTTTATTTTGCGACATAGGCCGCTCTCCCAGCACTTCTCCAGAAAAAAGAAAGTCGGCCCCCCACTGCAGCATTAATCTACCTGCCTCCCTAAACATAAGGGCATGACAGTCTATACAGGGATTCATTCCTTTGCCAAAGCCATGCCGCGGCCTTTCGAGCATCTGCAGGTGCACAGTAGTTATATCAACGATATGAACGGGTATATTAAGCATTTTTGCCGCCTGTTGCGCATTCTCAGGGCCAAAAAACGGGGTGACGAAAGCCACTGCCTCTATGTGGATGTTTTGCTCTTTAAGAACACAAACCGACAGGATGCTATCGAGACCGCCGGAGAAAAGGCCGACACCAACCGCCATCGAGATTGCCTCCTTGAATCATGTAACCTAAACGGGTCAACACGGTGGGTGCGCTCATAAGTCTGTTTTTTGTGTTCGCGCACCCTCCGGTACTTTACCATATTTATTTATATACAGATTTTTTTTGGTTAGAAGCTCTTTTCTTTACGAGATGTCATAGGGGCTCCGAAAAAAATTTTTCTTGACAGTCGGGTCATACCTATTATAACTAAACTGACTGGTCAGTATAGTATAGTAGAATAGCACGTGTGCCCAGATGAAAAATGAAAAAGCGCGAATGAGCAGAAAAGAACAGATTCTTGAAGCAGCGCTTATCTGTTTCAATAAGAACGGCTATTATTTGACCAGCATTGACGACATAGCGGCCAGAGCGAAAATAAGCAAAGGCGGCATTTATTATCATTTTTCCTCAAAAGAAGAACTGTTTCTGGAACTTTTTGATTTCAAAGTTAACAAATATTTTGAACAGCTCACCACCTACATGCAGGCTAAAAAAGATCCGACAGAGCGGATGCTGGCGCTGGCTAAACGAACGGGCGACGTTCTTAAAGAAAACAGCGATTTCTTTAAATTCTGTTTAGAGTTTCTCTCCATGGGCGTCCGTGAACCGGGCATCCGCAAAGGGATGACCCATTTTTACAAAAACACCGTTAAATCATTTACCGCACTCCTTGAAGAAGGTATAGCTGCCGGAAGATTCAAAAAAATGCAAGGGGAAAAACTTGCACGGGTCATGTATTTTCTTATTATGGGCACGTTTTTCACCTATTTCTCAACAGATGTAGATTTCGACCTTATTGATCAGGAAGTCTTTAATATGGAGACGCTCCTGGAGGGAATTCAGGCATAGTCTCGATTAGAAAATAATAACGTGTGCGGTGCTGGCCGGTCTGCGCCGCTCAATCATCTGTCAAGGGAGGACTTTTCATGAGCTTGCCAAAAGGCGCATATCAGGCGCTGGAAGACGCGCTGGGGCCACAGTATGTTTGCGATGAACCGGGGGTAACCAGTGCCTACAGTTACATGTGGCTTGTTTACAGTACCCATGCACAGTCAGGCAGATACCGTCCCGCAGCCGTGGTGCTCCCGGGCAGCACCGAGGACGTGCAAACAATCATAAAAATTGCCAATCGCTACAAATTTAATTACATCCCCGTTGGCACCAATCTGCTTCCGCCCACAATTCCGACCCGGCCTGATACGATTATTATCGATCCAAAGCGCATGGATCGCATACTGGAGATTGATCATAAAAATATGTTCGCAGTTGTTGAACCATACGTCACCTATGCGCAGTTGCAATCCGAGGCAATGAAACGGGGACTTACCATTACGGTTGCCGAAGCGGGGGCGCAGGTATCAGTGCTGGCAAACAATATGTTTCAGGGAATGGGGGGCACCGGCCACAAGTTTGGATATAACCGGGGCGTATTGGGGTGCGACTGGGTGCTGCCAAACGGAGAGTTGCTGCATATCGGATCACGGGGCAATGCCAACGGCGATTGGTTCTGGGGAGACTGTGCCGGATTAAATTTGAAAGGACTGCTGCGCGGCGATTCAGGGCACTGCGGCGGGCTCGGAATGGTCACTGCAATGGCAGTTAAACTTTTTCCCTATCCGGGTCCTGCAGTATTCCCCGTTAAAGGGAAAAATCCAAACTTCACCGCAGACTTTCCCAGAGACCGGTTCAAACTGAATCTTATCAAGTTTCCCGAGCGAAAGACGCTGATAGATGCCATGTACGAGATCGGACATGCGGAAATTGCTGCAGCAGTTCACGAGGAACCCGCAAGCATGATTCTCTCCTATGCCTCGCCTTCAGTTGAGTATTTCTGGAAGCACTGGGCGCAATTTCAGAAGGTGTGGAAAAACATTATGTCGGTGGTTCTCATCGGGTTCTCTTCGCCACGCCAGCTTGAATACGAACAGAAGGTGCTCGACTCCATTGTCGCCGAACTGGGGGGAGAATATATTCGGGAAGACTCAGAGCTTTGGCAAATAGCTGAAGATAACTTGGGCGAAAATTTGAGAACCGGATTTTCCAACCGCCTGTTCAGAGTCGCGGGAGATTTCTTTGTTATCGGCGGCTTTAGCTTTGATTCACTTGATCAAAGTTACCGGATGAGCGAGGAATATATGTGGCCGCTCATTGAAGAAGGCCAGAAAAAAGGGCATTTTATAGAAGACGATACCCACAACGATTGGCTCAATTCCTATCAACTTGCACAGATATCAGAGACGGAGCCGCTTATTTATTTTGAGCATGACCTGGCGGCAGGCGCCACTTTTATCAACAGCTATGTTCAGACCATCGTAGAAGCTGTAAAACGCAAAATGTCCCCGACCTGGCCGCTGGGCCCCATGAACTATATTGCCGGACCGCACCGCTGCAATTACCATGAACTGGTACTGAAAATAAAAAAACATCTTGACCCGCGGTTAACCTCAAATCCTGATTATCCGCTACCCCCGCAACCGCCGGGATGAAACAGCGGGACTGAGAATATAAAATCCGGACCTTGGAAAACCACAAAAATATTTTTTGTTAGTTTCTGCGTTCCGGTTGCGATCAATCAATTTTTTTTCTCGGTTGTGCGTTAAATTGTAGATTAAAGGAGATTGCCAATGCCAGCACAGATCCCCGCCAAGGTTGATTATATCAAACCCCTTGACAGCAAACCTTACCGCGAGGTCGTGAAGGAACGGAAGGACGTTAAAGAGAGGCTAAAAAAAAGTCTCGGTGAAATCGTTGGCGCTGAAAATGTCAGGGACGACGAGGAATTGCTCAAAAAATATTCCTGCGACCGAAGTTTTGAGACGCCGGCAAAGCCGACATGCGTGGTATTCCCGCGCACGACAGAGGAAGTCTGCAGATTAGTCAAGCTGGCAAACGAAGAACTTTTGCCCATTATACCAGTAAGCTCGGGAAACCACAGTTACGGGTGCGCCATTCCGCGTATGGGCGGCATAGTTGTGGATCTTTCGGGCTGGAAAAAAATCCTGAAGATTGATCATCGCAATCGTGCGGTGCGCATTGAGCCGGGTGTCACGTTTGACGAACTGCAGCATGCGCTTAAAAAAGAAGGGCTTCGCGCGCTGCTGCCGCTGTTGCCACGCAAAGACCAGTCGGTGCTCACCGCGCATTTTGAAGCGCACCCCATGATAATTCCGGAATTTAACTACAGCGAACCGATCTATACAGCGGAAATCGTCATGCCGAACAGCGAAATATTTAGAACCGGATCCGCCTCAAGCGGGCCGCCGGAGGCGATCAATACCGACATGGTAGGGCCCTGGGGCCCGGGGTTTGACTGGAACCGGCTCTATACCAGAAGCCAGGGAACGCTCGGCATAGTCACCTGGGCAAACATCATGGCAGAACCCCTGCCGACAAAGCAAAAAATCTATTTTACTCCTGGACACACCATTGCTGATCTCATCACCTTTACCTATAACGTGCAGCGGCGATGGCTTGGTTATGAGTGCTTCATACTTAATAAGGTGAACATGGCCATTATGCTTGCGGAAAAAATGCCGGATGATTACATCGCACTGAAACAGAAACTTCCCGAGTTCATACAGGTCTTCTGTATCGCCGGATTAAAACGATTCCCTGATGAGCGGATAGCGTATCAGGAGGCGGATTTTTATGCCGCAGCCCAGGAGGTCGGGGTACAGCCGCAGCGTTCATTTTCAACCGTGCCGCAGGCTGCAGCCTTCTTTGCCAGTCACCTTGACCGGTGCTGGGATAAGGAGGTGTACTGGAAAGAGTGCTATAAGGGCGCGAGCGCAGATATTTTCTTTATTACCACCATGGACCGGGCTGCGCAGTGTCTAAAAGAAATGCAGCAGGTTGCAGTCAGCCATGATTATCCGGTGACTGATCTGGGCGTGTATCTGCAGCCGATTGAAAATGGACGGGCCGCACACCTCGAGTTTAATATATTTTATAATCCTGCTGATGCTCGAGAATGCAGCCGCATAAAAAAACTTCACGCGGCAGCTAGTGAGCGGATGTATGCGCTCGGGGCAGTTTTCACCAGAGCCTATGGCAGATGGGCGGAAATGGTTAACTCGCGCAATGCGGTGCAGTATCAGACGGCAAAAATGATCAAGGAGATTCTTGATCCTAATAATATCATGAATCCGGGGAAGCTGGGGTTTTGAAATCCCCGCGCTGATTATGGTCATCAGGTCATCTTGCCTTTACGCTGTGCATGTTTTCTTGGCTGACAAACAAAAAATGGCATTGATAAAAACATTGAGCACCTATGTCTGAGCAATGCGGCTGGACCGGCAGGATACTCAGGATTGACCTGACCGGTCAAAAAATCTCAGAACAACCGACCACTGATTACAGTCGTCGCTTTATAGGCGGCCTTGGCATTGGGGAAAAAATCTACTGGGATGAAACATCGCCTGGCACCGCGGCCTTTGACCCGCAAAACCCTCTCATAATGATGACCGGGCCGCTGTGCGGCACAACAGCTCCGGCAGCACCACGGATGGTTGTCTGCGGAAAATCACCCTGCACCTATCCGGAGCGCTTTGTTTATGCAAGCATCGCCGGTTTTTTCCCAGCCGCGCTTAAAAAGGCGGGGTTTGATGGCTTGGTTATTACCGGAAGGGCTGACAGTCCCGTGTATGTACACATTGTCGATGGGACGTGTACCCTGCATAATGCAGAACACTTGTGGGGCGAAAACAATGCCGCAACAAGAAAAAGCATAGAACTGCAGTGTGGCTCCACGACCCAGATTATATCCATCGGCACAGGGTGTGAAAACGGTGCGCGCATCGGCAACCTGATTGGCGACGTGGGTGGCAGCGCTTCCATGGGGTTCGGCTCGCTTATGGGCTCAAAAAATCTTAAGGCGATAGCCGTACAGGGCACTGAACGGATTACCGAGGCTTACCCGGAAGGCGTCAGGCAGGTTCGGGATAAGCTGAAACAAATGACCGGCCAGGGCTTTCATAACATTTATGCCCAGTTGGTACCAATGCCAGGAACTGAAACCGTAAAAAAACTGCACTGCCACGCCTGTCCGCAGGGGTGCTGGCGCTCGTTGCAGCGCACAACCACCGGTCTTGAAGGGATTCGCAAATGCCACATGGGGTCATTTTATGCAAAATGGGACATAAAACTTAACAGGCACATAACTGATGTAACGTTTATTGCTGCCAACCTGGTCAATGATTATTCTCTGTGTGCGGATGAAATATTATTCCTGTTGCTGTGGATTGAGCAGTGCCTGGAGCGCGGCATCCTAACGGAAAAGATGACCGGCCTGCCCGTTGGCCGTATGGGCAGCCTTGCATTTATCCAGCAGTTGTTTGAAATGATTTCAACGCGGGAAGGATTTGGCAGCGTGCTTGCCGAAGGCGCAGTGCGTGCGGCTGCAAGCTTTGGCAATGAATCAGCCGCTATTGTAAGTGAATTTCTCACCAGTTCCGGCAGGCCGGCACGAACCTATGGGCCAAAAAGTTTTATCATATCGGCACCTGTTTTTGCGGTGGAGCAGCGGCCGGCCATCACCACCCTGCATGAAATTTGTCAGCCGCTCACCAAATGGGCGCTCTGGCTCAAAACCGATGGCAAAGACAGCTATGTCTCTACAGATGTATTGCGCGCCATTGCTGAAAGGTTCTGGGGCGGTGCTGAAGCAGTAGATTTTTCCACGTGCGCGGGAAAGGCGCGTGCTGCAAAAATCATCCAGGATCGCCAGTATGCAAAGGAGTGTCTGGTGCTCTGCGATCTAGTATGGCCGGTTATGGATAATGCGCGCACCGCCGACCATGTAGGCGATCCGACACTGGAGAGCCAATTGTTCTCAGCGGTGACCGGCGTGAAATATAATGAGGAAGAATTAAATCTGGTCGGCGAGCGGGTTTTTAACTTAAACCGTGCCATTCAATTGCGCGACGGCAGAAAAGGCCGGCGTGATGACGTATTGTCTGAAACTTATTTTATTGATCGCGCGGAGCCCCCTGCGGATATCTTTGACATCTACAATCCCGAGCGCTTTCTTCCGGGTAAAGGGGATGAATTAATATCATACAAAGGCAAAGCCATAGACCGGAAACAGCTTGCATTGCTTATGGACGAATACTATGAGCTGCGCGGCTGGGATGTGCAAACGGGTTTACTGAAGCGGGAGACAGTAGAACGCCTTGAATTAAAAGAGATTTCTGAGTCGCTGGCTGCCGCAAACGCGATACACACGCCGCATTTTTAACACATCCACAGGAGAATTATTATGAATAATAAACCAGCTTGTGTATTTCCCACGCACGATCATCTGATCTTGTGCAGACAATTTTACGCAGCAGTTGATGAAACAGCATCTTTTGACGAAATCCGGCATTGGCAGTCGGAAATTTTTTCCGCTGAAGTGCACCGCTGCAGGGGAACTGTTTTTGAAAAGGCCGGCATCGCCATGATATGCATGACCGGCGGAACAGTGGAAGGAGCATCTGCCGATTTGACCCTGATTCAAACAATGGCCTGGCCAACAAATCCCTTTATTCCGGGTTTTATTATTATGGCCAGCACGAGCAAAATAGAGGGCCAGGATGTTATGATAACATTTTATACAGATCTCATCATCCAAACGGGGGTTCTGGAAAACCCCGATAAAGATACTTTGGTAACAGCGCTCAAGCGGGTCTGCAGTCGGCATGGACAGAGTCTGGATGAATATCAGGCATTTCTTGCCGGGCGGGGCATGCTCGGCGGCTGTGCGGCGGAATGCGGTATCCTCTATTTTTTTGAAGAACGCGATGCCGGGTTGCTTGAAGACATGATGCGGGAGGCCTTGAATGCCTACCGCACGATAATAGACCAGGCAGCATCGCGCAAGCCAACGGAAAATGATTTTTATGCGATGAACGAACGGCGCAAAACAATCATTGAATGGATATTGACCGAGGACTACGGGGTAAAAGTCGCGCGGCAGAACAATATTCCTCTTGAAGTCATGGAAGCTTACGGGTTCCCGCCACTTGCTTTTTCCTGATTTCAATTATGACACGGAATTATGAGGAGCTTTTCGGTGCTCCCTCTTAACGAGGCGCGCTATTTGTGATTATACTGGGGATATTAGGAAGTCCGCGGGTTAACGGTATCTGCAGCCACTTGCTGCAGCACGCGCTTGCGGGCGCAGCAGCTAAGGGGGCGCAGGTTCAGCGCGTTGATCTCATTAAAAAAAACATTCAGCACTGCATGGGGTGCTGCAAATGTCTGTTTGACGATCCAGTGCTGCCTATTGGCAGGTGTCCGCTGAAGGACGATATGGCGGCGCTGCTGGAAGATTATATCAGGGCTGCGGGGTATATCCTGGCAACACCGGTTTATGACGGCTCCGTAACAGCATTAATGAAAAAATTTATTGAAAGAAAAATTGCGCTTTCCCACCGGCCACCCAAAGCCTATGCCACCATTGGCGCGTCCCGAGCACCCGCCGGATTTCGAAAAAAGGCGCTTATGATTGTTACGGGCAACTGTTCTGATGAATATCGGGAAGTGATGGGAGATCCTTGCTTTGAGATGATGGAAGCGCATTTTATGATTGAACAAGTTGAGACCATCGACAAATTTTATGTCGGCAGTGTGGAAAATATGCCAGAAGAAATGCTCAGGGAAAAATTACAGCATGCGTATCGCATGGGAGAAACGCTCCTCGAGCGTATCGTCGCAGAAGGAGTTGAAACTAAAAGTTTTGCAAAGGGAGAAAACAATGAGCCTTGAAAAGTACCGCTGGGACCTGGTGAACTGTGAGCGCTGTTCCATGTGTAAGTGGGTTCATCCGTGGAGCGTGAAAAGCAGAGATCGGGCGCGCATCTGTCCGTCAATGCAGGAATATCTCTATGATGCCTATTCAGCGCAGGGCCGCTTTGATGTAGCGCGGGCTTTGCTGGAGGGTGAAATAGAACTTACTGACAAGGTGCTGGAAGTTATTTACACCTGCACGTTATGCGGCGGTTGTGATGTGACCTGCAAGTTCACCCGCGATATGGAGCCGCTGGAGATTTTGCATGAATTACGGAAATTTGCCGTCGCGCAGGGCAAAGGGCCGCTGCCGGGTCATATGCCGGCTATCGACAGCATCAGGAAAAACAATAATCCCTGGCTTCAACCGAAAACCAGACGGGCACAATGGGCGCGCAACATGAACGTGAAAGATCTGAACAAAGAAAAAGCCGCGGTGCTGTATTTTGCCGGCTGCACGTATTCATACAACGCCAATCTGCAAAAAGTTGCCCGCGCAACGTTGCGCATAATCCAGGAGGCAGGGGTGGATGTCGGCATTCTGGGCAACAACGAAACCTGCTGCGCCAGCCCGGTGCTTAAAGTCGGAATGGAAGAAATGTTTTATGAAATTGCGGGAAACAATGTTAAAATGTTTAATAAACTGGGAATACAACAGGTGATCACATCGTGCTCTGGGTGTTACGGGATTTTTCAGGCGCATTATCCTGGTGTGGAGAAGATGCAGTATGAGGTTCTTCACAGTGTCCAGCTTTTAGACCAGCTCATTCAGCAGGGAAAACTGCAATTCAAGAAAAAAGTTCCTCTGAAGGTTACCTGGCATGATCCGTGTCATCTGGGCAGGGGTGGCGAGAAACAGGATCTGTGGGAAGGCAAACGCCTCAAGTGGGGACTGAGTGATCCGCCGCGGCAGCGAAATTTCGGTTCAAACGGGGTGTTTGATGCGCCACGGAACATTCTTCTGGCTATACCGGGTATCGAGCTCATCGAAATGGAACGCATACGGGAGTTTTCCTGGTGCTGTGGCGCAGGTGGAGGCGTAAAGTCGGCATTTCCAGAATTTGCGCTTCATGCCGCGCAGGAGCGTATTGCTGAGGCTGCAGCAACAGGTGCAGAAGCTCTGGTAACGTCCTGTCCCTGGTGTGAGTCAAACCTCGCCGATGCTGTTAATGCTACCGAAAGCCCATTAAAAATTATCAGCCTTATTGAACTGGTTGAAAAAGCCTTATAGATATACTCTCTCGTTTTGAAAGCTCACAAAAAGAAAACAGGTAAAGGAGAACTATGATGACCAAACAAAACCGTTTCATAATTTTAATTTTAATGGTATCCGGCCTACTCGCCCTTGGGGGATACGGGATACTGTCGGAAACAGAAAAGAAAGAAAACCAGGCGGCAGAAAAAAAGCCCGCAATTCAGCAAAAAAAAGCTGAAAGCATAGAAGCCGGCGCACAACTGAGCGAAAGCCATCCGGAAATCGAGCCGGGAATGAGCTGCAACGACTGCCATGAGATAAAACTTGATGCGAAAACCAGCGCCACCCAGGCATGGCTTTATGGAGATTACCTGATGTGGAAGGCCAATGAAGGGATTATGCCAAACGATAAAGTAAAAGAGCGCATCGTTAAAATAATCGGCGGAAAAAAACAGAAAAAGACATTTATCCTTGCCACATCGCTCAATAATAAACCCCTGGCAACCACGCTTGATTACTCGCTTGACCCGGAGAACATGGTGCTTTACAGCTTTTCAGAGAAAGGCACCACAAAATTAAATCACATTGAAAATAATCCGGCGGTAAGTCTGGGCTGGCATAAAGAGTTTACTGATTTTGCAAGCACCCTGTGCCTGCAGATTATGGGTACGGCAGAACTTTTTGACGGCAACACCAAAGAATTTGATGAAGGTTTGTCAGTCTATTATTTTGAATATGGAGCGGAGGCTCAAAAAATCCCGGTTGAGCAGATGAAACAGATGATGAAAAAGGGGATGATCATGACCAGAATCAGGGCGGATCAGATAACCCTTACCGACAGCTCCCTTAAAAATGAGGGATACAGAACCAGACAACGATGGTCACGTAATTAGCCTGCAATGGTGATTATGCCTTCCACGATTGTTATAGCCAGCGCCTGCCGAACGCCGATAGGAGATTTTTTAGGAACATTGAAGGATGTTCATCCGAGGGAACTGGGCCGTATCGCAGGAGCGGAAGCACTTAAACGCGCCGGGCTTGTCCCTGAACAGATTGACGAAGTGGTGTGCGGCAATGTGATTCAGGCAGGAGTGGGATCAAATATTGGCCGGCAGATTCAGGGCGCGATAGGGATTCCGTGGCAGGCGCCCGCGTGTACTGTCAATCAGCTCTGCACCTCATCAATGCGTGCCGTTGAAATTGCTGCTCATAATATCATGCTGGGCAAAAGCGGCATTTCCCTGATCGTGGGCACGGAAAGCATGAGCGGTGCTCCCTATCTTTTGCTCAAAGGCCGAAGCGGTTATCGGATGGGGTCTGGCGTTGTTGAAGATGCGATGATGCGCGATGCTTTAATCTGTTCCATAGAGCAGTATCATATGGGGATGACGGCGGAAAACATCGCAACTCTATTCGGTATCACCCGGGAAGAACAAGACCGTCTGGCGTTGCTGAGTCAACAGCGCGCCAGTGCCGCCATAAAGAGCGGTAAATTTCGCGACGAAATAGTGCCTGTTGCAATTAAGCAGAAAAACGGCGAAAAACTATTTGATGCCGATGAACATCCGCGCGAAAGCACTACTTTGGAGGTTCTCGCAAAACTGAAACCGGTATTTAAGGATGACGGCACGGTCACCGCAGGCAATGCGTCAGGGGTGAATGACGGGGCTGCGGCTGCAGTGCTCATGTCGGGTGAAAAAGCGCGCCGGCTGGGCATCAAACCGCTTGCCAGAATAGTTGCGACTGCAAGTGCCGGCATTGAACCGGCATTGATGGGGCTCGGCCCCGCTGTTGCCATACCGCTGGCATTAAAGAGAGCACAGCTTTCGTTCCCGGATATTGAGTGCTGGGAAATCAATGAAGCTTTTGCCGCACAGTTTTTGGGCGTTGAACGCAGATTAGCGCTTGACTATAAATTTAACTTTAATATGGATATAGTGAACAGAAACGGATCCGGCATATCGCTGGGACACCCGGTCGGCTGTTCAGGGTTGCGCATAATCGTCAGCCTGCTTCATGAAATGCAAAAAATGGATGCGCGCCTCGGGTGTGCATCGCTCTGTGCCGGCGGCGGTCCGGCAATGGCGGTGATACTCTCGCGGGATGACGCACCACGGTAAACGAATCGCGGGGAGCTTATGAAAATTTTAAAATGGTTTCTTTTAATTCTGATTATCATTATCGGTGTTGGCTACGGCACCTACCGGTATAAAAATCAGCGGCTGAAGCCGGATTATTATGAAGTATATAAGAAACAGGACACGGTTCCAGAGGGCAAAATCGGAATTTTTATAACCACGCTCATCATGCCTGAGGAGCTGAGTTATCCGTTTTTCTATAATGTCACGTTTAAAATTTTCAACACGATTGTGCCCTGGCCGTTTAGGATTTTTGCGCAAAAGGATGCCGGTGTCGCGCTGCTTGACCCGGTGAAATTTCATGAGCACCATGAATTTGAACCCACGGCGCTGGTTGACCCTTTTGGCAACGACCGGGATCTTGACGGCACGCCGTATATTGATAAGTACAAGCAGGGAATGGTGACATGGGTGCCGCCGTCGAAGATGATTTATCTTGATCATGGCTACTTCCTTTACATCGGGCGCTACGGCGGTATGCCCTCCCTTGCCGGCAAAGTCATAAACAAAGCGCGCGTCTGGTACTATGGTAAAGGATTAGGAACCACCAAACTCCCCCACTGGCAGCAGACCTATGCCGTCATTAATGGCGCCATGGAGAAAATACAGCGCTCATACCCGGGCGTGCAATGGCGGGCAGAAAGCAGCATGCTTTACGCCGACATGAAGAAAAAATTGCACGAGTTGCTCAATGCCGGCTGCAACACCATTGTTTTATCCTCGCCGCTTGCTATCTATTCACATTTTGAAGATTTCAATTCAGGATTCCGGCATTCAATAGAATATATTGAAGAGTGGGAGCATAATCATCCGGGGAAGAAAGTCAAAGTTATCATGGCGCCGCCTATGGGGCACTTTAAGCCCATGCGTGACGCATATGTGCAGATGCTCAAAGACCGTCTCGACACCCTGCCGGCAAACGCCACGGTTACGGTGGCCGTTACGGTGCATGGTATGCCGTGGGAAAAATTCAAATGGGAGGCTTGGCTTGAGCTTGCTCCAGCATACCGGGACAAGCTTTTTGAAGAAGTAAAACAGCTGCTTGCTTCCTATAAATTTCCTAAGACTAATGTGGTTCTGTGCCAGGATGAGTTTGCTGACCCCATATGGGATCCCCAGCAAAAATATCTCTCCACTAATCGCGCCTACTGGAATGCCATTAATGAAGGGTATGATTTCGCTATTGGCCTCCCCATAGAATTTTATGCGGAAAATTCCGACACTCTATTCCACCATGCATTAAAGAACTATAAAGATTTTGAGCAGTACGATGTATATAAGCACATTGAATATACGGATTGGTCACAGCCCTATGTGCGCGAAATGGTGCAGGGCAATACGCGCGTCATATACAATGGTGTGCCCGTAGGCAAGTATCAGAAATACGTCATAGACGCGCTTTACCAGTCACTTGAAACAATTCTCGCAAAGCAGAGGGGGCAGTAATGGCCCTGAGCGGTTTAAAAAATCAGGGTTATTTCTGCGTTTCAGGCCTGATTATTTCCGGATAGGGAACCGGGCGCTGTCTTATCTATTGTAAACCGGATACGCAGCAGTTTAACCGTTTGGTGCTGTCCTTATAGCTGCAACAAGTGGTTTTCAAAGGAGAAGTTATGAAGGCACAGGAGCAAAAGAGCATTAAAAAGACCGTTTTCAGCGTTGACGAGGCTTTATGCACCGGCTGTGGCAAATGCGTCAAAGCATGTCCCATGCTCATTCTTAAGATAGAAAACAAGAAATGCATTATGGTAAAAGAGTTTATGTGTCTTGAATGCGGCACCTGCATGCGCACATGTCCGGAAAAAGCAATCATGATTGAGGGGCTTGATATTATGGGCACAGTAGAGGAATAACCGGAAAGGAGCACACCATATGGGAGAAAACATATCATTTACGCCGTTCACAAAAATTCTTTTTGAGATGCTTGCGGAACTAAATCCTGTTCAGGTCTTTGAATACGAGGGGATGGATATACGCGATCTCAATGAATTCGAGCTTGAGGGACAGAAGTGCTCAGCTCAATGTTACAAAGCTGATAAACTTGAAAAAATCTGTGTCTCATCGATGAACTTTTTCGGGCAGATGGTGGCGGATGTCATCATTATCACGCCCGGCCATGACTATGACCTGCCGTATTTTGTGGTTGACTGGGACGAGTCGGAGGAACATATCTTTTTCATCGCTGATCTGTTGCCCAGCGACGATCCCGGCAGAAACCTGCATTATCTTGAAAACTATCTTTACCAGCCGCTGGAGGATCTGTATCAGAACTACTGTGAAATTCCCGGTCTGAAGAACAGCGTATTTCACTGGGTGCGGGCAATTCATTCTCCCTATATCATTACCGGAACTGTCAAAAAGCAGCCGCGTAAAAATATGGACATGCTTTTGAGCTGCGCCAAAGACTATCTGACCGCCTGGAAGGGTCTGTGGAAAAATGCACAGCCCTGCGATCCCAAGTCGGATTACATGAAGCTGGTTCACGAGCGGAGAGCCAATATCCGAAAATTTTACCGGGAAAATGACCCGGGCGCTGGCCCGCTTACCAAGTTTTTAGGACCTGAACAGGCGCAGCGGCTGCTTGCCGTTATTGAACCATAATACCGAAACATAACTATGAGGAGGAACTGTTATGGCTGCTACCTATCCGCTGCTTGATGCAGGAAGAAAGGCCCTTTCTGGATTGTCGCTTAAAGCCGTTGCCCTTGATCCGGCGCTCGCCAACATTGAAGCAGAAGACGGAAGAGTGTATCTGGATGTTTATCGGGGTGAAAAAATTTCAAAGGCGGTCTTCTCTGCAATTGAGATTCATTCCATGTCGGTTGCTGAACAATCAATTATAATCTGGCCGGATGATCCCTATGATTTTCCCGTGTTCTGGTGCAACCTGACGCAGATGCCGGGCATGAGTTTTTTCATTTTTGATTTCATGCCGGTGATGGACATTGTCGTATGGCCTGAGTATGGAGAAAAGTATTTGCTGAGTCTGGTTGAGATGAAGGCTAACGCGCTGGAAAAACTGGGCGACGGGGTTGCCGAAAAACATTTTGACCTCAGTTCACTTGCTGGCTGGGCGTTTTCTCCCTACCGCACGCTGTTCCGTCTGACTGAGGATGGGGTCACGCGCATTGATCCGGTCATTCAGGAATACGGTCAGGCATATGTGAAATTATGGCAAGAGGCAGTACCTGTCCTCCAGGCAGAGGAGGCGGCATTTTGCCGGCGCAAGAAAGCGGCTGTGCGTAAAATCATGGCGGAAAATGACCCCGGCCACCCGCTGATGCTGGGGGTATTCGGCGAAGAGAAAACCGAGAAGGTCTTTGAGATTGTTTTTTGAAGCATAAAGGAGCAACATGGATACCGGCGCCCGCCGTTTTATTGATCAGCATGTCATTATTACCGGAGCAGCTACCGGCATCGGTAGAGCGATTGCCCACCGCTTTGCAGCGGAGGGCGCCCGGGTGGTGATTGCCAACCGCAACCGCGAACGGGGCGAGGCGGTTGCGCAGGAAATTAGAGACAAGGGCTGCCAGGCACGGCATATATATGTTGATGTGGCACAGCCGGCAACCATTGATGCACTTATTCATCAGTCCGTTGCTGCATTCGGTCCCATCCATGTGGCAGTGTCAAATGCGGCGGTGAGCGAGACACAATCATCGGCCCTTGATATTAGTGTAGAAGAATGGGACCGGATTTTTAATACCAATGCGCGGGGATCTTTTCTTTTTGCACGCGTCTGTGCCCAGAACATGATTGACAACAATATTCACGGTTCAATTGTTACCCTTTCATCCATTATGGCCCGCTCTGCAAAGAGCATGTCCGGCGCCTACCCGGCATCAAAGGCCGCCGTTATTATGTTCACTAAAAACCTTGCCAAGCTGCTTGGCCCGATGGGCATCAGGGTCAATTGTGTAACGCCGGGCGTGGTGGCGACGGAAATCTGGCATCAGGTTGAGCAGGAGATGATGATGGAACAGGACACCTTTGCGGACTGGCTGATCGAACAGTCAATTGCCAGCGGGCAGCTGCTTATTCCGCGCATCGGCAAAGCGGAAGAAATCGCTGCCGCTGTTGCCTTCCTCGCATCAAGCGAAGCATCCTACATTACGGCACAGGTGTTATCTGTGGACGGCGGTATGGACTGGTGTTGGTAAGCAGCTCAAAGGCGGAGAGATCTCACCAGCCAGCTTTTCCTGAAGCGATATGATGAATGCCGGATAGCGGTCGGCGCTGGTTTTTCTTGTTTAAGCACGGATTGACGGTGGAGCTTAATCAGATTCTGTATATCATTGCCTATTGCACCTTCATGGCGGGTGCAGCACGCTCGTTTCGCGACAACGGCAGCAGAGGTTCGGTCTGGATCATGTCCAGCGGCGTCATTCTTGATTTTCTCATAAGCATGCTGCCGGTTCTGGGCGTTAAGTCATTAAGCGCCAATCTGCCCGGCACCAACGGTATCATCATCTTTGCTATCATATTCGGTTTTGTCGTGTGGCTTACCTATCTCGCAGCGCTTGGCGCCCGCGCCAAAGGAAACAAGACATTATTTCATCTGCTTATTGCAGTCGCTGAAATTGCCTGGTTCATTGATTTTATTTCATTCCTCTACGGCATGTACAAATTTCCTCTTTATTAATTATCAGTTGCAACGGAATGCGAGGACTATGTCCCTGATCTATGCTCAAGATTTTATCGCCGCGCTGTCAGACATTGTCGGCGCACAATATGTTACCGCTGATCCCATAGCTGCCTTTCCCTATCGGTATGATGCCAGCATTTTTGGCGGCACGGCGGCTGCGGTTGTTGTGCGCCCCGGATCCACCGAAGAAGTCTCACAGATTCTTTCACGCGCAAACACCGCGAAAATTCCAGTGGTAATACGCGGAGGCGGGGCAAGCATTT
Organism: uncultured Thermodesulfobacteriota bacterium; assembly: GCA_964594075.1. Lineage (GTDB taxonomy): Bacteria > Desulfobacterota > WTBG01 > CAIYCZ01 > CAIYCZ01 > CAZQKW01. The sequence goes on along the minus strand of CAZQKW010000031.1, from coordinate 13,679 downwards.
ATGGCCAGCCACGGGGAGTCCCGGAGAAAAATGTGCTTCTTGATCTGACGCGTATGAACAGGGTTATACGGATCAATCATGACAGCATGACCGTTACTGCCCAATGCGGCATTATCATGGGAAAACTTCAAAGCGCCTGTAAAAAAGCAGGGTTTTACATTTTTTCGCCTTTTGCGCCCCTGCACATCGTATCCCTGGGCGGGTGGATGTCAGGGGCAGCCGGCAGCGCAGGTCTCTGGCCGGATATCGTTAGTATAACCGTGGTGCTTGCGGATGGCACTGTCGTAAAGACCGGCGGCGGGCCAGGCACCAATATTCATCAACCCGTTAATTTCAACCGGAATCTTGGCGGTCCGGATTTTACCGGATTGTTTATCGGTGACGGCGGATCATTTGGTGTTAAAACCGAAGCCACGGTGCGCATCACAAAATTTCCGCCGGTTTTGCGCGCCACGATTTTTGAGTTTGACTCGCTGGAAAAGACTCTGGAACTGGTGAAGCGTCATGTGGAACGGGTCAATCCCCATCCCTTTGATCCGGTCATGGTTTTTGGCCCCGGTGCGATGAAACATTTTATGCCTGATTTCGGCGAGATCACCAATTTCACTGTTCAGGGAATGATGCAGGGTCATACCGCAGCGGAGATGGATGTGAAGCGCGACATTTTTAATGCGCTTGCGGAAGAGCTGGGTGGGACGCGCACACCGGTGCTTGACGCAATGGCAGAAGCAATGGCAGCCGCGGGAGGCGCCGAGAGTGAAATGACCATGGACTGGTTGGCCCTGTTTAACGCGCTGGGTCTCACTGCATGGCTGCCCTTTACGCTCCCCCGCGAAGGTTTTTGCCAGATTTACTATCAGCTGCTTGACTGGCGAACGAAACGGCTTGAAGAGGCTGCAAAAAAAGGATTTGTCTGCCGCGGCACCTGGGAATTTTTCACCCCGAGCGATGCCAGCACTCTGATTGGCGAAATGGATGCCTTTTTCCAGGACACAGAAGACCCCGCAGTGGTTGCCTTTGCCAGAAACATGATGCAGGATTTTCAAATCTACGCTCATCAGCTGGGTTCAATTGATGTCTATAATCAGGGTTTAATGGCTGATTTGAATGCCCGCTACTGGTCTCCCGGGTTTAGAACCTTATTTCAATCTATTAAAGCAGCTCTTGATCCAAACAATATCTTAAACCCGGGCCTGTGGACGCCCCTGAACAATTGCTGATCACCTGCGAAGGGCAGCTTTTTGTTTTATGCGACAAAAATAAATGAATCAGAAACAGATGAAAAACCTGAGTGCGATAAAACGTTATATTTACAACTGCCGAAAATGCGGTGCCTGCGTCGGCAAAGTTACCGGCCGGGTGCCGTATGTGTGCCCGGTGCGCGAAGCAACACCTGGATTTGAACATTTTTCCGCGCGCGGCAAAATCATTATTGCCCAGGGCGTTCTGGAAGGCAGCATTAAGCCGTCCCAAACCCTTGCCGACGCGGCCTATAGCTGCACTCTATGCGGTAACTGCATGCTGCACTGCGGCGCCATTGACCAGGAAACCGGAAAGCCGCTGGTTGATACCACTCAAATTATTGAAGCGCTGCGTGCTGATTTGCTTGAGACGTATCCGGACCTTATTGACCATTCGTATAAAAAAGTACTCACATTAACCAGAGCCTATGATAACCCGTGGGGCGTGCCGCGGGCAACAAAGGGTAAATGGGCTGCCGCGCTCGGATTGAAGGATGCGCAGAAGGAACGGGCTCCGGTGTTGCTGTTTGCGGGCTGTACGGTTGCATCTAATCTTTCGCTCACTGATCGGGCACAAAAAGCCGCCTCTATTCTCAAACATGCGGGTGTTGATTTTGCCGTATTAGGCCGCGATGAACCGTGCTGTGGGAGTGTGCAGAAGCGCATCGGCGAGTTTGGGCTTGCCCGAAGCATGATGGAAAAAAACATTTCCCTATTTAATGCCACGGGCTGTGATACCATAGTGACGCTCTGCGCCGGCTGCTACAGCATGCTGAACACTGACTACCAGGCAGACGCAGCTCATGCTAAACTCAGACCGAGAGTGCTCCATTTTGTTGAATTTTTGGAAAAGCTGATTAGGCAGCAAAACCTCTCGTTTTGCCGGGGAAAATCACTTACGATCGCCTACCATGACCCCTGTCATCTGGGACGCCATATGGGTGTGTATGATCCTCCCCGGGAAATACTCCGCAACCTTCCAGGGGTCAAACTGGTGGAGCGAGCAGCTACCAGAGAGAACACGCTGTGCTGTGGCGCCGGCGGCGGCATGCGTTTATTTGCCGACGGCGCATGTGCCGTTGACATTGGTTTGAGAGCAATAGAGTCCGCCCGGCAGGCAGGAGCCGAGGCTCTGGCGACTGCGTGCCCGTTTTGTGAACTAAATCTTAATGCTGCAGCACAAAGACTTGATTTGCTGCTGCCGGTCTATGATATTATTGATTTGGTGGCAGACAGTCTGCAGATACTCAAATAATAACAATTAAGTTAAGACTTTTGAAAGGAAATACGTATGGCTGAACCCTGCAAAAAGACCGCATCACAGATAAAAAAAGATATCATAAGTTTTCTCAATCAAACCTCGGGCGGCGTTGACCCAAAACCAGCAAAACACAGTTGCGGCATGCTGCACCGCAATGCCTTAGTGCTGGCAACATCCTACAAGGATACCCCCCGTGCAACAGTGCTGGAATTTTTTAATGAAGGGCTGACTATTTATATCTTTGGCGAGCCGGGTGGGAAGATTGCAAATTTACGGAGAAACCCCAAGGTATCTGCGGTAGTGTATGAGCAGCCCCTTAATCACGCCAAGTTCCAACGCAGCCTGCAGATTTTCGGCACGGCAGAACTTCTGAATGTGCGAAACAATCCAAAGGTTTTTTATGCCAAAATGAAGAAATGGAATCTGTTGGCTGTTGGTAAAAAGCTTATGGGCCCAATGCTGAAAGAAAAAAACCTCACGGGAACTGCTGCCGATGAGACCGTGAAGAAATTCCTGTCCGCCCTGAATCTGATAAAGATTACCCCCCAGCATATTATTCTGAAGGAATACCATCCTGATTTTTCAATGCGCAAATACGAGTGGAAGAAATAGCATGCGCTATCGCCGGCTCGGCCGCACCAATCTCAACATTTCGGGCATTGCCTATGGTGGGTTACCGACCGTATTTCAGCCGCCGCAGGTGGTGATTGAAGCAATTAATTATGCACTTGACCAGGGCATAAATTATTTTGATCTTGATGAGGGCGGCAACCAGTTTATCCCGGAGAAGGTATATTATGAATTCCTATAACGAGGTGCTGAAAAAACGCCTCAACGGCGATCCCGCCACCTGCCGGCAATGCGGTCACGTGCGTGGAGAAGTGCCCGTATAACCTGCCGGTGCCCGCTCTCATGCAGCGTGCCGTTGCATTATTTGACGAGGGCTAAAGAGGTTTTTGAGCTTCAATCAGGCAGTCCATCCGCTCGCCGCTGCGAAGTTGCTGGACCTTTTTAAATCCCGCCTGTTCAAGCGCATCCTTTATTTCTTTAAAGGTATAGGTGTCTCCGCCTGGAGTATGCACAAGCATGTTGATGGCAAACAGTGCGCCAGCCGGGGGTTTTGTGCGCGACTCATCCATAACGTGGTCGCGGATGAGCAGCACGCCATCAGGCTCAAGGGCTCGATAAATCTTTTTATAAAGGTCAAAATTTTCCTGGGGGCTGTTCTGGTGAATTATTGCAGAGAGAAGAGCCAGATCGCAGCCTGCGGGAAGCTCGTCTTGGTAAAAATTCCCCGCCACCAGCGTTACGCGTTCAAGGTATCCGTCTCGTTTGAGCCGCTCCACAGCAAGGGTGATAACATCCGGCAGGTCAAAAAGAACCGCGGTCATATGCGGATTTTTGCCCAGAAAGGCAATAGTATAAGTGCCTGCTCCTCCGCCAATATCAAGCAGTCGCTTAAAACGACTTACATCAAAAGATGCGGCAATTTCACCCGAAATACTTTTTCCCATGACATGCATTGCGCCAATGAAAGCACTGGTGACCGTCTTATCCTGAGCAGCAATGACTGATTTCAGGTTGGGGTTTCTGCCCGTGCGCACTGTTTCGGTGAGTTGTGTCCAGTTGTCCCACATGCTGTTCATGTGCAAAAGCAGAGGAAGGACGGATTCGGGATGCCGGGAAGAAAAACACGCCCCCTGATCGGTCAGCCCGTAACGGCCGTTCTTTTTAATAAGCAGCTCAAAAACAACTAAACAGTCAAGGATGCGCGTGACGGCATGCACATCAGCCTTCAAGAGACGGGCAAGATCCTCTGCCGCAAGCGGTCTTTCATCAAGTAGCGAGAAGATATCCAGTTCAGCCGCGGTCAGTATAATCCGGGTCTTCATAAAGCCCGCGTAATCATTAAAAATATCGGGAATGTGATGCATAGCGCCTATCTCTTTGCCACAAGGTACACAGCCTTCAATGTTTCTCTTTTCATGCAGCAACAGGTATTATTGGGATGCCGTCCCGGTGCATAAAATTTTGGAACATAACCGATACGTCATTATTTTTTATTCGTGTGAGCAACTACAGCTTATTAAGCAAACTGTTAATTTTATTGCATATTGCAATATAATATAAATAAAATTGGCGGTAAATAAAGAAATTGCAGGGCGTTCTCCAAAATTATTTAAGTTTTGCCAGTGTGATATGCCAGCGGGCGCTGCCACACCACGATGGCACGGTGCTGTTATTTTTTGACTACCGGTATATGCCGAGAACGCCCACTCCTGAAACCCTTGGGGATAGACCGATATTAATTGGCACAGAACGAACGAGCAATTATAGTTGCCGGAATGCCCTGTCTGCAGCGTTGGCATTGTAAATCCTTCGGTTTTTCTGGATGTTAGAAATGATTTTGGCGGAAAGCCCTGATGAAATTGTCCTTGCAATGGCTGCCCCTCTGTGTTAAATTTTTAAACTAATATGCTGCCGCTTCTCCCTATTTAATCTTGCTATGCAAGTGTACTCCTCAATCATTCATATTAATACTACCAGCAATACGGATATAATAAATATCAGCCCTCAGGTAGAAGAAATTGTTTCCCGACACCGCTTAAATAATGGCATGGTGCTTCTCTTTATAGCCGGATCAACCGCAGCGCTTACCACTATAGAATATGAGCGAGGAGTCATCAACGATCTGAGGCGCGCTATTGAGCGTATTGCACCCCAGACGATTGTTTACGAGCATGATGAGCGATGGGGCGACGGAAATGGGTTCGCGCATGTGCGAGCGGCACTGCTTGGCCCATCGCTGGCTATTCCACTGCGCAACGGACATCTCTGTCTGGGGACATGGCAGCAGATTGTGGTCTGTGATTTTGACAATCGGCCGCGCACCAGGGATATAATTGTTCAATTACAGGGCAATGCCTGACAGGGCGTGATGGCAGTTAAAGCTGAAATAAAAAATAAAAAGCGATTTTGCACTGAAACCTTGACCTTTGATGACGGGGCGCTGGTGCACGCACTCTGTGGCGAACATGACAAAAATCTCAAGTTGATAGAGAAATCACTTGCCGTGTCATTATCCGTTAGAGGCTGCGACGTGTATATGAGCGGGTCTCCCGAACAAGTTGATAAGGCAAAACGCCTGGTTCAAAATCTCTATTTTGTTATTGAATCCGGACGCACACTGGGCCTGGATGATGTTGACCACGCAATTTCCATGATACAAGAGGACAGCACCATAAATCCTCAGGACGTTCTGCTGGACACTATTTTGGTGTCATTTAAGCGACGGCCGGTGCATCCCAAAAGCATCGTCCAGAAACTCTATGTTGAAGCCATCAGAACCTATGATATCGTAATTGGCATTGGGCCTGCAGGAACCGGAAAGACGTATCTGGCAATGGCGATGGCGCTTGCCACGCTCATGAAAAAACAGGTTGACCGCATAATATTGACACGACCAGCAGTTGAGGCCGGAGAAAAGCTGGGATTTTTGCCCGGCGACCTGTACGAAAAAGTTAATCCCTATTTGCGCCCTCTCTACGATGCACTTCACGATATGATGGAGATGGAAAAGGTGGTTGATTTTTTGCACCAGGGGATTATTGAAGTAGCACCGCTTGCCTTTATGCGCGGCAGAACGCTTAATGATTCATTTGTTATTCTGGATGAGGCGCAGAATACAACTACCGAGCAGATGAAAATGTTCCTCACCCGCCTTGGATTTAATTCAAAAGCAGTTATTACCGGAGATGTGACCCAGATTGACCTTCCACCGGGAAAGACCTCTGGCCTCATTGAAGTTCAACAGGTGCTGGCCAACGTGAGTGGCATTCGTTTTGTTTATTTTTCAGAAAAAGATGTGGTGCGCCATCCGCTGGTTCAGGATATCATTAAAGCATATGAATCATACTCTTAAAGAAATTCTTAAAAATGCTATGTGCCCTGCTCCCTGTGATGGACAGGGAATAGGTAAGATTCGCTGACGGCGATTTCGAACGATTGGTTATGCTAAAGTCATTTACTGCCCGATCTGAGAGAAAATCAAAGATTAAAAAAAAACAACAGCAGCATGCTCTGCTGCTGGATATCAAAAGTCCCGATCTGCACCGCGTGCTTATCGGTATTGTGATGAGCGCAATCATTGCCCTATTGATCCCTTCACAGCTTACCGTCACCAGTTCTACCTATCAACTCGGCGATATTTCCCGCGACAATATCAGAGCCCCTGAAGATTTTGCCATAGAGGACACCGTGACCACAGAAAAATTGCGGCAGGAAAAAAAAGCCGCGGTTCTCTCGGTATATGACTTTAATTCAAAGGCTGATGTGGATATTGAGAACAGAATTGCCACAGCATTCGCCGCGATGCGTGAATCCTTGACTAAAGCAAAACAAGGGGAACTGGATGACCGCAGTTTAAAGCATGATTTTGAATCCATGGTGCGTCTGCAATTGACAGACGGAGAATTTGCCGTCCTTAAAAAGAAGAAATTCAAGAAAGGCCTTGAGGACTATCTGCTCGAACTGGTTCTGCCATTTGCCCGTCGGGAAGTGGTGGGATCAAAGGGAGAACAACTCTTTAAAGACTGGGGGCGCAGAGTTCAATTGCGTGATATTAACACCAAGGAGGAAATGGTGTTGGAAGATTATTCCCGTTTGATTGATGTGCGGGATGTGCAGTTATTAATGCGGCGCGAGGCGCGCAGAGTTCTTCAGAACGTGCCGGAGCCCGAACGCACTGTTTTATTATCGCTTGCGGCGCAATTAATAGAACCCAATATTACCTTTAATAAACAAGAAACAGAAAACCGCAGGGATATGGCTGCTCAGGCAGTAACGCCGGTTGTGCTCAAAGTAAAAAAAGGCGAGATTATTATTAGAGAAGGAGAGCGTATTAACGAACTTGCGCTGATGAAATTAAGCGGTTTAAAGAAACGCAGTGAATATTCAAACATCACATGGACCGTGCTTGGCTATTTTATCATTTCCTTCATATTGCTTTATTTTATATACCAGATCACGCTCAGTAATCTCAAATCCAGAACCATCACAGTTCGGGATTTCATCTTTCTGAGCTCCATTTTGTTATTCTTCATACTCCTTCTCAAGCTTTCTTTGGTGACCGGAAAAGCTTTTTACAGCAATTCTTCTCTGATACCGCTTAATTCCTATTTTTATGCAGTCCCCTACGCACTGGTGGCAATCATTATCAGTGTTGTGCTCAATACCCAACTTGCGGCAGTAGCGTCCATTGTTATTTCACTTTATTCCGGCCTGCTTATTGATAATCAGGTGCTGTTCATTATTTACCCGTTAATCGGTTGTCTCATGGCCGCCCGGGAAGTTTCCCGATGCCGCGAGCGAAAGACATTGATTATGGCGGGGTTGAAGGTCGGCATATGCAACTGCATCATTATTGTGGTGTTTTCTATCATTAAGGGAAACCTGCTTAGTGCGGATACCATTTTAAGCATCGGGCTGGGAATGGCAGGCGGCCTGCTTGCAGGTATTCTGGCAACCGGCATTATTCCTATCATTGAGATTATCTTCAATTATACCACCGATATTAAACTGCTGGAGCTGGCAGATCTCAATCAGCCGGTGTTGCGCGATCTTATAATATCCGCGCCCGGCACCTATCACCACAGTATTATTGTCGGAAGCTTAGTCGAGGCAGCGGCTGAAGTAATTCAGGCAAATCCTCTGCTTTCCCGGGTGAGTGCCTATTATCACGATATAGGAAAAATTAAAAAACCACTCTATTTTGTTGAAAATCAGAAAAGCAGTGAGAATAAGCATGACAAGCTCCTGCCCAGCATGAGCAGTCTTATACTTATTTCGCATGTCAAAGACGGCGTGGAGATTGCCAAACGCCACCGTCTGGGTAAAAGCATTCAAGATATCATTTCTCAGCATCACGGCACCAGCATCAACTATTTTTATCAGAAGGCCAAGGAATTGAATGTTGGGACCGAACACATGGTTAGCGACAAGGAATTTCGCTACCCGGGACCCAAGCCCCAGACAAAAGAGGCCGGGCTGGTGATGCTTGCCGACGCGGTTGAGGCAGCCTCAAAAACGCTCACCGACCCCACCCCTGCACGAATTCAAGGCATGGTAAACCGCATTATTACCAACATCTTTACTGACGGCCAGCTTGATGAGTGTGAACTTACCTTAAAGGACATTCACCTTATTGCACAAAGTTTTATCAGAATTTTAAATGGTATTTTCCATGCCCGGATCGAATATCCAGAGAAAATGGAAAGGGAAAGCAATGGCGGAGCGCAGGGTCAGAGTCCTGATCAAAAATCAGCAGAAGCAGATCACAAGCGGGCTGCGGATAATACGAAGGATGGCTCGAAGCATTCTGGAAAGCTTGCAAAAATTCCCATCAGAGATAAGTATTCTGCTTTTGGATGATGCACAAATAGCCAGACTTAATCAGCAGTACCTGTCACGTAATTACCCCACTGATGTCTTGTCCTTTCCGATGGCCGGCGGGCCCTCTCCGGGGATCAATTCGTTCCTGCTGGGCGATGTGGTTATTTCGGTAGAAACCGCGCAACGCTCCGCGCGGAAAAAAAATTGCAGCCTTCATGCCGAACTTGCACGCCTGCTGATCCATGGGATTCTTCACCTCATGGGGTATGACCATGAACACGCGCAATCAGACCGACTAAAAATGCGACGACTGGAAAAAAAACTGTTTAATAAGCTCTGTGATGAGGGAATTGTATCGGCGCAGTAGGGGCAGTTTTATCGCACAAGATAAATTGCCTTGTTCGGCCAGTTACAATATGTTAAATGATACCGCCATGTCTAAGCATTTGCTGCCGGGGAGATCTTAATCGCATCTGGATGGTTCGCAGTGCAGATAGTTTTAAACAGAAAGGTATATATATGAAGCTTGATGAGCAGGTAATTACCAAAGCCATTATAGAACGATTCAGCAAAAAGCTGATGGATCATCTTGAAGTGGACGTCGCGGTGGTCGGGGGTGGCCCGGCAGGATTGGTTGCCGCTTACTATCTTGCCCGAGGGGGCTGTAAAGTTACTCTATTTGAAAGAAAATTGAGCATTGGTGGTGGCATGTGGGGCGGCGGCATGATGTTCAATGAAATTGTAGTTCAAGAAGAGGGGAAACAGATTCTTGATGAATTTGGTATTCGCAGCCGGGAGTATGAAAAAGGCTACTTTACTGCCGATTCAGTGGAGGCAGTAAGTACCATTTGCTCATATGCGGCAAAAGCCGGGGCACAGATCTTCAACCTTATGAGCGTCGAAGATGTTATGGTTCGCGATAACCGCGTAACGGGTGTGGTTATAAACTGGACTGCTGTTGAAATGGCGAACCTGCACGTTGATCCGCTGTGTGTGAAGGCTCAATTTGTTATTGACGCGACCGGACATCCCATTGAAGTCATGAAAGTCATAGAACGAAAAGTTGATGCGCAGCTTCTCACTCCGTCCGGAAAAGCTGAAGGGGAAAAATCCATGTGGGCGGATGTTGCGGAACGCACCACGCTGGCAAATACCCGCGAGGCATTCCCCGGGGTCTATGTGGCGGGCATGTCGGCTAATGCCACGTTTGGCAACTTTCGCATGGGACCGATCTTTGGCGGTATGCTGCTTTCCGGGAAAAAAGTGGCACAGCTCATTATGACGCGGCTGAACGAGGGAGCTTGAGAAATATCAGCAGTGTTCTGTTGAAGGGTTGCTAAAAAGAAGCATTCAATGCAACCATAACATATTAAGAATAAAGAAAGCCCTCATTCTCATGTTGAAGATGAAGGCTTTCTTTGTTTTGAAATGACGTACTTATTTATACTTCGGGAATTCTCATTCTATAGAAAGAACGCCACACAAACACCAACCCAATAATAAACAGCGGAACTGAAATGTATGGAGCAAGGTTGGTAGAAACAGACTCCCTGGCATGGACTGCCATTTCAATTGCAATTTCAGTTGCCAAGAGACCAAACAACGTTGAAAACTTGATAATGGGATTCAACGATACCGCAGCAGTGTCCTTGAAGGGATCGCCCACCGTGTCGCCAATGACTGTTGCCGCATGTAGCGCCGTGCCCTTATCTTTCAAATCTACCTCAACCACCTTCTTGGCATTATCCCAAGCGCCACCGGCATTAGCCATGTAAATAGCTTGAAACAATCCGAAACAGGCGATTGATATCAAATAGGCAACAAAGAAGTTGGGATCAAGCAAGGCAAAAGCCAAGGTGATGGACATGAGCGCAATAAAGATATTCCACATGCCGGCTTGGGCATATTGAGTACAGATTTTGACGACAGTCTTTGAATCCTCAATATCAGCCTCTTTCTTATCCAAGTTCATATTCTTTTTAATAAATTCAACCGCCCGGTATGCGCCGGTGGTAACTGCTTGGATAGCAGCACCGCAAAACCAATAGATGACAGCGCCCCCGCATATCAAACCAAGAATAATTGGCGCGTCTGTGAGCTGCACCTGCAGCATGTTCTTACTTTGCAAAAGCAGGATAATGGAAAAAATCATGGTTGTCGCGCCGCAAACCGCAGTGCCGATGAGCACCGGTTTGGCTGTGGCTTTAAAGGTATTCCCAGCGGAATCATTTGCTTCCAGGTAATGTTTCCCTTCCTCAAAATTGGGGTCAAAACCAAAATTGCTTTTAATATCTTCTCTAATGCCGGGAATTGTTTCGGTCTGTGCCAGTTCAAATATAGACTGGGCATTATCAGTAACCGGACCATAGCTATCAACTGCGATATTAACCGGTCCCATGCACAAAAATCCATAGGCGACTAAACCGAAAGCAAAGATTGAAGGATAGTTAATGACTTCCGGCGCTATGAACTGGCTGGTAAAAAAACCAATCGTCATTAAACCGACAATCAATATGCCTTTATAGAAGGCGCTGAAATTACCGGAAACAATACCAGACAGAATGGTGAGGGATGCGCCGCCCTCCCGCGATGCGGTCACAATCTCGCGGACGTGTTTTGATTTTGAGCTGGTGAAGATCTTGGTAAACTCGGGAATGAGCACTGCAGCAAGGGTTCCGCATCCGATGATTACCGCGAGCTGCCACCAAACATGGGGCATTGGGGTAAGCACGCCGTTTTTCAAAACCTCCAGGTCGCTTATCAGTAAATAACTCATGATAAACGAGGTGCTGATGCACAAAATAGCTGCAATCCAGATGAGCCGCATCAGCGGTTCTTCAAAGTCAAACTCTTTTCTATCTCTATATTTGGCAGCAGAAATCGCTTGATTTACAAAATAAGAAAGGCCTGAACAGAAATCCATGAGGAACCGCATGGCAAAAATCCACACGATCAATTTTCCCTGAATGGCTTCTTTGATGCCGCTGTCAGTACTTACCACTGCCAGGGTGATGAAGGTAATGAGCGCGACGCCGGTAACACCATAGGTCTCAAAACCGTCAGCAGTAGGCCCGACACTGTCGCCGGCATTATCGCCGGTGCAATCGGCAATAACCCCCGGGTTGCGGGGATCGTCTTCCTTGACCTTAAAGACAATCTTCATAAGATCGGAGCCGATATCGGCAATTTTTGTAAAGATACCGCCGGCGATTCGCAGCGCTGAAGCGCCCAGGGATTCGCCGATGGCAAACCCGAGGAAACAATAGCCCACGATATTGCGCGGCACAAAAAGCAAAATGATAACCATCATAATTAATTCAAGAGAAATAAGAAACAGCCCAACGCTCATGCCGGCGCGCAGCGGGATATTTACCACTTCCCATGGATTGCCTGCCAGAGAGGCAAACGCCGTGCGAGCATTTGCATAGGTGTTGACGCGAATACCATACCAAGCAACCGAATAAGACCCGCCCATGCCGACTACTGAAAACAGCAGCACCAGCAGCAACGTGAACACTGATTCGCCTTTCAGCGCAAGGAAATAGAAAGCCATGGCCGCGGCAATAAACAAGAATAAATAAATCAGAAATCTCCCTTGCTGAATCAGGTAGGTACGACATGTCTGGTAAATAATTTCAGCCATCCTGAGCATTGATTCATGCGCCCGTATTTTTTTGATCTGGGAGCGTAGAAACAAGCTGATACCCAGTGTGCCCGCGATAATACAGGCACCGTAAAAAAGCAAATCCCATGGCCGTATGCCGCCCAGCAAGGTATAAGGTGCGCCCTTGTGTAAATCAGGTATTGCAAGATCTGCTTCGCTGGCGAATACCGTTAGCGGGACAAAAAGCGCAAACATGCAAGCGGCTAACAGATACTTAACAATTTTTTTCATGGCAAATGATTGTGCCAGATATTTAAGTATCATCAGTGTAACTCCTTTCTTTAAAAACGACGTTTACAGCTTTCCCTGCTTGAATTTTTTTGCAGGATTAACTCTTATATATATTATCCCTTGTGCAACTGTAGATGTCATGCCGATAGCATCGCAGAGGTTTCTCTTGATGTATAGCCCCTTATTATCAATACGCCCCCCCGCGTATTCTGCTATAAATCTTTATGGTAACATTTCAAACTAACTGAATCGTGAGTAGTCAACCCTCGAGCTTTGGGTTTCGAGGATAATGAGAAGTAAAAAGGAGTTTTTTAGTTAATAGATGGGATTATAAAAGGCAACGCTTCCTGCACCATATTAACTTTTTCTTTAAGGATGAATATTTATATTTGAAAGATTCCAAGGCGTCAAGCAAAAAAATTTTTTTAAACACAAGACATTTCATCAGCAGGTCACTTCTTTTTTCGGGATATATTATGCGTTTTGATAATATGATAGTAATATTTATAATTTTAATTAATTTTGAATTTTTATAATTTAATTATGAATTAAAATACAACATAAAGATGATATGTAATAAATTTTTTTAACTAAAATTTAAAATTAGACAACGGTAGATGCCTGACAACCTAAAAATTAGCACTCAACTGCTGTGAGTGCTAATTTTTTTCTTGCCAAACTTATTTATATGTTGTAAGTAATATTTTTTTAGAAGACTAAATGAAGGCACCTCAAGTTATCCACTATCCCGTGAGGCATGAACGGGGGATGTATCTGAAGTTTTTTATGGCACCATAATAAACATAAAACCTAAAAATTTTCAAGGAGGAGCAGGGTATGAAGATAAAGCCATTGCAGGACAGGATAATCGTAAAGCGGTTAGAGGAAGAGG
>CAZQKW010000030.1:0-45867 GCA_964594075.1 uncultured Thermodesulfobacteriota bacterium | reverse complement strand
TCTGCTTATGCCATCTCCACAATTTCTATCCCTGTTTTTTGGGGAAAGTCCTGATGTAGTGCCTCTTGATTTCCTTTCCTGTTTGGGTTATATATTGCGCACAATCTACAGTGCTTCTTTTAGTTCCATTTCGCTAATATAATCTTTTTTGTTATCGTTTGTCCTTTTTTCAACGTTGCCGCTTTTGAACGGTATATTTTCACCATGATTTATTACTAACGGCGTGCTGAAAAACGTGATAGGACGAGGACTGTGATCCGAGATTCATTCTCAATGTATTGAATTGCCAACCTATTGCTACCGTTGGGATTCTTCGCTTCGTTCAGAATGACATTTTTTTACAACGAGCTAATTAAAGGAGGAATTGGTCATGAAAGATGCATCAAGTGCACATCTGGCATTGCAGAATCTTATTAGTTGCTATATTGAAACTAATCCGGCAGAAGCATTACAAAGCTGGGCGGATAAAAATTGGAAGGTAGAAAGTTATGAGGATATGGATGAAGCGTGCTTGAAATATCTTGCGTTGGTATTGCTCGACGCCATTGACAGCCGCGCAGAGAAAATCATCCTGGAAAAAGGCTGCCCTGCGCTCGTGGTTAAAAAAGGCGCTGAACACATGCTCCCTGCAGCACCTGAATCAATGCTGGCACGCGGACTTGAAATACTGCGGGAATTATGCGGGATGGAAGGAGCTACCGCTCAGGGAACTCTGAGCATCGGCATCAGAAACGACAGCATAGATCTTGCCATAGAAAAGAGCGAGGCGCTGCACATTATAAAATTACCTGCCCTTTGATTTAACCCTCTCAATAAGTTCCGTAGCGGCGGCTGGTCCCCAGGTGCCAGCTTCATAAAAATAAAGATGGTGCGCCCGTTCAGCGCACGATTCGCAGGTTTCAAGAACCGGGGTTAAAAAAGACCAGCATAACTCCACTGCATCCTGCCGCCAGAACAACATCTGATCGCCGCTCATGCAATCAAGAAGCACCTTTTCATAGGCATCAAACACCGGTCCGGTGTAATTCTGGCTGTAGTTAAAATCCATTGTCACCGACCGCAGACACACGCGAGCGCCTGGAGATTTGGTCTGGAATGTGAGCGATATAGTTTCATCGGGTTGTATCCCCAGGATTAAACGATTCGCGTTAATATGCTCCCCAAACATATGGCGAAATATGGAGGCAGGCACCTCTTTAAACTGGATGATAATCTGAGTCAATTTCTTGGCGAGCCGTTTTCCTGAGGTTAAATAAAAAGGCACTCCCTGCCAGCGCCAGTTATCAATAAATACGCGCATCATGGCAAATGTGGGTGTCAATGAATCAGGCTTGACTCCCTCTTCATCACGATAGGCGCACACCTGTTTTCCTTCTACCCTCCCGGCACCATATTGTCCGAGAACCAAGCATGTCCAGGGGTTTGCGGCAGGCAATGGTCGCAGTGAACGAAATATTTTTACCGTTTCATCCCGCACCATTTCAGCCGCAAAAAGCGATGGCGGTTCCATTGCGGTTAAAGCTAAAAGCTGCATCATATGGTTTTGCATCATATCCCGCAAGACGCCTGCTGTTTCATAATAACCCGCCCGATGCTCCACGCCAATGGCCTCTGCCGCAACAATGCTTACATACTCAATATAGTTTCTCATCCAGAGGGGCTCAAAAATCGCATTAGCAAAGCGAAACACCAGTATGTTCTGAACTGTTTCCTTGGCAAGATAATGATCAATGCGGTAAATCTGCTGCTCAGAAAATCTTTGCAGAAGTTTCCGATTCAACTCTTGTGCTGACAGAAGGTCTGTGCCAAAAGGCTTTTCTATCACGATGCGCGCCCAGCCGTCCGGTGCACTGTCTGCTGATGACAGACCGGAGTGGGCAATCATGTCGGCAACGCTGATATATAAATTCGGTGGTACTGCACAGTAATATATGCGGTTTTCCTGCATTCCGTATGATTCTTCAATTTTTTTCAAGGTGCGTCCCAGAGCATAATAGGCAGGCAATGAATCATACTGCAGCGTTTGATAGTAAAGATGCACAGCAAATTTTTCCCACTGCGCCGTGTCTGTTTCGACCGCAGCTAAAACGGCCTCTTTCATTCTATTTCTAAATCTCGCGTCATCAAGTTCTGTGCGGCTGCAGCCTATAATAAAAAACGCTTCAGGCAGACTGTTGTTAACATAAAGCCGATAGAGTGCCGGTAGGAGTTTGCGTTTGGCAAGATCGCCGGTAGCGCCGATGATAACAAAGGAACAGGGCTCGGAAGGCCTCTGTATAGGACACTGCCCCGTGGCAAGGTCCACGGAAAACGGCTCGACTTTTATTGAGGTATGGGCACCATCATGAGGTGCCGTGAAGGCATTAGACATGCTTAAATTTTGCGTCCGTCTCTTTTATAAGAACACCCAGCAATCAAAGCAACTTTCAACCCGCTGTTAATACGTCTTTATCCAGTTCTCCGGTTTACTCATCAACCCTCATCGCCATTTTATGGCTTATCTTCCAATTCAATCATTGCTATTCCTTGTTGCGAGTCAAGCGCAAAATGTATTCGCCAGACTACGTCGCGCGGTATGCATAACTTATCCTTGTCGTTGCAGTATCCGTAAACAGCCTGCACTTCTAAAGTCCCCTTACCCTGGGCACCGGTAATAAAAGGGATGTAAAAACGCGTGTCACTGATCGTGCCAGCGCTGCGGTCATGAGCGATAACCAGAGGTGCGTCCGCATACTTTTTAACCAGATATCGCGCGGCAAAGCCTTCAAGCAAATGATGTGCCGGCGGCAGAATGATCAAAACGCGAATTTCGCCGTTTACTGCGGGCCTGAGCAGCAACCCGTTTATGTCCTGTCGAATTGGATTAGGGCCAACGATGTCCTCGCCAATACTTTGCTGCTGCCGTTGCTTCAAACTATCATGCACATCTATTTCATTTGCCACAATGCGCGGGGCACTGACAACAGCGCAGAGCAAACAGAGCACAGTGATCTTGAAAACAAAATACGCCTTCAATTAGAAGAACCAACCTCCTGAAACTGTGTGTGATGGTCAAAAAAACTTTATGATACGGGACATCCCAGAAATAGAGCGGCAGGTCCCACCCTATTTTCCGCAGCCTTTAATATTTATGCCGTGTGCCGAACAGAGGACATTATCCCCCATCGGCACATAATTACCCCCCAGCGGACAGACCGGCAATTTTTCCTCTGGCAAATATTTTTTCATGTGATCAAAATCAAAAGCCTGCCCGCCAACCAGATGACTGACACCGGCTTTTTTCATTTTGACGACAGCATCTTTAATAAGACACATATTGTGAAAACAGAGTGCCTCCCAGTGCTCTTTTCTGAACTGATAATCCTTGAAGTCGGCAAAGTCCTTTTTTGCTAACCGCAACGCTTCAAAAATAAGGCTTGACGTCATGGTGGCCGTGGTTACCGCATCAACCGACGGGTCAAAAACAAAGGGACTGAAAATGCTTTGCCCCACCAGCCGGTTTTTCATCTTTTTTATATCTTCCTCAGTCCAGGGCACATTACCGTATTTGGTAAGAGCAATCGGTATAAGATCCTTTATAATCCCGCGCTGATCAAAGATATAAATGAAATGGCTGTCGTGGCAGACATCGCAGACGCTGAGCCTGCTTTCAACCTTGGAAAACATATATATTCCGCTGGTTCGCGGCGCTATTGCGGAGACGTAAAGAGTGGTGCCGTTTTCAAGCCCAATTTTGTTGGTACTGACAATCTTTATTCCCTGTGACTGCAGATTCTTTTCTATAAGTTTTTTAATCTCTTCGTCAGCAATTGGAGGCACAGAAACATACTCTTTTCCCTTAAAAATCTCTCGGATGTTCAGGAGCGTAATACAGGGACCGCCAAATGATATCCTTCCATATTGATTTACATAAAAAACGCTTGGATCATCAGTTACCGCAAAACGTTTTAACATGCCCTCCTCTGGCTGTTCAGGAAAATAAACATTGCCGTAACGCATACCATCCATAACTTTCTGCGGAAATTCAGGACTGGGAAAGATAATGAACTGCACATCAGAAAACTCTGCTGCTGCCTGTGCAAATATTTCCAGTTGGGACTGAGGCTGACGGGTATCACCGGCAAGTTCAAATTTTTTGCGGGCGGGAAAATATATGAGGACTTTTTTGCCTACAAAATCTTTTTCCGAATACCGTTTGCTCTGGTAATAAAATGAAAATTCCGGGACCCTGTTGCCGGGTTCTATTCCGGTTATTTCCCCGCGCAAAGCTGCCTTCAACTCCCTTAAATACGGTTGTGGCGAGGATACCGCGCCAGGGTGATAGTGTATGACAAAACGCTGTGCATCTCCTGAAACAATGTAGGTTTGCGGAGTCCCGTGAACATTGCCGGTCAAGTTAAACACATCCTTATAGGGATCAGCCACTATGGGATACACCGCCCCATACGTCTTCTTGAACTCCTGTATTTCCCGCACAGAATTGCCAACCGCAATCCCCAGCATGCAGACATTATTTGCAAGCACCGGATCGTTCTTAATTGCGGCATGGAGGTCGTTAAAAATGGTTACTTGCTCACGGCAGGTATGGCAATACACATTGAGAAATTCGATCAGGATGATTTTATGGCCAATATCTTTAAGTGCAATTTCGCCGCCGGCCGGAGCTTTTAAAGAGGCAAGCTCATCAGCACTGAGAGTATTGGTTATTGAAAATTCAGGGAAAGGCTCGCCCACCTGTAAGGCATGAGAAAAGCCTGCAGTTAATAAAGCACCTGATAAAATCAGACCCGCCACCAATACCGTCCTCTGAAAAAAAACCATTTTAAGACCCATTCCTTTCATAAACATTCCTGGTATGCCGCGCTGCTGATAAACGCGATGGTATAAAAACTGTTTATCAGCGAGCCATTCCTGACGTTATTGACTTGCCAACCTGTTGCTCAAGTTGAGATTCTTCACTGCTTCCACCAAGACACTTTTTTAACAACCTGGCAATACCAACAAATTCTCAACCAACAATTTTGGGATAAATTTAAAATCAGGATGTCACAACCAGACATAATATTAAATATTAGGTATTCTTAATAATTTATTGAAATTACTTTAATAATTAATATTATAAATATTTAATTTTTACCCGCTAAACTTTTTCTTTAAATGTTCAGCTGACCAAGTTTATTTTTTAACTACGATCTGCCCTTCAAACTTGAATGGATTCCGCAAATCTTCCTCAATTTGCGGCCGCGCCTTTTCAATAACATATTTGAAAGTTCCCGTCTCAACAAAACACAGGCTCGCGACACCGCCAAACGGAATAGAATTTGAAACATAGGTCCCATCTTTGCTGATGCTGAAATTAACCGGGCTCTGGCATGCCATTGTTACTTTTTTCTCAGGAAAGGTAATTTCTACCGGTGATATCTTATAGTCGTTGAGCCACACGACAACGGTTCCGGGGGTAATAAAAAGGTTAAGCGGCGTTACTCCCTCATACCCTTTAATACGAACAATTTGTGTTTTTAACGGCTGTTCTTCTCCTGCCATGACAATGCACTGCGCATGTAATATCAACAGGCAAGCTAACAATATGTTCCATAATAATTTTTTCATAGTAAGTCCTCCTTTTTTGTCTTAAATTTGGACAAATTAATCGTTTAAAACGTTCCGTATGGAATGCCGTTCTAAACCACCTCCTTTCGTGACCAGCAAGGTTACCATACATAATAATACATGCCCCCCGTAACATTAGTCAGGCAAAAAATAGTAATGCAACTCACTCGTTACGCAGTCTTAATGTATATTTATTAATAAGATGATGGGGGTGGTACGATAATTTAGCCTGCTGCAATCCTGCCTCGCCCAGATCCTGCTCGCGGTTTATATAGGTAAAAGAAGCGCATGCAGATTCGGCGTACATCTGGCTGAGTGTTTGATAAAGGCCTTCAAAAGCAGGGTTTGCTTTTTCAATATGAATGACTGCAGTATCCTGGTTTAGACGCTCGCCGAGCGTAAATGCTTCAATTTTTCCATTAATGAGGATGGTGCCACCCGAGAAATTAAGCGATTGCATATTGGTAAGAGCCTCATGAATTGCCTGCTCCTCCCCACTGAGACTGGGAACCTGGTCGCAATGCTTTAAATCACACCAGTGGTTTTCAAGCGACAGGCACTGGGGCACCAGTTCTGCGGTCAGCGGCTGATACTGGAACGAATATTTTTTTTTGAATTGATTAATCTGATTTTTCTTTCGGTGATACCGGTTGCCGGGCAATCTAATAAGATCTTCGCTTAAATACACATAGTCTGCGTTATTACGGTCTAAAATAAGAACAAACTCCCGGTCATCTTGGAAATGCTCAGCAAGTGCCTCCGGGATGCGCTGAATTTCCCCCTGAAAGCCTCTGCTGTGCAGATACCGAAGACAGTTTATCATGCACTCCTGCACGGCGCTATCGCCAACCGGTGGCAGAAAAAAAGGATTGCTGGAAGGGCGTTGCGCCAGAACACACAGACAGCCGTTCCATAGCGTCCAACTGAATTGATAATAATGCCGCCACATAAAAAGATTTGTGAACGTATGCTCTGAAATAACTGGCGGGTACCGTTGAAAATATTGATTAAAAATTGCCGCATCTTCAACGCGTATTTCGCGAAAGTGAGGATATTCGGGTTGTGCACTCATCAATTCCAGTAAAAGGATTTAACAAAGAATGATGCTACGATATTATAGGGATTCCAAATCAACAGCAATACCAAAAAGGCGCATACAGATTCGTCTCCACCCAGCCTAATATGCCCGGAACGCTGGGTGGAGAGACGCTGTATCATTCGGCTTTTTCAAACATGTCCTTTGCCGCTCCACATAGCGGACATACCCAGTCTTCGGGAAGGGCATCAAAGGGTGTGCCCGGGTTTATGCCATGCTCGGGATCACCCTTCTCAGGATCATAAATATAGCCACAGACAGTGCATTCATATTTATCCACAAAAATTCTCCTTTGTCGTGTGATATCAACAGGTTTTTTATTTCAGCTCTTCCACAGACCATGCAGATTGCAATATTCTCTGGCCATTTTAATATCCCCGACCCCCTCAAACGCTGCCTGCGGCTTTTCGCCGGGCTTAAGATACTGGCGATAGATTTTTGAGTCGGTGTGCACCTCAATAAACTCAATATAATGCTTCTCTTCCATGGGATGCTCAACGCTGCCCACTTTAACGATTACCTGCGATCCCTGCTTTTCAACAACCGGAACATGCTTTTCCACGGCAGCATCAACGGTATTCTCTTTCATCAGTTTCATTTCCTTTCCACAGCAGACGAGCTTGCCCGCACCGCTGTGCACCGTCTCTACAATATTGCCGCATATTTCACATTTATAAATTTCTTTTACCTGTGCCATGCCTTGCTCCTTTCTCAATGGTGGTAAATTTTAAAATAAACAGAACCCTCTCCCCATCACACCGGTTCTCAGGTTAAATATGGGGTATATGTCCTATATTTAGCAGATAATACCTATCACCTGCAATAGATGATTTAAATAACCCGAAAAAAATTTGCAATCTATAATTTCATTTGTTATACATAAATTTGCAAAATAAGGGTAATTAATTAAGGCCGTTATAGTACGTAATTGTTATTCTGATTTTTTAAAACCCTTTGTTGCAAAATCATTTGCTTTCACTCATGTTAGAATTAGAATAATGAATCCCATGTCCACGATTCGCGTCAAAAATTTTTTCTTTATTTTATTGCCAGTTTTATTCATACTGACACCGATCTTTTCGCAGATACCGAGTGCAGCCAGTTTGCTACCCACGGGAACCAGCAAGGCCGTTGATTTTTCTTTGGAGAATATTATTGATGGCAAACCGGTAAGCCTAAGCGCAGCCTGCGATAAAGTGATTGTTCTTGAATTTGGCTCCCGCTACTGCAAGCCGTGTATGGAGATGGTGCCTGATTTGGTAAAACTTTATGATACGTATAAGTCTTCTGGACTTATGATATATAAAATAGATATAGATAGCGACCCCGATAAGCAGACTATGAAAAATTTTGCCGCCGAAAAAAAGATGACCTTTCCGTATCTGATAGGCAATAAGGATATAGCTAAACAGTACGGCGTAATTTTACTCCCCACTATTTTTATTATTGATAAAGATAAAAATGTTGTAAAAAAATATATTGGGTATCAATCATACAATGTGCTCGAGGCTGATTTTAAGTCACTCAACAAATAGTTTTTTTATGCGGCTTAATGCAGGCCTTTGGGTTACTAATCTAAAGGCTTATTTATATATAGAGAGAAGGAAAATTTACAATAACAATTTTACAGGAGGGAATTGGGTCATGAAAAAATTAGCAGTACTGCTCGTTTGCGCGATCATTTTCAGCATGAGTGTGCCGCCCACACTAATTGCGGCTACTTCCAATGAATTTTGTGATCCCAAAAAAATGGATGAGTGCCAGAGCAAAATTGACAATCTTCTTGCTTCTTTGGAAGCATTTCGCGCCAAGCTCATAAAAACCAAGGCCGAACTTAAAACCGGAAAGAAACTTACCAATGAAGAGGCTGATCGGTTGTTAAAGAAGATGGATGAATTGCAAAAACAAATTCCTTCAACCGAAGGTAACCTCTGGGATTATTAATACGTTCTTGGTTCGCCTTATAATCAAAACCCCGATCTCCGTTATGGAGACCGGGGTTTTTTTACTGTTTTAAAAACATTCTCAATTCTCTCAGCTTCTCTGAACGCCGAAGTTTGCGCAAGGCCGCAACTTCAATCTGCCGAATACGTTCCCGGGAAACGCCCAATTTTTCGCCAATCTCCGCGAGCGTGTGCTCAGCATCAACGCCCAGACCAAATCGCAATCTGATAATCGTTTCTTCGCGTTCAGAAAGCGTCTGCAACACCTCGTCGGCTTCATTAAAAAGTTGTATCTTTAAAACATCATCCAGCGGCGAGGGAGCAAGATTGTTCGGCACACAGTCTTTTAATGAACTGTCATCTTCCCCCAGCGGCGACTCAAGCGAAATAGTGTCTTTACAAACTTGCAGAATCTCATCTACCTGCCGGGATGGCAAACCCATTCCTTCAGCCAGTTCTCCTGTTGCCGGCTCGCCTCCTTTAATTTGGGCAATGTGTTGGGAGCTTTTAATCATCTTTTTTATTCGTTCATTCACATAGACCGGGACTCTGATGGTTCTGGTCTGCTCGTCAATTGAACGCAGCATCGTCTGACGTATCCACCAGCATGCATAGGTGCTGAGACGATTGCCGAGACGATAATCAAACTTTTCAACCGCCCGCATAAGACCTATATTTCCCTCCTGAATCAAATCTGCAAGGGGTAAACCTCGGTTGATATATTTCTTAGCAATCCCGACCACCAGCCGCAGATTTGCTCTTACCAGTCGGTCTTTTATCATACGGCTCTTGGCATCAACAGACCTGAGCTCTTCTATTATGTTATCCATTTCCTTTTTAAAGCTGTGCTTTTTTTCTCTGTCGATGCTGACCAACCGCTCCAGCTTTTTCAAAATGCCTTCATTTCTCAGCTTCAATAAATTGTGGCGCGCAATAATGTCCCGTTGCTCTCCCAAAATAGTCACTTTTTGCCTGCACAACTTTTTGCGTTCATATGTGCCTGCAGCACTCTGTTTTATGCCTCTCTCAAGTTTCCTTAGCTCATTATGCAGCTTGGCTAATCGCAAAAAAGCCCGAAGCGTTTTACGGGCTAAAACTGCTTCTCTATCTCTGTTGTTCTGTTTTTTTACTAAATGAAGCTCCACATTTCGGACTTTTATCATTTTTGCAAATAACGTGATCCAGCGTTCGGTTAACACATGGCGTTTTTCTTCCTCGTCCATCAAGTCTTTACCCAGAGTAAGTTCTTCCTGAGCACTTAACAGCACGTTATTGCGCATTTCCTTCAGATAAGAAGACAAGACATTAATATCCCTGTCTGTCATTGATTTTTGATCTATAATTTCAGAATCAAGATCATCATCAACTAATTCTTCCTCCGGATAGGGACTGAGGTGTTCTTCCTCGTGAATAATCTCTTGTAATTGTTCGTCAGCTAAAACTTTTTTTTCCATTTTTGCCTCCCTTTTTATTTGAGTTTATAATTAGCAAGAGGCATACCTTAACCTAATGTTAATTTTTAACAGCCAACGCACTATTTTTTATTATGTAATTTCAGATAGTTAATCATTCATCGGGTTTGGCGTATAAAAAACGGGGAGGAATAAAAAATCAGCAGGTGAAATTTTTGCAGGTAAGCGCGAAGAGGGTAAATAAAAGAAGAAAATTTTGCAGGAAGCGTCTAATTAAACTTTCCACTCTTTAAGAAGATATTCTATTTTACGAACGCTCATCCCGAGCAACTTGGCTGCCTGCGTGCGGTTCCCTTTTGTCTGTCGCAAGGTTTCCTGGATGATAATTTTTTCAGCCTCTTTCATGGGAATGCCAAACGGAATGTGCAGCGTCGTCCTCATCTCATCCTCGGCAAGCTCTCTTTTGTGTATATGCGCAGGCAAAGCCGACGGCGATATGACTTCTTCTTTGCTCAAGATGACTGCCCGCTCGATAACATTTTCAAGTTCGCGGACATTCCCCGGCCAATCATACGCCTGGAGCAATTCAATAGTCCTGCCGGTCAGTTCGCGTATTGGTTTTTTATTTTTTTCAGCATATTTGTGTAAAAAATAGTCTGCAAGCAGCGGGATATCGCTTTTTCGTTCACGCAGGGGGGCAATGTTTAGCACAATAACATTAATTCTGTATAACAGATCCTCGCGAAAATTTCCTTTTTTTACTTCTTCATCAAGATTCTTATTGGTCGCCGCAATAATGCGCACATCAACCCGGTTGGTTTTTTCACCGCCGACACGCTCAAACTCGCCGGTATCTATAACCCTGAGCAGTTTTACCTGAGTGCTCGGGCTCATTTCGCCAATTTCATCAAGAAATAAGGTGCCGCCATTCGCCATGGCAAATCGTCCCATCTTTTCCCGAATGGCGCCGGTAAATGCGCCCTTTTCATGACCAAATAGCTCGCTTTCGAGAAGTCCTTCGGATAGCGCCGCACAATGCAGCGCCACAAACGGTTTATCCGCACGATTGCTGTTATAATGGATCAAATTGGCAAACAGTTCTTTGCCTGTCCCCGTTTCCCCCTGGATAAGAACTGATGCATCAGTCGGGGCGATATGCGCAACCGTCTTGAAAAGGCTCTGCATCTGGGGCGTGTTACCGACGATAGAAGAAAATTTATAACGCTCGCGCAGCGTTTGCTTCAATTCCAGGTTCTGAAGATATAACTTCTTATTATCCCATATTTTTTTTATCAATATCTCAAGAGCTTCGATGTTAACCGGCTTGGTAAGATATGTTTCCGCGCCCAGCTTCATTGCTTCTACGGCGCTGTCAATGGTGCCGAAGGCGGTAACAAGAATAACCGAAATGTCAGGGTCGCGTTTCTGTGCTTCCTTGAGCAGGGCAATACCGTCAAGCTGCGGCATACGTATATCTGAAATCATTATATCAAAGGATTGTTCCTCAATTTTTTTGAGCGCTTCATAACCATGCGACGCGCCGGCAACAATAAAATCATCCTGGCTGAGCACCTTCAGGTAGCCCTGCAGCTCATTTTTGTCGTCATCAACAATTAATATTTTTGGCTTATCAAAGTTCATGAAACGCCCTGCACAATCTCCAAAGGCAGCGTAATGAAAAACACACTGCCCGTTTTTCGATTTTCAAACCAAATTGTCCCGCCGTGTGCTTCGACAATGTTCTTTGCTATGGTCAGTCCAAGGCCGGTGCCGGTGGTTTTCGTGGAAAAAAAGGGCTCAAAAATCTTGTCCTTATTTTCCACCGGAATACCGGGGCCAGTATCTTCAAAACTGCACAGCAGCTGCCCCGAAGAACGCGCTAACGAAACCGCAAGCGCCCCCCCTGTCGGCATAGCCTCTATCGCATTATTGATAATATTTATAAACACTTGTTTCATTTTATCCCGATCTATAAGCATGTCGGGAATGCTGGCGTCAATGGATTGCTTAAGTTCGATGTGGGAAAGACCCACAAGGGGTCTGACCAGATCAAACACATCACAAAGCAATGTCTGCAATGACGTCACATGCAGCTCAAGAGGAGGCGATTTGGTGATAGAAAGATATTCTCTGCTTAAATTGTTCAGCCGGTCAACTTCTTCTTTCAGCACCCGAATAATGTCCTGCATTTCATCTTTCAGGTGCGGTTCTGCCTGTTCGGCAAGTTTCTGCATGAGGTGTATTTGAATTGCGATGGAATTAAGCGGATTTTTTATTTCGTGCGCAAGTTCTGCAGAATACTTCCCCATAATAGCCAACGCTCTGGTCTGCACCAATTCATTGATAAGCATTTCTCGCTCGGAAATATCCCTGAGAATTTCAATGCCATATATAACGTCTCCAGCATGGTTTTTTACTGGAAACGTGTTAAGCTCAAGGGTTATTGGCTTGCCATCGCCGTTTTCAAGTTTGACAGTGGCGCTTTGAAATCTTCCGCTTTTAAAGGTTTCATCCATCATGCAATGCGGACAGGGGCCTTCCCGGTGCCAGAACTCCTCATAACATTTATTCCCGATAGTATCTGCAAGCTTTTTCCCCAGCGTATCCTGGGCGGCTTTGTTTATAAAAAGAATGGTGCGATCTTTATTAACAATTTTTATGGAATCCTGAATATTGTCAATCAGCGACTGGAGGAATTCTTTAGTAATTTTCATGAAAACCTTTCATTTTTACTGAAACTCCGTGAAATACATAGAGATTATATCATGCATTTTTACTAATAAAATAAAACCCAAACAATGTAAACTGGATTGTTTGGGTTTTATTTTCGATCTTTACTGGATTTTCAGTATGGGTGTCTTAAATCCTCGACTTACGCTGCCAGCTTCTCGCGTTTGAGAATTTCTCCCTCTGCACTGATAACAATTTTTTCTATGGGCACATGAATACCCGCCAACTTCATGCCTTCATTAACAATAACCGGGAGGCTCTGGCAGCACGGAACTTCCATTACCACCACAGTTACGCTTTTGATGCTCGCGGCGCGAAAAATTTGCGCAAATTTTTCTATATATGCCGGTGCGTCGTCAAACTTGGGACAGCCAATCATAACTGCCTTCCCCCTGAGAAAATCACCATGAAAATCAGGATACGCTATCGGCGTACAGTCAGCGGCAATGAGCAGCTCGGCATTCTTTAAAAATGCTGCGCCAGGCTGCACCAGACGTATCTGCACCGGCCAATGGGAAAGTTCTGATACACGCTTTTGCGTCGGGCCCGGCCCTGCAGGGGAGGGAGACAATATTTTTACCTGGGCGGATGGACATCCGCCGGCAGCGAATGCCTGGTGTCCACTATTTCGTGACACAGGCTTCTGCAGATGTTGTTCCACGGCTGCCTCATCAAATTCATCAGCATCCCGCTCAATAATTTTCAATGCCCCCTGCGGACACTCCCCAAGACATGCGCCCAGACCGTCGCAATACTGGTCTGAAATTAAGCGTGCTTTGCCATCAACAATCTGTATCGCCTGTTCAGCGCACGCGGTGGAACACTGTCCGCAGCCATTACAGAGGACTTCATCAATGTGTATTATTTTTCGTTTTACTTTCATGGTGCTGTTCCTGTGAGTTTTCCTCCATCATCAATCAGCTCATTAATATTTTTTGTGCCAGATTTTTACCAGCCCTGGTAAGAAAAGATTTTTCTATAATGCCGGCAATTTTATCAGGCGCAAGAGGCGATTCCTTATGCATTTCTTCAAGATTTACAATCAGGTCGGCGTCATAGAGAATCTTGAAATTATTAGTTTCTTCTGCTCGTGGGTGGTGATGATGCCCGATAATATCGCATACTTCTGCGATAAGTTTTTCCGGCGCGCCCACCTTGTGCAGTATGTCTCGCGCCACAGGCGGACCTTCCCGTTCCTGATATGGGGCTTCATTGCTCTGGTATTTTCGTTCTGCTTCTTTGATCCCAATATCATGCAAATACGCAGCAATCAGGACAACTGCCATGTCTCCGTTTTCTTCTTTACCCAATTGTTCGGCATACCGCGCAACCTTGGAGGCATGCCCGATGCGCTTGAAATCCTGGGCAAAATAGCGTTTCATCTCCAGGGCGACCCGGTCCTTTAATAAATCCTTTTTTTGTGCAAGCAGTTCAGGGGGCAATTCCCCGAGGCATTGTTCAGCATACGGGCAATAGGCCGCGCAGCCAAAATCCATTCGCGGGTTGACCATTTTATGGCCGCACTGTTTACACCTGCGGGTGGATTCATCCTTGAAAAATTCTATACTGCTCCCACACTGGGGACATTTATCTTCAAAAACTGCGTCCGGTCCCCAGTAACGCATATCCTGGCCGGGGCATTTCATGCGCTGTCCTCCGTCCTCAATGGCGAATTTGGGAATGCGGAATGCGATATTCATTCAATCCGCATTCCACATTCTGCTTTTTTATCCCAATATTGCCTTCAAATCCTGATCAGGCGTTGAAATGGGCATGATATTAAAATTCTTCACCAGCACATCAAGCACTGCCGGCGTAATAAAGGCCGGAAGGCTGGGCCCAAGGCGAATGTTTTTTATGCCTAAATGCAGCAACGAGAGAAGGATTGCTGCAGCCTTTTGCTCATACCATGAAAGGATAAGGGATAGCGGCAATTCATTGACGCTCACATTAAATGCTTGAGCCAACGCGAGCGCAATCTGGACTGCCGAATAGGCATCATTGCACTGGCCGACATCAAGCAGCCGCGGAATACCGCCAATATCACCCAGTTCCTTATCAAAGAACCGGAACTTGCCGCAGGCAAGCGTCAGCACCACACAATCTTGCGGAACTTTTTCAACAAACTCGGTATAATAATTGCGCCCGGGTTTGGCACCATCACACCCTGCGACCAGAAAGAAATGCCGAATCTTCTTATTCTTGACTGCTTCAATAACCGTTCCCGCAACCCCCATCACGGCGTTTCTCGCAAACCCCACCATCACTGATTTGCCGTTCGTATCTGCCGCAAAACCCGGCATTTCCTGCGCTTTCTTTATAACGGGCGCGAAATTTCGATCTTTGATATGCGGCGCGCCCGGCCAGCCAACAACGCCGCAGGTATAAATGCTTTGTAAATATGTTTCTTTTGGCCGCTGAATACAGTTGGTGGTCATAACAATCGGGCCAGGAAAATTTGCAAACTCTTTAATCTGATTCTGCCATGCAGTTCCATAATGCCCGTATAAATGGGAATATTTTTTCAGCCCGGGATACCCGTGCGCGGGTAGCATTTCGCCGTGAGTGTAAATATTTATGCCGGTACCTTGTGTCTGTTTCAGCAACTCTTCAAGGTCTTTGAGATCATGCCCTGAGACCAGTATTGCCTTGCCTTTTTTGGTTCCGAGCGGCACTTTGGTTGGAACCGGATGCCCATAAGCGCCCGTGTTGCCAGCGTCCAGAAGTTCCATGGCGCGAATATTGATTTCACCACATTTCAAGGCAAGCCCGACCCAGTCGTTCAGCGTCAGGTTTTTATTCAGCGTCGCCGCCAGTCCCTCATGAATATACGCATAAACCTTGTCATCCTCCTGGCCAAGAATTTGCGCGTGATCTGCATACGCAGCAACGCCCTTTATGCCAAACAACGTGGTATGCTGCAGGGACAAAATGTTAGGATCAATGCTGGGATCTGATTTCAATCCGACCTTTGTGCCCTGTTCAACCAGGCCGGCAAGATCTTTAGCCGGTTGATACGCTGCCGGGCCGTTTCCGAAATCCACTTTTCCGCCAGCCGCCTTTACTTTTTTCTTTAGATTTTCCCGCAACTCAACACATTTATTAATAAATTCCACAAACCTTTGCGCGTCAAAGTCCACATTGGTGAGGGTTGAAAAAAGCGCCTTAACCGTAAAAACATTGACCTCCCGGTCAACCACCCCGACTTTGCGTCCTTCTACTGCGACCTGCGAGAGCCCTTTCAAGGCATACACCAGCAGATCCTGAAGCGCTGCCACATCGGCATCCTTACCGCACACGCCGACCTTGGTGCACCCTTCGCCCTTTGCCGTTTGTTCACACTGATAACAAAACATACTTGTTGCTGCCATGATTCTTTCCTCCTGTGTTTATGATTATTAATCTTTGGTTCCGAATCTTCCCTGTGCTTTTATATAGTATATCATACTACAGATTAGTCGTTTAACCTTGACCAAAGTCAAAACTCATCATTTTTTGTCCTCTTTTTTTTTACGTTTCACCTTTTGCCTCTTTACCTATTCATTTCTTTACTTTTTTCTAATTATTGCACCTTGACTTATGTCAACGGTAAATGGTAATTTGCAACACAGAGGAGATAGCCCTATGGAACTATTGAAACAAATTGCCGCGATACCGCTTTTTAAAGGCCTAAC
This sequence comes from uncultured Thermodesulfobacteriota bacterium, assembly GCA_964594075.1. Taxonomy (GTDB): domain Bacteria; phylum Desulfobacterota; class WTBG01; order CAIYCZ01; family CAIYCZ01; genus CAZQKW01. The sequence continues at coordinate 29,402 of CAZQKW010000030.1, read as the reverse complement.
ACAAGACCAGCTTGGACAATTATCAACCATCGTTATTGAACGAACCTACCGGCGGGGACAAACAATCTTCTCCGAAGGTGATGAGGGCAATGGTTTTTATGTGGTTTCTTCAGGCAGAGTGAAAATCTTTAAGCTTTCCCATGAAGGCAAGGAGCAAATTCTGCATATTTTTGGGGCGGGAGAGCCGTTCGGTGAAGTTCCGGTCTTTTCTGGCGAGCACTTTCCCGCGCATGCCGAAACTCTTGAGGAAAGCAAAATATTATTTTTCCCCCGGTCTGCTTTTATTGAGCTTATTAAAAAGCATCCCTCGTTAGCGCTGAATATGCTGGCAGTCTTGTCCAAACGTCTGCGCCGTTTCACCGCCCTGATTGAAGATCTTTCGCTCAAAGAAGTACCCGGCAGGCTTTCTGCTTATCTTCTCTATCTGAGCGAAACTAAAAATCGTTCCTCAAATCTCACCCTTGACATTTCAAAAACGCAGCTTGCAAGTCTTCTGGGAACAATACCAGAAACCCTTTCTCGTATTCTCGCCCGCATGAGCGCTGAAGACTTGATTGAATCTGACGGCCATCGCACAATAAAAATCCGTGATCGCGAGGGGCTGGAAGAACTTGCCAGCGGCGAGCGCCGGCTCGCGTAATTTGCAGCAGACCAAATAAAATCCTTCAATTGTGTCCCCTCGCTTATTCCGGACACTTCCCCCACCCTCTAATAACTGCAAACAAATCTTTGCGGTTCACGATGCCGTCGTCATGTATATCTGCCGGATCGCCCCATCCATTTCGCCAGTGCCTGAGCAACAGTTTGAGATCTTCACGGTTGACTACCCTGTCCCCACCATCGGGCGCAATATCTGCAGGACAATCTATTGTGCCGGGAGCTGCAGATTCAGGGAATACATCGCGCCACTCGGGTCCGCCGTGCACTGTTTCATCATAGTTGGTCCTGCTGTGAGTCATCTTAAGTATTGAACCTGCCGGCTGCCCGGCAAAAGGCGAATCCTCCACCAATTCAAGCTGTCCAAATTCATTGATGGTAAATTCTATGTAAATTTTTTTACTAAATCTGTTTTTCGTTTCATTGACTTAAGTCAACAAAGGGAATAAGGCGTTATATTATTAATTATGATATATAAAATATATGAACCTGACCGCACAGCTCAAAAATGAACATCGCGACATCCAGTGCATGCTGAAGATATTAGAAAAAATCTGTGCAAAAATTGAACACGGCGAAATAATAAAAAAGGTTCATCTTGAATCCGTCGTGGAGTTCTTCAGCACATTTGTGGGCGAATGTCATCTGGTTAAAGAAGAAATGCTTTTCCCCGCCATGGAAAAGGCGGGCGTTCCCAAAGGGGGCGGGCCTATCGGTGAATTGCGTGCAGTGCATACTATTTCTCGCTCGTTCATCGGCACCATGAACAAAGCAATATTGAATTACCCATGGGATATCAATAACGATAAAAATTTCACCCAAAGTGCGCGCGAATATATTGGCCTGCTTAAGGCCCATATTAATGCTGAGGAGGTATTGTTTTCGCTGGCTGAAAACTATATTTTCCCGGAAATAAAGCAGAGTTTAGCGCACACATTTAAGCAATTTGAAAAAAACCGATTTGGGGCATGCGGACAAACGAAATTTCATAAAATAATTAACCGTTTGAAAACGGCTTATTTGTGATTGTAGGGGACAGCAAATGGATTTCATAGACGCCATTAAATCAAGAAGGAGCATACGGGAATTTGAAAGAAAGTGTCCTCCTCAGGCACTTATCAAGGAATGCCTGGAAGCTGCGACCTGGGCTCCCAGCGCAACCAATCAGCAGCCGTGGGAATTCATCGTCCTGACAGGAAATGAACTTGAAAAAGTAAATGCGATAACCCTTGAACATTTTGCTGAGCGCATGCAGGCATATGATTCTTTCAGCGAAACGCCTGAACCGCTTGCAAAGCGCCAGCAGGAAATTTTTGCAGCCATGCTTGAGGCTGCCGGGCAGCGGGGTGTTGATCCCAATGATATTTTCCAAAAAAGTCTCTGCTTTTTTACTGCTCCGGTCGGAGTCTATTTTATTACGTATAAGCGAACTGATCACCAGTATCGGCTCAGCATTGCTGCCGCCATTGAGAATTTTCTTCTTGCGGCACATGTAAGGGGTTTGGGAACCTGCTGGCTTACGGTAACGGTAGTGTGCGAAGAAGATATTAAAAAACATCTGGGTATTTCTGAAGACAGAGAACTGGTAGGGGGTGTAGCGCTCGGGTATCCTGTCAAAGACTCTTTATTGAATACGTTTCAAAGAACCCGCGTGCCAGTTGACCACATTGCCAGATGGCTGGGGTTTGGAGCTGAGTAGCACGAGAGAATCATAACTGCCTCTGTCTGGGGAAGACTGCCATGGAAATGCAAGAGATTTGCTACACGAGAGAAGGCGCACTGCGAAAAGCCATTGAACTCATGCAAAAATCTATTGAGAGCTATGTGAAAGCCTATAAGCTTTCACATGACCCGCAGACACGAGAACTTATAAAACAAGTCGCCCTTGAAGAAATTGATCACAAATGCGCCCTGGAAAAAGCTCTGTTTGGCGAAACATTTTCATTCCATGATGATACCGCAAAAGATGAAGTTATCGTTAAGCTGCCACACCACCGGGAAGAAAAAACACTGGATGAAAATTCAACCCCGGCAGATGTATTGCTGTATGCGATAACTGATAAAAAACGCAGCGTTGTTTTCTATGCAACCATGGCGTTTAACTGTGCTGATGCGCCCATGGAACATCTCTTTAAAAAATTACTCAAAGAAGAAACCAATCATCTGGCGCGTCTTGAAAAATTATATGAAAGCAATTACAGCAGGCACAGCTAATTAACACAGTGCCCACACTGCCTTGACAAGCAAAATAGAATCGAACCGGAGGAACGTATGTCGAACATCACGCCGCATAATGAGCTTCATAGCAAGGCGATACCTCTATGTGAAGCTGTGCAATACCAGGGCGGCTCTGTTGTGAGCAAGGAAATAATCCGCAAAGAGAACGGCACTGTCACGCTCTTTGCCTTTGACCGAGGACAGGGTTTAAGTGAACACACAGCGCCGTTTGATGCGCTGGTTTATATTCTTGACGGCGAAGCACTTATAACCATCTCCGGAAACCCGATTCCGGTAAAAGCTGGTGAAATGATTATCATGCCAGCCAATAAGCCTCATGCCCTGCAGGCAGTTCAACAATTTAAAATGCTGCTGGTAATGATCCGGTCGTGAATGCAAAGGCGACGGACATTTAAAAAGGTGATACAGTAAGCGTGTCCTTTCAACAAGCATGGTAAGGGAGCAGTCATGAAACGAAATTATTTTTATCACATGATGTTGCTATGTGTATTTCTGTTAATGCATCTAATCTTTGTGCCAGCCGGCAATGCCGAGAACTTTCTGGGAACCATCAACATTAAAATCAGGGATTTTTATACTAACAGACCGTTGTCCGGCGCAAAAGTTCTCATTACGCCTAATAATTATATTGGCTCGACCAATATCAAGGGCGAAGCACTTATAAAAGAAATAGTCCCATTTAGAAACTATCAGATCAGGGCTGAACGTGAAGGATATATCACGCGGGAAACGGGATTTGTAACCGTGAAGGCCAATGAAGAAACGGAGGTATTCATCCCGCTCAAAAAGAAGGCTGTTATTTTTGGAACGGTTAAAGAATCCGGCAGAATTTTCTCTTTTCTGCGCACGCCCCTGTCCAATGCCGTTGTTGTCCTGGGAAAAGAGGACAGCGGCAAATTCACCCCGCTTGATGCACAAGTCACCAACAGGTTTGGATACTATTTTTTTGATAATGTGGATGAAGATCACTATACCATGCTCGCGGTTAAGGACGGGTATGTACGGAGCGCTTTTGCGAACGTTGCTGCGTCTGCGGGCACATTAAAATTTCAAAGCTTTGTGCTTCAAAAATCGTTGGAGCAGACTGGCGCGCCGGAGATTGTTATAACCGACTCAAAACTTAATCCCAAACCAGGTCCTTATACAGCCCCGGCACGGATCTTTTTAACCGCCACTAACGTCGAGGGCTTTAAGGAATTTTACTGGCTAAAACAGCAACAACCGGCGAGTGCAGTTCCCTTAGGAGAGGAGGGGTTCTTTGGCAATGTTTATACCTTTATAGTGCCCGCATTAGGAAAATATACCGTTGCGCTGCTTGCAGTAGATGATGCAGGAACTGCGCGTCAGGCATCAATAGAGTTCACTGCGGAAAATGTGCCGCCAGAAGCGGTTCCCTCCGTCATTCCCGGTCCCTCAGAGCTTCCTTTAATAGATAGCGCTATGTTATTTGCGACAACCAGCGGTGCATCTGCGGTAACTGCTGGCTCAACGGTGTACCTCCGCGGATTTGCCGTTGATATGAATTTGCTTTCACCTGAAGAATTTAATCCTGATGCCCCGGTATTTGATGTATATGGCAATAAAAATGGCAATTTTAAGGCATCCCTCTTTGATTATGAATGGATGCTTAAGGATACCCACGGCAACGATGTATCGGCACTGCTGACGCCATCAATTACCGCGGAGAATGTTTCGTTCCAAATTCCTCTGGCTGCGCAAACTGGAGAGACATACACTGCCACGTTGACGGTAACCGATGACCGTGGCGCCAAAAGCCAGCAAAAAAGTCTCGCCATAACCGTGGCGCAGCAGACAGACCCGGCAAGCTGCACTGTGTGCCATGCTGAGAAAGCTCTGGGTTATCTCGCCACCGGTCATGCGAGCCGCGGCGGCGCAACCTGCCAAAGTTGCCATGGCAAGGGAAGTGTGCATGTTGCCAACAATGGCGATCCAAAACTTTCGGTAAGCTACTGGTCAGGCGTTTGCGGCCAGTGCCACGAACAATTTGCAGAAATACAAAAGGCGTATCATTCAGACCCCTTGCCTTTTGGATATTATGAGCCGACTGACGGTCGGATTACATCGTGCTACCGTTGCCATTATACGCAAGGGTATATTGGGGCTATTGATTCAGGAAAGCCTTTCCAGGAGTTTCGCTATACCGCCGACGCCCTCCCGGAAATTCCCCGAGATGCGCCTAATATTTCATGCTCCGTATGCCATGATTCTCACCGGGCTGAATCTGACAACCCTTATGGCCTTAGAACCGGCTCTGCCGGCCATGCCTGCGATACCTGCCATTACGAGAAGTGGCAGAATGCCATCCTTGAAGGAATCGCGGGAGAAGTCGGCAACGGCTATCACTATTCTGGTCAAGATTATTCACCCTATGAAGGGGAGAAAAATCCACACCGTCAAGAAGATAAATGTGTGGTATGCCACATGAGCGCTGCTGTGGCGGACAAGGACGCCCAGCAGGTTAGAAAAGTCGGCGGCCATACTTTACGCATGCGCGACTACGGAGACGACCTGATACCGGGCACTCCGGATGACACGCTTAATATACTGGTGTGTCAGGGCTGCCATGCAGGCCTCATAAATTTTGACCGCAACGGCGTGCAAACCGAGGTAAAGGGATTGCTTACGGAGCTCTCCACACTGCTGAAGGGAAACAACCATGACTTTCTGCCTGCTAATCAACCGGGCAAATGCGCGCGCTGCCACAAGGGTGGCACGGTGCCGTTTCTTGATGATCCGGACAAAATCCTCGAGCATGCCTATACGAACTACAAGCTGTTTGTGAATGACCGCAGCTATGGCATACACAATCCTGGCTACACGAGGAAGCTACTGCAGGACAGCATTGTGTCGGTGCAATCATACCAGCGCTCAAAATTAGAAAAATCTTCGGAATGGTAATGACGCCTTGAATATTTGAATATTTAAAAGAGCTTTCCGATAAATTCGGCAAGCTCTTTTTTTCACAACTCTTCACTTCTTAAACGCCGGGATGAAACAAAAATACCGTCTCATGTATCAATAGGCAGAATAACCGTAAAGGTAGATCCGTTGTTTTCTTCGCTGTGAACGCTGACCGTCCCCCCGTGCGTCTGAACAATCGCCCGCACCAGGCTTAGTCCAAGCCCAAGACCGCGCTGTGAGCGGCTCCGATCACTGCGGTAAAGCCGATCCCAGATTTTATCTATTTCATGAGCGGGAATCCCAATACCGTTATCTGCCACTGAAATGAGTGCATGTGCATTTTCGCGCCGCGCTGTTATCGTGATCTGGCCGCTGTTGGGGCTATATTTTATTGCATTGTCAAGCAGATTGGCTATCACCTGCTGAAGACGAGCATAATCTGCTTTAACTATTAATTGCTCAGGAGTGTCAACCTGAATGGTCAGGTTTTTCTCCTCAGCTATGACTTCGTAAAGATCAACCACCGCCTGGATCACTTCGGGGATCGAAATCTCAGCCATTTCCAGCCGCATAACCCCGGTTTCAGCTTCAGCCACATCCATCAGGGTATTCAGCATAGTCAACACTCGTTCGGATTCTTCCAGACAATCTGCTAATGCTTCACGATAGGCTTCTGGCGTGAGCTGGCTCTGCAGAGCAAACTCGGCAACGCTGCGCAAACGCGTCATAGGTGTCCGTAAATCATGCGCAACATTGTCCAGTGAATTATGCATAGCGGCTATCAAGGCCTCGTTTTTGTCAAGCATCTTGTTGAAGAGCGTCACCAGTTGATGCAGTTCGCCCCGCCCAGAACCAACCGGTACGCGTGTGCTCATTTCACCGGTCTCCAGAATGTTGCGCACCGTCTTGATGAGGTGCCGGAGCGGCCGCATGGCGCGAAACGTCAGCAGTCCTCCGCCAGCAACGCCAAGCAGAAGAATAGGAACGATGAAACGAATAAACACAGAGCGAAAATAGGATAACAGCTCCCAGATATGCGTTGAGCTTTTGCCAACCTGCAACACAAGGTCGGACCGGAGTGGGATGGAGCCGATCGTCCAGATATTCTTTTTCCCAAAGTCCTTTATGGTAAACCAGGCTTCCGGTCCTTTTGGCCGTATGCGGTCAAGTTGCGCAGGGTCAAATCCTTTGGCACCGCGGGGAATACTTACAAAAAAAGCCTTGTTGTGGGGGCCTATAATACGGACAAAAAAAGCTGCTTTATCTGTTTCTGACTGTTCGTCAAAACGCGCCTTCAGTGAGTCAAGTCCACCTTCCGCATACCATGCCCGGTAGTCCTGCATGCGCGCCTCAATTAATTCGCGCTCACCTGTTTCCAGAAGATAATCAATAAAAAAATAGGCAACAATGAACAGGCTAAAAGAACTGACGATAAAGAACACGGCGTAAAGAATGCTCAGTTTCAGGCTGAATGTCAGCCCAATGCGTTCAGACAGTTTTGAGGACATATCCCATTCCCCGGACGGTGTGGAGCAGCTTGGGTTCAAAATCTTTATCTATTTTATTGCGCAGCCGACAGACCAGCACGTCAACAACATTGGTCTGCGGATCAAAGCTATAATCGTATACATGTTCAAGGATAGAAGTCTTTGAGACAATCCGGCCGGCATTGCGCATCAGGTATTCCAGCAGGGCAAACTCGCGCGCCTGAAGGATAATCGGTATATTGCCCCGTTTAACCTCGCGGGTTAATAGATCCATGGTTAAATCGCCGACGCTCAGGGTGGATGGTTCGATAATTTGCGTGGCGCGCCGTATAAGCGCCTGAATACGCGCCAGCAATTCAGAAAAGGAAAATGGTTTGATCATATAATCATCGCCGCCGGCCTGCAGTCCTTTTATCCGGTCATCAACAGAACGCCGGGCGCTCAGAATTAAAACTGGCGTATTAATCTTTTTCTCGCGCAACTGCTCAATGAGCGAAAGGCCGTCAATTCCCGGCAGCATAAGGTCAATGACCGCAGCATCATACTGCTCGGTTAGCCCCAGATGCAGACCGTCGGTGCCATGTGCTGCGACATCAACGGCAAAACCCGCTTCTTTCAGCCCTTTGGAAATAAAAGAGGCGATCTTGTTATCGTCTTCAACCACCAGGACTCTCATGCCGGATACCAATCCTCCTTTCTATTTTATAATGAGTTTATACTCATTTCTCCTGATCTACCAGTGTTATTTCAAACCTTACCAATTTGTAATTTTCAGGTCATTTTCAGGTTAAGTTTCTATTCTATATTTTATATATAAAATTCTCTGTGCAGACAAATTTTCATCCCGAAGGAGAATGGCTGGTTGGTTTCCCCCCTCCCCCGCCAGCCGTCTCCTGAAAGGATGATGCACCCAAGGAACTCATTGGATTTCCTGCCCGCTATTTTACTGATTTCCCGCCGTTCTGACCTTCTGTGATGGCTTCGAATACCGAGGTATATTCTGTTTTTCTTCTTGACATCGTTTCATGACTCCCCTAAGGTGTGGATTAGAAGATAGTTTAACCCTATTACTCATCGTGTTGGAGGAACCGTTATGAAAATTTCAAAGCTCTTTCTTTTCCCCCTGTGTGCCATATTCTGCATTTCTTCCCTCTTATCGTGCATAAGACCGCCGGAAGAAGACTATGATCTGTATAAAAACATGCAGCAATATCTTTTGGAAAAGTTTCAGGAAATGCCCGGCTTCAATGAGCGTGCTATTGCGCGGGATTTTGATGATTATATTCTGAAGCTTACCCTTATACCACGATTAGTATTCGGCAATCGCCTGCTTGAGGTGCACCTTTACCCGGGCGAGAGCGATCATATGGCCACCGGCTGCATCAGCCAGTTTGAAGTTCCTCCGGACTCTGAAAACTTCACCGACGTAGCGTTTGTGGTACGGCCCAATGCAAACCTCAGAGCTCCGTTTATGCACGGCGACGCATTAAAAGGTATGGCGGGCATGTCAACTTCTTTCAGCATGGATTTTTATAATGTGACTAATGACGCAGAAGGAAATAGTAGCCTCATCGATGTGGATGCCTTTTTTGGTGACCAGATTGCAAAACTCAATGAAGGGCTGGAGCTCGTCGAACAATACCAGCGAACCGGAGATGACCGCGGCAAATACACCCAGCATCTTACTCAGTATAAATCAAAATATCGTATTGAAATTGAAATCCCGGACACGTCGGTGGCAGCAGAGCTTAAAGCCTATCATGACGCCGCGCTGGCCGCCTTTAAGTTGTTTGTTGACGCATATCTGACCGCTCTTACCCGATTGCAGCCTGAAGATGATGCTGAGCTGATAAGCGGCACAAAGGCGGGAACCGAAGTATTTATTAATACGCTGTTAGAACAGGATGCTGCGGCAAAATTAGGCCTGCTTTTGTTTAACAGTGAAGATGCGTTCAACCACTATTTTATAGACGGGTTCTGGCGGGCCGATTACTATGGGCCGGGGCTTTGAGAATAAAATGATCTGCATTGAAAGGTGCTGTGTAACAAGCTCAGCACCTTTTATTTCTTATAATAAGGCAATTTCGTGCGCGCGGTCATTCGTTATTACCTCAAATGTTCCTTTAAATAGTTTTGTTTCTTACGCTTCCGAAGAGAGCACCGTGTCCCCACTTCCTCATCCTCACCGTGGCGTGCCATGAAAGTTCAAACCAAAATCATACTGTTGCTTTTTTTGATATTTGTTCTGTTTTTAACAGGCTTTCTGGCCGTGCGGTATGTAGAACAAAACCGCAAGCAAACATTGATACGCAACAGAATACATGAAAGAAACACCCTGTTTGACAAAATAGTTAAACTTGAAGGAGCTTCTCTGGAGGTCTTTGCGTTTGATGTTACGCGCAGCAATGATTTGGTGAATTTTGTAAAAACAGGTAACCGAACAGTGGTGCAACAGTATATTGATTCGTTGCTGTTGACGTTCAACGTCCAAGCAGTCTGGATCTTTAGTCCAAATTTCTCCCTGATATATGAAACCAGCCTGTTGGAGCCCCCGCCAAAACTATTTACTGAGCTTGCGGACAACATCATTTCGTGGCTGACTATCCGACAATTTTGCCATTTTTTCATAAATACTCCCCGGGGAATCATGGAAATAAGAACTGCGCCCGTACAGCCGACCAGCGATGTGGAAAGAAAAACACCCCCCCTGGGATATCTGTTTGCCGGCAGGCTCTGGAGTAAAGAATTTATTGACGAACTCTCCGATTTAACGGAAAGTACCATTCAACTGCTTCCCATCAAAACGGGAGAAAAACCGCCGGAGGAGGCATATCTTTATGAATATGATGCGCAAAAAGGATATTTCACTTTTACCCGCCTTTTAAGTGGCGCAGATAAAAACCCGCTTATTCGTGTCAACGTCACCAGCACAGCCCGTGCCGAAAGAGAATTCACTACTTCAACCACCCGACAGTTTATCCTGTTGCTGATATTTGCAGGCTTCATTCTGGTGATTATTACGACCGCATTGGTGGTGTGGATCAATCGCCCCCTCAAATTGTTGTCAAAAAGCCTACGCTCCGGCGACCCGGCGCTCATAAAACCCTTGCAAAACGCAGGAACAGAATTCGGCGATCTTGCACAATTAATTGCGAACTTTTTTAACCAGAAACTTGAACTGATGAAAGAAGTAAACGATCGCAAACGCGCCGAGGACGCGCTCTCAGAATCTAATGTTGCCCTGCGAACACTTATAGAATCATCCCCGCTGGCAATCATTTCAATAAATGCTGATAAAAAAATAACCATATGGAATCCAGCGGCAGAACGCATGTTTGGCTGGCAAGCAGCAGAAGTCCTGGGAAGCCCCTTGCCGTTTATTCCGCAGGACAAAAAGAATGAATTTGACCGTATCGGACAACTGGTGTTTGCAGGGGAATCTTTCACGGATTTTGAAATGCGTTGCCACAAGCGAGACGGCTCTCCTGTTGATATTGTTATTTCATCCGCGCCGTTGCGTGATGCATCCGGAGTGGTATATGGCCTCATGGCAGTAATTATTGACACAACGCTTAATCGCCAGCTCATTCAGGAAATCCTTGAAATAAGCAACCGGGAACAGCGCAGGATTGGCCAGGATTTGCATGACGGCCTGTCGCAACACCTGACGGGCATTGCATTTTTGAGCAAAGTGCTGGAACAGAAACTTTCTGTGGGCTCGCCGGTTGAGGTTTCTCAAGCAGAGGAATTAACCCAGCTTGTTCATCAGGCCATTGAAATGACGCGCAACTTGGCCCACGGCCTCTTGCCGGTAGAACTGGGGGAAGACGGCCTGATGCTGGCGCTGGAGCAGCTTGCGACTACCGTAAGAAACGTTTTTAACACGGCGTGCGTGTTTTCCTGCAATCCTCCTGTTTTAATCTCTGATGCATCTATTGCCACGCATCTGTTTCGCATCGCCCAGGAGGCCGTCAATAATGCCATAAAACACGGCTCGGCAAAAAACATTACGATCTCTTTATCAAATCACGATGAAAAATACTTTTTGACAATTGAAGATGATGGTATAGGATTTCCTGAAGATATTGACGCAAAGAAAGGCATGGGGCTGCGGATCATGAACTATCGTTCCAGAATGATCGGAGCATCCCTTTTGGTGGGAAATAATCCCTCCGGTGGCGGCAGGGTGACGTGTGCATTCAAAAAGCCATAAGAGCATGATTCGTGGAAACAGGCAGGCACTCACCAAAAGAAACTAAAAAATTGCGGGTTTTGGTGGTTGACGATCATCCGGTTTTGCGGCAGGGGCTGAAACTTCTTATCAACCAGGAACCCGATCTGATGGTTTGTGCCGAGGCGGAGAATCTTCAACAGGCATTCACTGCTATCAGAGAAGAACGCCCGGATATTGCCATCATTGACCTCTCTCTTGCCCAAAGCAGCGGCATAGATCTTATCAAGAATATTAAACCTCGCTACCCCGACCTTCCCATCCTTGTCCTTTCCATGCACGAAGAATCTCTCTACGCGGAGCGTGCTTTGCGGGCCGGAGCCCGCGGATATATTATGAAAAAGGAGGCGCCGGAAAAAGTGATTAGCGCAATCCGCAAGGTTCTTGAGGGGAGCCTCTACGTCAGTGAAGCGATGGGCGACAAATTGCTCCATCAATTTGTTAGCCGAAAAAGCGCCACGGTCTCATCGCCGGTGGAATTGTTCAGTGATCGTGAGCTGGAAGTGTTTCAGCTCATCGGAAAAGGTCTCGGCACCCGCCAAATCGCAGAAAAACTTAACATCAGCATCAAAACAGTAGAGGTGTACCGCGCTAATATAAAAGAAAAGCTTAATCTTAAAAGTTCTGCAGAACTTGTTCAGCACGCGATTCACTGGATGATACGCGAAGATCTGCCATAGGGGATTCCCTTATAAAAGAATTATATTTTCCCTTAATTGACGCCGCGGCCCACACTGTTTTAATAAATGCCTATGCGCCATAATTGCAACATTTCTTTGAGGATGGGTTCTATCACATGAATCATCGCATACACATCATAACAAGTTATATTTCCCCGCAACGCATATTAGTTTTAGTGTTACTGTGTTTCATAACTGCGTGCAGCGAGGTCCAACCTCCCGCACCGCAAAAACCTCCCTTCCCCATAATCACCACAGAAAATCTTTTTGCCGTGGATGCTTTTGATGCGCTGCACGTATGGGCGGTGGGATTCAATTCAGTAATAGTATGCACATCGGACGGCGGTAACACCTGGCAGATTCAGAAAAGCGGCGTGGAAAACAACCTGTGTGATGTGTCTTTCGTTACCCGGCGTAAAGGCTGGATTACCGGCCGGGGCGGCACGATTCTCCACACCTCTGACGGAGGCGCATCGTGGCAGCGGCAACAGAGTAATGTTGAGAAACATTTGTTTGCCGTCTGCTTTGTTGACGAAACGCACGGTTGGGCTACCGGCGAATTCGGCACCATTCTTCACACCACTGATGGCGGTGCTACCTGGCGCACACAGAAAAGCGGAGAAGACCGGATCTTCAATGACATCTTTTTCATAGATATAAACAATGGCTGGGTGGCGGGAGAATACGGTCTTTTATACCGCACCACCGACGGCGGAAACACCTGGCTGCTTCAGGAGTGCAAAGACATTATTCCGGTTGTGGACGAAACCCAGTGGGAAACACCTACGCCCTCCCTTTACAGTATCTGGTTTATTGATACGCTGCGCGGCTGGGCTTCGGGAATGGACGGCGTCATCATTGCTACGCAGGACGGCGGCATTACCTGGAAGAAAATTAACAACCCTGCTGAAGCGTTTAAGGTAACACTGTATAAAATAACTGCGCATGAAGATAATGTCTGGGTAGTCGGTCAGAAAGGTATGTATCTTCACTCTGCAAACGGCGGCAAGACTTGGGAGCTATTCCCTGACAAGATGAACACCAAATTCTGGCTGCGCGACATGGACTTTGCAGATTCGCAGCATGGCTGGGCAGTTGGTTCACGCGGCACGATCGTTAAAACGGAGGATGGCGGAAACAGTTGGGTCATGTTATCCGGCATACCCGTTAGATTTAATGCCAATAATAAATAAAACGCATGGTAATTTTACCCCCTTAAGGCAAGAAAGATTATGAGTGAAAAACTGATGAAAAAATTTGCCGACCTGGTAATCAGGCAGCGGCTGCTGGTGCTTCTGGTAATACTGGCGGTAACCGTTTTTTTTGCGTATCAGATGACCGGGTTAAAGATCATTACCAACTTTAATGATTTGCTGCCCCAGACCCATGAATACATTAAACTTCACAATGATTTTCGCAAAACGTTTGGCGGCGCTAATTTCTTAGTTATTATGGTTTCAGTAAAAAAGGGAGATATTTTCAATGAGAAGACCCTTAAAAAAATTCAGTATATAACCAATGAGCTTGAGGCAATTAAGGGCATTGACAGATACAAAATTGTCTCCATCGCTTCCCGCAAACTGAAAAACCCCCGTATCACCTCGTGGGGCATTGAGGGCACCCCGCTGATGTGGCCTGATGTGCCGAAAGATGAATTGGGTATTCAAAAGCTTAAAGAGGCAATTTATTCAAATGAGGCCTATTACGGTTCGTATGTATCGCTGGATTCAAAAAAATCCCTCATTTATGCCGACTTTTTTGAAGAAGAGGCGCTGGACTATTCGCAAATTTTTAAAGAACTGGAGCGCCTGCGTGCCGCTACCGAAGATGAAAATACCACGGTCTCGATTGTCGGCCATCCCATGCATCTGGGGGTGGTAGCCAATAGTATTTCCACCATGAATTATATCATGGGAACCACGCTCATCGTCATACCGGTGCTTCTTTACCTTGCTTATCGTTCTATCTGGGCAGTGTTTTTGGTGCCGCTCGCCGCAATAGTCTCCGGAATCTGGGGGTTGGGATTTATGGCAATTATGGGGTATAACCTTGATCCGCTGGTTTTTGTCCTGCCCTTCCTGATTTCTCTTATGGCATTCCGACACTCTCATCAGCTTTATAACCGATTTTATGAAGAATATATCAAGACCGGCGACACCATGTCCGGCATCAGGGTAATTATCGAGCAAATGTTCCTGCCCGGCCTTACCAGCATAGTCACGGATGCATTTGGGGTTGCGATCGTCGCCATTACCCCCGTGCCAGTGTTGCAGCGCATCGCCATAACCGGCGCGTTCTGGTCAATCGTGACGGTGATCGTAGGACTTATCCTGACACCGGTGCTGTTAAGTTATGTGCCGGTCTCAAAAAAATTTCTTAACCATATTCAAAGCCTTCGGTTAAAAGATGAACAGCGCCGCGGGTGGGAAAACAAATTTGCCGACTGGCTCGGCCCCTGGATAGTTGGAACAGGCCGGTATGTTGTGATGGCAGTAGTGGTTATGATAACTGTTTTCTCGTTTTACTGGTCTGAAAAGCTGATTGTCGGCGATGCACAGGTTGGCTCAAATCTGCTGTATCCCAGCTCGCGCTATAATCAGGACAGCGTGCGCATTAATCAGAACCTGCCGCTCATCAATCCGCTTTACATTATGCTTGAAGGGGATAAGCAGCGTTCCCTCACCCAGCCGCAATCGCTCGTTGATGTTAAAAATTTTACCTATTACATGATGAAAAATTCAGGTGCGGCAGGATTTCAAAACATCATCTCTCCCATAATGGCAATGCCCCAGAAACTGCACGAAGATGATCCCAAGTGGATGGGTATGGCAGAAGACCCGGTTTCG
This sequence comes from uncultured Thermodesulfobacteriota bacterium, assembly GCA_964594075.1. Classification (GTDB taxonomy): domain Bacteria; phylum Desulfobacterota; class WTBG01; order CAIYCZ01; family CAIYCZ01; genus CAZQKW01. Next base: position 14,341 of record CAZQKW010000030.1, on the reverse strand, counting down.
GCCAATGCCTATCTAATCGGCCTCTTGCAGTCGGGAGACCCGGGGGACATGAACAAATTCATAGACCCGAAGATAATGCAAACCAATATTGTTCTATTTTATACTGACAAGACCGGCCCCACCATAAAACGCGCAATTGAGACCGCAAAAAAATACATTAAAGAACACGCAAAGCTCCCGGAAGGCTTTCGTTATCGGCTTGCGGGGGGCGTCATCGGAACAGAAGCGGCAATCAATGAAGTGGTTGCCCAGATGCAGCTTGCGACGCTCGTGCTTGCTCTATTGGGCGTGCTCTTCTTTTGCACCATGGAATTTATGTCGTTTAAGGCCGGTTTAATCCTTACCATTCCGCTGCTGATTTCCAATTGGATGGCGTTTGCGTACATGGCCTTAAACCATATAGGACTTTCTGTTTCAACCTTGCCGGTCTCTGCTGCCGGCATTGGCATGGGGGTAGATTACGGAATTTATATGCTGGCGCGCGCACAGGAAGAAAAACAAAAAGATCCCGGCATATCCATGGAAACCGCCCTCATGCGTACCATTCAGAGCTATTCAAAATCCATTATTGCCATTGCGGGGACGCTGGTTATCGGCTTGCTGGTGTGGACCTTGTCCCCGCTCAAATTTCAAGCGCAGATGGGACTGATGCTGGCGGTTATCCTATTTCTGAATTGTCTAGGGGCGGTGTTCCTGGTGCCGGTACTGATACTGCTGTTCAAACCAAAATTTCTCAGATAACAACGGATAGAAAAGACATAGAAAATTCTGGGCTTACTTTTTTATATAAAATTGTAAAAAAATTCTTTACATGGTTTTTAATTTTTATTATATTGGCTTTAAAAATAAAATCTTGGTTGCTGTTTAACCTAACAAAAGGAGGGCGTATGATTAAAAGACTATTTTTTATTACCGCGTTTATCGCAGCATTGCTATCCTATCCGCTATCGGGTTCTGCCATAGACCTTTTAGACGGCAAGATGGTCATCCATGGCAAGCTTTCTGAACAGCTTGCCCTGCGGACGAAAAATACCTCGCCGGGCCAGTTGTATGATTACGATATTTTCAATTTTAGAACCACCCTCAAACTGGAAACCATGTTTCATCTCCAGCAGTGTCCTGATTACGAACTAAACCTGTATGGGGTGTGGAAGGAATTTTATGACGCTGCTCATGATGTTGACTCAGGTTTCAACAGTTATGTAAACGACTTCAGCGGCCATCACGGCATCAAGGAACTCCGGTCTTACAATACCTTCAGAGACATATGCCGCGAACTGTATCTGGAATATACCACCTCGCTGTTTCAGATTCGCGCCGGTAAACAAATTGTGTCCTGGGGAGAAACGGCATTTGAACGCACCGCCGACATTGTGAACCCCGTTGATGCGCGCGGACTCCTTAACCCGGGATATCCTGACTTTGCCGAGATCAAAAGAGGGCTCTGGATGCTCCGATTTTACCTGACCCCTGCCGACATGCCCCTCGATATGACGTTTGAAGCCCTGATTATCCCTGACTTTGAACCCACGCGGAACTGGCCTGCCGGTTATCATTTGACCCACCCCGAGGGATTTAATGCTTTTCAGAATCCCAATGAACTGTTTCTGGTTGATTACCGCGACAAGCCATCCACGTGGGGAAATCCGGATCTGGGTTTTAGGATCAGGGGTTTTCTCAAGGGATTTGACTGGACATTCTTTTATTTGAATAAGCGCGACAACAACCCTGTGGTCAGAACCGGTCGTGGGCTTGCGTTGCAACTGTCCGCCTTGAATCGCCGTTTGTTTGGCAGAGCCGAGGATGACAAGTGGTATCAACGCTATAACAATGTCGGATTCACATTTAACCGGCCCATCAACCAGAAGTTTTGCTTCATACCCGGGACTAACTTTGCGATGAGCGGCAATATGCTGCGTGCCGAATTCATTGCTGAACTGAGCAAAAAGGCAACCAATTTAGTCGGTATTGCTAATGATGTGCGCGGCTACAATCGGTATGCCACAACCATCGGGTGGGATACCAAGATTTTTATTCCCGGCCTCACGCCGTGGAATCGCAACAAGCTTTTGAGTTCCTCGACTCAGCTTGCAATGGAATGGACTAAAGGCAAACACAAAACATATCAGGTCTATCCGTATGTCACCTATTCTTTAGACCGTCATGCCTGGCAGACCATCACGCAATCGTTTGATTATGGATTTTGGAACGACCGGATTCTGGCGGGATTTTATGGCGCCTACCAGCTCACACCGGGAAAGTGTTATTACACCCTCATGGCAGCATTTAAACCGACATTCCGCTGGACCTACATGGTGCGCTACCTTGACTATGTTGAAACCACCGGTGCAACCCAAAATCTTGATCAGGTATTGTTCGATATAACCTATGAGTTCTAATAAACAGGAAGGGAGGTACATGATGCTACATACCAAAAATTTTAGAAAATTTATCGCTCTGCTGTGCACCCTTTTTATGCTGGCTCCTGATATAATTCTGGCAGCAGATGTTAACTTTCCCGTTGCCTGTTACCAGGGCGCTGAACTGGCAAAAGTGCGGGAGTGGGAAAAAACCTACGCTGGTAAAAAAATAACCGCTGCCAATGTTGATGAAGTAAAGGAGTATCTGCCCGAGAGCTTTTACAACCTGATGAAGGATACCAAGCGCTGGGGCGAGTGGTGGTTTGTTATCGTTCCTTATGAGGAAGTGCCCTATTCGCCGGGTTATATAAAGGCAACCAAAGAATATTACGGCCAGTCCAAAATCAATGCCAGCGACGAAATTGAGAATTGGACTGCGGGAGTTCCCTTCCCGGACACAAAAGACAACGGTCTTGAAATGGCGCATAATTTCAGATGCAGAAGCTACGGTGATGCTTATAAAAACCGCGATGACGGCTATATCATTGACGGTAAACTGAAATATGACATGACCCTGACCGTAACTAACAATATGTCCTTTATATCTGGCAGGACCGACACGCCGCCGATACCTGAATACCCGGACAATCCCAAACAAATGTGGCGCGCATTTACCATGCTGCAACTCGCGCCGCCCGAAACGCGCAATATGCGCATCATGGAAATTCACTATAAAGACCGCAGCAAGCCCTATGATTCCTGGTTCTGGCTGCCTTCCATCAGGCGGGTGCGGCGCCGATCCACCACCGAACGCCAGGATGCGCAAGGCGGCGGCGATTACTGCGCGTACGATAACCTTGGCTGGGATGGCCCGGTCGGCATTAATTCCTATAAATATTTAGGCATGAAAGAGTATCTCATGAGCAGGCACAATGATCCTGCAAAACTTGAGCATAAACCAGGCGAATGCCTGTGGAGCGGCACGCAGCGCGAACGGGTTAAAGTGCATGTTATAGAGGCAACCAACAAGGAGGCTAATTTCCTTTACACCAAAATGATATGGTATCTTGATCCGGAATCATGGCAGATACTCTACTCCGACCGCTATGATCGTCAGGGAAGGCTGTGGAAGGTGCAGGACCAGATTGGCTTTGTGGGAACCGGCTATAACGGCGTGCCGGTTGCGCATTTTAATGCCGGGCAGATGATTGATGTTCAGCGCACACATTCCACTATGGCCATTTCCAAGTTTGATTTTGGCCAGCAGTTCCCCATGGACATGTTCACGCTGCAATATCTGCAGAAACACGGTTATTGATGGGATCATGACTACGGGTGGGTATAGGTGCCTGATTGAGAATCAGGCACCTTTTTTATTTTGTATACGGCACGGGCTCTAAAAACTCATTTACAATTCTTTACCGGTGTTTTATATGTAATAAAATCTGTGCAACGTATTTCATTCTTTTTGTCTTATAGCCATGAGACAGTGGGCAATAAAGATAGTACTATTAATTATGTGTCTTGCGACACGGCTTTGCTTTGGAGATGAGTACACGGTTCAAAAAGTATACAGCGGGAACCGCATCAAAACGCAATCAGGAGTGAAGATTCAGTATATCGGGCTTGACGTTCCCAGCGAGGGGCGATTTTTTTATGAGGAATGCAAGAAGGCAAATAAAGAGCTGGTGAACAATAAAAAGATCACCATTGAGTTTGATGTTAAAAAAAAGGATGATGATAAAATTCTTCTGGCTTATGTGTATGCAGGGGACGTATTTGTTAACGCGCAGTTGTTAAAAAACGGCTTTGCGATGGCCTATATTCAACCGCATAACCAGAAATATGCCGATCTGTTTATCGCTCTGCAGAAAGAAGCGCGAAAACAACGCCGCGGAATCTGGGCTTTTGAAGACCCCAGTGATGAGCCATATTACGTCGGCTCAAAGGGTTCCAGAAAATTTCACCGACCTGGCTGCCGCATTGCCAAACAAATGGAATTTGACAAACGCGTTATTTTTAGAACTAAAGATGAGGCATTACAAAGAGGGTTTGCCCAAGACTGGCGCTGTAATCCGCTTTTTAAAAAGCGCGAGGAGAAAAAACAATGGTCGAATCAGAAAAAATAACCGAAGGCGTGTTTCGTTTGGCGCCGGGAAGGTCAAACTGCTATTTGCTCGCAGGTCATGAGCTCTGTCTGATTGATACCGGCATGCCCGGCGATGCTGAAAAAATAAAAACGGCGCTTGCGGTGCTTGGCTATACCCCGGAAAAAATACGCTATCTCTTAATCACCCACGGTCATCTTGATCATACCGGATCGCTGGCAGAATTAAAAAAATTAAGCGGCGCGCAGGTGGTTGCCGGCATTAAGGACGTGCCCTACATTGAAGGTTTGCGAAAGTCATGGACGATGGGCAGAGAAGGAGTGGGCGGCTTATTTTTTAAAACCATACTTTTCTTTGTGGAGACTTTTTTCTTCAGGTACCAGCCGGTTCGGGTTGATATGCAGTGCAGCGGTGGAGAGATGATTGACTGCTGCGGCGGAATACAAGCAATTGCAACCCCCGGCCATTCACCGGGAAGTCTGAGCTTTTATCACAAAGAAAATCGGCTGCTGTTTGTCGGGGATGCGCTGAATGGCACCGGTGGGTTTGGCTTGCCCAAACGCTTTGGCTGCGCCAGCTACGCAGACGCGCTCCGTTCAGTCGAAAACCTTGCACAACTTGATTTTGATGCCTGCCTGCTTGGCCATGGCGCGCCGGTTTTGGGCAATGCCAAGGAACAGATGGCGCGATTGCTTTCAAACCGGTAAGTATAAAAATAGGTTTCCTATGATGGCGGACATACGATTCGTGTGCCGTGCTTTATAGGAATCACGAAATAAAAGCGGTTCTGGTTTATGACAGAATCTCGTTTTATTTAAAGAAAACAACAAAACCCCCTGTTACGGTATGGTGACAGGGGGGGGTTGTTGTGAGTATTGTGCCGTGTGCGTCGTGTCTATTCACTCAATGGGAATGCAACGCCGGGAGCCAAAACCTCCTGCGGATCAACGACCCGTTTAATAATTTTAGCCATAGCAAAATGGTCAGGACATTCTGTCCAAGTGCGCTTGTCGCGGCCGACGCCTAACGGTGCCATGCCAATCTCCTGCATGAGCTGATCAAACTGAGCCTTAATTGCTCCCACATAAGGCAGAAATTCCCGCTTGGCAAAATCCACCACAAAAATAACCTCGCCCGCTGCATTGGAATGCCCGCCCATCGCCAGGTAGGTCTGTCCGCAACTTGCGTAGAGCCGTATTATGGGATGCGGATAATTGAGAAATTCAGGATGTTCGCGGCACACTTGCTGGTAAATTTTCATGCCGCGATCCATATAGTCTTCAAGTTTTTCCAGAGAATCAAACACACCGCCAGAAACAAAAATGCCGCCGGAATCTGATTGTCCGTTGAAGGTGCCGCAAATTTTAGGACTGTTACACTGCTGCCAGCCGGCAGCATTCGCCTCATGGCCGTCAAGGATTGCCACCATCCAGTCGGGCATCGGCACACCGCCATGTTTCTGTAAAATCCTTATGCAGGCATTCCGTTCAAATGCAACTTTTGCCGGCGTGCCGCGAAACGACATGCCAATGAGATTGATATCCTGGGTAGCTTTGACAAAATGCGCGCCCTCCTGCCAGTGCTGGCTTGAATACAAGGCATGCGTCCAGCAGCCGGGCCCCATAACGGTTGCGCCGCATGCGTATTCCTTCCGCATAACCTCATACATTGCTTCACAGGCAGAGTGGAGTGTGGGAAAGGTTGTCCATAAAGACCCCACTTTTGGCGGCGTTGGAAACAGCCTGAACTCCATCTCGGTTACAATACCGTAACCGGCATTGGCAAAAAATGGCAGAAAAGTAAGCGCAGGCCCCGGACCATGCGGCCATGCCGGCGCCTGTTTATGGGCCATGGAACCGGTACGCACAATTTCACCGCTTGCCAGCACCATTTCCATGCCGGCAACACAATTAATACCCATGCCGTCCTGATATCCCGCCATCTTGTTCTGACCGGTGAACACCTGGTAGGGAACAAACAGCGACGTTCCGGGACTGCCGCCGAAATACGGCCGATAGCCAATATTCAGCTCGCGCACCAACTGGCTAACTTGCAAGCCGGTTGCACCCGGCTGCGCCCGCACTACCATGCGCTCTTTGTCCAAAACGATATTCTGCATGCGATGGAAATCAAAGGTAATGCCAATATCGCTTTTCCCGGGAATTGAACCGATCAACAAAACAGTGCCGCCACCTAACGCATACACGGGGGCTTTTTCTCGGCGTGCCAGATTAATAACCGCCTGTATCTCCTGTACCGACCCCGGATAGACGATTGCCAGCGGCTTATTGGCCGGATACAGTGCCCCCTGACCAAAATGGGTCATAACATCAGTGCTGTAATAGTATTTACTCAAAGAGTCAGTCCGCACCCAGTCGGCGCCAACAATTTTTTTAAGTTTTTTTACCACGCTGTTCATCGGACAGCCTCCTTTCCGGTATAAGCCTGGGCAACAAGCGATGTTAAATCCACCACCTTGAAATCCTTGGGCTTGCCCTGCATGAAGTTTGCGGCGCAATAGGGACAGGCAGTGATTAAAACCCTGGCGCCCGTCGCCGCCGCCTCCTTCCAGCGGTTCTGCGCATAGCGCCTGGCACGTTTCTGGTTGGTAAGCAAAAGACCGCCACCAGCGCCGCAGCACAGCGAATTTGAGTGCGAACGCCACATTTCCTTAAAGTTTAGACCAAGGCGATTAATAACCTCGCGGGGAACTACATATTCACCCGCATAACGTCCAAGATGGCAGGGGTCTTGATAGGTAACCAAGGGCATTTTAAGTTTTTTGGGCGCCTGTTTTTTAAGCATTTCTGCATAGACCCGTGCGATGGGTTCAAATATGGCGCCGCTTTCACTAAACCGCCTGAGCACCGAAAGGCTCTCCGGGCTGTAGCAAATCACCCGCTTGATGCCGAATTTTTTCAATTGTGCATCAATAGCCTTTATGCATCCGGCAAGCACATCCTGCCGCCCGGCGCTTATCAGGATTTCTTCAACAGGCGGCAACGGCTGGGTGATAAAGCAGCCGATTGTTATACCGCTTTTTTTCAACAGAAACCCGATTTCGCGCAGCTTGGCGCTGTTATGTAGAATGGTGTTATCAGCAAATATAATGGTATCCACAGCGCCTGCTTTTGCGACATCTTTTATGCCATATTTTTCCAGCACGGAAAGTTTATGGTTAGCCGGAACCAATGCGCTGTCCGCAGCCTTCCGTAAAGCCTGTGGTTTCAGGTTATCCGGAATGATGCGCCGCAACTCTTCCAGAATTGAAACAGAGGGTGTGTGCCGGTAGCCGCGGCTACACAAGTCTTCACAATAACCGCAGAGCGTGCAGGAATACAAAACCTCTGCCAGATTCATGTCCCATTGCAAATCGCCTTGCGCGATACCGCGCGCCAGATACATAAGACCGGCAGGCTCATATTCGCCAAACAGCGTCATCCCTGACGGGCATTGCGTGGCGAAATCCGGATGGGGAACGGCATCCTGAACCACGCCGCGGCAGGTTCCACAGCGATTGCAACATAATGCTTTTGCCAGCAATTGTTCTTTTGTCACTGCTATTACCTCCTCACAGCCCCAGTTTCCCGGGATTCATGATATTATTAGGATCCACAGCCTTTTTTATTGACCGCAGCAGTTTGAAATTGTCTTTATAAGCCGTTGCCACCTGTTTGGCAATGAGGGCTGAGGGGCGGGGAAAGGTTACGCCTGCCTTCAACAATGCGCCGCAGATGCTGAGATATGCCCTGCGCGCCTTTGGCACATCTTTTGCCGCGCAGCGCAGATCAGGTTGATAATAAAAGCAGGCGCCTGCCTGCAGCGGCATGAGCAGCGCGCCGGAATTTTTTGCAAACAACCCGGCGCAGTCTTTGATCTGCTGTGCAGTCGCGATGCACACAATCGGTATCCACTCATACGCGCTGTTTTTATGCAGCACATCGCCGCTGGGGCAGGAAATCTCCGCAAGAATTTTTTTATCTGCAGAGCGCGTTAAACGTGAGATAATTTCTCCGCCCAACTGTTTAGCAAGCGCCGCAAAATCTTTCTTCTTATATGACAACTCGTCCTTTTCAAAGCCGCGTATAACCAGAACCACTGTCCACGCCGGCAGGTCCTGAGCGGCTGTTTCGCCTAACAGCTCAGCCAAATAAACCCTATTGACGGCAAATATCTCATGCAGCGCTTCTGTTGCTACGAACACCTTCAGCGCCCTGGTCGCATCGTTGATGGTTTTGCAGGGAAAATATAGCACTTGATTTTCCGGCGTTGCGCTCTTCAGGGTTACTGCCGCAGCGGTAATTATTCCAAGCGTTCCCTGCGCCTGGCAGTAGAGTCGCGCGACCTGGGCAAAGGATACGCCCCAGGAATACTTGTCCGGACGATCCTGAACCATGGCCATTTGGCCGGTTGCGAACGGCTCGCCGTCTGCCCGAAAGCCTTTCATGGTAAGCATCTCCCAAGGATGATATTTCGGCCAACCGTAGAGCGGCATCATTTCCAGATACGTCCCGAGCACCGATCCATATTTGGGAACATCAATCGCGGTCAACGTTCGCAGCCCCTCAGCCGCACAGATTTTTTCAAGCTGTTCAAAGGTGACACCCGGCTCAATGACCGCATTCCTGTTTTTAGCATCAAAATACAGGATGCGGTTCAAATGGGACAGGTCAACAGCTATGGCGCCGGGCACAGTGGGCACGTGGGTATCCTGCAGATTGGTTCCCGAACTGACTGGAACAAGCGGCGTTTTGGTCTTGTTTGCGCTGCGAATAATCTCCCGCACCTCTTCGCTGCTGGTTGGAAATACCGTTTTTGCCGGTTCATAACTGGTAAAAAAACTTTTCATTATCTGCCACCTCCTTCCCTGCTTTCCTGAAGCATCACCAAGAAACTCACCGCCAGTGAACCGTTGTGATGATCGGCGCCGGCCTTGATATTTTTCTGGTCGTTGTTCATGGCCACCAGAATCGGCGGGCAATGCCGTGAAAACAGTTCATCAAATTTTTCCTGGCTGAGCGTCCAGGTAAAAAACGGCTTTTTTGCGCTCCGCCGCGCAACACTGAGCTCGCTGCCATTCCAGCTCACCACCAGTGGCGTTTTACCCTTAATTGCCAGACACAACAGGTCTCCTTTGATTGTGGCTGGATAACCGTCAAGGGTGAGGCGTTTGAGCCGTTCCTGAAGGCCGGGATCAGCCTTCATTACTGATTCCCATTTACCGCTGTCAACTTCCATACGTTTCTCCCATCGCTGAATGTTATCAAAAGGCCCCTGAAAATAACACGGGTGTTCGAACAATATTTTGTGGATCGAACACCCGTGTATAGAAACCCTACATTATGTTTTGCATATGCCGTTTCCGCTGCACCATGTTAGAAAAACCGCTTGCCGAATCTTTCGTATTCAATCTCACTCTCCGCCGGAAACTACTCGGCGCTTTTCCAATTCAGAAATTTTCTGAAATTATCACCCATGAGCTTGTGCTTAAATTCCATGCAGAGCGGCAGATTCATAATGTTGTCAACCATTGCCCGATACACAGGAAGCGTGAGTGGAAAATCGGTGCCGTAAAAAACCTTGTCCGGCATAAAGAATTCCAAAAACCGCAGATGATCAAGATCCCAGTAGTATTTGAACTGCATCAGCGTCGGATGCGGAATGGTGATGTCCGTATAGACATTGTCATATTTCATGACATTCCACAGCCCCATCATGGGATTGTTGAATACGCCGCAATGCAGTTGGAGGATCTTCAAATTTGGGAAATCCATCGCCACATCATCCACATACACCGGGTGTTGATATTTCGCCCGCGTTCCCGGCAGTTCCTCAACCCCGGTGTGAATCTGAACATGCAGCCCCAGCTCCTGGCATTTTTCATAGGCCGGATATAAATCCGGGTTATTCGGATAACCGATGGTCGGCGGATGGATTTTAATGCCCGGAAATCCGCATTCGTATGCTGATATCACCATTTCCACCGCAGCCTGCTTGCCAAACCGTGCATGAACGCCGCCAACAGCGGTAAACCGGCCGGGAAATGCATCAATAAATTCCTTTTTTACATATTCATTGGGCACATACCACTTCCAGCCATTGGGATGGCCGGGGAATGGATCGGTAATGCCATGAATACACTGCAGGCACATTGCCTCAACGCCCGCCATATCCATATATTGAACAAATGTTTCAGGGGTAAGATTCGGGCATTGTTCCGGTTTGGTGATAATGCTGAACGGATTGGGGTCGCCGAGAAACGCACGCGCGCCCATCATGCTGCGCGCCACCACCGAATCGCCGCACCAGAAGTCTAAACATCCCGGACGATCCTGAATCCCTTTTTTCTCCAGGCCGGGGTGTCCATGGCTGTCAAAAACCTTGAACGGCTTTACCGCCAGCATTTTTTCTATGGTTCCTTTTTCTTCTGCCATGTTAAATTCCTCCAACTGATTGGATTACAGCACCTTGGTCATTTCAGCCAATTCCATCGGATTGACCACATCCGGCGTGGTAGCATAGGGCGGATTGGAAACATTATTGGGGTCAAACTCGCGTTTCATTGCCTTAACCAGCAGGTGCACATTAAAGAACTGGGGTCCCAGTAAATCATAGGCCGGCCCGAGCAGACAGACCGTGGCACCGGCGCTTTTCTCTCCCAGCATTCCCATAAGGGAACTGAGCAGGAACTGAATTGCCTCTGCGGCCTTCTCAGGTTCCTGTTCCGGCCACAAATCGGTGGTCATCAGCGCGCCATAACCTTTTTCCGTGGGACTGATCCACCCTCCATGGAAGCTGATCGGAAGCAGATTTTTGCCCTTGCCTTCCTCGCGCATCTTTCGCTGTGCGCGATTCGCTCTGAGAATCTCATCTGCCACCGCGTCAATAGAGTCAAGGCATGCCGTGCCCTGATGAAAACAGTCTGTGGGTCGGCTCAGGCGCATTGAATGGGCCGTTCTGATCCAGTCGTTGGTAACCCGCATCCATACTTTATAGCGTTCGCGATCTTTTGGATCAGGCGACTCCTCGGAGAGAAATTTTCCCCCCATTTTTGAAACAATGTGTTTTAATACTTTTTCCTCGTATTCAAGCTGTTCCAGAGAGGTAATGGCGGCAAGGCACACAATGTTATATCCGTGCGGATAAAAGTCCTCGTTTGCGCCCTTGTGAAATTCTTCTTTGCTGCGGGCTGCCCACGTCCACATAAACTGCTTGGCATTATGCTGCACCACAATGGCGAGCTCGGCGCGGGCAATTTCATACTGCAGGTCGCAGGCCCAGCGCAACTGCTCTTCCTCTTTTTCCGGATAAGCCTGAATGGCATCAGGGAAATCAATCATATACCATCTAACTTTATCTCTCGGGAAATACGATTCCTTGGCAACGCCGTTTCCCTGCGTTGGAAAAACTGTCGGGCCCGGCCAGGGAAACAGACGCGTGGAAATTTTGGTGACCATACCCATGCCGCCGGCATGCCCGAACTGCGCTCCGCGGAAGAAACCCCGCAAGTCCGGTCCCGGCCCGTCATTCCAAATCCAGTCGTCAGAGCCTGCCTGCGATATTGATCCGCTGCGCAGAATTTCGCCGTTGGGCAGGACTACTTCAAACGATAACAACTGGTGTGCGCCCAATGCGGAGAGCCATGAGTTGCCATAGGCGCCGTGCCACTGAATATTGGCCAGCGCTGAAACCTGTGCGCCTGCGGGCGGTGACGGCATGGTGCAGCCGACTTTCATTGCCTCAGCCTGACAGGCGGCAAAATTTACATAGGGCTCTATCACCATATACATATTATTGCGGTCAACTTTCAAAATTTTGTCCATCCGCTTGGGGTCTATAATGATCACACCCTTGGAAGCCATAACCTGGGATGGATTGGGAAAGGCGCTGTTGATCATCCCTGAACCGCGGGGAATGAAAATAAATTGATAGCGATTGGCCAGCTTAACGATGGCCTGAACTTCCTCGGTTGAATCAGGCAGAACCACACAGTGGGGCCTCATTTGCACGCCTAACTGCGAGCGCTGGATGCAGCCGTCTGCAGTCCATTGCACGCGTGAATACGACTGACAGATTACCGGATCGTCGCTGACGTATTCGTCGCCAACCACATCTTTCAATGCCTTAAGTGCTATCTCTGAAAAAGCCATTGTTATTCTCCTTAGCTATGGAATTTCTTTAACAACCTCTTCTGCAGGCTGTATCGTAAGCTTACAGGTTTATTCGTCCCGGGTTGAGGGTTCTGTTCGGGTCAATAATCTTTTTCAGCTTCTTAATGGTCTCATAGGTATAACCGGAACGAGCGTAAATCATGTCAGCCCAGTCATAATAGGGCCGGTAAAAGAACGCTCCGGCATTCATGACTGCTTCGCTTGCGCTGCGGTGAAAAAATTTGATCTTTTCAATGCTGCCGCTCTGGGGGTCGCAAGGGATATTGAATTCAACGTGGCAGACACGCGCCCGCTGCCGCGGCTGAATGTAGAAGCCAAGGTTGCTGGTGGATAATCCGCTGATACCTGCCAGATTTTTAAACAGATTCCAGTAAATGGGTATTTTATCCATGCCGCTTTCAAAAACAATGTCCAGACATCCCCCCATCTGTCGTTCTTTCCAGTAGACATCGCCAGGCCAGGGACTGGTGAGCATACTTTGCAGGCGTTCGCTGGCCTCGGGAACGCCGGCAAGGCCCTGCGTTACCGAACATTTGAACTGGTCGGCAATTTCAGCAACTGCTTTGTCTTCATACGCAATGCGATCCTCGGGGAAAAACTGTCCGCCCCAGAGGTTAAGCACAATGCAACAGGCCGGCAGCTTTGCAACGAGTTCAGGAATATCGGTTTCTTTTTCCGCTAAGATTGCCGCCAGGTTGTAGGCATTGAGCACAAAACACTCATGGCCAATTTCTCTTCTCTGTATGGTATAAAACGGCATGACCGCGTCTTCGAGGGAATTAAACGGTAGGAATATTACTTTCTGCATCAGCGGCTGGTGAAAGATTTTGACATTCATTATTGTTACAATGCCAAAGGTGCCCTGACAGCCGGTCATCAATCGCCACCAGTCAATACCCGGACCGCCAACACTGCAGAGGTCGGATTTTGTTTTATCGGGAATTTCTTCAGCAGGCATGGTGTCAACGGCCATGGCGCCGGTTCGGAACAGCTCTCCCGTTCCCCACACAATCTCCATGGTTCTGATTGGTTCATCGCACTCTGTTTTAGCGGTAAGCACCGGCTCCCGTTCCAGCACGCTGGTTATGACCGACTTATCCTTTCGGGGGAGCAGCGGGTTCAACGGCTGCATACCGTGTTTTGCCAGTTCGTCTCTGAGTTCGCCGAAGGTCACGCCCGGTTCAATGAGAACCCAGCGGTTTCTGGTATCGGTGCGGGGTATGCGCTTCATGCCAGACAGATCAAGAACCATTCCGCCTTCTGCAGGTATGCCTGTTCCATACGTGCCTGTTCCCGAGCTGCGGGGCACGACCGGGTAATTATTTTCATTGGCAATTTTCACCACGCCCTGAACCTGGCTGGTGTTCTTAACCTTAACAACCATATCAGGCATGCGGGGGGTCATAAGGCTGGTATCGGAGGCATAGCGTTTGAGAATTGCAGGATCAGTAATTACCTGTTCCTTACCGACCACGCCTGCTATCGCCTCTATCATGGTGTTCAATGTTGAAACGGTTGCGCTCATACATGCTCTCCAGAAGTTGTTTTTCTTTGTTTTTACCGCAGTTTCCGACCAACTGTAACTCATAATTTCATGAGTATACTCATATATAGTCAAGCATTACAGCTCTGTCAAGTGAAAACTTTACAGGACTTTCCCCAAAAAACAGGGATAGAAATTGTGGAGATGGCATAAGCAGAG
>CAZQKW010000029.1:0-47925 GCA_964594075.1 uncultured Thermodesulfobacteriota bacterium | reverse complement strand
GACAGAGGGCTGTTAATCCCGCTGGAGCGGGATTCGAGTCCGCGCTGGGGAGCCATCTTATCCAGACCCATGTTCTACCTGAGCGCCTATCTCGAGCGAAACCGCGCGCAATATTATCATGCGCTCCATGCCATTTCAGAGAAAGATGACTGGAACGGATGGATTCGGTTTTTTCTCACCGCCGTCGTAGAACAGGCAAAAGAGAACATCAAAAAGGCGCGGGCTATTTTAAACCTCTATGAGAAGATGAAGCAGGATGTGCCGACTATCACCCGCTCCCAATATGCGATCCAGGCGATTGATACCATCTTTTACCGGCCGGTCTTTTCTATTTCCGATTTTTCAAACCGTTCCGGCATACCATTGCCCACTGCAAAGCGTATTGTGGAAAATCTGAAAAAAGAAAAATTGTTAAATGTTCTGTCAGAAGGAAAAGGCAGGAAGAGTAGCAAATGGGTTTTTGCTCCACTCCTGGCAATTGTCAACATCACTGAGGAGGAAACAGCTAGTGAATGAACCGACAAGATTATTTGCAGCTCATATAGTCAATCATCATGAGCCACAAGTGCCCTTTTGGTTCATGAATGAGCCACAACTTAATTTGTGTTGCACATTTTCAGGAATATGCAACACAAGACGATTTGAGTTGAATGGATGCTTCATTAATTTCGGATTTATGATTGATGATCGAAAATTGATGATTGAAAAACCTTACCAGAAATCGGAATTCATAGATCGGAAGTCTTCAATGTCAGCGGAGGCAATATCATGACCGAACCCTTAACGCTTAAAATAGAATCTCAAGACCTCAGCGTGGGAGCGCTTTTCAAGGACTTTTATTCGGTTCCTGACTTCCAGCGCGAATATGTCTGGCAGCGCGAGCAGGTGGAAAAGCTGCTTCAAGATCTCTATGACGAATTTTATGACGAAGATCGTCGTATCCTGCCGGGCCCCGAACACTTCCTCGGAAGCATAATAGTAACTACAGAATACACTGCGGCGGATCGCAACAATCTTTCTTGACAAAACCTACTGCCAAGCAAAGTGAATGGAAAACAAAAACCCCGGCGGGGTAAGCAACCGGGGTTAGATTTATATGCCGTTCACGAGACTCAATAATCCCCCCTCAGCAATCCCCCCTATTAAGGCCGGGAACGGTTCACAAGGGAGAAAAAATTGGAACAAACTACTTATACTTTAAAAAATCGAAATTGTCATGTAAAAACTTTCAACCGTTATTGCCAAATTATAAATTGAAATTGCTCTATGGCACAAAAAAACTCTGGATGTTGGCGACACCGGACGCTAACGCTGTTGGCTTTTCAAAAGCTATGAATACCGCTTCTGGGTATCAAAATCGCTGCTGCAAACACCAGACCGACTGTCACAGGATCACCGCTGGCTTGCTGGTCAGTTTTGATATGCTTCTTATAGCGCACTTTTATTTGCAATCGCTTCCACCACCTGGCGGACGTCAGCCACACATCAGCGGCCTTTTGGGTTTTCCCGGGCGCAATCACACCCGCCCTTGCCTTTTCCTCGATAATCTTTTCAAGAATTATCGAGCGGCCATTATCCAGATAGTCTTTTTCAATCTGCTTTTTCGTATATTGGCGGTACTTGGGGTCACCCATACCTCAGCGAATCATTGTTTTTGCAGATTGTCAACATATTGTACAATCAGCATAAACAAGAAACAGCGAACTTCGGATCAGGTTTTAAAATAGCGTTGTTATGGCTTATTTTTCAATCTCATGGCTATTATCATTCCGACAGTGCTGCAGCGTGCCATACCGTAACCATCGTGGGGAATAGATTACTTCAAGAGGAGACCTTTTTAAAAAAAACAAAAACCTCTTGCATCAATACCCAACGAGGGATTAGGGGACCACAAAGAGCATGGGCGAATAATGCGAGAGGTTTTTTATACCGTTGGTGCCGGCGGAGAGACTCGAACTCTCAAGGGCGTAAAGCCCGGGGGATTTTGAGTCCCCTTTTGCTATTTTTCCCATACTTTCATTTAACCACACTATTTACTTGACTTACCTTTTATTTTTTCTATTATTCCCCTTAAAAGACATTCCACTTTTCCCTTAAAACCCCCTACCTTCCAATTAAAAACAGGGACAGAATAGGGACAGGAAGGCCGGGGGACATTCCAAAAAACCGTTGTAAAAAATGTTTTATTTGTCCCTGTTTGTCCCTAAAGGGGGATTTTATGACCGTTTTAAAATGGCATAAAACCAGTTATAAGGGCGTACGCTACCGGGAACATGAAACGCGGCGGCATGGTATGCAGCTTGACCGTTATTTTTCGATACGCTACCAGCACAACGGCAAGCAAAGAGAAGAAGGGCTTGGCTGGCAAAGCGAAGGCTGGACAGCAAAGAAGGCCGCGCTTGAACGGGCAGCACTTCAAAAGGCAAAAACGTTAGGCGAAGGCCCCACAAGTTTAGCAGAAAAGCGGGCTCTTGAAAAGCAACGCCAGGAAAGTGAAGCACAGGAAAAGGCGCGCCGGGAAAAAGAAAGCATTACTTTTGGGGAATTTTTCACAGATACCTATTACCCACACGCAAAGACGGGAACTAAAAAAGCAAGCTACCGAAAGAAATACGAACATTATAAAAATTGGCTTGCACCCGTTTTACAACATACCCCACTTAAAGACATTTCCCCTTTTCATATTGAGAAAATAAAGAGGGCGCTTATTGACGCAGGCAAGGCCCCGCGAACAATACAATACGTTTTTGCAACCGCCCGCAACGCCTGGAACTTGGCAAAGAATAACGGACTTGTTACGGGGGACTGGCCCGGAAAGAACGTTAAAATTGCAAAAATTGACAATAGGCGCTTGCGCTTCTTAACCCATGAGGAAGCAAAAGCGATTTTAGACGACTTGCAAGTAAGAAATAAAACCGTTTACGGCATGGCGCTTCTTTCATTGCATACGGGCTTGCGCTTTGGGGAAATAGCAAACTTGCAATGGGGAAACATAGACGTTGACCGGGGGCTTATTTATGTAATGGATCCAAAAGGGGGAACGAACCGCGTCGCTTTTATGACCGGGGACGTAAAAAAAATGTTTAGCACCCTGGAAAGAAAAGGTAATGAGGACAATGTTTTTTTAAATGCAAGAGGCGAAAAGTTTAGAGACGCGCCGCAAGCATTTAGCGAAACCGTTAAAGCACTTTGCTTAAACGAAGGGATAACAGACCGCAGGCAAAAAGTTGTTTTTCATACTTTGCGCCATACATATGCTTCCTGGTTAGTTGAAGCTGGCACCGATCTTTACACTGTAAAAGAGCTGATGGGGCATGAAGAAATAAAAATGACGGCCCGTTATTCACACCTCGGGGAGAACACTTTACAGAGCGCAGTAAAGAACCTTGAACGCAGCATGACCCGGGCAAGAAAAGGACAGGAAGCAAAGGCCCTGCAGGAAGGCAAGGCCTAACAAAATAAGAGGGGAATAGCGGGACGCCGCGAACACCCGGCACCCTTACCGGGCTTTCCCCTATTTATTAATAAGGGCAGCTGTAAGGGGGCTGCAATGGCAACAAAAAAACCTACCGTTAAAACCGCCACGCAAGAAGACGCCGCTTTTATAACCACCACAGCAAGAGAATTTGCGCTTTCCTACCCGGACGAACTGGACGACGTTGTTAAACGTATTCAGGAATGGCTAACACACCCCAAAAGCGAAAAGGGACTTACGCCCCTTGAAGTCATAGTCAGGAAATTTGAAGAAGAAGCACGGGCTATACTCAAAAAACAAGGCCATGCAACAACCATTGAGAAACTATTAAAACTTGAAGAAGAAAACACTCTTTATTCAGAAACCGGCGGCATGCTTTACGTTAACCTGGACATAACCGCTTTAAATGCAAAGCAAGTTATTTTAAGTGCAAAGGCATTGCGCGAAGCTATTAAAAGGAACCAAGCAGAAGAAGCAGCGCTGGCAATGCTAAAGCTATTCAGCGCCGCCGTTTGTGCGGACTTGCACGACACAATAATAACAGGCGCACGCTTGAAAGCAGGACAGAAAAAGGAAAAACCACCCCGGGCAGCGCTGGCAATTAAAGGCGCTATAAAAACCCTATTAAAAGAACACCCAAAATATAACTATAAACAGCTTTGGAATTACATTAAAACAGAGCATGGGGGGCAAGAAAAAGCCCGGCGCATTATTCTTCATGAAAGAAAATATGACGTGTTTTATTCACACTATGCAAACGAAATAATCGAATTACAATATCACCCTGTTACTAATGAAATTTTTTGCAACAAAAACATAACCAAAGACCGTTTTAAAAAATATTTTTATGAAGTAAAAAAACTTGCCAGTTAGTTACTAACTGACCCTTCCCACTTTGCTATTTTCTTTCTTAAAAGAACGCAAAAACTTTTCAAGAAAGGAAATAACCCATGTCAAACACCGCACCTATTAACAAGCCAAACCTCGCACACCTGGCCGAACACTGGCAAAGCCCCTTGATCGCACGCGGCGAAGTAAGAACCTTTACCGGCGGGCTGCTTTCTGAAAAATACCTGGCAAACCTGGACAGTAAGGGACTTGGTCCAAAAGGCCGCGTAAAAATCGGGCGCAAGATCGCATACCCGGTAAACTCTTTTATAGAATGGCTGGAGGGGCGCGCCGAAGTTTTGGAATGACGCGCAAGCTGCAAGATATAGACCGGGGCAAATTATGGACTTTTTATGCAGAGACAACCCGCGGCCATTAATACCAGAGGGCATATATGAAGCTGTTTGTATCTCTTTCGACGACAGTTTTTGTTTCGGTAAGTGTCGCAAGCTGTTTTTAGCTTTCAAAATTATAACACAGGGCCCGCACCTTGGAACCGAACTTTTTATGGCTTTCAACATGGCGTACAACGGGAAAATAGCGGCGGGCAGCAAGTATTATAAGACCTGGTGCATGGCTAATAACTGGCAAAAGCCCACGCGCAATGCAATAATGAGCCCGCGCATTTTCAAAAATAAAATTTTTGAAGTGAAGGTGAGAACGACGCAACCCAAACACAACGGGGCCGCCATGCCTAAAGACTTTCACTATTCTGTCGTTGACAGCATTATAAAAGTAAACACAGGATTTAATCACAATGGTTAATAAATTATCATACTTTAACTTAAACCAGACCCATAACCACCACCAATACCAATACCAACACACCCTAAAGGAAATGAAAGAAAAAAAGCACTTTTGACGGCTTTTTAATGTCAGGAAAATAAAAAAAGGTAATGGCGCCGGCTTTAAGTTGAAAGCGCCAGATCAGGCATACACGCAAACAATTCAACGGCCCCCGGCTTTCACAGCGGGGGCAAAGCCCTAAACAAATTATATATGAGGTGAGCCTTGCGCCCCGGCAAGGCGGGAACGGGCGGGCAATTAAACGCTGACTGTTAAGGGGGGAAGGGGGCTTAAAACTCTAACCAAAAAGGCCGCGTAACCGCTTGGGCAGACACGCGCACAATTTCGCGATTTGGCAATATTATAAATGAAAAACTAAAAATGAGGGCTTTAAAATGACAAAAGACAAAACAACAGAAAATTTTTCCCCGGATCCGCCGCCCCATTTAAGCGAAAAAGCAAGAATTTTGTGGAAGCACTACGCCGGCCCTGTTTTGAAAAGCCCCGCGCAGTTAGCACTTTTTGAAACGGGACTTGCAGCGCTTGACCGGGCGACACAAGCGCGGGAAATTATTTCCCGGGAGGGTATGACGTTAGCGAATGAAAAGGGGAAAATGCCACACGCACACCCACTTTTTAACATTCAAAAAGAAAGCGAAGCGCACTTTTTAAAAGTATGGAAAACATTAAATTTGAACTGGCCCGGCAAGTGGGCGAAAAACAATTTGCCGACAATTGACGAACTTTAATTAAAATGGCAACGCAAATTCCAGGAAATGAAGCTGCAAGCCCTTACCGGCGCAGAAATAAAACAACCTTTGTACGAACTGAAGGCGAACGCACCCGACCCGGACGCCCTAATTTATTACGGGGACTGAAAGCATGGGAATAATTCACATAATTCGAAAAGACGGCAAGGGGAACACCAGAAAAGTGCGCCTTACCCCTATAAAAGCAATACGCTTTCAATGTTTGGAATGCTGCGGCTTTTCACAAGGGGAAGTGCAGAAATGCACGAGCACGCTTTGCCCATTGTTTCCCTTTCGCTTTGGTAACGCACACACAGGGAAAAAGGGCCGTCAAAACCCACTACAGAAGGCAGTTTTACGCTTTAAAACCGTCGAACGCACCCCGGGCAATGGTAATGTACCCAGGGAAAATAACCCAGGCAAAAAACGCCTATTTTAAAAACTAAAAAAGAGGAGTAACGCCATGACAGAAGCCGAAACCCTACATAAAAGGAAAATGCAGCTTAAAAATGACATAGTGAAACCGCTTGTAACCCTTATTGACAGAGGGCTTGATGTGCCCCATATACTGCAAACCCTTACCAGAGAAGCACAAGCGGGCGATGGCAAGGGGAATTTAAAACAGGGACAGAATAGGGACAAAAGCGGCAAATGATCCAAGCAATAAAAAATGGTTTGCAGCTTAAAAGGCCGCAAACCATTACTGGTATTGGTGCCGGCGGAGAGACTCGAACTCTCAAGGGCGTAAAGCCCGGGGGATTTTGAGTCCCCTGCGTTTGCCAGTTCCACCACGCCGGCATTTTACGTTTTGGCAGTCAACCACAACCTGAACGCTGACCGCTACAGGCTCTTAAAAAATAGGCAATTCAGGCTACGTTGTCAAGATATTTAAGCTCTGTCTGTTCCAAACGCAGTATCTGGTCGCGCAGTTCTGCTGCCCGCTCAAACTCGAGCTTTCTGGCCGCCTCAAACATCTCCCTGCGCAATTTTTTGATCAATTTCGGCACCTGCTTTTTTGCAATATACGGCGTCTCTGGCTCGGCGACCAGCGGCACGGTCACATAATCTTTCTCATAGACGGAATTAAGGATGTCAGAGATGCCTTTGCGGATTGATTCCGGGGTGATACCATGTTTAATGTTGAATTGCTCCTGAATCTTACGTCTGCGCATGGTTTCGCTGATGGTGGCCTGCATGCTTCTGGTAACGACATCGCCATAGAGAATCACCCGGCCGTTGATATTGCGCGCGGCGCGGCCGCAAATCTGGATGAGTGAACGCTCCGAGCGCAGAAACCCCTCTTTGTCAGCATCAAGAATTGCCACCAGCGACACTTCCGGCAGGTCAAGGCCCTCGCGCAAAAGATTGATACCGATCAGCACGTCAAACTTCCCGAGGCGCAGATCGCGCAGAATGTTCATCCGCTCCAGCGTATCAATTTCTGAATGAAGATACTGCACCCGCAAACCAAGGTCTGCATAATACTCGGCCAGATCTTCGGCCATCCGTTTGGTCAGGGTGCCTACCAGCGTCCGCTCCCCGGCCGCAACCTGCTTGCGTATTTCCCCGTACAAATCGTCCACCTGCCCGGCCACGGGCCGCACCTCTATCGCCGGATCCATGAGGCCGGTCGGCCGGATAATTTGTTCAACTACCGTTCCGCGGGATTTTTTTAACTCATATTCCGCCGGCGTTGCCGAGACATAAATGACCTGGTTTACTTTGTTTTCAAATTCTTCAAAGGTGAGCGGCCGGTTGTCAAGCGCGGAGGGCAGGCGAAAACCGTATTCCACCAGCGTCTCCTTGCGTGACCGGTCGCCATGGTACATGCCGTTGAGCTGCGGAATCGTAATGTGGCTCTCATCAATAAACAGCAGAAAATCATCGGGAAAGTAATTCAGCAGCACATACGGCGGCTGCCCCGGCTGGCGGCCGTCCAGATGCCGCGAATAGTTTTCAATGCCGTTGCAGTAACCCATCTCTGCCATCATCTCCAGATCAAACAAGGTGCGCTCCCTGATGCGCTGCGCTTCCAGCAGTTTATTATGGGCCTGAAAATATGCAATGCGCTCGGCAAGCTCCTCCTTGATGGACGCTATGGCGCGTTTAAGATTATCGCGGGTGGTGACATAATGGCTGTTGGGATAAATATGAACATGCCCCAGGGGCCGCAGAACCATGCCGCGGATCGGATCCACCTCGCTGATGGCCTCCACCGTGTCGCCAAAAAACTCAAGGCGAATTGCCCGCGCGTCCTCATAGGCGGGGAAAATTTCCACGATGTCGCCCCGCACCCGGAAGGTGCCGCGATGAAAATCATAATCGCTACGTTCGTACTGGATTTCAACCAGACGCGCCAGAATTTCATCCCGTGATACGTGCGCCCGGTTGCGCACCAGCACCAGCATATTGTTGTATTCCTGCGGAGAGCCGAGGCCGTAGATGCAGGATACGCTTGCCACCACAATAATGTCGCGCCGCGAAAACAGCGACGAGGTGGCAGCATGGCGCATGCGGTCTATCTCATCATTAATGGATGAATCTTTTTCAATATAGGTATCGGTGGTGGGGATATAGGCTTCGGGCTGATAGTAATCATAATAGCTGACAAAATACTCAACCGCGTTTTCCGGAAAGAGCTCCTTGAATTCTCCATACAGTTGCGCTGCCAGGGTTTTATTGGGTGCAATCACCAGCATGGGCTTTTGGACTTCCTGAATGACATTTGCCATGGTGAAGGTTTTCCCTGAGCCGGTAACACCCATGAGCACCTGGTGTTTCCGGCCTGCGCGCACGCCAGCGCTGAGCTTCTGTATAGCCTGCGGCTGATCGCCCTGAGGTTGGTAAGAGGAAACAAGTTTAAACGGCATAAGGTATAAATTATTTAATTTGTGAGATTAAAAACTGTCCAGAGATTTGTAGCAACATGTTATTTTATCCAAACTGGCAATTATTGAAGAGTATCTGAAGAAACTGGAGGATTATTCCCCTGTTTCAAGGGAACAAGTTGCCTCTGACTGGGGGCTGCAAAAAATTGTCGAGCGTTGTTCACCAATATGATTGCATAGATACGGGCTTAACTGTATTTCATTGTAAAAATAATCGAAAAGATTTTACGGCTGCGCACCCAACGTCCGATATGATGGCCGAAACAGTCGGGTTGTGCCAGGATGCGCTTCAATACGCGCATCATGAACTTTTTGTCGTCCACTCCGTCCCCTGGGGCGTGTCTTTTAACACAATTCCCTTCTCCAGCAGTTGAGCGCGGATGGCATCAGCCTGCGCGAAATCCCGCGCATGGCGCGCCTGTTCACGCATTTTAATTAATTGTTCAATTTCTTCTTGAGAAACGGCAGCCGCAGCCAGCCCTTTGTCCCGCTGCTTCTGAAAATAGTCTTGTGGCGATTCTCGGAACAGCCCAAAAACCTCCCCTACTATGCGGAACTGTTGCTTTGCCAGCGCTCGCGTCCCTTCGGCAAGCTGAAAGGTCGGGAATTTCTTTTTTTGATTAACCAGCGCATTGAGGTTTCTGGTCAACGCAAAAAGATGGCCTAACGCTTCCGCTGTATTAAAGTCGTCATCCATGGCCTGGCTGAATTTGTCAGAAAACGCCTTCAGCTCCTCCACCAGGTTGCGTTCCCCGAGGCTCTGCGGGGCGCTCCCCGGATTCAGCCCGGTCATCTCATCAAGGTCTTTCAGCAACGCATAAAATCGGTCAAGCCCCGATTGTGCTTCAGCCAGGTTCTGTTCTGAGTAGTCAACCGGGCTGCGGTAATGATTGGAAAGCAAAAACAGACGCAGCACCTCCGGGTGATAGGTGTCAAGAATTTCTCTGATGGTAAAAAAGTTTTTTAGCGATTTTGACATCTTTTGCTGATTAATATTGACAAATCCGTTGTGTATCCAGTAGCGGGCAAACGGTTTGCCGGAAGCACACTCGGCCTGGGCAATCTCATTTTCATGGTGCGGGAAAATAAGATCCATGCCGCCGCCGTGAATGTCAAAGGTTGTGCCCAGATACTTCTGGCTCATCGCAGAACACTCAATATGCCAGCCCGGCCGCCCCCTGCCCCACGGACAATCCCAGAACGGCTCGCCTTCCTTGCTCCGTTTCCAGAGGGCAAAATCCAGCGGGTTCTGTTTGCGTTCGTCAACTTCAATGCGGGCGCCAGCGTTGAGCTCGTCAATATTTTTGCCGGAGAGTTTGCCGTATTCAGGAAATTTCCCCACATTAAAATAGACATCCCCGTCCACCTCATAGGCAAAGCCCTTATCTATGAGGGCCTGTATCATGGCAATCATTTCCCCTATGTGGTCAGTCGCACGCGGCGAGAACGTCGGCTTTTCCATGCCCAGCAGTTGCATATCGTAATCAAATTCCTTTATGTAACGATCAGCGATTTCTCTATAGGTAACCCCCTCTTCCTGGGCGCGTTTAATGATTTTGTCGTCAATGTCAGTATAGTTGCGCACATAGGTAACCGTATAGCCCTGATACTTCAAATACCGGTAAATAACATCAAACACCACCAGCGCGCGGGCATGTCCGATGTGGGACAAATCATATACGGTCACCCCGCATGCATACATCCCCACGAATCCTTCTTTGAGCGGAACAAACGGTTCTTTGTTTCGTTTCATCGTATTGTAAATTTGGAGCGTCATAGCAGTAAACCTTTCAGTGAGTGGTTGCGGGAATCTCTCGCAGAGCGTTTGTAATGGTTTAAGTGTATGTTAATAATGTTAACCGAGATGCAAAAAAATGCAAAACATATTTCGGCTGGTAAAAAGAAACTTTTCGAAGAAGCAGAGCGACTGAAGAATCTCACGCAGGATTCCGCGCTTGGAAACTTCCCCCCTGGGCAAATCGTTCGTTGCGCGCACAATGACACAGGGCGGCATGCGCAGTCAACACGCTCAACATAACCAACGGTTTGGGAGTTCACTATGTGAAGAATGGGTCTTCTTGTCAACAGGCCCTATACCATCATGTTTTTTTAACAACCGGTTGGATAGCGTCGGAGGCTGAAAATCAGCACAACACTTTCTGTCACCGCGTGGGGCGTGCACGCAGCGTATCGGCAAGCGCCTGTGCAAATGAACTCAGGGTGTCATCGCGCGCGCCCATCACCGCGATAACATCACCGGTTTGGGCGCACGCTGCCACCTGCTCAAGAACGCTGTTTCTCTCGGGCGCGCATGTCACCTGCGGCCCGCGGATTTTTTGCGCCAGATCAAAGGAAGAAATGCTGCGGTCTGCCGTGCCGCCGGCATCAAAGATCGGCAATAGAAACAGCGTATCCGATGGCCTGAGGGATACAGAAAAGCATGCTGCAAGTTCATCCAACAAAAAGCGCGTCGGCCCATAGCCGTGGGGCTGATAAATAACTGTGAGACGTTCTCCCATCGATTTCAGGGTTTTGATCGAGGCGGCGATCTTATCCGGGTTATGGGCAAAATCATCCACCACCTGAATGCCGTTTATCATGCTGACGAGCTCCAGCCGCCGTTGAATCCCCCTGAATTCAGCCACACCCTGCTGAATCGCGGAAACCGGAATATCCAGTGCTACCGCAACGGCAATAGCGGCAGCAGCATTATACACATTATGCATGCCCGGGATATTGAGTTGAAACGTGGCGCCCAGCGCTGCAAACCGTATCCCGCTTGCCGAAATTTGCAGCGGTTCTATGGTTATATCGCTTGACGCCGACATGCCAAACGTGATCACCCGTGATGCAGCAATTGAACGCGTTACCGGGCAATCATTATTCAGAATAAGCGTGTCGGCGGTATGATCGGCAAAAATCTGAAACAACCGTTGCAACTCGGCAATTTCTTTGTGGTCTTTTGCTACATTGGTGATAACGCTGATCCGGGGATGAAATTTAGTAATGCTCCCGTCACTTTCATCGGTCTCAATGATCATGATGCCGGAGCTGCCGCCTTTGGCATTACCGATCCGGGATTCTGTCGCATACTGCTTCATGATGCCGCCATTGATTACCGTGGGGTCTTTGCCGGCGCAATCAAGAATTGCTGCAACCATGCCGGTCACGGTGGTCTTACCGCTGGTGCCGCCAATAGCGATGCCGAAGGCGTGGTCGAACATATCAGCAAGCAGATCCGAACGATGAATGACCGGGATGGCGAACGTGCGCGCCTGCTGCAACTCGACATTGTGTGGTTCAATGGCTGTTGAAACCACTATCGCATCAATGTCTGGCGTTATGCCGGAGCCATCCTGAGGAAACAGATGAATTCCCTGCTGGTGCAGTTTTTCAAACAAAGCAGGAGTAGTGCCGCGGTCGTAATTGCGATCTGACCCGCCGACCCAGTTGCCGCGCTGCCGCATAATCTGCGCCAGGGGATTCATACCGCTTCCGCCGATGCCGACAAAGTAATATTTTTTCATGGCAGTTCTGTCATTAATGGTGCATAATAGAATAATTTAATAACGCAGGACGTCGGACTTCATTGAAGCATGAGGAAAAACCCTTTTGCAAGCTAAATCTCTGCTGAATCATTATTTTGTTGGTGCTGCGCATATTCTGGCAGCAGGCTGCGCGCTGATTGTGTGCTTTCTTTCCAGCGGCGTGTGCCTTGAGCCGCTCGCTCCCGGTGAAATTGAACGCTATCGCGCCGACGGCACCCTGGGCAACCGCATGGCATTTGTTCACCGTTTGAAAAACCACCGCTTTCATCCGGCCCTTGTCGGCAATACATTGAGCCGGCTGCACAACATCGCGCCCGGCGCGTCACGTGCGCAGGCTGCGTTTCCCTACCAGCCGGGGTTAGCACCACAGGGTGCGCAATCTATTTTTGTTCTGCTAATAGAATTCCCGGGATTTCCCGGCAGGACTGACCCGGTGGTGTTTGACCGCAAATTATTCGGCAACGGCGAACCGAGCGACTATCCGTATGAAAGCCTGAGAAACTTCTATTACCGGTCGTCCTATCAGATGCTTGATATCAACGGCGCCGTGTTAGGCTGGTACCGGGCAAAGTTTCCGCGGTTTATCTACAGTGGTCCATTCCACACGCTGCGCAGTGTCCGGGGAATTAAAGGGTTAATCAAGGAAGCGTTACGCTCGTTTGACGGCGCTGTTGACTTTGCCCGTTTTGATAACGACGGCGATGGCGTTATTGATTATTTCTGCGTCATCTGGACCGGCCCGACAACCGGCTGGGGGTCGCCGTGGTGGGGCTGGTGCGATGCGGAAAAGTTTTTCTTTGGCAGGGATTCCTTTACCATTGACGGCAAGCGGCTCGGCGTGTTCTCCTGGCAGCCGGAAAGAAATGTGCGGGAAGAGGAATCAGCATTTACGCCGGCAACCATCATTCATGAGACCGGCCACGCGCTGGGGCTGCCGGATTATTACGACTATGATCCACAGCAGGGACCGGACGGCGGTGTCGGCGGGCTTGATATGATGGATGCGGGTCAATTTGATCATAATGCCTTCAGCAAATGGATGCTCGGCTGGCTTGTGCCGCAGGTTATGATTGCTGGCTCAAACACCATTACCCTGCAGCCGTCTGCTGAATATCCGGCTGCTGTCGCCCTTATGCCTGCCCAGAAGCCCTTTGATCCCTTGAATGAATTTTTTCTGGTGCAATACCGCGCTGCAGGCACCGGAAATGACTACCGGCTGCCCGCAAGCGGCCTGTTTATCTGGCACATTGATGCCCGCTGCAATGAAAATGGAACTAATTTCAGGTTTAATAACAGTTATACGGAACACAAGCTGATCCGCCTTATGGAGGCGGACGGCCTGGAAGAGATTGAGACCGGAGACGGAGAGGCTGACGCCGAAGATTTTTACCTGCCATTTGCGGGCCAACAATTTTCTCCCTACTCCGTTCCCAACAGCACCAGCTATTCCGGTGCTCCTACCGGCATAACCGTTGCGAATATGCACGCGAATAATCTCAGCGAAACGGGCTGGGGTTATCTGGCCGCAGATTTCTCTATAGATATAACCGAATAAAACACCAGCATGATTATAGGTTACCGCCATGACAGTCAATTGCGCCGACATTGTTGAGAAAGCCGCATCCGGCAGGCGCCTTTCTCCGGAGGACGGTCGTGCCCTGCTTACGTCTTCAGACCTGCTGTCTTTGGGAGATGGTGCGCATCGGATAAAACAGCAGAAAACCGGCAATCAGGTATTTTTTAATGTCAACTGTCATATCAATCTGACCAACCTGTGCGTCTCGCGTTGCGCGTTTTGCGCCTTTAGCTGCGATCCGGGTGACCCGCGGGCATACACCATGACGGTGGACGAGGTTATGGAAAAAGCCCGGTCTGCGCTTCCCCTGGGTATCACGGAATTCCATATCGTGAGCGGCCTGCACCCTGATTTGCCATTCAGCTACTATGTGGAGGTCGTCCGTTCGCTTAAGACAGAATATCCCCATATTCATATTCAGGCCTTCACCGCCGTGGAGATAAAATATTTTGCCGATATTTCAGGATTGAGCGTGGCGGATGTCCTGCTGCACCTAAAGGAAGCCGGTTTGGGTTCGCTTCCCGGCGGCGGCGCAGAGCTGTTCAGCGAACGGCTTCGGCAGAAACTGTGTCCGAAAAAGGCTTCGGCGCAGGAATGGCTGGACGTGATGCGCACTGCCCACACGCTGGGCCTCAAATCAAATGCCACCATGCTGTTTGGCCTGGGGGAAAGACCGGAGGACATTATGCATCATCTGGTGTGCATTAGAAATCTACAGGACGAAACAGGCGGTTTTCAGTCATTTATCCCGTTGCCCTTTCATCCCCGCAACACCCAACTCAGTTTTTTGCAAAAACCCCGCGGGTATGAAATTTTAAAGATGTATGCGCTTGCCCGCCTCATGCTTGACAATATTGCCCACATCAAGGCATTTTGGATTATGGTCGGTATTCCGTTGGCACAACTGTCCCTGCTGTTTGGCGTTGATGATCTGGATGGAACCGTAATTGAGGAAAAAATTACCCATGCGGCAGGGGCGGAAACAGACACGGCAATTTCTAAACAGAAACTCGTGCAAATCATACAAGAGGCCAGGAAAACGCCGGTAGAACGGGACACCCTATATAACATAATAAAAATGTATGCCGATACCGCATTCGGCAGTCGGTCTTCGGCACACAACCTGGGCTGATGACTGACAGCTCACTATTGAGGTCCCCTTGATGCTTCCCCGTGTTGGACATATTCAGTTTCTCAATTGTCTGCCGCTGTATTATGGCCTGCTCAAAAACGGCGTGCTTTCCGAAATGGTGCTTTACAAGAACACCCCGACCGAGCTGTCGGCACGCCTGCTGCGCGACGAGCTTGACGTTAGTCCGATACCGGCGATAGAGTATGCTCGTCATGCAGACAAACTGTTGCTGCTGCCCCGATTGA
This sequence comes from uncultured Thermodesulfobacteriota bacterium, assembly GCA_964594075.1. Classification (GTDB taxonomy): domain Bacteria; phylum Desulfobacterota; class WTBG01; order CAIYCZ01; family CAIYCZ01; genus CAZQKW01. Next base: position 32,638 of record CAZQKW010000029.1, on the reverse strand, counting down.
CCGTGAGTTCTGACGGTGAAGTGCTGAGCATTCTATTGGTGAGCAAAGTGCCTGTCAGAGAGCTGGACGGCAAACCGGTGGCTTTAGCAAATACGTCTGCCACCTCCCAGGTGCTCGCAAAAATCATCCTAAAAGAGCGCTATGGGGTAAGTCCACGTTTTTTTGAAAGCCCGCCGGATATCGCCCAAATGTTTCTGGAAGCAGAGGCTGCCTTGCTCATCGGTGATGACGCGCTACGGGTCTTAATCCACCCCAAAAGCTTGTTGGTTTATGATCTGGGTCTGGAGTGGAAGCGTTTGACCGGTGAATGCATGGTGTATGCTGTTTGGGCGGTCAGGAAAGCATATGCACACTCAAACCATGAGCAGATACAGGCGGTATATACTGCATTCATGAATTCCCTGGAGATAAGTCAGCGCCAGCTTGATGCTATTGCGCGAGAAGTGGCCCAGTGGAGTCCTTTTTCAAAGCGCTTCTTGAAAAACTATTTTAAACATCTTAAATTTGAATTTGGCATTGCGTATCAGCGAGGCCTTCGGGAATTTTTGCAACGGGCAAAAAAACTGGGCGCCCTTAAAGCAGTTCCCGACCTGGCATTTGTGGATGTAATATGAATCAGGTTAGTGCCGTCTCAAAAAAAGTAGAGCGCGGGGAACGGATAGCCGATGACGACGCGCTTATTCTGTACCGCGAAGCAGATCTGCTGTTGCTGGGGCATCTCGCGCGCAAACGCGCGGCGGTCTTTCATCCGCACGATATGGTAACCTTTATTATAGACCGTAATATTAATTATACGAATGTGTGCATCAGCCGTTGCCGCTTCTGCGCATTCTACCGTGATGCAACAAACCCTGAAGCTTACGTTCTTAGCCACGATGCGATTTTGAAAAAAGTCGGCGAAGCAGTTTCCCTCGGCGCAACTCAGATCATGCTCCAGGGTGGTTTGCATCCGGCCCTGGATATGGAATATTTTTGTGACCTGTTAAAGGAAATTAAAGCTCGTTTCAGCGTTTTTATCCATTCATTTTCACCGCCGGAAATCTTCCACCTGGCAACCCGATCGGGTTGTTCCGTTGCCACTGTTATACAGAGACTTTATGCGGCAGGCCTTGATTCACTGCCCGGCGGCGGTGCCGAAATTCTCTCGGACCGGGTGAGAAAGATTATCTCTCCGCGTAAAATCAGCTCCGCCCAGTGGCTGGAGGTGATGGAGACCGCACACCAGGCGGGGTTGAAAACGACTGCGACCATGATGATCGGCAGCATTGAAACGCCTGAAGAACGGATTGAACATTTATGCAAGGTGCGCAGCCTCCAGGACCAGACCGGCGGTTTCAGAGCCTTTATTCCCTGGTCCTATAAGGCCAGCAATACCGAACTCGGCGGTTCTGAGATTTCTTCGCTTGAATATCTGCGCACGCTGGCGCTGGCGCGCATCTATCTTGATAATATTGTCAATATCCAGGGATCATGGGTTACCCAGGGCCCGGATATCGGACAGCTTACGCTGTATTTTGGTGCAAATGATCTGGGAAGCATCATGCTTGAAGAGAACGTGGTAAAAGCGGCAGGAGCTGCTTATCACTTGACCGAACCTAAAATGGTCGCCCTGATTAGAACTGCCGACAAGATACCGGCGCAAAGAAACACCGAATATACCGTTATAAAAACCTATACCCATAGCGCAGACCGAACATAACGGCACGCTCCCAGCAAGAAAGAATTCATGGTGATGTGTCGGCATATATGGGGACACACAAGGAAGGAGACTCTATGGCACCAGTCTTAGGTATTTGCGGCAGTGCGCGAAAGAGCGGCAATACCGCAACGCTGCTGCGCGCGGCGCTGACCGCGACGGATATGGAAAGCGAGCTGGTGTTTTTATCCGATCTGACTATCGGATTCTGTACCGGCTGTTTAAGCTGCATGAAAAACAAGGGCCGCTGCATCAAGGACGATGACATGAGCTGGTTGCTGGATAAAATGCTTGAAGCGCAGGCGCTTGTTCTTGGCTCGCCAAATTACTACTATGACGTCTCAGGGCTGACGAAAAATATGATAGACCGGAGTATCGCGGCAAGTTATCTGGGCATCGGCGAATATACCGGCATGGAATGGCATGGCTGGCGTCCCTTTTATGAAAAAGTGGGCGGGGTTATAATCTGCCAGGCAGCATTTGGCGCGGAAAAAGCACTGGAGACGTTCAAATGCTTTTGCGAATATTCAGGGCTTACTCTTATCGGGGACGTGATAGCCGCGGTGGGTAATCAGTCGGCAGCGGATTTTCCTGAATACGTTGAAGAAGCGCGCCAGCTTGGCGGCAAAATCAAAGCAGCGATTGAGCAAAAACAGATCTCCCGGAAAAACTTTTGACACCGCAGATCAGAAAGAGATTTGAGGCAATGGAATGGCTTTTAATTATTGGAATAGTGCTGGTGCTGGTTTTTTTATACAAAAGAAATAAAAAATAAGGTGCGTGGGTAAATTAACCGGATGGATCGGTTCCGGTCTGCCACATTGTCAATCCAAATAGTCTTGAGGTGATTATATAAATTAGGGGGCCAGAAAATAATTTCGGCAGGCCTGGGTTACCGTATCATAGTCCAGAACCGGCGGCTTCTGCAAATATTTTGCCGCCCAAATGATCTGTTGCACAACATCCCGGGGATAGCAGGCACGCAGCGGTTCCTTGTAATCCTGGGTGATCATCTGAATGAGCGTGTCTACGACGGCGGCATTGTAGGCAAGGTCATACTCCACACAGACCCGCCGGAAAATCTCGCGAAATTGTTCAGGTGACACAAACTCAACTTTGATTTTGGTCTGAATGCGGCGGAGAAATGCTTCATCCATCATCGTGGAGGGGTCAAGATTCGTGGCAAAGACAACAAAAATGTCAAAGGGGATTTCAATTTTCTTGCCGCCGGCGAGCGTCAGAAAGTCAATGCGCCGATCCAAGGGAACAACCCAGCGGTTCAGCATTTCTTCTGGGCTGACGCGCTGGCGTCCAAAGTCATCCACAATAAACAGGCCGTTATTGGCTTTCATCTGCACGGGAGCGGTATAAAATTTGGTGCTGGTGTTAAATTGCAAATCGAGCATTTCAATGGTTAATTCTCCGCCGACCATTACACAAGGCCGACGACAGAGCACCCAGCGGCCGTCTTGATCAGTAGAGGCGGGTTGTTTTACCTTTTGATGCAGCACCGAATCATATACCGTAATAATCTGGCCATCAACTTCCACTGCATAGGGGATCCAGATCCGATCCTGTTCAAAAATCCGCGTAAGCGTCACCGCGATGGTAGTCTTTCCGGTCCCTGTCGCACCATATAGAAAAACCGCCCGACCGGAGAGCACCGCAGTGCCTATTTGGTTAAGCATGCTGGTATTAAGCACCAAATCCGCAAAGGCGCGCGGCAAATCCTGCGGCGTAATCTGTATATTGCGCACGGTCTGGGCATTGATACGCTTGACATAGTCTTCAAGCGACACCGGTGCAGGACCTGAATACTGGTTATTGGCCAGCAGTTCCAATGCCCGCGTCTTTCCTGCCGAGGTGGTTGTTATGCGGTGCACGCCCTTTTCTATGCCGGTAACCTGGCAGAGCTGATCCTTGCGCAAGCGCTGAAACAACTCTTCGACCAGGAGCAAATGCAGCCCCATGTGGCGGGATAATTCATGGAGCGATATTTCGCCTATTTGATAGACAATCTTAAGTGCAAGGTCTTCCAGCAGATTTTTTCTCACACCAATTTCGTCCATTGATTTGGATGCCACTATCTTGGTGGTTGCGTTCATGGTCGGTTCTCCTTTTATAACGAATCTGTTAATAAGTTTCTTATTCACAAATATCGTTGGTGCTCACAGTAGCTAATCGCATATGTATTATAGAATAGATTTGCCCGTCAAGTGATTTTTAGCACCGGTGTTTTGCGAAAGGTTTGCACGGGGTAAAATAAAACAAGAGCTGCAATGGTCAAAATGCTATGTCTATGTTTTATCTTTACATCCTATTGAGCGGCAATTGAGTCTTTATGGGGGGAAACAATGAGCTTTTGTCCCGGCAGGATTGGTTGATTTTCTCTTAAATTATTGAGCCGATAAATTTCTCCCACAGATATGTTATAGCGCTTGGAGATCTGGAAAAGCGTTTCGCCGCGGTTAACCTCATGGTATTGCTGTGAATGCCGCGCCATTTTCCGTAATGAGGGAGCATTTGGTCCGGTAAAGGGCTCTTCTGATGCAGAGTTCTGCGGGATGGATTCCTGGTTCAATATACTTGACTGTGGCGTTTCTTTTAAAAGGGAAAATTCCGGGATAGTTGCAACGCTATTGGTTGAACCTTTTTGTCTCGTTATTTCATGAGATATCGAGGTCTCCACTTTACCAATATGCGCTGCTAATGAAGCCAACTGGTTCTCTGTTTGTGCGAGGTCAACCTTTAGCGCGTTTAATGTTTTGACTGAATCAATATAACCGTAAAAAACACCTCCCAGAATAAAAAACCACACGAATTGCAAGGCAATAAGCACTGAAAGAGTAATAGTGCTCCTCATCCCTCCATTGTCAGCACTGACTGATTCATCCTGGTAACTGTTTGTTTTTGTTATGGTATTTTCAATGATATGCATAATGAACACTCCTTTTATTTATTATTTTAGTTTCTTTTTTCGGTATTTGTATTACTTAAATTAAGCAATTTAAAACAAAAACCTCCTGTCAGCCATTGGCTGATAGGAGGCATCGGTATTTCATTTTGTGTTGGTAATTAGACCCTTATAACCTACCCATTTGGAAAGTTCCTCAAAACATGAGCCGCACCATCACAATCGCCACCATGACTCCCAGCACATCGCCAATCACGCACACGGGAACCAGATATTTTGTTTTCCGAATGCCAACGGAGCCAAGATAAATGGCTAAAATATAAAATGTTGTTTCGGCGCTGCCAATGATTACGGCAGAAATTCTGCTGGCAAGCGAATCAGCGCCGGTGGTTTTTACAATATCGGTAAAAACCGCGGTTGAGGCGCTTCCTGAAAGCGGTTTAATCACCGCGACGGATAACACTTCTGGCGGAATACCCAAAACATTCAGCGGCCCTGACAACGCTTGTTTCATGAGATCAAAAGCGCCTGATGCCTGAAAAACCTTGACCGCGACCAAGATGGCAAGCAGATAGGGAAAAATATTGACGATGACCTGGATACCCTCTTTTGCCCCTGATACAAATGAATCATACACCCGCACCTTTTTAAGGGCGCCGTAAAGCACGGTAAAAAGTATAAAAGCAGGGATTATGAGTTGAGAAATAAATGAAACCGCTTTCATTTCATAGTTCTTCTAAATAAATAAAGAATTGCCAGCGCAACCCCGGCGGAAATAACCGTTGCGCAGAGTGTGGGCAAGACAATACCTGAAGGATTTGTGGAGCCAAAATCGGCAAGGATGCCCACCACGCTAAAGGGCAAGAATTGAATGCTTGCGGTATTAAGCACGATAAAAAGCATCATTTCGAAGCTAATGCTGTCTTTACGGTTGTTAAGGGTTTGCAGATCCTGCATGGCCTTTATGCCCAGCGGTGTTGCGGCATTCCCCAGCCCGAAAAAATTAGCTAACAGATTCAGCGTGATTGAAGTAATCGCCGGGTGTTCTGCAGGGACGGTTTTAAACAGACGGGTAATCAACGGCCTGAAAAGACGAGAAATCCCGTGAATGAGACCTGAGTCCTCAATAATTTTAGTTATGCCAAGCCACAGCGAAACAATCCCCAGCAGAAACAGGGCTATTTCCACAGCCGCCTGTGCCCCTTCAAATAAGGCCTGGGTAAGCGCTTCAAATCTTCCGGTACAGGCAGCAGCGACGATGCTGACTGTAATCAGTGCAAGCCAGATGATATTCATCGGTATGGGATTGAAATTACGGAACTGCCAGTTCTGTTGCCGCTCTTTTTGTTCAAATAAATGTCACTTTATTATCATTGTGCTAAAAAGTAAAGACTATATCTATTATTCTCCCGGAGATAAAGACGCTTGACATTTGTCGCTATCTCACTTAATAATAACCTATTAATAAAGCTTGCAGAAAACGCTTGTCCTTGGTTAGAGGATCGGCATCCGACATACTGCAAACACTACTACAACCACAGTGAGCAACGCTCTCAAGGACTGTTCCCTGTGGTTATTTAATTAACCATCTGTGGAGAATGCGTTTCATGCCCTGGCAAACCGGCGCCGGCAGGGATAATCCGTTTGGCAATAGTTCGTTCTCAGCTGATGATATTCTAAAAAAATTCAGAAAGTTTCCGGGACGTCGCATACCTCTTTTTTATCTGGTCATGGTGGTCGTCCTGGTGCTGTGGAGTTTTTCCTGTTTTTATACTATTCAGCCCGGCGTGGTTGGGGTGGTGCAGCGCTTTGGCAAATTTGTGCGCGTAACCGAACCGGGCCTAAACTTTAAACTGCCGGCAGGCATTGAAACCCTCACCAAAGTGCGGGTGCAGTATGTGTATACTGAGGAATTTGGTATTCGCACTATCCACGCGGGAATTGATACTGAATATGCCCCAAGCAGGCAGTATCTGGATGAATCGTTAATGCTCACCGGAGACCTGAACTGTGCGGTGGTTCCCTGGATCGTTCAGTATCGGATTAGCGATCCGTATAAATTTTTATTTAAAGTGCGGGACGTCCGGAAGACGCTGCGCGATATATCGGAAGCGGTCATGCGCCTGATTGTCGGCGATCGCAGCATAAACGAGGTCATTACCGAACGGTTAGAAATCGCAACGGCGGTCAAAGCTGCATTGCAGAAATCCGTCAACGATGCTGACACCGGTATAACCATTGTTAATGTGGAACTCAAGCGAACGACCGTGCCCGATCCGGTGCAGCCGTCATTCAACGAGGTCAATCAGTCGCTGCAGGAAAAAGAGCGGATGATTTATGAGGCCCGAGAAGCCTATAACAAGGTTATACCGGAAGCAACCGGCGAAGCGCAGCGGATTCTGCGTGAAGCAGAAGGGTATGCGCTGGAGCGGGTCAATCAGGCAAAAGGCGATGCGTCTCGTTTCTTGTCGCTCTGGACAGAATATGTCAACGCCCGAGAGGTAACCAGAAGACGCCTGTACCTTGAAGCCATGCAGGATGTGCTGCCAAAACTGGGCAAGACATATGTCATTGATCCGGAACAGGGCGGGATTCTGCCGCATTTGAATCTGAGCGAAAAACTCCGCGAGGATAAGAAACAATGAAAAATGCCGCGCTCATACTAGCGGTCATAGTGCTTTTTCTCATAACGTTTGGCGGTCTGTTTTATAGTGTTGATGAAACCGAACAAGTCGTCATTACCCAGTTCGGCAGGCCCATTGGTTCTCCCGTTACCGAAGCGGGGCTGCACATGAAGCTGCCCTTAATCCAGAAAGCACATTTTTTCCCAAAAACCCTGCTCGAATGGAATGGCGATCCGGGGCAAATTCCCACACAGGATAAAACGTTTATTTACGTGGAAACCTTTGCCCGGTGGCGCATAACAGATCCGCTCAAATTTTATGAGACGGTGTATAATGAAATAGCGGCGCAAAAAAAGCTGGATGATATACTGGATTCGGCAACGTTTAACTTCATATCCTCACATCATCTGGTTGAAGCGGTGAGAAACTCAAACCGCCTGATGGAAAAAGATATCATTATTTCCGCCGGCCTTACAGATAGCGTCCAAGAACAGGTTTCCATCAAGTTGGGGCGCTCGAAAATAGATCGCGGCATCCTGGAGCAGGCAGCTCCCAAGCTGGAAAAATTTGGCATTGAACTGATTGATATGAGAATTAAACGCATTAATTATGTTGATGAAGTGCGGCAGAAAGTTTATGAGCGGATGATAGCGGAACGCAAGCAAATTTCCGAGAAGTTTCGTTCTGAAGGAAAAGGGGAAAGTAAAAAAATAGAAGGGGAACGGGAAAAGGAACTCAAACGGATTAAGTCGGATGCATACCGCAGAGCCCAGGAAATAAAAGGCAAGGCCGATGCAGAGGCGGCGCGCATTTATGCTGACGCTTACAACAAGGACCCGGAATTCTTTTCATTTGTAAAAACCCTTGATACCTACCGGCAGACGTTAACGCAAGACAGCGCAGTAGTGTTAAGCACCAAAGGCGACTTTTTTAAATATCTAAAAGGATACGAAGAACAGCACTAAATGATGGCCAAAGATATATGAAAATTTATTTGACTTCTGATTCATTTGTTCGGGCTCAGTGCGCGCTGGAACGGGGGTCGTGTTCGCCACAGCCATCGCTCGCACCGCCCGTAACTGCTTTCACCACAAGCCAAACGATACAAAATATGAGAGAAAATTTTTCAGATTTAATCAGGTAATAATCTAATATCTCAATTCTAAATATTTTTTTAGGATTTTGATCATTAGCTATTGCTTAGAATTTCTAATTGTGGATTTAGGATTTTTTTGACAGGAGGTTTTAGGTATGGCTCATAAAAAAGCAGGAGGAAGCTCACGAAATGGGCGCGACAGCGCCGGTCAACGGCTGGGAACCAAACGATTTGGCGGAGAGCAGGTAAAGGCAGGAAACATATTGGTTCGTCAGGTGGGCACTAAGATTCATCCCGGCCCCAATGTGGGCATGGGCAGAGATTTCACGCTCTTTGCAAAGGTAGACGGCATCGTCAAATTTGAAAAGAGCGGCACCGGCAGAAAGCGGGTAAGCATAATACCGGTCGAACGGGCGGCGTAACGAGATTTTTGCTGCGGTTGGAACGTTTCTTGGCTACTGAGAATATACGCACAAAAGTCCTTGAAAAAGCAACGCGCATTGTTATCAAGATTGGGAGCAATGTAATAACCACCTCCGGATGGAAGTTGGATCGAACAGTTTTTGCGGACATTGCTCAGACCGTTGCAAAAGCAAAAAAACGCAATAAAGAATTTATTATTGTGTCTTCAGGCGCAATAGCGGCCGGTATGGGAACGCTTGGCTTTAAAGAGCGACCCAAACTGATTGCTCTTGAACAAGCAGCAGCAGCAATCGGCCAGATTAACTTGATGGCGTTTTATCAGCGGTTTTTCAATAAGTTCGGATGCAGCGTTGCACAGGTCTTACTGACCCATGATGACCTCAAACATAGAAAACGATTTTTGAATGCCCGCCACGCACTTGACAGCCTGCTTGCCTATGACATTATTCCAATTATAAATGAAAACGACTCTACAGTGGTCGATGAAATCCGTTTTGGCGATAATGATCATTTATCCGCACTGGTCACGAATCTGGTGCAGGCTGATCTGCTGGTGATTCTCACCGATATAGCAGGGCTCTATGATCGAGACCCCAAAACATTTCCTGATGCGCAGCTTATACCCCTGGTAGAAAAAATTACGGCGAGTATTGAAAAGTCAGCACAGGACACCAGAAGTACCATAAGCCGAGGCGGCATGGTGACCAAGATTGCTGCGGCAAAAACGGCGGCGAGTTTTGGGGTGCCCACCATCATTGCCAACGGGAAAACTGCCGGCAATCTGGAAAAGATATTGCAAGGCAAAAATATCGGCACGCTCTTTCTATCCGAAAAAAATAAACTTACCAGTCGCAAACACTGGATAGCCTTTACCCTTAAACCATTAGGCGAAATTATCGTTGATGACGGGGCCAAAACCGCTATCGTGAACAAAGGCAAAAGCCTGCTCCCTTCAGGAATTTTACGAGTGGCAGGAGAATTTGCTGCTGGCGAAGCAGTTGCATGTCGTGATCAAGGCGGCATCGAGTTTGCCCGCGGACTGTCGCGATACAGTTCTGCTGAAATTATAAAAATAATGGGCTGCAAGACTGCGCAGATTGCGCGGGTTCTCGGCCATTGCCCTTCGCAGGAAGTTATTAACCGCGATGATCTGGTAGTATTGAATAGGATCTGACGCGCGATTTTAGGGAACATGTAATCTATGGATATAGCTCAGGAGCTTCTCTCTATTGCCCGCAGCGCAAAAGAATCTTCCCGTTCTCTGGCAGTGCTTCCCACCGATCGAAAAAATCGGGTGCTGCGGACCATCAGTGCGAAAATTGCCGAACAACGCGCATTTCTTCAGGCAGAAAACGAAAAAGACTTGTCAAATGCGCGTGCCCAGGATTACCCCCGTGCTTTTATTGACCGGCTCACCCTCAGTAACCGGGTGCTTGATGAAATGATTGCCGGACTTGAAGAAGTGGCGCAGCTTCCCGACCCCGTGGGCGAGGTCACGGGCATGTGGAAACGCCCCAATGGGCTTTTGGTGGGACGGATGCGCATCCCCATCGGCGTCGTCGGTATGATCTATGAGTCGCGGCCCAATGTGACAGCAGATGCTTCTGCGTTGTGTTTCAAGGCCGGCAATGCGGTAATTCTGCGCGGCGGATCTGAAGCACTGCACTCAAATCGCGCCCTGGTGCGGCTTATGCAAGAGGCGCTGCAGAACGAACAGATACATCCTGCCGCCATACAAATAATCCCGACTGCTGAACGCGAGGCGGTGATTCAATTGCTGCAGCTCAGTGATTACATTGATGTCATAATTCCGCGCGGCGGCGAATCCTTGATAAAAACGGTCTATGAACACTCTAAAATTCCGGTTATCGCGCATTACAAGGGCGTCTGCCACGTCTATGTTGATGCAGAAGCGGATCCTTCCATGGCTGAAAACATCGTGCTTAACGCCAAGGTGCAGCGCCCCGGTGTCTGCAATGCCATGGAAACTCTGCTGGTGCACCAGTCTTTTGCAGAAAAATATTTGCACTCTTTGATAGGCGCGTTACACCGTGCCGGCGTCAGCGTGCGGGGCTGCGAACGCACCTGCCGGATCAGTAACGGCATATCAGCGGCAACGGAAGAAGACTGGTCAACCGAATATCTTGACCTGATCCTCTCGGTTCGTATTGTGGATAGCATTGATCACGCCATCGAGCATATTAACCGCTATGGATCTATGCATACCGATGCTATTGTTACAAATAACTACGCCAGTGCGCAAAAGTTTCTTAAAGAAGTGAATTCTTCGGTGGTTCTGGTTAACGCTTCAACCCGTTTTAATGACGGCAATCAGTTGGGGCTCGGTGCTGAAATCGGCATCAGCACATCAAAAATCCATGCGTTTGGCCCAATGGGACTTAATGAACTTACGACGACGAAGTTTATCGTGTATGGGGAGGGACAGATACGGGCGTAATGGAAGCACACAACGCAAAAGCTGACACGGTATTTCTGGTTTCTCCTAAATTAGTTCGCCGGGCTGCGTTTTAACCACTTTTTCCGGATGCTGCTTTGCACAGAGAAAGCGACACAAGAAAAAAAATTGGCCTGTTCGGGGGCACTTTTAATCCCGTTCATTGGGGACATTTGAGGCCGGCGGAAGAGATTCGGGAAGCGTTTGACCTCGCGCAGATTATCTTCATCCCGGTCCATATTCCGCCCCATAAAAAATCGGATGTTGTTTCCGCCATGCATCGCTTTAACATGGTCAAGCGCGCAATCCGTGGGAACCGATTTTTTTCTGTATCAGACATTGAATTAACAAGGCCCGGCAAGTCCTATTCCATTGATACCATACGCCATTTTCACGGACTGACCGGCGGTGAGCAACACATCTTCTTCATCCTTGGCAGAGATGCATTCCGCGAGATATATACCTGGAAAGATTATCCATTATTTTTTTCTGCCTGCAATTTTATTGTAATGGATCGTCCCGGCATGCTGAACATTGAGAACGAACACCTTCTGCCACAGGATATACACAATGAATTTACCCGTAACAAAAATGAAGAATGTTTTGTTCATGTTTCTGGTTGTCGTATTTACCTATACCGCGTTACACAGCTTGACATTTCTTCAACGGTCATCCGTTCTTATGTTCGCAACGGAAAATCTATCCGATATCTGGTGCCGTCGGCAGTAGAAAACTATATTATTGACCAGCGCCTCTATCGGTGCTGAAACCGGGAGGCAGGCGGACAATAACCAAGACGGGGAGAATTTATTTTCTTGAATTCTAAAGAAAAAACATTGTGGTGTGCTCAGTTGGCCCTGGATAAAAAGGCCCTTGATCTGTTAATTCTTGATGTTCAGGAACAGGCGTCGTTTACCAGTTTCTTCATTATCTGCAGCGGCACTTCAGACCGCCACGTTCAGGCAATTGCGTCACATATTGAAGTAAGCTGCAAGCAGGCCGGCATTCAACCGGTTGGCATTGAGGGTTTCAGGGAAGGCCGCTGGATTCTTCTTGACTATGGAGATACGGTAATACATATTTTCCATGAGCCGGTGCGGAAATTTTATGACTTGGAACGGCTCTGGTCGGAATCTCCACGCCTACCAGTTGAAAACGGCACGCAGAAAAAATGTAATGTGAAAGCCGAAGCCGTGAAACGTTCAATATCCTCCACAAGACGATCACAAAAGCGCTGAACGGCAAAGGGCTGGGTACTGACCGAATGCCTGCGTGCGGGGAGGGACGTGAATTCCTGCAGTTTTGTTAAGCGGCACGGCGGAAATCTGGTTTTGTGCTTTTTTCGCACCTATGGAATTAAGAAATTGCTTCCTTGCGACGGTAAATTTTTTCTTCCCGCCGCACTGTCTGTTATGCAGGACATTATTGTCAACGCCGCATGCGGACTCTTTCTGTGAAACGTGCCGGCATGGTTTTGCATATATCAGCGGGCCTCTATGCCCGGTGTGCGGAATTCCTTTCCTCTCACAGGAGGGAGCGGATCATATCTGCAGTCGCTGTATGTGCCGGACACCACTGTTTGACCGGGCACGTGCCGTGGGTCAATATAATGGCTCGTTGCGTGAAGCAATCCATAGGTTCAAATATGACAGTCGTTCGCTTCTGGCAGCACCGCTAGGCAGTCTATTGGCTGAGAAAGGACGCCGGCTCCTTGACACTACTGCATATGATGTGGTGATGCCGGTGCCGCTGCATATGCAGCGGCTTCGCCAGCGCGGATTTAATCAATCTCTGTTTCTTGCCCGCGCCGTGGGTCGGCAGTGGGGTATTCCAGTAGAAACGGAGGGGCTAAGGAGGGTTCGCTGGACAAATCCTCAGACCATGCTTCCCGTGAAAGAACGGGTGCATAATGTAAAAGGGGCCTTTAGCTACTGCGGCCCTGGCGTGCAGAACAAAACGGTGTTACTTATTGATGACGTCTATACGAGCGGATCAACGGTTGAAGAATGTGCAAACATATTAAAACAAAGCGGTGCCAGACAGGTGGATGTGCTTACATTAGCGCGGACAATAGCATGACGAGGTGGCAATGACGCGGATTGATGCCATTATAACTGCGGTAAAGGATGATCTGCAGCGGGTGGAACAGAGTCTTTTTGTATCCCTCGCCGAGCATGCGCCCTTATCGCGGGACGTGAGCTCTCATGTGCTGAGCAGCGGCGGCAAACGATTTCGACCGCTGCTGCTTCTGCTTGCCGCACGGCTGTGCAATTATCAGGGAGAAAACCACATACCTCTTGCCTGCGTCATAGAATATATTCATACCGCAACGCTCCTGCATGACGACGTCATTGATCATGCGCAAATTCGCCGCGGCAATGCATCAGCGAACGCACTCTGGGGAAATCACACCTCCATATTGGCGGGAGATTTTCTGCTTTCCAAAGCATTTTCCATGGCAATTGAGGCCGGCAATAGGGAAATACTGCGCGTGCTCTCACGTGCTGCAACGTTAATGGTGGAAGCGGAGCTGCAGCAAAGTGAACATTCCCATGACCCGCTTATTACTGAAACAGAATATCTTCAAATTATCACTAAAAAGACCGCGAGTCTCATTGCGGCGGCTTCGCAAATCGGCGCTATTCTGGCAGGGGTAAACAGCAGTAAAGAACAGGCTCTGACCGAATATGGCCTTAATGTGGGTATCGCGTTTCAAATAATGGATGATGTGCTGGATTATGCCTCAACGGAAAACGACTTGGGAAAAACCATCGGCAAGGATCTGCTTGAGGGAAGCGTTACGCTTCCGCTCATAGAAGCGCTCAGACGCAGTTCCGCACACGATAAAAACACGGTGCTGCACTTGATGGATAAAGGGCAGGCATTGGATGCGGCAGATTTGTCGGTAATTTTTGAAATTGTAAATAAATATCACGGAAGCCGGGGAGCAATAGAAAAAGCCAAGACCTTTGTTCAAAAGGCCAAGGATGCCCTGACGGTGTTTGATAGTGCAGATCACAAAACGCCACTCCTTGATCTTGCCACCTATGTCGTGGAGCGTAACAACTAATTATCAAAACCCTTTTTTATATGATGCGGTGACCCCGTAGGTTTTAAAAAAAGAGTAGCCGGGAAATGCAATTTCTGCTATCCAGGAAACTTCAAGTGCTACGTCGTCTTCGGTTTCTGTTATTTTTATATTTTCCGGATTCAGATGAATACCGATCTTCTCGGCACGCCGAATAATTTCGTTCTGATAAACGCCTTGATCAAGGGTCCGTTCGCGGGCTGCTGATTTTGCCAATCCGTGAAGCTCTTCTCTGAGAGAAAAAAAAGCCCACTGTGCCGAGCCAAATTTATATCCCGCATAGAGCACAACAACAAAAACACCCAACCATATTAAACAGCCCAGCTTGCTGTCTCCGCGCATAGTTGCTTTCATATCGCCTCTTGTTGATATCATCCGTTGCTATGGAGTGTTATGGCAGCACTGATCTGACGAATAACAAAGCAATGCCACATGCAATCTTTGAGGGAACAATAAGATACATTAAAAAATGTATTGCCTTCGCGGTGTGTAGGCCTGACGTTCTTTTTGTTACGGCGCACAGAAACAATAAGAATATTCCTGATACAATTAAATAACCGCTCATTAACAAAATAATAGTGGCACCGGAGAGAATATTAAAAAAATATATGGCCACGAATAAGTTAATAACTATGATTTGGCATATGAGATAAAAAAATAATTTTTTCATGCCCTACCTTAACGACTCACGCATAACTTTTTTTGTTCAAATCTTTAAAACCACTGACAAAAATGTAAACATGAAAGCAAACACGCTGACGAATCCGTTGAGTGTAAAGAACGATACATCAACCCGGGAGAGATCGTCAGGATGAATAATCCGGTTTTCATACCAGAGGAAGATGGCGATGACAACAACACCCAGATAAAATACCAACCCCAGCGAAAAGCTCGTCCCCACCAGTAACAAAAACACAACGGTCAGTATATGAAGAATTTTGGTTAGACCGAGCGCTGCATCTATGCCGAACTGCACTGGCGCCGAGTGGAGGCCCTCCTGCTTATCAAAATTATAGTCCTGACAGCTATAAATAATATCAAATCCTGCGGTCCACAGAGCCACCGCCAACCCCAGAGCAAAAATACCAAACGGCGGAAACATATTGGTAACCGCAATCCATGCCCCCAGTGGCGCAAGACCGAGAGAAATGCCCAGCACAAAGTGACTTAAAAAGGTAAACCTCTTGAGGAACGGATAGATGGTCATTGGGAAAAGCGCCACGGGCCACAGCTTGCGGCAGAGAGACGGAAGCATAAAGGCAGCAATCACAAATAACAGGATGGAACAGAGCACAAAAGCGCTGGTTTCATAAACACTTATTAATCCTTGCGACAGAGGCCAGTTTTGGGTGCGGGGGTTGCGGCAGTCAATATTACGGTCTGCAAGGCGGTTTACCGCCATGGCATAACTGCGCGCTCCCACCATGGCAGCCGTTATCCAGAAGAAGGAATAAAAATCCGGCATTCCTCGTGCCCCGAGCACCATGCCCAGATAGGCAAAAGGCAGCGCGAAGATCGTATGCTCAAATTTGATCATGTGAAGAATGAGCTTGAGCTTTTTCATACACGTTATTAAAAACCGTATTCTTTCCAGCGCTTATCAACCAGGGCTTTTATTTCGGGGGCCATTTTTATCTCTTCTGGCCATGGCCGCAGATGGCCTTCTTCCTTCAATTTTCGTGTGGCATCAATGCCAATTTTTGAACCATAGATTGATTGCGGCGCTGCGTGGTCTAACACATCAAGCGGCCCTTTTACCATAAATGTATCGCGCTCAGGGTCCACGCTGCTCAACACTTTCCAGGCAACCTCTGACAGGTTCTGAACATCAACGTCTTCGTCAACAATAATGATTGCCTTGACAAACATCATCTGCCCCATCCCCCACAGCGCTGAAGCCACCTTGCGCGCATGCCCGGGATATTCCTTCTTGATGGCAACAATCACACAGTTGTGAAATACGCCTTCACAGGGCAGGTTGATGTCTGAAACTTCAGGAAGCTGGAGTCTGATAAGCGGCAGGAAAATGCGCTCGGTCGCCTTGCCGAAATAGCAATCCTCCATGGGTGGCCGGCCAACAATAGTCGCCGGGTAAATCGGAGATTTTTTTCTCGTTATAGTTTTTATAGTAATTACCGGGTAGGTATCAGCGCCTGAATAAAATCCGGTATGATCGCCAAATGGCCCTTCCAGCATGGTCTCGGTTGCAGAAACACTACCTTCAATAAGAAACTCGCCATGCGCCGGCAGGAGCAGGTCAACGGTTGTTCCCCGCACCACCTCAACGGCTTCCCCGCGCAAAAAGCCCGCGAATAATAACTCGTCAAATCCGGGCGGCAGCGGCGCTGTGGCTGCGTAAATGGTTGCCGGGTCGCCGCCCAGAACTATAGCCACCTCCATGTCTTGACCCTGCGCCTGATGCAAGCGGAAGTTTTTCGCCCCGTCATGATGAACGTGCCAGTGCATGATGGCTTTTGTTTCGCTGATGATCTGAATACGATACATGCCGATATTTTGCTGCCCGGTGTGCGGGTTTCGGGTAACAACCAGGGGCAAGGTTATAAAACGCCCCGCATCTTTTGGCCAGCATTTTAAAACCGGCAAGCGCAGCAGATTTGGCGTTTGTTCAACGAGTTCCTGCACCGGGCCGGCACTGACTTTGCGCGGCTGAAACCCACTGATCTCTTTCAATTTAACCAGAAACCGCATTTTTTCAAAAAACGTGTCGGGAGGGGATTGGGGCATCAGCCCCACTACCCGTCTTGCTATTTCGTCAAGGTCTTCCACCCCCAAAGCAAAACAGAGGCGCTGCAGCGTTCCGAAAAGATTGATTGCAACCGGAAAAGGCGAACCCGCAGCGTTTTCAAAGAGCAGCGCCGGACCGCCGCGTTTGACCATCCGGTCTGCTATTTCGGTAATCTCAAGAACCGGATCTACGGGGACCGTAATTTTTTTTAAGTCGCGCCGCAAAGAAAGAGCAGCAATATATTCCTGCAAGTCTTTAAATGCCATTAATCTGCACCCGAAAGGAAACACCCCTTAATTCCCTGCAAGAGAAAAAGGGGTGTTGCTCATGCTGTCCATCGATCCTCTGCGCACCGCAATGAGGAGGAGTTTCAATTCTTAGGGCGACGGCGGCACTGAGGTCATGGCTGGCACTGATATTGAAGTGCCCGGCGGCACTGGTGTTGTCGCCTGAGC
Organism: uncultured Thermodesulfobacteriota bacterium; assembly: GCA_964594075.1. GTDB lineage: Bacteria > Desulfobacterota > WTBG01 > CAIYCZ01 > CAIYCZ01 > CAZQKW01. Next base: position 15,141 of record CAZQKW010000029.1, on the reverse strand, counting down.
CTTCTGCACCCTGCCAAAATACATTATCTCAATAGTCGGCTGTTCAGTGTTGTCCGTGGTTATCACGATATTGCCGCGCAGGAAATCTTTATCAAAATCGTCCTTGATCCGTGCCTTGATCTGATATTCACTGCCTTCTTTAACTGTCACTTTTTCAACCAGCACTTCCGGCGCCGTTGACTCTGCTTTCAGCACCTTAAAAGTTGCCGGCGGATTAGCTTTAAGCGTCACTATTTTTTCTGGCGCCTTTCCCCGTTCAAAATATCCAAAGGAGAAGGAACGCGGACTTACCATGATATCGCCCACAACTTCACCAAACACGCTGATATTCAAATTTTTACTGGTCTTGTGATCGGTAGTAACGGCAATTACGTCCCGGAACTGCCCTACCTTCATGTTTGGTAGCACCGAGATCTTTATGCGGTTATCCTTGTTGTTTTCAAATCCCTTGTGGTTAATCTCAACTTTGATGTTTTTATCTTTTGGTTCTGCTGAAAGGATTTTCGTTGAATCTTTATCATCACCGATCACTGATACATACCGTACCGGTGTTTCATCTTTCTTAAAGCGACCAAAATTTATCAGGTATGGCTCAAGGGCGAGCGCTATTTGCACCTCAGCTGAAATTTTCAACTGTATGGTCTTCTGAGCAGGATCATTAGTGGTGACCGTAATTGTTTTAGATGTTTTACCGCCACGTGCGCCGGTTCTCAAGGTTGCTTCAATTTTTCCTTCCCCGCCCGGGGGAATCTCTTTGGCAGAAGCCAAAGCTGCGGTGCAGCCTCAAGATGCTTTTACATTTTCAATGACCAGTAATCCCTTGCCGACATTTTTAAAACTAAAAGAATGTTTCACAGAGGTATTTTGCTCTACTTTGCCAAAGTCATGTTCGAGCTCGTCAAATTTGATCTTGGGAGCCTCACCAGTATTCTGCGCTGCCGGTGCTTGTGCAGACTGCTGTGCCTGCTGAGCATCTGCCTGCACACCACCCAGGAGGCAGAGTGCGGCAATAACCAGAACCGGTAACAGTGCGTATTTTACCGATACATGAATCGTGTCTGAATGGGTCATATTTCCTTATCCTCCTTCTTTGAAATATAAAATATAATTTTTTTATCATAAATTTAAAATATTATCCAATCCTTTTTGCGCGTAACGCTCGGCTGCTTCTGGTAATGGCAGCAAAAGCATTCTGCTTCAAGGTCAATATAGTTTCACAGGGTTGCATGGGTTTTTTTAAGCAGCCATGCCATATTCTGGCCCAGCCGTCTGAACGTGGTTAAGCCCTCCTCGTCGCCCTGGATCTCGCCCGGCTCGCGGCCGATGGCAAGATTCCAGTAGGTTGATCCCGGCACAATCATTTCACTGATAAAAAAGAAAAAATTGATGGCGGAAAAGGTAAAAGTGGCCCCGGCCCTGCGCACCACCACGACTGCGGCACCCACTTTTCTTCTGAGCATATTATCATTTGCCCGCGCAACCAGACCGACGCGGTCAATGAGCGCTTTAACTTCGGGAGTCATATTGCTAAAATATACAGGGGAACCGATGATGATTCCGTCTGCTTCGATCATACGCGCAAGATAGCTGTTCAGATTATCATTGGTTATCACGCATTGCCGGTCTTTACGGGAAAAACATTCGTAACAGGCGGTGCAGCCGTGCAGTGGTTTTCCGCCGATTGATATTAGTTCAGTTGCTATATTTTCCTTCTTTAGCTCTTCAAAAACAAGCTCAATGGCCTGCTGAGTATTTCCATGCTTGCGTGGGCTTCCGTTAAAGGCAACTACTTTCATGTGATCTTCCTCTCTGTGTTCGGCACTTTGTTGTCTTTCTTACTGATACTCGAACGGGTGTGTCAACCGGAAACAATAGAGTATGCCCGGCGGCCTTTTAGGATCGACACCAACGAGTCCCGGCTTTTGCCAAACGGTGATTATTTTAGGAAAGCCGTTCCGCTCGGTGGTCGCGTCTATTATTCCCAAAACATCACCCTGCAAGTCGGAAGACCCCTGCGTACTCATAATAATGATGTCGCCGGGCTTCAAATATTTAACGAATTGCATTCCCAGTATGCTGGACAATACCTGCGTGTGATAATAAAACCAGGTCTTAACCTGGCAAAAACTGAGTGCAGAGCGTTGCGCATCGGCAGTACCGCACGCTGCATAGCGCCACGGATGCTGCAGGGTATCTTCCTGAATCAGGGATTCAAGATCAATCTTTGCGTGACGCGCTATAGCGTTCAGCATTTCAAGACTGGCACAATGTTGTGCGATTCTGGAAGGATAATCTCCCACAGTCTTTCCCTCTTCTTGATAGGCATACAGGTTGCCGCGCAGAAACTGCTGCTGTGCGCCCTCAAGAACCTTGGCGCTTAAATATGCAGGGTTATTTAGTTCCTGATCCTGCTCTGCTGACTTATAAATCTCCACTCTAATCCCGGCGGAAACCATATCATACAGTTCAAGGATATCACGGTCTTCAAGCGCGATACAGCCTTTGGTCCAATCATATTTCCCGCCGCAGCCGTGGATACGGATTTGGCCTCCCAGCAGAGTTTTTTGGTTGGGAACCTTGCCGTCTCTAATAGCCAGAACAATGTCCCGGTAGGTAGCATAATCGATAAGGCCATTTTTAAATCCGCGTCGCGCATCATCGCTGCTGGGATAACTGATAAGTAATGACCGCGGCCCGTATTTAAGCTGTGCGGGATCGCCATTCATCTGACAGATATAAAACCGGCCTTCAGGGGTGCCATAATCACCCCGTTGTGCTTTATCGCCCAGGGGATTTTCTGCGCTCAAGGCAATTTGATATGTTTTTAAGGTTTTGTCTTTCTTGCGCACATATAGCCTGCGTTCTTGTTTATGCACTTTAAGCACCAGGTCGGATACCATATCCGTGCGTACGTACCCTGCAGTGCCAACCCTGGTCTTCACATATAACCACTCGCCCTTTTCGCCGAACACTCCCAGGGTTTCATTGTGCTGAAGCTGCTTTACTACCATGCTGGTCACGTCTGGTCCGGTTCGCAGATTAACTGCCGGGAAGAGGGTATAGACAGAGAACCGGGGGACTTCTTCGGGAGGCAGTTCCCTTGGTATATAGTGCGACGGACGCTCTTCCGGTGCAATTTTTATCTGCTCCCTGGCGCAGCTCATGATAAACAGACAAACCACGGCAAGACCAATAGTCACTGCGTATAATGTCTTAAAGGTATTAGATCCTAAAAAAGAATTCATTGCAAATGCCCGCTGAGGTAATCATTATTGCGCTGAAAATACCTACCTCAATTTCAAGCGAGAGGTCAAGAGATTTTATGTAAGGACGGTCCCCAAAATTAACCCGGAAATACATGTGAATCACATGGGTACACGATAACGCAAAAAGAATACTGTGGAACATCAACACATGAGCGCCTGGAGTTTTTTATCGCCGCAACACAACCGTCCGTGTTGGGGTCGTGAAGCCGGCGGATGCGCACAGCGTGGTGGCAGAGAAAAACCCGCAGAAGCTCCTTCATCTCCATCAATAAAATATTTTTGCGGAAAGTTCTTTTTTTTGTGCGTAAAAGCTTGAAGCACACCCCGCCGTCAAGGTATAAATGTTTAAATACAACCAAGAGAATTATCCCATGCCGATCAATAACAGCACCATATGTGGTTGGGCAAAACAGCGCGTCGGTGGCGCGGTGGCCGTTGTGTTACTGTTTTTGGGGTTTTACGCAAATGCTTGGAGGGTCGCCGACCAAACATGGTTTGCAAAATTTCAGCGCGATTCAGAGAGCCTTGTTCTCGGAAGAATGGTTAAATCTCGTCAGGATGGCATTTTCTCAGCCGGCGGCTTATTGGGCCGCGGGCTTTCTGAACACTCAGCAGCCCAATACCACTTCGTCAAAAATAGCCGGGAAGCGCTTATTGAATATCAGTATACTGCCTACCTCCACGGCGAGAACGTCGCTGAATTTGCCACCTACAAATCTCAAGTAGGTGGCCAGGCACTGTTCCTCTCCGTTGTGGATAAAATAGTTCACCAGCCTCCCGCAATAAAACTGACGTTCTTCTATATGCTCAACTCCTTACTCGCCGCATGCACCCTGACCTTTATAGTGTATTGGTTCTACCGGGAGTTTGACCGGATTACTGCGGTTTGGGTGCTCGCAACCATGCTCCTATCACAATGGCTTACCGTTTTTGGCCGCAACCTGTTCTGGACGTTGTGGGCATTCTATCTGCCAATGATCATGGTACTGTACTTCTTGCGACGCCAGCGGGCAGCGACGCGCCCCTATGCCATTACCTTCATCAGTATGGTCTTTACTGGCATTCTGCTAAAGGTTATCTTTAACGGCTACGAATATATCACCACCACCCTGATTATGCTGGCGGTGCCCCTGGTCTTTTACTGCGCGGCGGATAGTCGCGGCACATTCTGGATCGTGCGGCATGCGCTCCTATCTGGATGTGCTGCAGGCGGTGCAATTCTGCTGAGCATGGCGCTGCTGTGCGTGCAGATTTCATGTGCTGCAGGGGGGCTGCTGAGCGGCGCGCATCATATCCTCTTTGTCCTTAAAAAAAGAACCCACGCCGATCCTCTTGGGTTTCCGCCTGAATATGCGGCAAGCTTGCAAGCCAGCCCAAGCGAGGTGCTGTGGAAGTATCTGAAGGGAACGTTTTTTGATTTAACTTCTTATGTAAGCTCCCACAATGCTTTTATTGACCGGTATCTCTTCAATATCCGGTTTGGCTATCTGGTGATTATTTTCATAATTGCAACCTTGTTTATTCTTGCTCAGAAGAAAAAACTGCAGCATAGCTCAGGATGGTCAAAGAGCATGGCTCTGGTCATTGCCACGTGGTTTTCCCTGCTGGCGCCGTTATCATGGTATTTTATTTTCAAAGCGCATTCTTATATACATACGCACATGAACTGTATCGTATGGCATATGCCGTTTACCTCTTTTGGTTTTGCCCTGTGCGGCCATGCCATGAGTTATATTCTGCGGTTGCCTAAAAATTTTCGCGGTTGAGATTTATACGAAGCAACGATCCATGCGTGGTTATTTGATTTATTCACGAGCGGTTTGCCGCAGCGTCAAAGAGGGTTAATAGTTCCAGCGGGGTTGCGACCAGCGTGTGTGCTCCGGCCGCACGCAGTTGGTCTGCAGTCTGAAAACCCCACAGGGCTCCCACCGGAAACATGCCGGCGTGGAGCGCTGTGCGCATATCTATGTTCGAGTCGCCCAGATAAATAAATTCTTCCGGTTTTATGGTGCATTTTCGGGAGATGTGCAATGCTCCTGCCGGATCGGGTTTTTGCGGTAAAGAATGCCGCGCACCCAAGACTTCCTCAAAACGCCATGCGCCCAGAAAAGTTTTCACCATCTTTTTGGTAAACGTATCCATTTTATTTGACAGCACCGCCATTTTGATGTTTCGTTTTGTGAGCTCATCCAGCAGTTCCGCAATTTCAGGATACGGTCTGGTGTGCTCTGCCCAGCGCCTGCCGTATTCCTCAATCATGGCAGAGACATGCTTCTGCACAAAGCGTTCCTCCGTAACGTTCCCGGGCAAGGCGCGGTGCACCAGATTGGTTATACCTTCTCCAATAAATTTCCGGTACGCTTCCACCGGGTGCGGGGAAAACCCAGCGCTCATGAGCACCGCGTTCATCGAACGCGCAATGTCCTCAAGCGTATCCAGCAATGTCCCATCCAGATCAAACAGCACTGCTTTAAAACGCCTAACCATAAACCATGTTTTTAAACAGCATACCTATAACTGTTTTATGCGGTTTAATAAGTCTTCTTGCTAAAAAGTGAGGGTATTATTTATAAATATGAGAAGATAGATCTGATTTTAACATAAGGGGGGACGTCACGCAAAAAGGCAGTCCTTGAATTGGTTTGTTTGCGATTACCATCACATATAAATTTTAATATATGCCTTCTTCTTAAGCTCTTCCATCCACTTCATAAACAGCGCATCCACTTCCCGTCGGTAGAGACTTTCCTCTATCTCCTCCCGGGTTGAATAAATTCCTGACTGTCCATCAGCGCCTTTTTTATCAATGACCTTAATAAGATGCAGACCGGCAGGGGATCTGAGCACCTGGCTCACCTCACCCAGCTGCAAACTAAACGCAGCATTTTCAATAACGGGCAACAGCTCTCCGCGGCCAAAATATCCCAAATCTCCTCCTTCTTTTGCCGAAGGGTCCTGAGAGAACTTAACCGCCATCTGTCCAAAATCTTCTCCGCCCAATATTTTTGCCCTGATCTCTTCCAACTGGCTGGAGAGCTTCTCAACCTGTTTGGGCATCATGTCAGGAGGGGTGGCAAAAAATATCTGCTGAATCCTGACTTTCTCGCCGGGTTTTTCCTGCTGTTTACCATTCTTTTCATAATATTCCTGAATGTCCTTGTCGGTAATAGTTACCTTTGAGCGGACTTCCCGTCCAATTACTTTTGACTGAAGAATCTCCGACCGGAGCATTTTGCGGTACTCCTCGAGGCTCGAGCCATCCTTTTTCAAAAGTGCCTCTAATTGCTCAAGGTTGATATTGTTTCTTTTCAGCACATCTTCAATAGCCCGGTTAACTTCTTTGTCGCTCACCTTTATATCAAATTCACGCGCCTTCTGTTCTATGAGCTTTTTTTCAATGAGCTGTTCTAATGCTTTTTGTTGAATTTCGGCCCGCTGTTCTTCAGTAAAACTCTGATTTTTATCAACCCCGGCAAACATGAGAGCGGTAACCTTGTTGAGGTCTGAAAGGGTGATCACTTCATTATTCACCACCGCAACAATTCTATCAATAAGTTCTTCTGTGCCGGCAATTGCGCAGGTTAAGCTGCACAAAAAAAATACCAGCACTTGCACTGCTCGTGTTTGCATGCTGATCCCTGGTTTTTTTCTTTTTTGAGCACAAAGCTTCAACGGTTCATCAATCCCAGACATCTCGGTGAATGAGCCGTTCGGCCAACGCACCAGTCCTCTCAATCAATTCTGCCTGAAGCCAATCCACAGTCTATCTCATGCCATGTCGCTACGACATAGTTATTTAATCACAAACTTCTTTTCTATTTCAAGATGTTTTTAATCTCATCAAGTATCTCCTGCTCTCCGACCGCACGGGTCTTGGCAATAAGCTTAAAATCGGGAGTAAAGCGAAACCGCTCCGGATTCTGGGAAACCAGAGAAAGTATTTTTTCAAGCGATCCTTCCGCTTTCTCATGAAAGGAAAAAACGAGCTGGTTGCCGGTATAATCCACCGCACTAATCAAATAGCGGCGCAGCACGCCCTTAAGCCGCGCTATATGCAGCAATTGTTCGACCGGCAACGGCAGCACGCCGTAACGGTCTGCGAGCTCGCGTTCTAAATCGGCTATTTCATGATCAGTAAGCGCTGTTGCCAGGCGCCGATAAATCACCAGCCGCTGATTGATATCCGGGATGTAGTCCTGGGGGATATACGCCTGGATGGGAAGGCTTACTACAGGCTCAAGGCGGGGAAGAACGTGTTCTCCTTTAAGTTCATGGATGGTCTCTTCAAGCATTTGCAGATACATCTCCATGCCCACCGCGGCGATATGCCCCGACTGAGCATGGCCGAGTATATTTCCAGCCCCGCGCAATTGCAGGTCGCGCGTGGCAAGCCGGTAGCCTGAACCGAGTTCGGTAAATTCTGCAAGCGCCTCCAGCCGTTTTACCGCATCCTGATTTATCGCAGACTCTGCCGGGATAAGCAGATATGCATACGCCCGCACCCTGCCACGGCCGACCCGCCCCCGCAGTTGATACATCTGTGCCAACCCCAGTTTATCCGCCCGGTTGATAATGATGGTGTTTGCAGACGGAAAATCAAGTCCCGATTCAATGATGGTGGTGCATACCAGCAAATCAATCTCCTTGCGGATAAATTTCACCATCGCCTGTTCCAGTTCCCGTGCTTTCATCTGGCCGTGAGCAATTGCCAGCCGCACCTCGGGAACCAGTTTTTGGATAAAGAGAGCCATGGCGGAAATGGACCGCACTTGATCATGGACAAAAAATATCTGACCTCCGCGCCGCAGTTCCTGAAGTATTGCTTCGCGGATTATGCCTTCATCAAAACGGGTGACGACAGTCCGTATGGAAAGACGGTCTTCAGGCGGCGTGTTTATAACAGAAAAATCGCGTATGCCCAGCAATGAGAATTGCAGCGTGCGCGGTATGGGGGTGGCGGTAAGGGTCAGGACATCAACCGTGCGCCGCAATTTTTTCAAAACTTCCTTATCCTTGACTCCAAAGCGATGCTCCTCGTCAATCACCACCAGTCCCAAATCCTTAAAGACAACGTCCTGTTGCAAAAGGCGATGCGTCCCAACAATAATATCAATGTTCCCGGTTGCAAGTCCCTCAACGATTTTTTTCTGGTCGGCACGGCTTCTGAAGCGGCTCAATATATCCACCTTTACCGGGTAGGCAGAAAACCGTTCGCTGAACGTCTGGTAGTGCTGTTGAGCAAGAACCGTGGTGGGCACCAGCACCGCCACCTGCTTTCCTTCTATCACCGCTCTAAAAGAAGCGCGCAGCGCTACTTCTGTTTTGCCATACCCGACATCTCCGCACACCAGGCGATCCATTGGTTTTGGCGCTGACATATCTTGCATGACATCTTCTATGGCTGCCAACTGATCCGGCGTCTCTTCATAGGGGAAGGCGGCGGCAAATTCTCGATAGTAGTGGTCAACCGGTGCAAATGCATATCCCTCGTAGACTTTCCGGGCTGAATAGAGTTCCAGCAAATCTCTGGCCATGCGCTGAATCGCATCTTTTACCCTATTCTTGACATTCTTCCATGACACGCCTCCCAGTTTGTCAAGGCGTGGAATGGTGTCTTCGGTTCCTTCGTATTTTTGCACGAGGCTGATACGGTCAACCGGCACATATAACTTGTCTCCCCCCAGATACTCAACTGCGAGGTAATCGCCGCGAATTCCCCCCGCCTCAAGCGCAGCAAGTCCTCGATACCGCCCTATGCCATGATCCCGGTGAACAATATAGTGACCTTCTTTGAGATCCGCAAAGCTCGAAATTTCAATCCCCTCTTTAAATCGCACGCGAGCGGCATGCCGTTTCTTTTCGCCAAAAATCTCGTCTTCGGTTATAATAACAAGATGTCCCGGCATGAACCGGAACCCCCGCGACAACCTGCCGATTTTAAATTCCAGGGTGCCCGGTGGCATGCGGACAAAATCATTCACCCCTGTAACGCCTCCGGTAAAACGCCCCTGTAATCCATAATCCGCACATAATTCACGGAGGCGCTCGGCTTGAGCCTGTGTATGGCCGACGAGCACAATTCGTCTGCCGTCATTAAGCCAGGTTTCCAGTTTATCTGCCAGCGGAGCAAGGGCTCCTTGTGTCGAGTCAAAGTTAATCAGCTCGCGACGGATATCGTCGTTTGCCTCGGTGGGCACTATAATGTGCGTTTCATGAAACCGCTCTGTCGCGAGGGTCTCATAAAAAACATTCTGGCAATGTGCTGCATGGTGCTGGATTTGGCCGGGTTCAATAAACATTTCATCAGGCGGCGAAACAACACGCTGTTCGTCAAGCGCGGTAATATAATAGGTTTCTACCGCATCCTGAAATGCTTTCTGCTGTTCGGTAATGGCAGCAGGTTCAATCCAGGCGCAGCACGCCCGTGCGGGCAGATAGTCAAATAGAGTCTCAAGCTCGGGGTAAATAAAGGAAAGCGCATATTCAATGCCTGAGGGGAAGAATCCGTTGAGTATGCTTTCCTTAAACGCTTCCCCCCGGCTGCTGGCAAACAGCGGCTCCGCAGCACTGTTCCCGACTTTTTGTCTGAACAGTTCAATGGTCGCGCGGTTGAGCACCGACTCTTTCACGGGAACAATGACACAGTCTGCTTGTTCGCCGTGTGACCGCTGCGTTGCCTGATTAAAAGTCCTGATAGATTCAATGCTGTCGCCAAAAAAACTGATGCGCACCGGAAACAAATAGCCGGACGGGAAGAGGTCCATAATGTCTCCGCGAATACTCAGATCCCCCCGGTCTTCTACCATGCTGACCCGCGTATAGCCGCTTTCGACAAGCTGCCGGCTCAACTCATCCCGGTTCACGTCATCGTGCACAGAGAGCCGGAGTGCAGCGTTTAACAAGAATTTACTGGGTATCAGTCTCTGCAGGAGCGCCTGGATGCAGGTTATGATAATGAGCGGCTGGTGCGCTGTGCAAAGCTGATACAGAGCCCACATACGCTGTCCACAGACATCGGGATGGCTTGCGACATTCTCGTAGGGATGGGTTTCAAGGGCGGGGAACAAAAAGACCGGGTGCGACGAGGCTGCATGGCTATTCTCAGTGCCGCCGCGGAAAAACAGCAATTCATTGAAAACGTTAAGGGCTGCATCAGGGGTGTCCGTAATAACTAAAAATGTTCTGTTAAGTTCATCAAACAGCCGGGCGAGTGAAAATGCCGTGAGAGAACCCTTGCTGCCCGATACGAAAATATCAGCAGTCGTCTGCTCTATGGCCTTTCTGATCTCTTCAAACGGCCGCAACAGATCAACAAACTCCTGGGCTTCAGATTTCATCGTACAAACCGTGGAAGCAAAATAAGCTGGCGGGGTTATGGAGCATGGTGCGGGGATGAAAGAGGAGGTGGCTCAAAAATGTCCACCCCGGCTGGCGGATTAAAAATAAACATCCCGTCACTGATTCCTTTGTTAACTTTAAACTTTGAAAATTGCAGCACGGTGAGGTTGCCGATTTCATCTTCAAGTGCTGAACGAATTATATAACGCCTTTTACAATCAATCCAGAGGGTAAGACGTTTCAAATTTGGATGAGGCGTTTTGGGAATAAGCAGTATTTCTATACCCTGTTTTACCTGCGAACGATGCTCCTGTACCTGTGCAACATTAAACTTATCCTTGATCTTAAGCGTGCCGGCAAATAAATCAGCCGTAATATCTGATGGCAGTTTTGACGTATCATTTTTCATCGCCTGCTTTTCCTCTGGCAAGTAAAACCAGAGGGTATCGCCATGTAGATAGATCTTTTGCACGGCCGGCTTTTTATATTCCCAGTACATCTTACCAGTCTTTTTATAACAGACGGTGCCTTCCGCCGTTTCAATACGCTGTAACGAACCAATGGTGGTCTGCTGCTCAAAGCGGGCACAAAAATCCTGCAAACCCGCATACTGCTGTTCCACGCCCAAAATACATTCATCAGCCGCAGAGCCGGCAATAGCCATTCCAGCCGCACATAAAAAAACTGCTATGGCATACCACGCCAATTGGATTTTTATCAGCGTGCCTTTCTTTCGCATAAAATTTTGCTTTACGAACACTTTCAGTGTAAAAGGTCTTCAACAGATTGCAGGCCTGATTCTCAGGCTGGTCAAAAATGATCAGATGCAAGCCCACCCGAAATCCTGCGTAGTGAGACATACAGAAACCTGCTCCGCAACCACGCAGGATAAGGGAAACGCAGCAGGCGGGCTTTTTCAATCGCCTGTTATCTTAAAGCCGGTTGATTAGCACATTGCGCGGTTTGACCCCGTCGCTGGGGCCCACGACACCCTGTTCTTCCATTTTTTCTATCATGCGGGCTGCACGATTGTAGCCAACCCGCAGCCTGCGTTGCAACATCGAGATTGACGCCTGGCCTGTTTCAGCCACCAGAGCAACGGCCTGATCGTACAGCTCGTCAAATTCCTCATCTGAGTTTTCGGTTTCGTCAGCCTTTGCTGACAACAAAATGGTTTCGTCATATGATGGGGTCATCTGCTGTTTGATAAATTCAACCACGCGTGCGGTTTCCTCTTCAGAGAGAAATGCGCCGTGTATCCGCTGCAGCTTTGAACTTCCCGGGGGGAGAAACAGCATGTCTCCTCTGCCCAGCAGCCGCTCTGCGCCGATAGTATCAAGAATGGTGCGGGAATCCACCTTTGATGAAACCTGAAATGAAATACGCGAGGGGAAATTGACTTTAATGGTGCCGGTCAAAATGTCCACCGACGGCCTCTGCGTAGCGACAATAAGATGAATACCGGCCGCACGCGCCATCTGTGCCAACCGTGCAATGTGCACTTCCACATCACGCGCAGCAACCATCATAAGATCAGCCAGTTCATCTATTACCACTACGATATAGGGCATCTTGCCATTCGACTCAATGGGCGACTCAGCACCTGCTGCGTCTTTGTCCGCTTTTGCGGTTGTGGTTTTTTGCTCTTCATCTATTTTTTGATTATAGCGAACAATATCCCTAACCCCTTTTTCCGCCAGTTTTTTATAACGCCGCTCCATTTCATCAACGCCCCAGCGCAAGGCAACCGCCGCCTTCTTCGGATCAGTAACCACCGGGTGCAGAAGATGCGGGATCCCCTCATACAGAGACAGCTCAAGTCGTTTGGGATCTATCATCAAAAATTTCACTTCGTCGGGTGTTGCCTTATAGAGAATGCTGCAAATGATAGCATTAACCAGAACGCTCTTGCCAGAACCTGTAGATCCCGCTATCAACAGGTGCGGCATGCGGGCAAGGTCATTGATGACCGGATCGCCGGCGATATTTTTCCCAAACCCAATGGTGAGTTTTGACTCGGCGTTCAGAAACTCTTCGCGTGAGACAATCTCTTTGAAATAAACTGTTTCCCGCCGTTTGTTGGGCACCTCGATACCAACTGCGGATTTTCCCGGAATAGGCGCGACAATGCGGATGCTCAACGCCTTGAGTGCCAGGGCAAGATCATCTGCAAGCCCCACAATGCGGTTTATTTTTATTCCGGGAGCAGGTGCAAATTCAAAACGGGTTATAACCGGCCCGGGGTTAATCTCCGTTATCCGGCCCTTGATATTAAAATCCTCCAGCTTTTGCACTAGGATCTGTGCGTCCTCCTTGAGACTCTCCTCGCTAACACGGGTGTCTCTTTCTTTTGGCGAATCAAGAAGGCTGAGCGGAGGATAGCGATACGTGCCCACTGGTTTGCGCTCTACAGGGGCAAACAAAATTTTTTCTTTTTTGTGCTCTTCCCGATGCTCTCTTATAATAATGTCATCATGAATTCCCTGTGGCTCTTTAGCCTTAGCCGCAGTCGTCGCATTTCTCTCTTGAGTCGTTCCTTTGATGACAATTTTTGGTGAGGACTGCCATTCTTCTTCCACCGTGGCCGTTCGATCCCTTGCCTCAGATTTCTTCAAAAATGGCCATTCCACTTTTTTAACGGTTTGATGTATGAGGGTATTGACCTTTTGTCCGCTCTTCACCGAGCGTTGCACAATTTTTTTTGACAGGTTTATGTAGGAAATACGAGTTATCCCCATAAAAGCGAGTCCTGCGGTGAGAATCAGGGCAAAATAAGATCCAAAAATATTCAGGTATTTATTCAAAATCTTGGCGAGCGTGTCACCTAAAAGTCCACCAGCGCTGAAATGATACTGATACACATTAAGTTTGCCAAAATAAATGCTCAGCAGTGCGACAGCGCACAGATAGAAAATGACCGCAAGCACGAGCTGCACATAATATGAAAGCGGCTCAATGGTCGGAAATAAAATCTTTTTGGAAAAAACCAGCAACACGACAGGCATTATAAAAGCGGTAATGCCGACAAGCTGAAATAACCATGCGGCAATATAGGCTCCTATAATACCTCCCCAGTTATTGATTTTTGGTGGAATGCGTGAATACCCGGTAAAAAAGGACGGATCGCTCGGGGAATAGGTAATCAAACTGCAAAGGATAAAAATAGAAAAACCAACAAGAATGATGCCGGAAATTTCTCTCCACAAATAGGGACGTTTAATTGCGGAAGCTTTTGATGAACTTGAGCGCCCTGCCATACAAAATGCCCTGATAGCCTTAAATCCTTTCCCTTAATAATTAATAACGATTACGCTCTCTGCCTAACAGAAAGAATAAACCAAGAAATTTCAAATACTATTCCAATAAAAAACTTTACTGTAAGTTTCCTGCATAGTCAATTGCAAAATACAGATAGCCCCAGAGTTCTTGGGTCATGAAGCCAGCGGATGAGCACCTTGCTGTGGCGGCGTTACCTCCATGCCAAGTTTTTTCCCCCAATGAATTGTATTGGGGAACGTCCGACTTTGAAACTCCTTGACTTTGACCTGCGAGATTGTAGAATAGACGTGAAAAAGCTGTAATAATAACGACAATTCATCAACTCACCCATCAACCAATTTGCTGATTAAAGGAGCTCTTTATGGCGGGCGTTAACAAAGTCATTCTTCTTGGCAGGCTGGGAGCAGACCCTGAGGTTCGTTACACCAGCAGCGGCACAGCGATTACCAATTTTCGCTTGGCGACCAGCACCGTTATCAACAACAAGGAAGGCCAGAAGGAAGAAAAAACTGAATGGCACAAAGTGGTTGCCTTTGGCCGCCTCGGAGAGATATGCGGTGAATACCTCGCAAAAGGCCGACAGGTTTATATTGAAGGAAGGCTACAGACCCGCGACTGGGAGGATAAAGACGGCAATAAACGCTGGACAACTGAAATAATTGTTCAGAATATGCAGCTCCTGGGAAATGCGGCAGAAAAGGGTAAAGGGCTGGCTCCCGAACCGCCGCCCTATGATGATGTACCAGAATTGCCCCCGGCAGAAAACGATATACCGTTCTAATTGTTGCAGTTTTAAGTGCTGATTATTTATTAGTCAGCGCCTATATTATATCAGGCACAGTGTTATTTTTGATCTTCATGAACCATTCCTTTTTTTGGGCAAACTTCCTTAACGTGCACACTATTTTATGTGTATTATATGGTGTATAAGGAGAATCCAAATAATGTTTGTATTATCTAATTTTTTTATATTATTTGTTTTAATAATTGATTATTAAATGGCTTTATTGACTTTAGACATACATATTTATAGTTCATAAAATGTCAATAAATTTTTGTTGTGCTTTTTACTAAAAAGGCTCTGGGCACTATGCCCAGAGCCTTTTTGTTCTTGTGTTCTTTTTTATTATAATAATGTTATGCCTGCTGTGTTTGATCTCTTACCTGGTGTCTGTCTCTTAATAATCCATCCCACCCATTCCTCCTGGCGGCATAGGCGGCATGGGGGTTTCTTTCTTCGGCTTCTCTGCCACCATCG
>CAZQKW010000028.1:0-50223 GCA_964594075.1 uncultured Thermodesulfobacteriota bacterium | reverse complement strand
CCACCGCTTGTGCGGGCCCCCGTCAATTCCTTTGAGTTTTAACCTTGCGGCCGTAATCCCCAGGCGGTGCACTTAATGCGTTAGCTGCGGCACTGAAGGATTAAGTACCTCCAACACCTAGTGCACATCGTTTACGGCGTGGACTACCAGGGTATCTAATCCTGTTTGCTACCCACGCTTTCGCGTCTCAGCGTCAGTATCGATCCAGAGGGTCGCCTTCGCCACCGGTGTTCCTCCCAATATCTATGAATTTCACCTCTACACTGGGAATTCCGCCCTCCCCTATCGTACTCAAGAAAGATGGTTTCAGATGCAATTCCTTGGTTAAGCCAAGGGCTTTCACACCTGACCTATCTTCCCGCCTACACGCGCTTTACGCCCAATAATTCCGAACAACGCTTGCACCCTCCGTATTACCGCGGCTGCTGGCACGGAGTTAGCCGGTGCTTCCTCTGATGGTACCGTCATCGTTCGCCGATATTCTCGGCAAACTTATTCTTTCCATCTGACAGAGCTTTACGACCCGAAGGCCTTCTTCACTCACGCGGCGTTGCTGCGTCAGGGTTTCCCCCATTGCGCAAGATTCCCCACTGCTGCCTCCCGTAGGAGTCTGGACCGTGTCTCAGTTCCAGTGTGGCTGGCCACCCTCTCAGGCCAGCTAACCATCATAGCCTTGGTAGGCCATTACCCTACCAACAAGCTAATGGTCCGCGAGCTCATCCCTAAGCGATAGCTTATGTCAGAGGCCACCTTTTCCCACATCTACCGGGGTAGTCGTGGGCTTACCAGGTATTAGCATCGCTTTCGCAATGTTATTCCTGACTTAGGGGCAGATTACTCACGTGTTACTCACCCGTGCGCCACTTTACTCATCCTGGCAAGCCAGGATTTTCTCGTTCGACTTGCATGTGTTAAGCACGCCGCCAGCGTTCGTTCTGAGCCAGGATCAAACTCTTCAATTAATTCAAATTTCTATCACGAAGAGTTAAACCCAAAGGCAAATAACCTTCCTATTTCTCAATTTTCAAAGAACACAATCATAAGACAATTATTCAATATTAAACAAAATAACCTTCTTGTCAAGAGGTATTTTGGAAATTTTTTGTAAAAACTCCTAAAATAATTTTTCAAAAGCTATTTCGAAATGTTCAAATTATTTTATTCTGGGATTTTAATTCTATGATACCTCTTTTTTCCTGCCCTGAGAATTATTGATCCGTTTTGCAAATCTGTTTCTCTTATTGCTGCGTCAAAATGCTCCACTCGCTTTCCATTTATATACGCGCCACCGTCCTCTATCAAACGCCGAGCTTCTGCGCGGGAGGAACACAGTTTTGATTCCTCAAACAGAACGTAGGCTGCCACACCTTTTTTTAACCGTTCAACATCAATAATCGTAACCGGCACGGAATCCAGGTCGGTTCCTTCACCATAAAAAATGTTTCGGGAGCTTTCTTGCGCCTTTTTTGCAGCATGTAGGCCATGGGTAATTTTTGTAGCCTCAAATGCAAGCCGTTCCTTTGCCTGCCGGATATTGCTTCCTTGCTGCGCAAAGCTTTTTATTTCTTCAACCGGCAATAAGGTAAAGAGCAAAAGAAATTTTTCCACATCGCGATCGTCTGTGTTGTACCAATATTGATAATATTCATAGGGCGAGGTTTTGGTTTCATCGAGCCATATTGCGCCTGATTCAGTCTTACCCATCTTATGTCCAGCAACGGTTGTTATGAGCGGAAACGTCATGCCATAAACCGCGGCCCCGGCAACTCGCCGTACCAGTTCAATGCCGGCCACAATGTTTCCCCATTGATCATTGCCGCCCATCTGCAGAATACAACCGTATTTTTGATAAAGATGCAAAAAATCATAGGCCTGAAGAAGCATATAATTAAATTCTATAAAATTTAGCCCCGTCTCAAGGCGCATCCGGTATGACTCGGTGGCAATCATTCGATTGACGCTGAAATGTTTTCCAATGTCCCGGAGAAAGCCAATATATGATAAAGGAAGCAACCAGTCAGCATTATTAAGCATGAGGGCTTTATCATTTTCAAAACTAAGATAACGTGAAAACTGTGTTTTAATTTTTTCAGCATTCTCTGCAATCTCCGCAGAAGATAAAATACGCCGCATCTCATTTTTGCCGCTGGGGTCGCCAATCATGGCGGTCCCACCACCCACCAGAACAATCGGCCGATGGCCATAGCGCTGCATATGCATGAGCGCCATAATCGGCAGCAGGTGGCCAACATGAAGCGCCGCTGCCGTGGGGTCAAATCCGACATAACACGTAATGCCTTCAGCCAGTGTATTGCACAGTGTTTTTTCGTCTGTAACCTGGGCTATAAAGCCGCGTTCCTTTAATTCATCATAAACACGGTGTTTCATAAAATCAGTGTGCAGAAAACCTCTAACCAGTTATTCAAAAACGTGCGCTTATTTTTATTTATATATAATTTGAGAAATTGATGAATTCCTGATGCGTTCAATGCTGTCGCGGCCATTCGGTTGAGGATTCTTCCCTTCGTTCAGAAGGGCCTCTTTTTTAACAGCATCGCAATGAGAATTGGTGTCAAGAGCCGTGCATTCCCAATCTGCGTTGGATTCTTTCAATCAGCACGCTCTTTCCTGTTGAACCATCTATTTCCACAACTACGCCGTGCAACTGCTTGTCCTGGTCTGCCGGAGTTAAGGGAACATTCATCTTAGTAAGAAAACGGCCAAGGGCTTGCTCTTTCTTTATGCCGATAACCGAATCAAACGAGCCGGTCATGCCGACATCGGTTATATAGGCTGTCCCCTGAGGCAATATTCTTTCATCGGCTGTTTGAACATGGGTATGGGTGCCAAGCACCGCGCTGACTTTTCCATCAAGAAACCACCCCATGGCAATTTTTTCCGAGGTTGCTTCCGCATGAATATCCACAACAATGGCTGCCGTTTCTTTACGCAGCGCTTCAATCTCACGCATAGCAGCTCTGAAAGGGCAATCCAGACTGTCCATAAAAACCCTCCCGCATACGTTTAATACCCCAATTCGCTTTTCTGAATCAAGGGTCATTACTATGCTGCCTTTCCCTGGATTTTCAGATGGGAAATTTGCCGGTCGCAGCAATCGAGGCTCACGCGAAATAAATGTAATGATTTTCTTTTTGTCCCAGATATGATTTCCCGATGTCAAAACATTAATACCGCAGGCAAACAGTTCCTGTGCAACAGCCTGCGTAAGGCCAAAACCATCCGAAGCATTCTCCGCATTGGCAATGGTAAAATCTATGCTGTAATCCACTATAATGCCGGGTAACAGTGTTGTAACAACCTCCCTGCCAGGCGCACCAACAATGTCACCAATAAGCAAAAATCTTATATTTTTCATAGGAACTATTCAGCAATCTACCCCTGGACCTTTCTATTTTGCATATTCAATGGCGCGCGTCTCGCGGATGACCGTTACTTTTATCTGCCCGGGATAACTTAAAGATTCTTCTATTTTTTTAGCAACATCTTTTGACAATACCACCGCATCGTCGTCTGAGACATCTTTGCTCTCAACAATAATGCGCACCTCTCTGCCCGCCTGCACTGCGTATGATTTGCTTACCCCGGGAAATGAGCTGGCTATTTCCTCAATATCCTGAAGATGCTTGACATAGGTAACAAGCATTTCTCTGCGTGCGCCAGGACGCGCTGCTGACAGTGCATCTGCTGCCTGGACAAGCACCGCCAGTACCGTCTGCGGCTTAATGTCGTCATGATGCGCCGCTATGGCGTGGACTATTTCTTCCGTTTCGCCATACTTTTTGGCAAGGTCCGCCCCTATGACGGCATGTGATCCCTCAACTTCATGATCAACGGCTTTGCCAATATCATGAAGCAACCCTGCGCGTTTAGCTGATTTAACATTAACGCCCAACTCAGATGCCATCATACCACTCAAAAATGCCACTTCAAGAGAATGCTGAAGCACGTTCTGGTCAAAGCTGGTGCGAAATTTTAGACGCCCGAGCAAGCGGATCAGTTCGGGGTTCATGCGGTGCGATCCAATATCAAATGTTGCCTGCTCGCCGGCTTCCCGTATAGTCATCTCTATTTCCTGTTTTACCTTTTCAACAATCTCTTCAATACGTGCGGGATGGATTCGTCCGTCCATAATGAGACGTTCCAGGGCGATCCGAGCCACCTCGCGTCTGGTGGGATCAAAGGCAGAAATAAGAATTGCTTCGGGAGTATCGTCAATAATCAAATCCACACCGGTCAAGGATTCAAGAGTTCGGATATTGCGTCCTTCCCTGCCAATAATCCGGCCTTTCATTTCATCATTAGGCAAATTTACTACTGAAACGGTTTTTTCCGCCACATATTCTGCACTGTAGCGCTGAATTGCAGAGGCTATGATATTGCGCGCAATTTTATCAGCGTTTTCCCGTGTTTCTTCCTCAATCCTTCTGATGGTGCGTGCAGCCTCGTGTTTAGCCTCATTCTCAAGGCTTTGCATAAGAGCACGTTTTGCTTCCTCAGAGGTCATTCCCGAGACTTTCTCTAAAAGTCTCTTCTGCTCATCCAGAGCCTGAATGAATTTCTCCTCCATTTCCTTTACAGTTTTCTCCTGTGCTTCCAAAGATTTTTCTCTGCGGGAGAGCGCAACTTCTTTTTGATCAATGAGGTCAACCTTTTTTTCGAGATGTTCCTCCTTCTGCGCCAGTCGCTTTTCCATCTTTTGTAACTCCTGACGCTTGCCGCGCGTTTCCCGCTCAAAATCTGCCTTAGCGCGGTAAAGATCTTCCTTAGCTTGAATCTGCGCCTCTTTTTTTATGTTTTCTGCCTGTTTTATGGCGTCTGCTAAAATTTTTTTTGAATTTTCTTCAGCAGAACCTATTTTCCCCTCCGCGATCTTTTTTCTGACATAAAATCCGACGGCGGCTCCAATTATAAAACCAATAAACAACACAAATGGTACTATTAAATTTTCCACGGTTACCTACCCCCTTAAACAATATAAACAGTTAGCATGGTATTATGTAATTGATTTGAATCTCACCGTTATAGCTTCAGCGGAACTTTTCCAGGGAAGGAATTGCGAGGAATGAGGACAGAGTAAAAAAATACTGATGTTTTGCCTGACGCTCAGCGCTTTATGCTTTATTTACTGCAAGCAAAACGTTGTAGAAGATTTTTTAGATGAAGGGTTCTGCAATGACTCAACAACTGTGTTGCCTTCGGCGTTATCTTCAGTGCCGGGCACTTGAGCTTGAGAAATATTTTTCAAAAACAAGTGTGTTTTATCGTCTTTTTTAATTGAATAAAGTATCTTTTGTTTAACGCTATCCATGTATATCCAATTAATCTTTAAAAACCCTTTACTGCAAATATCTTACAACGTGCGTCTGTCCACAACCCGGTTTCCCCAGAATACCTCCGAGTAAACTATAATGTCGCCTCAATACTGTTAATAAGTCTGTCAGACGTTCCTTCTATCAATTTAATAACTGCTTCTATTTCTTCTTCTTTTTTTAAGTATTCAGCAGTTAAATTTAATGCAACCAGAATAAGCAGGTTGCTGGTACTGAGAGAAGATGCCTGACTTTGAACCTCCTGTATTTTATCATTAATATGTTTTTCAACTCTACTCACATATTCTTTATCATAATTGCCCTTCAAAGTAAATTTCTGCCCAAGAACTTGAATTTGAATCGGTTCTTCCATTTTTCTCTCAAATTATGATTTTGATTCAAATGAATTTATTTTTTCAATAAGTCCATCAAGTTTTCTTTTTATGACATTCCTTTCTTCAAGAACTTTTTGCAGATTTTTCTTAATATCCTCATTTTCCTTGTTTTTATGTGCAAGTCGCGCTTCAATTTTTTCCTTATCTTCTTTTAGGAGAACATACTTCTCAAGTATGGCAGCAACCTTTTTTTCCAATTCAGCAAAACGCTCTATTTTCACGGCTGTTTCCCTGTTTTTTATATATTACCTTACTTATTGAAAATTGATTGTCAAGATATTTCTTTGAGACAATGCTTATATTTTATCTTTAATTTATTGACTTAGCTTATAAAACTATTTTGAACCATAAGACAGGTATTCGTGTTCCACTATGCCAGACTCCTCCATCTATGGACATGTGTTTTTTTGACCGCTTTAATTACCTGGTATGTATAGGCGGTGCACCGATCGCTCATGCTCCCTTCTTTATAAATTCCCTGCCCCTCTATAAGTGCAAGCAAAGTCTTTTTTGCAGATTCGGTAATACCGTCCAGATGATAGCCGCCCTCTAACGTTATCAATAATCTTTTGTCGCAGTAGTTTTCCGCACATCCCATCAGCATCAACGTCAGAGCGGAAAACCCATCTGGCGTTACCTGCATAGCACCAAGAGGGTCAAGATAATACGGATCATATCCCGCGGAAATAAGAATAAACTGAGGTTGATATTCCCCAGCAATGGGCAAAATTATTTCGCGAAATATTTTTATGTAGTCTGCATCTCCCTGGCCACCCTGTAACGGTATATTTACCGTATAGCCGGCTCCTTTTCCCTCCCCGATCTCATCTACGGACCCGGTACCCGGATAATAGGGGTATTGATGTGTAGAAATATAAAGAACCTGCGGAGTGGCATAAAAAGATTTTTGGGTTCCATTGCCGTGATGTAAATCCCAGTCAACAATAAGAATTCGTTCCAAACCATATTTTTGTATTAAATAATGCGCGCCTATGGCGATGTTATTAAAAAGACAGAAACCCATTGCCCGCGCCGGCTCGGCATGATGCCCTGGCGGGCGTATCAGCGCAAAACCATTGTTAAATTTTCCCGCCATAATAAAATCCAGTGCGACCAGGACACCGCCAGCCGCATAAATTGCCGCTTCCCACGAACCTGGAGAGGTGTGGGTGTCAGGGTCAAGCGAGGTATGGGATTTACCCGCTGTTTTCTCAATGCGTTCTATGTAGTCTGGAGAATGGTTTAAAGCTAATTCTTCTTTACTGGCAGCGCGCGGCTGGACTACAGTAAAACGGCCTGAAACATCGGCATCCTGCAACATACGATAAATTCGCTCAAGCCGTTGCGGGCTTTCAGGGTGATATTCGCCGGGCAGATGGTTAAGATATCGCTGATCCTTTATTACTTCAGTAGCGTTCATCCGGTTCCCCTTTAGTGAGTTATTCCCCAATCCGTACGGAATAGCCTTACGTTTTGATAACAGGCATTCATTCTGTATTGCTTTATTTAACTATAAAATTGACATTGTTTGAAAAAGGTTATACTTATAAGGACAATTCAACCATTCAGGAAATTTACATGTTTGGCATTGGCACACCTGAACTGATAATTATCCTCATTGTTGCGTTAATTGTTATTGGCCCCAAAAAACTGCCGGATATCGCTAAAGCGCTCGGGAGGGCGCTGGGTGAATTCCGCCGCGCAACCGATGAGTTAAAAGAAAATATCGATCTTGCCAGTATGGAAAGCTGGTCTCCGACAACACCGCCTGCCTCACAACATCCTCCTGAAAATAAGCCCGTTGAAACAGAGGCTGCTCCTGAATCTGAAACAGACCAAAAAGCTGGATAATGGACATGGCGGATGAAAAACTTGCTTTTAGCGACCATCTTGAGGAGTTAAGAAAGCGACTTATTATCTGCCTTATTGCCATTGGTATCGGCTTCAGCATTTCATACTTCTTTGCAGAAAGTATTTTCAAGTTTCTCGCTGCGCCCCTCTATGCACAGCTTCCCAGTGGAAGCACTTTTATTTTTACCGGTCTCACCGACGCTTTCTTTACCTATATCAAACTTTCGTTTTTTACCGGTATATTTTTCGCAACACCCGTTATTTTACACCAAATATGGGGTTTTGTTGCTCCCGGTTTATATGAACATGAGAAACGCTATGTCGGGCCTTTTATTATTTTAGGAACATTACTGTTCATAGTAGGCATCGCGTTTGGCTATTTTGTTGTCTTTCCGGTAGCATTCAAATTTTTTGTCAGCTATACGACCGACTCGATAAAAATTCTTCCTTCCATAAAAGAATATCTCTCCTTTAGCTGCATGTTTCTGCTCGCATTCGGCGCTATTTTTGAAATTCCCATTTTTCTTTTCTTCCTGGTAAAAATAGGGGTTGTTTCTGAAATGCAGCTTCGCGCAAATAGAAAATATGCAATTCTTCTTGCCTTTGTGGTCGCCGCACTACTTACCCCAACCCCGGATGTCGTTAATCAAACGCTCATGGCAGCTCCCATCATAGTCCTCTTCGAAGTCAGCCTGATACTGATAAAATTACTGGTAAAAAAAAGGCCTGAGCCGGCTCATGAATAATGTGCACGGTTAAGATCTCTCTTTCTTCGTAGATTGTGCAAGATTATGCAGCTCCTTAACAAATTTTGCACTCTGCGGATACAACTTCAGCGCTTCTGCTTGACACCAATCATTAAGTAATTCTTTTTGCTTTTTCAACAGCTTTTTAGGCATTTCCACTTTAAGGGTAACTATCAGGTCTCCGTTTTTCCCCTGGCGGGATGATGGTATTCCTTCGCCTTTAAATATAAATTGCATGCCGGTTGCGGCACCTGGGGGAATTTTAAGTGTTTTTGTTCCTTTAATTGCGGGAATTTCTATTGGCCCTCCCAAAATTGCTCTAAATACCGGCACAGGAACTTCACAGCGTATATTTATACCATCTCGTTCAAGGAGCGGATGTCTTTCCAACTGAATAACAACCACCAGATCTCCCGGCTGTCCTCCATAGTAACCTGCTTCGCCTTGTCCACGCAAGCGCAGTCTGGCGCCGGTTTCCACCCCCGCAGGAATAGGAACGGTCAGCGAGCGTTGGACCTGCACCGTGCCTGATCCCTTGCATTTCACACAGGGCGAACTCACCAGGAACCCTTTGCCCTTGCAGGCATGGCAAATCCGGGAAAACTCAAGCGAGCCATTTCTGGTTTTGAATTTTCCCGTTCCGTTGCATACATGACACACCACCGCCCCGTAGCCGGGCTTAGCTCCTGTCCCATGGCAGACGGTGCATTCTTTATGATACGGCACCTGAATTTCAATATTTGTTCCCAGAACAGCATCAACAAACGGCACTTTAAGGTTATATCGCAGATCTTCGCCTCTGCGCTTTTTGGGCTGCATTCGACCGTCAGCACTGCTAAAAAATCCGCGAAAAAAATCTCCAAGCACGTCATGTGCAGGCGCATAAAAAAATCTCTCTTCATATCTTTTAGTTTCCCGCAGCACATCAGCATGCTGCGAAAAAAATTCACGATCATACTGGCGACGTTTTTTTGGATCATTTAAAACCTGATAAGCTTCGGATATCCATTTAAATTGCTCTTCTGCCTCTGCATTGCTGGGATTACGGTCAGGATGGTATTTGAGTGCAAGCTTTCGGTATGATTTTTTTATTTCCGTGCTTGTTGCTCCAGGTTTGAGCTCAAGTATTTTATAATAGTCGGGTTTCATGTTTTGTGTTCGCACAGTTGTTCTGCAAATAAATTATTGATTACCCGTTCATCCAATGTCAAGGGAATAACCGACAAGACGTTCCCCAAAATATTTTTTTGGGGGGAGACAAAGCGTCTGGGAATTTTCAGTAGGGTTACCTGAATTTCAGGGATAATTTTTGAGGAAAATAAAAAAGAGCAAAATCGGCGTGCAGAACTGTTCTTTTTTTGAGGCCGAATCCCTTTCAAATAGCGATCATAGCAACCCGTATCTGGTAGTTCCCAACGGCTTGCCAGTTTCCCGATCCATGATAGTCCACGCGCGGTTGATTGCCGGAACTTCCGGCTGCATCATTCCCTTATGAATAGTTTCTTCAATCCATTTCACGGTGTTGGGATGGTTTATAAACCCTTTCTGACTTATGACAATAGAGGAAATTCCTTTGAACAAATGCTGCAATTCAAACTGCAGCATTTTTATGCCGACGCCACAAATAACGACCACAACCCGCCCTTGGGCGGAAAGCCTGAGCGCCGCCCTTCGCGCTTCGTCATGCGCGTGCTCCCGTATAAGGTCCGCAGAATCAGACCGCAATGTCAAACAGACAACTTCCCTGAAAGGCATGGTCTTTTGTATCTCCTGCCCGATTTTTTCAAGCTGTCGCACCCACATGATATTTTCTACCTCTTCAACCGGTCCATGCCCCACTAACATAAGCGATTCGAGCGCCGGATCTTGAGACAGTTCGCGCGCAAAATCTTTGACTATTTCAACAACCAGCGGATGGCTGTCCATGCACGGCGAAACG
Organism: uncultured Thermodesulfobacteriota bacterium; assembly: GCA_964594075.1. GTDB lineage: Bacteria > Desulfobacterota > WTBG01 > CAIYCZ01 > CAIYCZ01 > CAZQKW01. Next base: position 39,962 of record CAZQKW010000028.1, on the reverse strand, counting down.
GCAAACTTTGATTTGCTTTTAAGTGGCGGGCCAACCTGGGCAGTGTAAAATCCCAAATCTTTACGCAAGCCTGCAAGATAGCGGACTTCTTCATGATGACTGCTGTATGAAGAAGGCGAAACATGTACAATTAAAATTTCATTAGCCCCTTTATCTTCAAGCCGTGTGACGGCTTTAGCCAGGGTTCGCTCCTCGTCAAAATCCAGAAATGCTGGTTCAACCGGATACGGGCTTTTTATCTGATGTATCATGCCTATGACAGTATCATTCCATTGAGGTATGGGCGCACCATGGGTCACGACAATAACGCCCATGACTGCCTTTTCTACGGTATCAGCACAGCCGGTAAAAAATGGCGCCCCGATGGTTAATAATGCCAAAAGTAAAAGTGCGCCGCAGCCCCATTTCTTGGGTTGCATCGGTACATAGCAGTGCATCATATAAACCCTGAGTTTTAGATTCTCACCTATTGAAATCTGAGAATTGTGTTCTCATATTGGTATCGTTTGGCTTATGGTAAAACCAGTTGCGGGCGGTGCGAGCGGTGGCTGTGTTGAACACAACTCTTTTTTTTTCAGAGAGCACCGAGTCCGAATAAAAAAAACCAGAAGCCAAATAAATGGCAAACATCTTTGGATAAAATTACGTTATCCGGTAATCGGATAATGACCGCTTGAAAACAAAAACCCCGCTCCTACCAGAAAACTGATAATTGAAAATGCGAAACCAATAATGGAAAGAGCTGCCGTCAGAGTGCCGCTCCACTTCCACGTAAACCTGCCGTGCAATATCACCGCATAGACCAGCCATGCAATTAACGACCAGGTCTGCACCTGGTCCCACTGCCAGTAACTGCCCCAGATAATTTTTGAGCGAAGCATGCCGGTTACAATGAGTATGCTGTACATGACAAATCCGATGGCAATCATTTTATAACTGATATCGTCAAGCATGCTGCGGGAAAGAAGCACGCCCCCGTTTCCTTCGCGCCTGATAAGATAAAGGATGCTTGCCACACATGACACGGCAAATGCAGCATACCCAATGAAACACGAGGCGAGGTGATAATTTATATAGTTGCCCTGCAGCACTTCCGGCATGGGCATAATCTGTTTGTCTATTCGCGAACTCATTGTTGCGTAAACCATAAGAAGAAACGCCAATGGGAGGATAAAAATGCCAAACGCCCTGGTGTTTATCTTAATTTCAATGGCAAGGTAAAATAAAACGAGCATGAGCGCGGAAAAGGTAAGGCATTCGTAAGGGCCTCGGATGGGCAGGTGTCCCATATTGGCCTGATACGACTCTATCCACCGGGCAATAAAACCGGCGCTGTGCACCAGCAGCCCTGCGAAGCTTAGAGAGGTAGCTGCTTTCCCAATCCCCTCAGATTTAAACAGAACATGCACCAGATACAGCAGCGTGCCCACAAGATACAGGTAGGGACAGATATTGTATAGAATGGTATTTATCATGCAGGTAACCCTTTCTCCAAGTCATCTTTAATTTTATGGATCATGACAGCGAGATGATGGCGGTTCTTGGTAGCTGATCCGCCAAGCACAACCCGGTTGCAGCATTCCTGTCTGTTCACCTTTACCCACAGCCGCTGATGTGAGAGAAAAAAGCAGATGCTGAAACCCGCTATCATAAAAATAAAACTATACCAGATTACATTCTTGCCGGGATCATAAATTGCTTTAAGGCTGGTCGTTTCCCTTTGGACAAGTTCAATTAGGCTGAACCGATAATTTTGCAAATGAGGTTCTGGAAAAAATGCTGGATTCTTGCTTATCCAGAGAGATCGCGGCGATGATAGTGACGTGAGCTGTACTGCATCCTGCCTGATACGCGTAAGTCTGAACTTTTCATCGGTATCCCCGACCGTGAAGCTGTCGCCGATTTTTAACTCGTAATCCTTTTGCGCGCCCGTTGAATCGCTCACCTGCACCCGTGCATAGGTAACCGTTTTGCTGAAGCGGTCCTGATAAATGTCCACGCCCTTATACGTCAGGTGGGTGCCGAAATCCAAATCCTGCCTTTTAACGATCACTCCGTTTTGCAAGATGGAAACCGTGCTGAGGTGTTTCTTGAGTTTCGATGATGCTCCATAGGAGACCGTTTTAAGGTCATCACAGCGCAAGGCAAAATCAAGGACTTTTTCCTGTCGGGCACTGTTTCGCACCACAAAAGGGTCAAGCAGTTGTCCCGTGGCAATATCAAATGAGTATTGGAAACCGGTTGTCGAAATCATCGTGCCAATAGCGATAAACAAAATACAGATATGCGCCAAGTAAAACCCCAGATGCGTGTATTTGCCTTTTTCTGCAAACAGATAGAGTGTATCGCCTTGCTCCTTTACCAGACATGGCGCTTTGAAGTTCGCAGCAACTATCGCCCGCAGTTTCTCGGTTGTCACCCGATCATTTTCCACGCTACATTGCAACACATCCGGCAGCGAAGCTATAAAAGCATCATCGGGCGTCTTTGAAGAACTCCGGTAAACAGCTATCGTGCGCGGTATTCGTTTTAGGCTGCACGCCACCAAGTTTATACAAAACAGGACAAAAAGTATTATGAAAATTTTTGAATGGTAAAAATCAAACTCCGGAATTTTAGAGAGCCAATTCCATGAGGGCAATACCGCGAGTTTCTCGCGCACTATTTGTAAAATAAAAATCAAGGTTGCGGCACAGAGAATAAAGATCGTGAGATTAAGCGAGCTGACAAAACTAAAAACAGGGTTCACTATCTTCTTCATGCCGCCTCTAAAAAAACACTTTTGCCAATCGTGCCCAGAACAGCAGGTTGACCAGTTATTCTTGCCTTGGAAATCTGGGATTGTCGCCCTGCTCCAGCTTCTCGCAATCACCGTTACAATAACCCTGTGAAAAAAATCCGTCAGTGCACGCATATCAGCCAGAAGCCCTGTGGCAACGAATGGAAACAATTCCCGTTTTTGGCTATTAACGCATCATGTATGTTTCAATACTACTTAAAAAAACGGCTTTCTGCAAACAGAAAGGCAGGAGAAATTTATATCAGCTCCTGCCTTTAACTGATCCTCTGCCGCCGCTACTGTTTAAACGTTTTAGCTGCAGCAGTATTAGAATATCCGGAATTACCCGAAACATTATACGCGCGCACCCGGTAATAGTAGGTTGTGTTGCGTTTCAACCCGGTGTTTGAATAAGCGGTAACATTGGCGCCGACTGTTGCAATCTCGCTGAATGGCCCTGAAGATGACGCGGCGCGCTCGATTCTGAATCCAGTCTCGTTGGTGCTGTTGTCTGTCCACGCGAGATTTATCTGGTTGGTGGAAACGGCCGTGGCCGAAAGGTTGGTCGGAGCAGACGGCATGGGAGGCGTGGTTGTGGTTGTTGTTAATACGGTGGTAGTAGTAATCGGTAGCGCAGAGGTCGTCGTTGTAGTAGGAAATACTGACGTAGTGGAGGTGGCAGGCGATATAGTCGTCGTTAGAGGAGTTCCATCACACACATCGCCGATTCCATCTCCATCACTATCCCTCTGGTCGTTAATACACAACCCGTTAGATGAACAACCAATAACACAATCGGCATCGCCGCTGCATACGATTCCCGGGTTGTCTGACGTTGCCGAACAACTGCCCAGATTTGGACCATTCGGGTTGTGCGGGCAATTGTCCTGATAATCCGCAACACCATCGCCATCGCCGTCAATCTGGACTGCTCTGAACGCATTTATTCTGCCGGCTCCGAGTTTCCCATTGTATTTTGCATTGCAGCTCAAGGCATATATATTGTCAGCGCTGCCGTAAAGCTGGACTTTCACTTGATTGGCTGTAAGAGACGGATTTACCGACCAGATGAGCGCTGCGACGCTTGCCGCCAGAGGCGTTGCCATGGAGGTCCCGTCCATCGCCGCAAAATAATCTTCAGCCGGGTCATACCACAGATGCACCAGGCTCCAGATGTTTGTCCCCGGCGCTAACATATCAACCCAACTGCCGTAATTGGAAAAAGATGCTTTGCAATCATTTTGGTCAGAGGCAGCGACACACACCACATCATCACGACTGCACATGTAATCACCGGTGGCGCTCACATCTTTATTCTCATTTCCTGCCGCCTTAAAAATTAAACCGCCATGGGCAAGAAAATAATCTATGGCGTCTCCAAGTCCGCCGGTATTTTCCGAGCCCCAACTGCAGGATGCTATCCGCGCTCCTTTATTGGCCGCATAATACAGCGCCTCAGCGGCATAATCCATCTCTACATAGCCGGCAAGCCCCTGAGACGCTGACCAGCCGATACGCAGCGCCATTACTTTAACACCGTTCCCCTGCGGTTCAAGCGTGCCATTTCCCCAGCCGCCGGTCAATGACGATCCAGCTTCCCCATTGTTATTAATCGCACCAAGATTCCCCGCACAGTGTGTCCCGTGGCCATGAGCATCCCGGGGATCATTATCCTGAATAGCACAATCCTCAAAGGAATCACACGAGGTCGTTGCCTGAGCCACAAAGTCCCACCCTATCCAATCATCCACATAGCCGTTTCCGTCATCATCGATACCCTGCGTGCCATTTTTCTCTGCCCAGTTTATCCACATGTTGCCATCCACATTGGCGGGTGTCTCATAGGTAGCATTTGATCCGCCGAGGTCTTGTGCAAAATAGCGAACTCCGGTATCTGGAGCTGCAACGATAATGGCCTGATTTCCGGTCTGAATATCCCAGGCAGCGGGAGCCTGCATCTTTGGCAAATGCCACTGCCGATCATAAAATTGTTCTATGGGAGTTTTATCAATCGGATGAATGCTTATAGGCTGCGCATCTATAACGCCGGGCGCTGACTTATATTCTTCAATTACAGCAACCGGGTCAATATTTTCTGCAAATTCTATTTTATGCCAACCGCTCAGATCTATTATGTTGCCCCGATAAAATTTTTTGGTTTTTGGCCCGAGAAATTGCCTTTTTATCGCAACCGCCTTATGACGTTGCGAGATAGTATCTATATCCGGAATACCAGTTCTGGCTTGTTGAAACATCGTATCATTAACAGCTTTCAAGGTGGCAGAATCGAACTTCACCACAATACGATTCAAAACATAACCCGCAGAATTACCGATTCCAGGATCGCCTGTAGCGCTATTCATGATTTCTGCTGCAAAACAATTAAACTTATTAAGCAAAAAAAATAAGGCAACAATAACCATTAATTTTTTCATACAATAGCACCTTAATTTATTAGATAATGTATTTTATTTTTTACTGAACTAATAATCTTATGCCATTTCTATTATAAAATATTTTTCATATATGTCAATTTAATTAATTTATTTTATTTTTTTATACTTAATGCGGTATGGTATAACGTGTCCTTTTAAACAAAAAGACAAATTAAAAGTAACATTAAAAGGTTATTTTGAGGTAACGAGAAAGAAATGGAGGGAGGGAGATAACAGACCATGCTCAATAGTCAACAGTTTTAACAGTCTGCTGCTGAAAATGCAATTCTGCAAAAGTGAAGAATCTCCTTGCGCCCCGCCACTCTGAAGGAGTGTAACGATGGAAGAATCGACGGCTCGTGAGGAATACGTCTCAGAATATAGACCTTATACGATCACGTTTTTAAAAGACTTCTAATGAAGCGTTACGTCTGACGGAATATCTTCCGCTTGTTTAATCTCTGCCGGTTTTTTGGCCACAGCGACCAGCGCAGGCCGCAACAGCCGGTCATGGAGATAATAGCCCTTCTGAAATTCAGAAATTACGGAATTCTCCTCATGCTCGCTGCTTTCCTGATGCACCATTGCTTCATGTTTATTAGGATCAAACTGGTGGCCGACAGAGGTAAAATGTTTTACCCCAAACTTTTCCAGCACCGTTATGAATTGTTTGAGTATCATCTGAATGCCTTCTCGCAGGGCCTGGCTGTCTGGTGAGTTCTCTGCCTGTTCAAGAGCCCGCTCAAAATTGTCTATCACCGGCAGCAGTTCCCTGCACAGCTTTTCATTGCCATAACGCAGCAAGTCTTCCTTCTCCTTGCTGACGCGCTTGCGATGATTATCAAAATCAGCCATCGTGCGCAACAACCGGTCATAGAGTTCCTGTTTCTCTTTTTCTATTTGATCAAGCTGAGTTTTAAGACTTTCGGCATGCTCTTGTGCGCCTGCATTCATATCGGCTGTCTTTTCTCCTGCGCGTTTATGATCAGCATGTTTTTCAGACGACAGGTCTTTTGGGGATTTTTGGTCAATATCAGTAGTATGTTCTTCTTTATGGTGCGTAGAAGATTTCTTATGAGTCACCGTTCTTCCTCCTTTACTGTCGTTCAAGCATTTTGCTTACAATCTGTGCCGTATAATCGACAATGGGGATAATGCGTTCATAATCCATGCGGGTGGGGCCGATTACCCCGAGCGCGCCCAGAACCTGATTTTCCTTTGAATACGTTGCCGTAATCAGACTGCACCCTTCCATCTCTTTCAAGGTGTTTTCCGAACCGATAAAAATCCGCACGCCTTGTGCTTCCATTGCTTTATTCAAAATTTTTAACAATCGTTCTTTTTCCTCTATTGCCTGCAGGAGCCGCTTCATTTTACGCACTTCGGCAAACTCCGGATATTCAAGGAGATTAAGTGTGCCGTCAATATAAATATCCGCTTGTTCATCTTTGTCTAACGCTTTTTGGCTAAGCGCAAGGGCCTGGGAAAGCAGGTGGTCATAGCGCGCCTTTTCGGTGTGCATTTCTTCGGTAATTTTCTGTTTCACTTCTTGCAATGTCAGGCCTTTGAGCAATTCATTGAGATACCGGGCGTATTTGTCCAGTTCTTCCTGAGGAATTTCTTCGTCAACTTCAATAATCTTGTTTTGCACCAATCCGCTCTGCGAAACAAAAATGACGAGAATCCTGTTCGTGCTGACATTGATAAATTCCATCAATTTAAAAACGGTATAGAGAAATGAGGGTATAACCACCACACTGATGTTTCGCGAGATGCTTGATAAAATCTGCGACGTGTCTTTCAAGAGCGTGGTGAGCTCTATGTCAGTATAGCGGTACTGATTTTGAATCAGTTCTCTTTCAGCCCTGGTAAGATCGCGCACCTCAAGAATGCTGTCCACATAAAATCGCAGCGCCTTTTCAGTCGGCACCCGGCCAGCGGAAATATGCGGCTGAAACAAATAGCCCATTTCCTCGAGTTCAGCCATTATATTTCTGAGCGTCGCCGGGCTCAGTTCTATGCCCTTTCGGGCGAGTGTCTGAGACCCAACCGGCGCGCCGGTATGAATATATTCGTAAATAAGATCATGCAAAATGCGCCGGGTGCGCTCATTGAACTGCAGCATATCGCTGTTTTTCTGTTTCATAGTTCACATCATGGGGGGTGTTGTTACGGTTTATCTGTGCGCAATAAATAAGTTCCCACACAGGTTTTTTCCCTTCTGGTTCGGATACCAGCAACCCCTGTATTCATTTTAAGCAATCCACTGTATATGTCAAGATGCCGTCAATTCAGTTTTTTTCAGCTTCGGCTTTTTTCTTGAGTCTTTCGGGACGCGGTCAAGCATAACCGAGGGATAATAGCACAGATGCATACGGCAGGCGCGGTTGTATGTCCGGACATATAACTGACGGGTGGTTTCTCTGAACTTCTTTTTGGAAGGAGCAGCGGTATCCAGATACACCCAGAGTGTTTTTAGAAATGTTACATCCATCAGTTTTCTTTCAAGGGTATTGCCGCGCCCGACAATTTTTACACTGGTGATCCCCAGTGTTTTAAATTCATACAACGCACATGCTCCGCAGGGATGGTCATCCACATGAATGGTTTCCCAGATTTTTTGCCGCTGCACCACCGGGGAATCATTATTCAGCACCCTAACAATATCGCCATCATCCACTGTCATCGCCTCAACATGGTACGATAGCATACACGCATTTCTAAACATGGGGAAAATTTCTTTGCGGGCAAGGCCGTGCTGGAACGTGCAGAAGCCGTCCACGTTAATACAGCGCGAATTAAGAATAAAAACAGTGGTCTCCATCGCCGGCATAGTTTTAACCAGTTCCTGTATTTCTTGAATGGTCAAATGGCGCGGGAATGTTATGCGCTCTGCGCCAAGTTCTTTATAGAATGCAGCGCTTCTCCAGTTGAAAACCGTGCCGCCAGTGCTCACATGGATGGGGATTTGATACCGCATCTCCTGCAGATAGGCCATGAGCCCGTAATCGCTCACAATCAACGCGTCAATGCCCGCATCGCACGCGCGGTCTATATAACGCATTACCAGCGGCATCTGCTCCTGTGTGTAGTAGTGTTCGTTTACGGTAAAAAAGACTTTTCTGCCCAGTTTGTGGCTCAGAGAAACTGCCTCCTGCAGGTCGCTAAACCGCCTGAAATGGCCTTTTCCCGCCGGACGGCGGTTTATGGAAATAACCGGGTATTTTGCATACCACTCGTCTTCCAAAACACCGCAGTAAAACTCATCAGCGCCTGCCGCAGCAAGCTGTTCCACCTCTTCAATGCTGTCTAAAGGAGATAATATTTTCATAATAATAAGTTTCCGCAGAGAACGCAGCAGTACGCAGATATAATTATTTCATCTCAGCGATCTCTGTGGCCTCGGCGATTATAATTACACCGGAATTTCCGGCTCTATTACTATCCTGTCCACTTGGCGCTGGACAACTGCCTCGGGCAGCGCCTCATTCATGAAAAATATGGTATTGCCCTTGCGCACCAGCGGCAAAGTCATAACCGGATTAAAGAGCGTAAAGGTGAAGCGCTGGCATTCTCGGTTGCACGGGAAAATGCCCACGTATTCTTTTTTCGCTGCATCCTCACAGTTGGCGGCAAGGCAGAAACGAGTTGTAGAGACAAAGGCAAACGGAAGATACAGCGATTTATGAATGCCGTTGTTCGTTTCATCCAAGTCTATGCCTTGCAGGAGATTATCAAGCTCAACCCTGAAAATTCCTTTGCCGCTCAGAAAAGAACAGATCGCCGGCACGGTGAGACTGGGAGTCTGGTAGTAGCGTCGGGTTTCAGCCGGAACTTTATCAATAATATTCATAATCCGCGGTCCGCGCTTCATTTTTAGCAATAAACGCCCCAGAACCAGGGTAAAGGGAAGCGCTGCCTCTTTAACAAAATGGAATACCCCCCAGTCATTAAATACAATTTCCGCCGGCGGATGATTTTTGGCGAGAAAAACCAGTAGCTTCTCAATCGTTCGTAACCCTGCATTGGTCACATAGGGCGTAACAAAACTGAAAGCCAAGTTCTTTTTCTTTACAAAAGCAAGGACCTTTTGCAGTTCCTGTCTTGCGGGGATCAACCGCTCGCAGAATTCATTGCCGAAATACAGGCGGGTAAAATTTTCATCACAATATTTCAGGTGTTCAATTTTAGAAATAAAAACTGCCTGTTCCATAGAAAAAATAATGGCTAAAAGGCTAACAGATTCACAGGTAAAGGGGATTTGTCTTTATTTTGAAACAATTTATCTTTGTTTCTTTTCACCTCTTCACCTTTTCACTTCTGTTTACAAATTTCAGCGCTTCTTCGGCATGAAACGAGCTGCGCACAAAAGGACTTGATGCCACATACCGAAACCCCATTTCCGCGCCGATCACCCGGTATTCTTCAAATGCTTCGGGGCGTATGAACTCTTTCACCTCAATTTGATCAGCGCTGGGACGCAGGTATTGCCCGATGGTGAGAAAGTCGCAATTAACTTCGCGCAAATCATGCATAACACCAAGAACCTCTGCATGCGTCTCGCCCAGTCCCAGCATAATACCAGATTTGGTAAATCCGCTGGGATTGAGCTCTTTGGCATACTGAAGAATGCGCAGAGATTTTCGGTAGTCGGCTCTCTGGCGGCACGCTGGATAGAGGCGGGGTACTGTCTCAAGATTGTGGGCAAGGATATCGGGCTGTGCGTCCATAACCATGGCAAGATTGTCCCGCGAGCCCTGAAAATCAGGAATAAGAACATCAGTAGATGCCGACGGCACGAGGCGATTTATCTGCCGGATTGTTGCGGCAAACTGCGCGGCGCCGCCGTCAGCAAGGTCGTCTCTGGTGACTGAGGTGACAACCACATGTTTTAAGCCCAGATCGCGCGCTGCCTCGGCCACATGCAATGGCTCATCTGCGTCAGGCGGCAGGGGTTTCCCGGACGGGACACCGCAAAAAGAACAATTGCGCGTGCATATATTGCCCAATATCATGAACGTTGCGGTGCCCGCTGCAAAGCACGTCCCTACATTGGGACACACGGCGCTCTCGCACACCGTATGCAGATGGTAACGGTCAAGCAGACCTTTCATCTTGTTCAATACCCCTTCATCTACACCTTTAACGCGTATCCACTCGGGCTTTTTGGTTATAACCACAATACATCCTCCGGAAATCGTAACCAGAACTTGCCGCCTGTCATGCAGAACGTATCTGTTTACCCTTCAATCTGTCTAACAGGCTGGCTGAAAACCTGATATATGACAAAGTTTATGATAATAGCTTTATTCCTTGCCTCTTGAATTTTCTGTCTGATACGTTGGTTCAGCGTGTTGACAGCGCATGTCTCTATTAGTCATTCTGAGGGCAGCGAAAAATCTCAAAACAATCCTTTATGGGAGATCCTTCACTCGCTCTGGACCTTCAGAATGACACCTTCCCAGAAATCTGCTAACAAATCCCGTTGCATCAGTCACTTTTTCGGGCGTCCGCTGGAATATCTGGCTATAATGATAAATAAGCTGCTCGTGCAGTTCCCCGCGATCCACCCGCCTGCCCAGCAATGCCGTCATGGACGTAACCCCTTTATCAGTGATTCCGCACGGGACAATAAGCCGGAAATGCTCCATGTTTGGGTTAACATTCAGCGCAAAGCCGTGCATGGTTATCCATCCCTTTTTGACCGCGATGCCGATAGCCGCGATCTTCTCATTTTTTACCCACACGCCCGGGTGCTTGCTGTCTCTCCCTGCTTCTATGCCATAATGCGCAACGGTGTCGATCAGCACCTGTTCCATATTGCGGATATACTGGTGCAGATCTTTCCCCTGCTCCTTGAGATCCATGATGCTGTATCCGACGATCTGCCCGGGACCGTGATAGGTAACGTCACCGCCCCGGTCGGTATGGCACACTTCTATGCCCTGCTGAGCTAATACCGCAGAGGGAGCAAGTATATTTTTGAATGTTTCTTTGCGGTTGGCGGTGAAGACGGGGTTGTGCTCCAGGAGAATAAACGTATCGTCAATCTGTTTTTTTAATCTCGCTGCGACCAACGCGCGCTGGAGTTCAAATGCATCGTGATAGCCTATTCTATCAATTTCCAGAATAAGGCATTTTTTATTGTCTCTGCTCATTACAAAACAACTTCAGTTTCCTTTCCCGCACCATTCATGTCTTAATATATCAAATATCATATTCTTGCCGGTATTAACAGGATAAAGTAGCTGGCAGGAAAATCATCGCATGCGAAGAGACAACCTTCTAATGGGTGCGCAAACAGTTTGGTGAATATTACTTTTCAATCCCGAATTTCACCAGCGCCGGTTTTAGGACGCGCAGTGCATCAATACGATTAGCGGCTTTTTACGATCATCCTCCATGACCAGCGTTTTCACTACCGCATGTTAGTCAATCCCCAGGGCACGGGCGGACGCTGCTGTGCCGCCATGTTCTTCATAGTCATACCGGTAGCTGGTGAACACTACATTTTCTGCCCGCAGCATTCTCACAGCCGGCGTTACGGGAAATTTATTCTTTTGTCATGTTCTGCGTGATACTAAAAAAAGGATTGATTCGGAAAGCCAATCCTTTTTTCCTTTTTTACTTTTCGCATCGTAGAGGCGCCACAATTTCAAAAGTTTGCCAATACTAAAAAACTTCTGCCAATACCCGCACTGATAGAGAACTTAATTTATTGCCGAATATCTGTCCTCGCTTCGGCAGGCAATTTTTTTACCGCTTCTCCTATTATCTCAATGCTGCAGATAATAAAGATGCGAGAGAGACATAAACAACCAGTTAGGACATTTTCTATGCCCATAAATAATATAACATTCAGGGTGCATGTAAATTAAATTGTCGCTGACAAAACGGAAACTCATTGACTCCGCAGTATAAACATCGCTACCCATGAAAACATCCCTTGAATCCTTGACAGCAAGCCGTTTTACTGCTATAGAAAACCATCCTTTTTCGAGCGGGATATTTGATTAGTGAGGAAGGAACAATTTTTTATGAAAACTCCGTTGGTAGATATTGAAAAACTGCGCAAACAGCTCCCGTTTCAAAAACTGAGACAACAGGCGGGGAAAAAAATACAAATTGATTGGCAGGCTGAGTGGGAGCGGTTTGACGCTAAAAAGCTTTTCAGCTTCGCGCTGGAGAGCATTCCCCAGGATAAACTAACCGCGATGCGCACGCGCCGCGAGGTCATTCTGGACGGCAATCAGGCGGCGCTCTCCATTTTTACCCGGCTCGTTGACGGCCTCTGCGGATATCCCATAACCCCTTCCACCCCGCTTGCGGAAAGCTTTGCCCGCGCCGCGTCCGCCGGTCAGAAAAACCTTTTCGGCAATGATATCATGTATTTGCAGCCCAATGACGAGCTTTCTGCAGTTGTGGCGGTAGAAGCAATGGCGTCTCAGGGCGGCCGCTACGTTGATAATACCTCATCCCAAGGCCTGACCTTGAAAACCAAAAACCTTTTTTCGGTCGCCGGGAAACGATTGCCTGTCATCATGACCGTAATGGCACGGGAAGTGAATAAGGGCTCGCTTTCCATTCACTGCGGCCATACTGATTTTTACGGTGTGCGCAACTCCGGCTGGACGCAACTGGTCTCCGGCAACAATCAGGAACTGCATGAGCTGCTGGCGATTGCCTTTAAAGTTGCGGAATTGCGCCAGGTAATGCTTCCCTGCATGGTCATCGCGGATGGTTTTATCAAGAGCCATGCGCTGGAAAACATCCGCGAATTGTCAGACGACTTCTTAACCTATTTCGTTGGCAAGCCTAATCGTCTGTCTCAGGGTGATTTTGACAATAATCCGGCTCTTACGGGAACGTTTACCGATTCAGACCTGACCATGGAAGGCCAGATTGGCCAGGACTTCGCGTATCGTTTTTACCGCAAAGCGCTTATTGCCGCCATGAACATGATGAACCGGATACTGGGCACCAACCTCAAGGTAGTGGAAAACTACCGCACCGAAGACGCAGACATGGTGATCGTGATATTGGGGTCGGCAGCGGGCGTGGTGAAGGACATGATTGATTATTACCGCACTGCAAAGGGAATCAAAGTGGGGCTGGTGCGGCCGGTGCTGTTCACACCGCCCTGCTATGATGAGCTTGCCTATGGTCTGCGCACAGCCAAAGTGGTCACGGTGCTTGAACGCAGCGCCATTGCCCACAACCAGCAACTTATGAAAGATGTGCGGGAAGCGCTGCAGGTTTCTTTCAACGCCGGACAACCGGGAGCAGTTTATGGCAGAACAGAAATGCCGGAAGTGCTGCACGGCGTCTATGGCCTTGGCAGCAAGGATTTTAACAAATATGATGTTGCCGCAGTCATAGAAAACATGTGCGCCTGTTTACATAAAGACCAGCGCACCGTGTTGCGAGATTATTACGTGGGGGTTGAGGGTCCGTATAGTTTAAAACCGGTGCAATTGCCGGATTATCGTGACCGTGAAATTGCCATGACTTTTATTGGCGTCGGCGCGGAAGGCGTCAAAACCTCACTGGAAACGTCCGCCTTGATATACGCTGAAGACGACGGGGCTGGGCATAAATATGTTCAATCAGGAGCACGCTACGGCGCTGCCCGTAAAGGCGCAGCGGTGTTTATGAATGTGCGCATCAGTGGCGATGTGATTCAAAACAGTTCTCAAACTGCAGAAAATGATGTGGTTGCCTTTTTTAATGAAACATTCTTGTCCGGCCAGATTCTTCAGGAGTATGTCGGGGGATTAAAAGAGCACGGGCTGCTGGTCGTCAACACGCCACGCAGCGCCGCAGAGCTGATTGCCGCACTGCCCCCCGAGATGAAAAGCATTATAGAAAAACGTCGCATCAAGGTTCTCACCCTCAACGCCACCCAGGCTGCACTGAAGCATTTGAGGAAAAATCTTCCTGGCGCGGCAATCCTCGGTCTCATTAACAAAGAGCTGGGCATTCTGCCGGCAGAGGAATTTGAAAAACGCTTCATAAAAATACTTGAGAAGAAGATTGGCACCAAGAAAGGGCAGGAAGCTATAGCCTCGAATATCGCGCTGCTGCGAGACGGGATCGGCAGCGCCACTGCACACGCTGCGCTGGCCGCCGGCCTATCCCAAATCGCTGCCCAGGAACACGCGGAAAGGAGAAAATACGACGCCGAAAATTTTGGCCAAAATTTCAATGCTGCGGGTTTGCCCGTTGTCTTTGAAGACCAGGATGAACTTGGTGCTATCAAGCCAATCCATATCTTTGATAATTACAAAGAACACTTTTATCAGGAAATGGTGAAGCCTATTGCCGAGGGGAAACGGGTTCCGTGGGACCGGTTTCTCCCGATTGTGCCCGCTGCCACGTCCCAGTATCGCGATATGAGTTTTATCGGCATACAGGTGCCCATCTGGCAGGCCGAAAAATGCACTGCGTGCGGCATGTGTGTGACCCAGTGCCCGGACTCTGCGCTTTACACCACCATTACTGACCGCCCGATACCGGAAAGTGCCGCCCGTTACTTTAAAGTTTACAAGAAACCGCCTAAAGGCATACCCTGGGAGCAGTTTGCATTTAACATCACGATCCGTTCAGATGCATGCAAGGGATGCGGAGTCTGTGCTCGGGTCTGTCCCACCGATGCGCTGGTCATGAGACCAAAAACCAATGTAACACCGGCTGACTTTATGCCAGAATTTTGCCTTGAATTTGACAAAACTTACGAGGCGGCAAAATTTGTCAATCAGTTGGCCGTTCCTCACCAGGTCCTGTTTGTCTTTTCCAAGCTCTATCCCGGCAAACATACACTGTGCCCGGGTTGCAGCGAAGGGGTTATTAATCTGCTGACCTTTTTTGCGGCGGAATCGCTGCGCAATAATCCCGAAGGTATTGCGACCCTGTATCAGGGGCCGAAAATTTTGTCGGAAAAAACCCAGCGCGCAATTGAGCAGATGCTCCAGCATGGCTTCCATATTTGTAATATTAACTCAACCGGCTGCAACCAGGTTTCAGAACTGGGCAATCCGTATAATGCCCGCATCTACCGCGCCGGTCATTATGGTTTCGGCACTGCCTCGGCTGCTGCATTGGGCGCGAAATTTGCCATGGATCAGACTTTTCAGAATCAATACAGCGATGTCTTGACCAAGGTCATCGTGTTTGCCGGTGACGGCGCTATTTACGACATCGGCAACGGTCCGTTCAATTATGCCCTGGGGGAAAATTATGACATCACCTGGGTTATTTATAACAATGAAGGGTATATGAATACCGGCGTGCAGAAATCCGGCGCCTCGCGTTTTGGCAGCGACCGGACAACCTCTCCGCTGGGTAAAAAATACGCGGGCAAAACGACCACACACCGGCGCATTATTGACCAGGCAATGGCCATTCCCCATGTATATGCCGCCAAGTTGAGCATTGACAATCCGTTCTATGCCATAAGCATTTTGAAGGAAGCGCTCGCCTATAACGGCCCGTCGGTGGTTGAATTTTTCTCGTATTGTCCCCAAGGCCATCAGTTTGATGACTGGGCGGGGCCGCACATCGCGCGCATGCTGGTCGAGTCGCGAAAATGGCAATTACGCGTGCGCAGACCGTATCAGCGTCTGGATATTTCGGGAAATCCGGAGCCGGAAAAAATCTTTCCCACGGAAGGCAAGCCGTTCAAGCGCGGCGAAAAGCGCTCGCCTGCCACGTTTGCCGACGTGGTGAGGATGCTTGGCCAATACAGCCGCCACCTGAAAGCCGTGGAAGGCGTATCCATACCGGAAATTATTATGGTTAACGAAATGGTGAGCATGTATCGGTGGATCAATAGCCAGTATATGGCAGGCCTGCGCAAAGACCTGCTCAGCGAAGGGGAAATGGAGCGGATACTGGAGGAGCGATATAAGAAATAGAAGACAGACCTCGGCAGAGAAAAGTCAGAAAACGGATATGCCTTATACTGTTTTCTGACTTTTTGTTTTCTAGCAGACGCGGTGTTGGGGGTGGTAATATATAATTATTTTTTCATTGCTAATTCTGCAGAAAGTTATATATTAACTGTTTATTTTTTCGGCACCAAGATAATGGTGGTTATTTAATGCTTGAACCTTACCTGAAACAGTTTGAACAGTATCTGCGGATTGAAAAAAACGCGTCCGATCATACCTGTAGAAATTATTTGTCTGATTTGCGCGAGTTTAACAGTTTTATTGCCGAGAAAGCTGCAGCGTCGGTATCACGCGTTGAACAGATCAACAACCTCATTATTCGTGGTTTCATGGGGCGGCTTGCGAAGGGTAACAAAAAATCGTCCCAGGCGCGAAAGCTCTCAACCATTAGAACATTTTTTAAGTTTCTGTTGAGAGAAAATATAATAACCCAAAACCCTGCGTCATCCGTGAGAACACCCAAGCTGGGAAGATATCTTCCCCAGCATCTGACTGTTGATGAGATGTTTGCCCTTCTGGACTCGGTCCCTGCGGGCGATCCTGCGCATGCGCGTGATCGCGCCATGTTTGAAGTGCTTTACTCAACCGGCATCCGCGTGAGCGAGCTGGTGGGGCTCAATCGCGATGACCTTGAGCTGAATCTGGGCATCATTAAAGTGCGGGGGAAAGGCAGAAAGGAACGCATCGTTCCCATAGGCAAAAAAGCTATAGAGGCGCTTAATAATTATCTGCAGAAAATCGCGCCGGTAATGTCAGTAGAACCGCGGGGCACGGGCCCGGTTTTTGTCAACCGGCGCGGGGGTCGTCTGACTGCCCGCAGCGTGGCCAGAATTCTGAATAAATATGTGGAGCGGTGCGGATTGCAGCGCACCATAAGTCCGCATTCGCTCAGGCATTCATTTGCCACCCATATGCTTAATGCCGGCGCTGATCTGCGCGCTATCCAGGAACTCCTGGGACATGCAAACCTTTCAACCACGCAGCGCTATACGCATCTGAATATTGACAAATTGATGGAAGTTTATGATCGCGCCCACCCCCGCAGCAGAGAGAAGAGGTAGGAGAATTATGGATGTTCACGGAACAACTATACTCGCGCTCAGACACAAGGGTTCAGTATGTATTGCGGGCGACGGCCAGGTAACCCTGAGTTCCACGGTATTGAAGCACAGCGCCAAAAAAATCCGCCGGCTTTATCAGGACAAAGTTTTAGCTGGATTTTCCGGAAGCACAGCAGATGCCTTTACGCTGTTTGAAAAATTTGAAAATAAGCTTGAACAATACCGCGGCAACCTCACCCGTGCCGGGGTAGAGCTGGCCAAGGATTGGCGTACGGACCGGATGCTGCGGCGGCTGGAGGCGCTGCTGATTGTTGCTGACCGGGAACATCTGTTTATTATCTCCGGCAACGGCGACGTCATAGAGCCGGATGACAACATTGCTGCAATTGGGTCTGGTGGTCCTTTCGCCCTGGCCGCGGCGCGGGCGCTGCTCGCCCACTCAGACCTCACGGCTCGGCAAATCGTTGAAGAAGCCATGAAAATTGCCGCAGGAATATGTATTTATACAAACACTGAAATTACGGTGGACGAACTGTAACATACAAAGCAATCAGGAGACAGCACACGGAAAAACATGAAACCACTGAGCCCACGAGAAATTGTTGCAGAACTTGATAAATTCATCATCGGACAGCATAATGCTAAAAGAGCGGTAGCTATCGCGCTGAGGAACCGGTGGCGGCGGCAGCAGGTGCCGGAAGACCTGCGCGATGAAATCGCACCCAAGAATATCATTATGATTGGTCCCACGGGTGTGGGAAAAACAGAAATCGCCCGGCGTCTTGCCAAGCTCGCCCAGTCACCATTTCTCAAGATTGAGGCTTCCAAATTTACCGAGGTGGGTTATGTGGGCCGCGATGTGGAATCAATGATTCGCGACCTCACGGAGCTGGCGGTCAATCAGATAAAAGCTGAAGAGGCTGAAAAAGTTCAGGCCAAAGCCCTTGAGATTGCAGAGGAGCGCGTATTGGATATGCTGCTGCCGCCGACGCCGACGCGTCAGCGCACGGCAAAAGACAAAGCGGCGCAGAGCGGCGAGGGCGGAGAGCAGGAACTGCTGGAAAAACAGAAGGCTGTCTCGACGCGGGATAAGATGCGCAAGTGGCTGCGCGATGGCAGGCTCAATGAAAAAGAAGTGGAACTGGAAACAACTCAGCAGAATATCCCGATGGTGGAAATATTTTCCGCCTCCGGCATTGAAGAGATGGACATTAACATCAAGGATATGTTTGGCAACATATTCCCCAAAAGGACGCGCAAGCGCAAAGTTAAAATTCCGGAAGCTCTGCAAATCATTGCCCGGGAGGAAGCCCAGAAACTTGTTGATATGGATATGGTCACCAAACTGGCTATCGAACGCGTTGAGCAGTCCGGCATCATATTCCTGGACGAGATTGATAAAATTGCCAGCCGGGATCAATTTCATGGACCGGATGTTTCACGGGAAGGCGTGCAGAGGGATTTGCTGCCGATAGTTGAAGGTTCCACGGTTACGACGAAATACGGGATGGTGAAGACAGATCACATTCTGTTCATTGCGTCTGGCGCATTTTATGTTGCAAAGCCTTCGGATTTAATACCGGAACTCCAAGGCAGATTTCCCATCCGCGTTGAACTCAGTTCCCTCAGCAAAGAAGATTTTATCCGCATACTTACCGAGCCCCAGAATGCGCTGCTCAAACAGAATATCGCTCTTATGGCCACCGAAGACGTTACCTTGGAATTTGAACCCGATGCGGTTGAAAAAATTGCAGAGATAGCCACACTGGTCAACGAACGGACGGAAAATATCGGAGCGCGCCGCCTGCACACGATAATGGAAAAACTGCTTGAAGATTATTCTTTTGACGCGCCCGAACTGAAAGGCAAAAAAATTGTTATCACCGCGAACTATGTAATGCAGAAAATGGAAGACCTGCTTAAAAATGAGGACCTGAGCCGCTATATATTATAATTGCAGCGAGGGTCCACGGAGTCAAGGATTCTAGTGGCAGAGTCAATAATCCAAAAGCACGTGAACCCTGGAATCCTTGAACCCAGAATATATTCATTCTGCGCTGCAAACTTCTTTTGCAGAATATCTTTAATACAAATTTCCTTGGTTAATTATGTTCCGTTCCCTTGAAAAAGCTAAAGTACTGATGGAAGCCCTGCCCTACATCAGGTCGTTCTATCAAAAGACATTTGTGATAAAGTTCGGCGGTCATGCCATGATTGACGACACGCTGAAACACAGCTTCGCAAAGGACATCACCTTGCTGAGCTACATTGGCCTCCGACCTGTTGTGGTGCATGGCGGCGGGCCGCAGATCGGTGAATTATTGAACAGGATTGGCAAGGAATCGCACTTTGTCGACGGCATGCGCGTCACCGACCAGGAGACCATGGATGTGGTTGAGATGGTGCTGGTCGGCAAAATCAACAAAGAGATTGTCAACCTTATCAATCAAAGCGGTGGAAAAGCGATCGGTCTGAGCGGCAAAGACGGCAATCTTATCCAGGCAAAAAAGCTCCGCACGACGTATTCCACAGGAAACAAAAACAAACCTGTTGATCTGGGCATGGTGGGAGAAGTTGCTGCCATAGATCCCCTGGTTATTGATACCCTGGACCGCTCGCAATTCATACCCGTCATTGCTCCTGTGGGCGTTAGTGCCGACGGCCGCACTTACAATATCAACGCTGATCTGGTTGCGGGTAAAATCGCCGCCGCGCTGAAAGCAGAAAAGCTTATTTTGCTCACCGATGTTGCGGGCGTTAAAAACCGCGATGGCAAACTGGTTTCTTCACTGAACGAAAAACAGGCAAAAACATTTTTGCGTACGGAGGTCATCAGCGGCGGGATGATACCGAAAGTTCAGTGCTGCCTTGATGCTGTGCATAACGGCGTCGCCAAGGCGCATATTATTGACGGCCGCGTGGAGCATGCTATACTGCTTGAATTGTTCACCGATGGCGGTATTGGCACGCAGATAGTAAAAGGATAAATCCGCGGCGCGTCCGCATGCCGAACGCAGCTGTCTTGATGAAGCAAAGCCCGTATGAAAAATTGTGTGCGTATTACTAACGATAATATTTTTCAAACCTATAGCAGATATCCGGTAACGCTGGTGCGGGGGAAAGGCATAAAAGTCTGGGATAACCGGGGCGCAGAGTATCTTGACTTTTTGTCGGGCATTGCGGTGTGTAATCTGGGGCACTGTCATCCTGCAGTGGTGCGGGCAGCTCAGGTTCAGCTTAAAAAATTGATCCACGTTTCAAATTTTTTCTATACTGAACCCCAGGCCGAACTCGCACAGTTGCTTATTGCACATTCTTTTGCGGATCGGGTGTTTTTCTGCAATAGCGGCGCAGAAGCCAACGAATCGGCCCTCAAACTCGCCCGTAAATTTTCTTTGCAGCAGGGCAACAAAAACCGCTATGAAGTCATCACCATGCATTACTCGTTTCACGGCCGGACGTTTGCAGCGCTGTCGGCAACAGCGCAAAAAAGATTTCACGTCGGGTTTGAACCGCTGCTGCCGGGTTTTCGCTATGTTCCGTTCAATGACAGCAGAGCGCTGCGCAAAGCCATTAACCGCAATACCTGTGCGGTCATGCTGGAACCGATTCAGGGTGAGGGAGGTGTCAATTGTCCGGATGAAGGCTATCTCAAAGAGGTGCGGCAGATCTGCGATGAGAACAACCTGCTGCTGATTTTTGACGAAGTCCAGGTGGGCATGGGCAGAACAGGAAAACTGTTTGCCTATCAGCACTACGGCGTGAAACCGGACATCATGACGTTGGCCAAGGCGCTTGCCGGTGGTCTGCCGGCTGGCGCAATGCTTGCCACCAAACGGGTTGCCGAAAGTTTCAGCCCGGGCAGCCATGCCTCAACGTTTGGCGGGAATCCTGTCTGCATGGCTGCGGGAGTTGCTGTCATGAAAACGCTGCTTGCGGGAGCCGTGCTTAAAAACTGCCGTGAAATGGGGGTCTATTTCATGCGCGCGCTTGAGCAGCTCAAACAACGCTATCCATCACTGATTAAATCTGTGCGGGGCAAAGGGCTCATTATCGGCGTGGAATTGAGCACCGGGGGAAAAGAAATTGTCAACGCCTGTCTCAAACAGGGGATTATTATCAATTGCACACTGGATAGAATACTTCGTTTTCTTCCGCCGCTTACAGTCAAAAAAGGGGATATTGACCGCTGCCTGGCAACACTGGAAGGGGTATTTAGCGCTTTGAAATAAAGGGCAAAACGGGGAATAAATGCCTTTTGTTTAGTGCTGAACCCGGTTATTGTTCTTATGCGGCAATTTCGCAGGGATACACATGAAAGCTAAAAAGGATTTATTAAGCATTTATGATTTGACCAAGACCGAAATAGAGCTTTTCTTAACCCGCGCCCAGCTCATAAAAAAAATGCACAAAAGCGGCCAGCTGTATCAGCCGCTTAAAGGCAAAACGTTGGGGATGATTTTTGAAAAGGCTTCCACTCGCACCCGCGTCTCCTTTGAGGTGGGCATGTTTCAACTGGGCGGACTTGCGCTGTATATGCGCTGGACTGATACCCAGCTCGGCCGCGGAGAATCAGTTGCCGACACCGCCCGGACACTGTCGCGCTATCTGGACGGCATCATGATTCGCACCTATGCTCAGGAAACTCTTGAAGAGTTTGCTCATAATGCAACCGTGCCGGTGATTAACGGTCTGACAGACCTTTTCCATCCCTGCCAGATTCTTGCCGATGTGCTCACGATCATGGAAAAACGGGGCTCTTTGGAGAAATTAAAAGTAGCCTATATCGGGGACGGGAACAACGTTGCCCATTCCTGGATCAATGCTGCGCTCCGGCTTGAATTTGACCTTACTCTTGCCTGTCCCAAATCGCACAGTCCGGCTCAATCCGTGCTGGAACGCGCCCAGCGCGAAGCCGTCTCTCAGATTTTGCTGGTTAGCGATCCGTTTGAAGCAGTGAAAAATGCCCATGTCATCAGCACCGACACCTGGGTCAGTATGGGGCAGGAAAAAGAATACCGCGAGCGAATTAAGGCCTTTAAGAATTTTCAGGTAAATTCCGCGCTGGTGGAGGCCGCCCATTCTGATGTGATGGTCATGCACTGCCTGCCGGCGCATCGGGGCGAAGAGATAACCGATGAGGTCATGGACGGTGAGCATTCGGTTATCTTCGATCAGGCAGAAAATCGTTTGCATATTCAGAAGGCCATTCTTGAAGTGCTGATGAGCGGATAGCTTTCAGCCATCAGGGGCCAGAAAACACGCACTGAAAAATAATGCCGAAAGCTGCGCTAAAAAATGTGTAAGGAGGTTTGCTTGTGAACGACAGCGGTGTGAAAAAAGTGGTGCTCGCCTATTCAGGCGGGCTTGATACATCTGTTATTTTAAAGTGGCTCATTGAAACGTATGGCTGCGAAGTTGTTGCCTTTGCCGCAGACCTTGGACAGGGCGAAGAACTGCAGGGACTTCGGGAAAAGGCTCTAAAAACGGGGGCCAGCGCTGTTTTTATAGAAGATCTCAGGGAAGAATTCGTAACGGATTTTATCTTTCCCATGCTCAGAGCCAATGCCATTTACGAAGGAACCTATCTGCTCGGAACCTCTATTGCGCGGCCGTTGATTGCCAAGAAACAGATTGATATTGCCCGCCAGGTGGGCGCCGATGCGGTTTCTCATGGCGCCACAGGCAAAGGCAATGATCAGGTGCGATTTGAGCTCACCTATTTGGCGTTAGCGCCGCAGATTACCATAATAGCACCATGGCGTATCTGGAATATTACTTCGCGCACCATGCTCATTGATTACGCGCGCACACATGACATCCCGGTGCCGGTCACCGACGCAAAACCGTATAGCAGCGATCGCAACCTGTTTCACATCAGCTTTGAGGGCGGCATTCTTGAAGATCCCTGGAAAGAACCCGAAGAGGATATGTTCGTGCTCAGTGTTGCCCCGGAAAAAGCCCCCGACCAACCGCGCTATGTGGAGATTGGCTTTAACCAGGGCGATCCGGTATCGGTTGACGGGCAGGAACTCAGTCCTGCAGCACTGCTGCATCGCCTCAATGAAATTGGGGGGCAGCATGGAGTCGGCAGAGTTGATGTGGTGGAGAACCGCTATGTGGGCATGAAATCACGCGGTGTTTATGAAACGCCCGGCGGCACCATCCTCCATTCTGCCCATCGGGCGATGGAGTCAATCACCCTTGACCGCGAAGTCATGCATTTTAAAGACACGCTAACCCCAAAATATGCAGAACTGGTCTATTACGGTTACTGGTTCGCCCCGGAACGTGAAATGCTGCAGGCGGCAATTGACCAGACCCAGCAACATGTCTCAGGCACGGTGCGGCTCAAGCTTTACAAGGGCTCCTGTACGGTGGTCGGCAGAAAATCGCCGCACAGTCTCTATCGCCCTGATTTTGCCACCTTTGAGGAAGACAGCGTTTATCAGCAGGCAGATGCCACCGGCTTTATTCGACTAAATGCGCTCCGGTTGCGGATTCGCGCCATGGCAAAGAAACAAAAGGACGCATAAATCTTGTTGTGACCGGTGTGGTCACTGTTGTTGAGTTCCAGACATGAATAATAAAAAACCCTGGGCGGGACGATTTCAAGAGAAAACGGATGCGTTGGTGGAAAACTTTACCGCATCCATAGACTATGACCGCATCCTGTACCGCTACGATATTATGGGCAGCATTGCCCACTGCCGCATGCTGAAAAAGCAGCGGATACTGCCTGCCCGAGAGGCGGACCGAATTATTAGCGGCCTTAAGGACTTAGAGCGGGACATTGAGCGCGGCGTCGTGAACTTCTCTGCTGCGCTGGAAGATATACATATGCATATTGAAACCCTGCTGATTAAAAAAATTGGACCGGTGGGTGGCAAACTCCACACGGCGCGGAGCAGAAATGATCAGGTGGCGCTTGATGTGAGCCTCTATTTGCGGGATGCGCTCATGGATATTACCGGACTGCTGGACCAACTGCAGGAAGTGCTGCTCCAAATGGCTGAAAAACACATCAGTGTGATTATGCCGGGATTTACCCATTTGCAACACGCACAGCCGGTGCTGTTCGCGCATCACCTCATGGCCTACCACGAAATGTTCAGCAGAGATCAGGAACGCATGGATTCATGCTTCGCGCGAGTCAACAGAATGCCCCTGGGGGCAGCGGCGCTTTCCGGCACCCCCTACCCTATAGACCGTAACTACGTGGCGCGACTGCTGGGTTACCCTGCGGTTACGGAAAACAGCATTGATTCGGTCAGCGACCGCGACACCCTCATTGAATTTTGCAGCGCTGCCGCCATCACTATGATGCACTTGAGCCGTTTTTGCGAAGAGCTGATTATCTGGGCAACGCCTGAATTTCAGTTTATAGAGTTGCCCGATGCTTTCTGCACCGGCAGCAGCATTATGCCGCAGAAGAAAAATCCTGATGTGGCGGAACTCATTCGCGGCAAAACCGGCCGGGTATATGGGCATCTGGTATCGCTGCTTACGCTTTTAAAGGGATTGCCGTTGTCCTATAACCGCGACCTTCAGGAGGATAAAGAACCGCTGTTTGATTGCGTGGAAACGCTCCGCTCGTGTCTCAGGATTTTTACCGCCCTCCTGCCGAAACTTAACGTTTTGCAGCAGAATATGACCAAGGCTGCCGAGCAGGGTTACACGACTGCCACCGACCTTGCCGATTATCTGACCGCAAAAGGTGTCCCGTTCAGAACTGCTCATGAAATTGTGGGCCGTATTGTTGCTTATGGAATCAAACACGGAAAAGCCCTGCACGAAATGACGCTGGAAGAACTGCGAACCTTTAGCAAAGCCATTTCCGCCGAAGCCCGCACCTGTGTTACCATTGAGCATTCCGTACGCAGCAGAGCAGCGCGCGGCGGCACTGCCCCGCAAACCGTCAAAAAAGCAATTAATAATGCCTGGAAACAGCTCCAAAAAAAGAAAAAGAGCCATGCCGCAGCAAAACAGAGTGTGCGGTCGCGTTAACAAGTTCTTTACCGGTCTCTCCCGCAGTATCCGATTCGCCGTGATGCTGTTGTGCTTTGGGGCGCTACTTGCGGCGGGTTCAGGCGCCGTGACTGGTTGCGGCAAAAAAGCTGATCCTTTGGTCCCGCATGCAATTGGACCGCAATCAGTAAAAAGATTTCGCGCGGTAGCTCGATCCGGCGGCATTATACTGCTGTGGCGAGCGCCTACGCTGAATACTGACGAGACCCCGCTTCTTGATCTGGAAAGCTTTAAGATTTATCGCGAAGAAGTTCGCTTTGAGGATCGCTGCCAGAAATGTCCCAAAAATTTTAAGCTGCTGTTTGAATATCCGTATAAAGGGCAGCGCGGCACAGTGCCCGGGCGTGAACTGTTTTATTATACAGACCGAGCAGTGCAACCGGGAAATGTTTATTCCTATAAAATTACCTGTTTAAATGGACGAAACATGCGGGGTGAAGATTCAGATACGGTGACGGTCTTCTGGGATGTGCCGCCCGCAGCGCCAAAGGAATTAAAAATTGATCGTTCAGGAAGATCCGTCATCCTTGAATGGCGTTCTTCAGAAACCCTTGAGAACGGCAATCCATTGGATGAACAGGTCGGTTTTGAAATCTATCGCAGCTCGCAGCAGGGAGTTTTTGAAAATCCTCCGTTGAATCCCGAACCCGTTGCCGAGACGACCTACACAGATCGTCCCGATAGCTTTGATCAAACATACTATTATACGGTGCGGGCAGTTCGCAGGGTGTTTGACACCGTGATTGAAAGCGCTCCCGCTGCTGAAGTATCGCTGCTCTTCGACGATATAACACCGCCGGGAGCGCCGCAGGGGCTCACTGCAATTCCCTTGCAAGAGGGCGTCATGCTCAAATGGATGGCAAAGGCTGAACAAGGTGTTGCGGGATTTATTGTGTATCGCAAGGACGCTGCAGCCAAAACCTTTGTGCGCATAAGCAGCGACATCATTGAAGAAAACTCCTGGCTTGACAAAACCGCTCGCAGAGGCCAATCCTATACGTATGTTGTTACCGCTGTTGACCAGTCGTTGCGAAAAAATGAAAGCGCCTATTCTCAGCCTGTGACGGTTACCTTTCTTCCCCCCTAATGTTACGCCTTCATGCTCGCGCAAGTGACACCAGGGAAGAGGCGAAAAGATTTTTCGCCCCGTGCCACAAAGAACATGCGAGAATAGTGAAAAGCGCTATTACGGTGAAACAGGATGCATGATTTTCAATACCGAGGGAACGATCTCTATGCCGAGCAGGTTCCGGTGGAAACAATTGCTGTGGCAGTAGGAACGCCTTTCTATTTATACAGCCAGCATACGCTTGAATCGCACTTTACGGTTTTCGATACGGCATTTAGAGAAATCCCACATCTGACATGTTATTCAGTAAAGGCAAATTCTAATTTAAGCATTCTAAAAATCTTTGCCCGGCATGGTGCGGGTGCTGATGTCGTGTCGGGAGGCGAATTGTTCCGCGCTCTTAAAGCCGGCGTGCCTGCAGAAAAAATTGTCTATTCCGGTGTCGGGAAAAAGCCCGAGGAAATAAACTATGCCATAGCCGCAGGAATTCTCATGTTTAATGTTGAGTCCGCGCAGGAACGGGAACTCATCGGAACTCTTGCGCAACAGGCGCAGAAACAGGCACGTATCGCACTCAGGGTCAATCCGGACATAAATCCCATGACCCATCCCTACATCTCAACCGGTCTCAGGGAAAATAAATTTGGTATCCCGATCTGCGATGCACTGGGAGAATACAAAAGCGCCTCCCGGCACGAATATCTTGACATCGTGGGCATTGCCTGTCACATTGGCTCGCAAATTACCGAGGTGGGGCCGTTTATAGAAGCACTGCACACGCTAAAAAACCTGGTGGCGGAGCTCCATGGCGCCGGTATACCTGTCCGTTATCTCGATCTGGGCGGCGGTCTGGGTATCACCTATAAAAAGGAGACGCCGCCGCATCCCGAACAGTATGCGCAGGCGATTATACAGGCGGTAAACGGACTCTCTGTATCGCTTATTCTTGAACCGGGGCGAGTGCTGGTGGGAAACGCCGGCATCCTGGTAACGCGGGTCCTCTATACTAAGAAAACCGGCGACAAAAATTTTATTGTGGTGGATGCAGGAATGAACGACCTTATAAGACCCAGCCTTTACGGTTCATATCAGGGAATTCAGCCCGTCAGGAAACGTAAAGGTAAGAACATTTGTGCTGATATTGTCGGCCCGATATGTGAGTCGGGGGATTTTCTGGCAAAAAAACGCTCGGTTCCGCCGTTGGAACCAGGTGATCTTTTAGCCGTTATGAGCGCCGGTGCGTATGGGTTTAGCATGTCTTCAAATTATAATTCGCGGCCGCGCATTCCGGAGGTGCTGGTAGCGGGCGATCGCTTTTTCGTCATCCGAGAGCGTGAAAAATACGATGACCTCATACGCGGCGAGCGGATACCGGAGTACTTGCAGTAACATTAACACCCCGATGTTTTTATTAATCAAAGGTGCAGTCCCAAGATGAAAATCCCGTTTTTCAAAATGAGTGGGAGCGGCAATGACTTTATTGTCATAGATAACCGCAGCCGGATGATGGACACCGTTGCGGTCCCTGATTTTGTTCGTGCAGTGTGCAGGCGCAGTATCTCGCTTGGCGCCGATGGACTTATTCTAATTGAGCAGCCGCAATCTTCAGACTGTGATTTTTCATGGCGGTTTTTCAATGCCGATGGCAGCGAAGCGGATATGTGCGGAAATGGCGGACGGTGCGCAGCCCGCTATGCGGTTATGAACGGTTTGGCCGGCGCGCGCCTGTCGTTTGAAACGCGTGCCGGCATTATTCATGCAGAAATTAACGGAAATTATGTAAAAATAGAGCTTCCTTCGCCCCTGGCGCCGCTATTGAATCTGCCCTTGACAGTAAACGGCACAAACCTGACCCTGCATTTCATAGATACCGGCGTGCCCCATGCGGTTGTATTGTGCAATACCATAGACGATGTTCCCGTCCGTGAACTGGGCAAAAAAATACGTTTTCATCCGCGGTTTCAGCCCGCTGGCGCGAATGTCGATTTTGTTTCAGTGATCAACACATCCAGCCTTCTCGTGAGAACCTATGAACGCGGCGTTGAAGATGAAACACTTGCCTGTGGGACCGGCGCAGTTGCCGCTACACTTATAACCTCGTCTCTGGGCAAGGTGACATCGCCGGCGCAGGTTGAAACCAGAAGCGGAGAATCCCTCACTGTGTATTATGACAATCCTGCGTATCCCTTTGGCCGCGTCTATCTGGAAGGCGCCGTGCGTGTGGTGTGCTCAGGCGAACTTTGGGAAGAAGCATATACTTAAAATACTTCTCAGTAATCTGCCTTCAACGGCACGTGTTTAAACATTTTTTTATCGTCCGTAGCTAAAAGCCGACAGCTTTTCATCTGTTACACATATTCAGAGGAAGGAGACATTAATTTTATGTTCACAGGTTCAATGGTTGCACTGGTTACACCGTTTAAAGATGGCAAAGTTGATGCCCGGGGGCTGCGCGAGCTGATTGAATTTCAAATTCATAATGGCACCGATGTTATTTGTCCCTGCGGCACTACCGGCGAGGCGGCAACGCTTTCGCTTGAAGAGCACGAGGAAGTTGTCAATATCACCCTTGAGGCCGCAGCCGGGAGGGTTCCGATCCTCGCGGGAACAGGCTCAAACAACACGCAGGAAGCCGTTCGTCTTACCAGGCATGCAGCGCGTGCTGGAGTTGCCGGCTGTCTTCTTATTACCCCATACTACAACCGACCAACCCAAGAAGGTCTGATTCAGCACTTTACGAAAATCGCTGAAGAGGTAAATATTCCTTTGGTTTTATACAATGTTCCCGGCCGTACCGGCGTAAATATGCTTCCCGAAACTGTTGCAAAGCTTTCTGAGATTCCAACCGTGGTGGGAATAAAAGAAGCAAGCGGCTCCCTTTCACAGGTAAGTGAAATCGTTGCGCTGTGCAAAAAAGACTTTTCTGTGGTCTCAGGTGATGATATAAATACGCTACCCATATTAGCGGTAGGTGGAAAGGGGGTGATATCCGTTACCGCAAACATAGCGCCGCGTCTGATATCCGATATGGTTGAGGCGTTTACTGCAGGGCGGCTTGAAGAAGCCCGCCGGCTTCACCAATATCTTATTCCGCTGCATAATGCTATGTTTTTGCAGACAAATCCGATTCCCGTCAAGACCGCACTTGGCCTTATGGGGAAGATCTCTCCAGAAATGAGATTGCCGTTATGCGCCATGCCGGAGCATCTCACAAAAAAACTGCAGGGGATATTAAAAAATTTTGAATTGCTCCCTTCATAGAGAAAGCTTTGCTGTTTCACTACGAAAATTGAAGTGGTCGCCGGCGGCAGATTGTGTATAACAACCAACCAATTGTAACCAGAAATGCATGAATAACACAAAAAGAAAGGATGTATCGTATGCAGAAAAAAGCTCTGATTATTTCACTCGCAATAACCTTAAGCATCTTTTTGATGTCGCGAATCCCAGAAGCACACAGCAAAGAGACGCCGGAACAGGCAAAGGTTTATGCAACTGTTGGCAATGAAAAAATCACCCAGGCGGATATTGATGCTAAAACGTCCATGCTGCCACCGCAGTTCCGGGAACGCTACGAGACCGCGGACGGCAAGAAAAAACTTGTTGAGCAATTGACCAAAATGAGTCTTCTCTCCCAGGAAGCTCGCCGCCTCAACATTGATAAAAAAGAAGAAGTGGCAAAACGCATCAAGGAAATCGCCGATAATCTCATCATTCAGGAACTTATCAAAGAGGAAGTGATAGATAAGGTTAAAGTGAGTGATGCAGACATAGAAAAGTACTACAATGAGAATAAACAGGAATTTGTCCAGCCGGAAAAGGTAAAAGTCAATCTCATCCAATTTAAATTAAAGGAAAATGCCACAAGCGAGGAAAAGAGCGCTCAAAAGAAAAAAGCGTCTGAAACCCTCAAACGTCTCAAAAAGGACGAGGATTTTGAAAAAGTGGCAAAGGAAGTATCAGAAGATGAGCGAACCAAGAATAATGGTGGAAACACCGGATTTTTTTCTAAAGGGAAGCGTTCCAATACCTATGGACCTAAGGTTGAAGATGCTGCATTTTCTATGAAGGAGGGACAGATAAGCGACATCATCGAGGAAAAGAACGGATTTTACATCATTAAAGTCGCCGAGAAAAAACCAGAAAAAGAAGAGACCCTGCAGGAGGCAAAGAGCAAAATAGAGCGGCGCCTGCAGCAGGAACAGCAGAAGAAAGCATATGATACCTATCTGGACACCCTATCAAAGCGCTATCCGGTAAAAATCTACGACGAAAATATTACTGGCAGCACACCGCCGCCAAAACCGGAAGAACAAAAACCGGCCGAGCAAAAACCCGCACAGCCGTAGTTGAAAAAAAAGAGGAGGACGACATCAAGTCCTCCTCTTTTTTTTCAATTGCCTTCGTTTTCTTTCATGTGTCAATTGAAATTATTGTGGATAGCTATTTTTAGCATATTAAGAAGTAGTAAAAAAGCTGCATGCCAAATATTAATGACCTCATCTTTTTAGAGCGTGCTATTTGGCGCCCCACATTACCGCGAGCAAGAGAATAAACGGAGTTTAACTTTATTTGTGCTGGCATCAAAAGGATATACAAGAAATTATTAAAGATTGCACGTCATCACTTCAGGGGCTTTCTTCTGAAGAGGCCTTGAGGCGACTGAAGGAATACGGTGCAAATGAATTAAAAGAGAAAGAGAAAAAGACTCCTTTCATGATGTTCTGTGACCAGTTTAAGGACGTTATGATCCTTGTCCTTATCGCTGCTGCTATTATATCGGGGGTTATTGGAGAGATATCAGATACCATAGCTATAATTGTCAGCGTTGCCCTTAACGCAGTAATCGGTTTCATACAGGAATATAGGTCAGAAAAAGCGATGGCAGCCCGGAAAAAAAATAGCAGCTCCGACTACCATGGTTATAAGAAACGGCATGCCCGCAACAATCAACGCCCCGGGCATTGTTCCTGGCCACGTGGTAATGCTTGAGGCTGGAAGAATCGTTCCTGCTGATATGAAACTCATCGAGACAGCGCAGATGTATGTGGAAGAAGCTACATATTTGCGCATGGTCTGGGGTCCCATATAATTTGGGTTGGATTGCTCATGGGTTTTGTATCACTTTTTACTCAGGCTTGGTCAATAAAAACTGGTCATGCCCATTGGCAGACAATGGTGTTCACGGTTTTGTGTTTAAGTCAGATGGGGCATGTACTTGCCATCCGGTTCGACAGGGAGTCGCTTTTCACTCAGGGACTGCTTTCAAACAAACCCCTTGTAGGCGCTTTTCTTTTAACGTTCACTCTTCAGATGGCAACCATTTACGTGCCGGCATTGAATCCCGTATTTAAGACAGAACCTTTGACTTTGAGTGAATTAATGCTTACCGTCGCATTGTCATCGGTAGTATTTTTTGCAGTAGAAGTTGAGAAGTTATTGAGGCGGGATAATGCCGTATTTCCCCGCAACGCCAGATTTTTTTGATGACGAGGAGTGCTCATTAAAACATGCCGGCACGTGTTTCCACGAAAAAAAACAAAGACTTGCGCATTAATTTACCCCATTAAGACGCGGTACTTGCACACCGATTCAGGTCTTATTTTATTTTTGTTATCAAAGTTGTAACGCACAATTTGGGAGTAAAACAATGCGGCATTCACATTTCAACACGACAATACATGAGCAAAGCGCTGAGCAATAAAAGGTGCTATTTGATCAAAAAAGCGTGATTATTACAATGACGTGTCAGGCACATGTTTTTTTTATCCCGGCAGCAGCTCTTTTAGTTTATCTCTAAACGCGGGCAATACCTTTTTCCAATCGCCAACAACGCCAAAATCGGCTTGTCGGAAGATGAATGCCTCAGGGTCTTTATTAATGGCTACTATACTTTTGGACTGGAGGCAACCGGTCAAATGCTGGATGGAACCGGAAAGCGCCACCGCAATATAAAGATCGGGGCTGACAATTTTCCCCGTGAGACCTACCTGCAGGTTGTAGGCTGCCCAACCATTATCGCAGGCAGGCCGTGAGGCGCCGACCGCCCCTTTCAAAAGTGTTGCCAGCTCCTTCAGCTGATTAAATCCCTCTGCACTGCCAATGCCCCTGCCGCCACTAACTATTATCCGTACATCCTCAAGCTTTACCCCTCCCTCTTCTTCCTTTACCCTTTTCAACAATCTGGTTCTTATGGCTGAGGGGTCTAAACCTGCATTAATGACAATAATCTCTCCTCGTTTTGAGGGATTCGACTCAACTGGCGACATTGTCTTGACTCTAACCGTGGCTATTTGCGGATACGAATCGCAGACGAAGGTGGCGAGGGCATTCCCTCCATAGACAGGCTTAATCCGCATCAACAATTTTGTCTCCGGGTCAATAGCAAGGCCAACACAGTCCAAGGTCGCAGTGGTATCGAGCCTGAAGGCAAGCAGGGGCGCCAGGTCATACCCTACAGAAGTCTGCCCCAGGATGAGGATCTGGGGCATCACCTGTCGAACAACTTTTTCCATCACTGATACGTATGAATCAGTCTGATATTCTGTAAGCAGAGGGTCAGAAACAACATATGCTTTATCGGCACCAAAGGCGATAGCTTCTTGAGCCAAACTTTCCACATCGCTTCCAACCAGCACAGCGCATAATTCCTGTCCCAATTCATCGGCAAGCCTTCTGCCGCAGCCCAATACCTCTTTAGAAATGGAAGGCAGTCTGCCCTCGGTGATCTCACAAAAAGTCATAATGCCTGTATATTCAGCCATACGATTTACCCTTTTTTGATGAGTTCTTTTAGATTTTTTCTATATAGTGCGTTGTATTCACTTTGTACAGTCGATCAACCTGATTCTATAGTGAACAACAAAAGAAAACAGCCTTCGGCAAGCTCAGTCAAGCTGTCATTGCGAGGAGTCCCGATTTTCGGGACGACGTGGCAATCCCCTAAAAGATTGCTTCACTGCGTTCGCAATGACTCTTCTATTGTCCTACTTATAGATTTACAGCAGCTTGGCTTCCCGCAGTTTCACGGCAAGATTAGTTCCCGCCTCCTCCGGGGTTTCACCGCCTATGAACTGGCACTCAGCTTTCCGGCCCGGGGGCGCAGACAGCCTGACCATGCTTAAACGCTTTAACTGGGACACGTCAACCCCCAGCTCTTGGCCTGTTCTAACTGTAATAGGCATCTTTTGAGCTGCCTGCAGAGCTTTCAACTTTGGGTATCGCAACTCGCCGATCTCGCTGCTGGCTGTAACCAGCGCCGGCGTTGGAACCTCAATTACTTCCCAGCCATCTGACACCACCCGCTCTACCCGCACTGTGCCATTGCTGGGTTCTACTTTGGAAGCAGTAGTAATGCAGGGGATCTTCAAAATTTCGGCAATACCGGAGCCAACCTGGCCCGCATCAGTATCAGCAGCTTGTCTTCCACAAAGGATAAGATCGTATTCTCCTATCTCGCGGATGGCGGCAGCCAATAGGTGAGCTGTTGCGTAACTATCAAGATTTTCAAAGGCATTGTCTTCCAACAGGATCAAATTATTAGCGCCCACAGCTAAAGATTTCCTCAATAACGGCTTGGCGAGATTTCGTCCCGCACTTATCACCGTGATCACGGCTCCGTGAGAATCCTTAATTTTGAGGGCGGCTTCCAGAGCGTTCTCATCGTAGGGATTCATCACCGGTGGAGTGCCTTGGGGCATTATTACGCGCTTAGCCTCAGTATCAACTTTAATGCCCGATGAGGAAGCCGATGGATCAGGAACCTGCTTTATGCAGACAATTATTTTCATGTTGGATAACTCCCTTGATTTGGTCTTCAACAGTCCGCATTTAATTGACCATTTCAACCATTTTCTAAACAGAGGGAAAATCTGCACCCTCGGGAATCTCTCCCTCTTGTGACTGTCGTGCTCCCCAGAAATAGTTACCGCTTCCGACGCCATTGGGATCAAGTATTTCCTTGATTTTACGCTGCCATTGGTATTCCGGTGATCGTGCCAGCTTCTGTGCGCGAGTTACTTCGTCGGCATGTGTATTCCGTGCAAGTCCCAATAGCATCCCGCCGGGAGGGCGGCCCTTTTCAGCCTTTATTTTGTCTCCTTCGTCTGATACTTCCATTGCTGCCTCAACTGAATCAGGCTCGTGGGGGTCATAGAACACAAAGTCCTCCCATCCCGTGACACCGCCACCGCCTTGTCCAGATATTGGCCCCATCGCCTGATCGCCAGCATCCGCGATTCTGCCCGCATACTTTTTCAACAACTTTTTGCCTGCTTCAATTTCCCCCGATGCCCACACGTCTGGCGTGGCAACTGAGTTATATGTGTCAATAAAACCGCCTGTGGCCGTAAAATTGAGATTTTTGAAGCACAACTTAATCATAAACAGAAGGACGTATCGCTGTATTTCCGGCTCATCCACTACTGCTATGTTCCATCCTCCTGTTTCGCTGAGTATTTTGTCCAAAACTTTCCGCTGATACTCAAGGTCTCGTGGCGTCATGCCAACAAGTATAAGTTGAAAGCAGCGCCGCATCTCTTCGGTAAGCTGTTGTATCTCGGGCATTTCCAGTAGTTCCGTCAGATCGCAAAGTTGCTTGGTTGGATCGGTTACTATTTTCAGAAACGCCGCCTGCAACTCATCACCCCACATGACAAACTGTCTATGAGCGATATATCCTATTTCAGAGTCATAGAGCTTATAGATCGCATCTGCAAAGGCCTGCCAGTCGGGGAAGGCCGGAAACGCAGCCCGAAAAAGGTTCTCAGGAAGCGGCGATTTGTAGGCTGGCACTGTTCCTTCAATGGGCATTACTGTCGGTCCCGGCCAATGGACAAGCCGTATAGCAATCTTGGTCACAACGCCCCAACCCCCG
Source organism: uncultured Thermodesulfobacteriota bacterium (assembly GCA_964594075.1). Classification (GTDB taxonomy): domain Bacteria; phylum Desulfobacterota; class WTBG01; order CAIYCZ01; family CAIYCZ01; genus CAZQKW01. The sequence goes on along the minus strand of CAZQKW010000028.1, from coordinate 4,766 downwards.
GAACCTCCTAATGCGCCTCTGATTACCCCTTGTGTGCTCGGTCCCGGCCCCTCGGCACAGAACCATCCCAGTCCGGAACCTAAAGAACCCGTCCGCAGTATATCACCGGTAGGCATAACCCACTCAATTGACAAAATGCTATCCTGAGGGGAAGCAAAATAAATACAATCTGGTCCGCCTCCCTGAAAACAGCAGGCATTGGCAAGCACCGAAGTGCCTGCTCCGGCACCACTGATATGATTATTCAAACCCCGCTTCATTGCTTCGGCTTGAAGCTGCCCCGCCACCACATAGGGCTCAACCACAGCAAACATATTTTGTTCGTCTATCTCTAAAATACGATCCATTCTCCTTAAATCCAGAAGGATTTGACCGGCAGAGGGCGGCGCAGCCCAGGGCCCCCAGCCCGTGCTGTAAACATGAAACTTTACTTGGTACCGGTTACATGTTTTGACTATAGCCTGAACCTCCTCTGCACTCCCCGGCATAACCACAGCCTCAGGCCGGTCAAAAAACTTGTCCCCGTCAGTTACCGTGGGAACGAGCTCCGCCATCCATTGATACGCGTATGCAAATAACGTCGCCGGCTCTTCCGTTATATTATCCGGTCCTACGATGGCTTCTAATGATTCATAAATTTCTCTTGATAGTGCCATATATGTTTCCTCTGTTAGATTGCTTCCTGAACAAGGTCTACAATATCATAAACTTTCATCTTTTCGCCGCGATCATTAATCGCGTCAATAAAATTTCGCTCACAGTGGGAACACGCACTCGCTATCGCTTCAGCGCCCGTGGCCGCAGCCTCTTCAATCCGCTTGGCAGCGGTCCATAAAGAAAATTCCGGATACCGTTCCCGCACTCCAGCACCGGCACCACAGCACCAGGCATATTCCCTGTTTCTTTCCATCTCAACCAGTTGTATACCGGGAATGCTTTTCAGCACATTTCTCGGCGGCTCATAAACACCGTGGGCACCGTTATACCGGGGTTTGCGCGGCTCATATATCAGGACTTGACCGCGTATTTTCTTCTGTTCTCCAGCCCATGGCACATATGCTTCACCTCGTCTTCCCAAATGGCAGGGGTCATGATAGGTGACCGTCATAGGAACGGTTTTGGTGAACTTTATTTTTCCCTCCCTGATGAGTTGGTCAAGAAATTCTGTGATGTGCAGGACGTTAAACTTGAAATCAAACTCCGCAGGATAAAGGCGTTTGAACGCATGGTATCCGTCAGAACAGGCGGTTACCACGGTTTTTACCCCCGCAGTTTTCCATGCATCTATATTATTCTCCGCATATTTAAGGAATTCTCCCCGGTACCCCATATCACAAAGCCGGCCTCCGCAGCAATTCTCGTCCCTTCCCATGATACCCACATCAATGCCGGCATTCCTGAGCAGGGTCACCGCCGTCCTGGGTATTCTCCAAAGTTCTTCATCATAACTTAATCGGCAGCCCACGTGAAAAACCACGTCCCCCCTCTCCTGAGTTAAATCCTTGACATCCAGCCCTGCCGCCCATGCGCCGCGCTCCGCCTTGGGTTGCATCATCGTGTTGTCCTCTTTACGGAGATGATCAATGAGGGGGATATCCTGGAATGGGAACTGGCCGTCGTCAATCAATTTAAAGCGTAATTGACGCATGACCTCAACAGGTTCTAAATCATAGCGGCAAACCTTGCATGCAACGTCACAACATCCATCTAACATACATTTGAAAACTATATCCATCAGCCCATCCGTATACCCGATTCGCTCCTCAAGAAGTGCGAGCGAGACACCCAGTCTGCCGCTGGCCGAGTAACTTTGAAACTTGCCATACTCTATGCTGGGACAGCCTTTTGCAAAACGCCAACTCTTTACCTGAGCAAAGGGAATCCATTTGCAATATGAACACCTACTGCATCGTTTAACCATCGCCCGATAGTCTTCCAGTGCCACGGTATATTTCCTCCTTAACGTTGTTTCAGCCTAAAAGCAAAGCTTGCCGGGATTCAATACATTGTTGGGATCAAACAGTGTCTTTAGTTTCCGCGTCAGCGCCGTATGTTCGGCATTTCTACTATATGCCATGTCTGCCCACATACCGTATGGTCGGGAAAAAAACGCTCCCTGCTTTGATAGTTCTTCACTGGCCCTCATAAAGAACGTTTGAGTCTTACGTGCCTCACCTTCATCGTGCGGGTCAAATGGCAAATTAAATTCCACATGACAGCTTGTTCCCTGGTGGGTCGGCTGAAGGTAAATTCCTATATCTGACGACGAACAGTTAAACGCTTCTGCCAATGAGAATAGTGCCGTTACAAAATCCGGCGTTCTGTTAAGAGTGGTTAGAAAGAAGATGTCCTGACATCCGCCCCGGTAGCGAAGTTTCCAGTACGGGTTTCGTGCGGGATTGATCACTGCTTCTTTTATCTGCTCATCGCTCGCCACCGGTAGTGCCGACGTTATACTTACACCACAGTGCTGTGCGAGATCACCAATGTCCCTTTCTTGAAATGCAACCTTTTCCTCTGGCAATATGCCCCGCCCAGCCAGTCCAAAGATAAGAATCCATGGCGGGAGCTCTTTTCTTAAGCGTTTGATCTGTTCGGGACCCTCCCCCAGTATGGACGCCAGATTAAAACCATTTAACAGCAGCAACTCATCATGAAACCGTATCCGTAAAAGTTTATAGGCAAAGCTGATGATGCTATCAAGCCCTTCAGACGGCACCAAAAAAAACCGGTGCACTTTGGGTAACACTTCACATCGCAGCGATGCCCAGGTGACAATGCCCATCGTGCCCTGTGCTGCTGATAGCAGCTTATGGTAATTAAATTGCCCCGGACCATATTGATATAGAGCCGAGGCTTGTATTTTTCGGCCTTTTTCCAGCACCGTGTCCAGCGGAATCAGTTTGGCATCCTCCCTCGCAGTTGTGCTGATGCTCGCCCCGGCAAGCTCGCCGGTCCTGAATATATCACCGTTCCCCATGACCGTTTCAAGACAGCGAAGCGGCTCGGTCAACGACCAGGAATATCGGGGGTTCGTGATCGGCTCTCGTTCCAAGACACTACCTAAGACTGATTTCGCAGCACGCGGCAGCAACGGCATGGAAAGTCTTAATCCTTCCTTAGCTAGCTCCGGTTGCAATGTGCTGAAGGTTACACCGGGTTCAACTATCACCACGCGATTTCTCCGGTCCATCATAATGATCCGGTTCATCCCGCTCAGGTCAACAATAACTGCACCGTCTAAACTGGGAACCGTGTCCCCGCGGAAATGCGGCGGGCCCGAACTTACGGGAACCAGCGGTGACTTCGTTTGATTAGCCCATTTAACGATGCGTTGCACGTTGTCAGCATTCCGGGGCTTTACTACCATCCGGGGTTTCCGGGGCGGAGCGAAACTGTGATCTTTGGTGTATCTGTCCAAAATATTCTGATCGCAAATTACATTATCCGCGCCAACTATCTTTATGAGCTCGTCTTTATTTTCGGCCATCGCTACCTCGCGTGTTCTTCTGAATACTGTTTGTCGCCGGCATTGATGCCTGCGTTATTTATTAGAACATGTTCTAAATAGCACACTCTTTTTTTTCTTGTCAAGCGAAAAAGAACATGTTCTAATAAATTTAATTTAGGGTCCCTGTGTGCAGCGACGTAATTATCTTTCAGAAAGGCACGTTCACAATGAGGGTTAGAAAAACCAACAGCGACACGGCACGAAACAACATCATCAAAATTTCGCGAAAACTTTTTCTTGAACAGGGGTATGAAAATACGACGGTCAGACAGGTGCTAAAAAAAGCACGGCTGTCAACAGGCAGCCTGTATCATTTTTTTAAGAATAAAGAAGAACTTCTTCTTTGTAGTTTGAAAGACGCCCTATTAGAAATTAGCAGCCTCACCGATAGTATAGCGGCAAAACACCATGAACCGCTGCTGCGATATGCCTTAGGCGTTGCATTAGGAATAAGCGAGATTTTTAAATATAAACACCTGTTCAATTTTTACAATGCTATCTATAAAATTGAATCTGCTGAAAACTTTATGATCAGTCTCAAAGTCAGCAGAATGAAAAACTTATTAAAGGAATTAAATCTCCATTTTAGTGATACCGAGATCCATTCTCGCATGCTGGCAATTCATGGCGCGACCAGGGCATTAATGCTCGCTAAAATCAATAAAAAGTTATCGGCAAATCTTGAAGACATTTACTCTTTGATTATCAAGATTGCGCTGTCCGAGTTTAATATTCCCAGAAATAAAATTGATAACGTTATCAGGCTCACCACCCAAATAATTCAAGCGCGAAGCTTTTCGCGGAATCTCGCGGAAAAATTAAAGCCCTGATCATTTCATTCCCAAAATGGTTACACCATCAACGAAATGTACTTCCCTGCCCGCATCGTCACCGGATCGCCTTGCCATGCCATTGCAAGGCTATTACTTGTCGGTTGGACGCCGGCTATAAATGAACGACTTGCACACAATGGCGCAGCCATTCAAATAAAGGGGATGCCTGAAGTTGTAGGCTGGACAGCAAGCAGTTACGCCAAGGAATTAAGACATGCAAAAAAAACAGGGGGCAAATGCGTTTTTAGGGCGCTGTAAACAGGGATAGACTGACATCCTCAACGATTATCTACCCTGCGGTAATAGCTCACCTGCTATATGGAGTTTTGGGGCTTGTGCTGTTTTGAAACTGATAAAATAAAAAGAGAGTGAATTACCCCGCCTACAAGGCGGGGCATCAAAAATTTTAAAACATCTTTAAT
>CAZQKW010000027.1:0-50772 GCA_964594075.1 uncultured Thermodesulfobacteriota bacterium | reverse complement strand
TAGCTATTTCAATATGTTATCACTATGTGCAGTATAAAACTCAGGAAACTCCAGTCATAGCCCTAATAAAATAGCAATTTTACACTATTAAAAAGCAATATTTGTTATTGCCTGTAAATATTGAATATATTATTATAAAGAAAAATTAACCAAGTATTTTAAAATAATTGTTGATTTAAAATTAAGGGAGATAATAAATATGAAAAAAGAATATGAAAAACCCCAGCTGATAACTTATTCAGAAGATGAAATCATAGATTTGCTTGGTCCTGCACAGACCTGTTCGCCAAGCCCTTGTCCAACTTATTCCTGAAAAACACTCAGATAACTTTTTAATGGGGAATAATAAATTTTAATGAGGGAGGAAAAAATGAAAAAGTCAAAAAAATCGTTAATTGTTATTTTTTTACTAATAGGTTTATTTGTATGTGCCGGGCTCGCTAATGCGGCAATTACAAAACCGACCGCGCTTTTTACTGGGGTATTTACCGTTAATCAAACAAGCGGGATTCAATTAAACGTGCGAATTAATCAGGTTACTTATTACGACGGGACTACAATAACTGCTGATACGTCAACAGAAAATATTATTGGAGCGCAAGTCAATTTGTCCAATGTAGTCTATGTAAATACTTTGGGCGGTGATTTTTATTTTACCGATGGCATTTTATCAATCACTGATGAGAGTGGCACTTACCTCACTTCAGATTTTGTGCATGTAATTATAAATGGCAGCTACATAAATTTTAATTTTGATACTAAAAACCTGCAAAATGCATTGTTAAACACTTCCCTGACATCGCGTTTTATTCAGGAATTAAATGATGCTTTAATAAGCGCTATGTCTAAAGAGTTAGCTGTAAGCCTTACCCTTGAATTATTTACCGGCAGCTTTGACACAGAAGGTTTTGGAAATGCACAGGGATTACTGGACGGAGCGCCTGCGCAATATATCGCCGAACCCAAAACGATAGGATTCTGGAAGCATCAGGTCAATCAAAATGGCCATACACAGTTTACGCTTATACAGGTCAATGCTTTAGTAGCAGATGCTTTAGCTCTTGATGCCAGTTTATTTAATGTATTCAATGGAGACGCACTGGCATTCAAAGACTTTCTCACCGCCACTGGCAAAAAGACACCCCTTGATAAAGCAAAGCAGCAATTGGCAGCCTTGTTGATGAATTTTGCTGCCGAATATCTCATTAATGAAGTTCCGATCATGCTTCCAATTACTGATGCAGCAACCGTTGGCGAGGCTCTGTATGAAGTTGAATGTGACATTAAGAATAATGTTAACCTTGACTTGGCGAAAAGTATTGCTGATATGATAAATAATGGCGTAGGAATTATTAAGTAAGAAAGCAAAAGAAGGGTGAATTATGAAAAAATTATTCTCTTTATTATGTTTCTTTGTTGTGTTATGTGTGGTTCAAGGTGCGTTTGCCATAGAAGGCAGAAAACCCAATCGTTCTCAAAAAAAGCAGAATGAAATAGAATGTGTTCAGCAATTAAATAAGCCTTCTTATTATCAGCCCTATAATATCCCGGGCGGAAAGAAAAAATTTGCAAAAGATTACAATAGTGACTGGGATATAAAAGTAGATGCTATAAAGGGAAAAAAAGGAAAGAATAATAATTAATTAACCTTTTTATCCAAAAGAGGTCGTTATGAGAAGACCATTTGTTATTAAAGGGTTGCAGGTAAGTTTAACGGTGGCCGTTATTCTTTCAGGTATGCTTTATCCATTATTGGTTTATGGTGCAAAGCCGACTACAACAACCTCAGTAGTCATTACCACAACTTCGACAACAACCACATCCTGCCCGCCGGGAAATTTAATAAATTACCCCGCACTTGATTTGACTGGAAGTTGGATATTCACGCCAACCGTAGTTGGTGGAAAGAATGTAGGCGGAACCTTGTCACTATATAATATTTATGTAAATACCTCCGTCATTTCTTCTACTGAGTATTATTTATCTAATACACCGGGTGTAGAAGAAATTATAGGGGCCTCGGTTAATATACCAGTTTTAAACCGTGACGCAACTAATCCATTCCTTTTTAACGACCCAGCTACGCCTCTTACAATCACAGAAAATGGCAATACCTATTTAACATCAGATTTAATTAACATTCTTTTTAGACCGGTTTGGAGTGGCGGTAATATCGTTCAACTTGTTGCTGATGAATGCTATGACCAGGATAACCTGCCAAATGTTGATACTTCAACCTATGGTAACGCCTCCCGTTTTATAGATGAGCTCATCAGCATGGGAGATGAAGGCGATACGCCCAATTTGCGAATAACTTTGAGCGTGCTAAATGGGCCAGGGGATTTTAGTTCTACAACCGGAAGTTCCGGTAATATGACCGGAAAGATAGAATCAGCAGTTCTTACGATTACTACCACAACGATACAACCCACAACCACAACCTTTGAACCAACAACAACAGTTGAGCCGACAACCACAATACCTGAGACAACAACGACCACATCTGCCCCCCCAACGGTCGTGGATCTCTCGCAATTTAAGTTGATACCAGGCAATAAAAAAGTGACCATATTGTGGGACACAGCAACTGAAGTTGATAATGCAGGCTTTAATATTTATCGCGCAGATTCAGATCCCGGTAAATATGGGAAGATAAATAACTCGTTAATTCCTGCCGAAGGCACCAGCACACAAGGCGCTCATTATGAATTTGAAGATTATGGGCTAAAGAATAGAGTAACGTATTATTATATACTGGAAGACGTGGATATTTTTGGGAAAAGTACCTATCATGGACCGATCGCTGTAACTCCGCGCTGGATTTATCTGTTAACAAAATAATTTTAAATAGATCTGTTAAACGGGCAAAAGCTAAGTAACAGCTTTTGCCCGTTTTATTTGTTCCTTGTTAGAACTGCTTTGCTGTCTTTCTTTTTCCGAGAGTGCCAGCAGCAACCCTACCCCAAGAAATGTTGTCAAAAGACTGCTACCGCCGTGGCTGATGAAGGGTAGCGTTATGCCGGTGAGCGGCAACGCTTTGGTCACGCCACCGATGTTGAGAAGTGTCTGGCATGCAAGGGTGGTTACAAGACCGGTGGCAAGCAGTCTGCCGAACGGTTTTCCAATTTGTGCCGCAATCCGAAAACCGCGGAAAAACAGCACCAGGTAAAATATCAGCACAATCCCGCATCCGACAAACCCGAGCTCTTCGCCAATAACCGCATAAATGAAGTCTGACGATGCTATCGGAATATGCTGGGGCGACCCGGCACCGAGTCCCACTCCCCATAAACCGCCCGAATACATGGCAGACAGTGCCTGCAAAATCTGCCAGCTTTTGCCCGTTGCGTCGGCAAACGGATCCAGCCATGCCATAAAACGCGCTTGTCCATGTGCAGTCAGGGCATACACTGCCACACAGAGCACGCCGGCACTGACCAAACCAACCGCCAGATAAGCAATGCGGTGCGTTGCCGTAAACAGAAGCACGATTAGTACCGCATTTAACAGCACTATCATGCCAAGATCTCTCTGCAACAGCAACAGAAGCATTGGTATGCACCAGAACACGAGCAGAAAGATAACCGCGGCTGAAGAAAGACGGGGCAACACTCCTGATGTCGGTTCAAACTCCCTGCGCCAGCGCAACAGAAATCCTGCAAGAAAGATTACCAGAAAAATTTTTACCAGATCGGCGGGATTAATATTCCCGGGCAAAAACAAGGCGCCACGATAGCGTTCACCCCAGATAAAAATTGCTCCCAGCAATACGATGGTAGCAAAAAGGCAGCTCACCGCCAACGGCTCAAGAATCAAGTAACGCCCTTTTCTGAAAAGCAGTATGACCACGAGCATAAGGGCAAGCCCAACCGGCAGAGCAAAACGTGAATAATTTTCAGATCCAGTGAAATCCATGGTGCCCATTCTGAACTGCGCCAGAATCCCAAATCCCGCAAGAAAAAATACCACACCCAATAACATCGGGTCGCCTCTGAATTTAAAGAGCACCAGAGTTATATGCACAATCACCATGGCTGACAGATATACTGCAAGCGGCGAAAGCACGCGCCAGTCAAACGATGTGACGCCGTTTTTACGCACCAAAACCAGCACATAACCGACAGCGATCGCCATGAAGGACCATAAAAACAGCAAGCGTTCCGGCTGCCGATAGCGCCAGATCTCTATCAGACGTGAGCGTTTCTTAGCCATTTATAGATCCTACTTTCTGCTCTATCTTTCAAGCAACCCAAACTCCTGTGCCTTTTTAATAAGTTCTGTTGCAACCGGCAATGCCGCTGCTGCACCGTACCCCCCGTGCTCGATGAGCACGGCCACTGCGATAGCAGGCTTTTCCAGGGGGGCAAAACAGACAAACCACGAATGGTCCTCTCCTTCAGATGCTTGCGCAGTGCCGGTTTTTCCCGCAATGGGAATCCCCTTTATGTTAGCCCCGGTAGCAGTGCCATGTTCAACCGTATACCGCATCAGCCGCTTGATCTGATGGGCAATGCGGGGATGCAGTAATCTTGCCAGCAGGCGGGGGGGCGTGCGTACAGCGATACGAGGCGCAAACAGCTCTCCATTTTGGGCTATGGCTGCAGTTATGAGCGCCATGTGCAGCGGGGTTACCAGAAGTGCGCCCTGGCCGATCGCCTGCTGGGCACATGAGCCGCTGTCTTGTTCCTGTAACACCGGCCACTGACTTGGTTTTGCTGATATGGCAGTGGATGAGCCTTCAAACAATACCAAAGGTTTATTAAAAAGAAAACGCTCTGCTATGGCATTGAGTTTAGTGCTGCCCAGCCGCACGCCAAGCTGCGAAAAAAACACATTGGAAGAGCGGGCAAAAGCCTGATCAAGACCGATCCGCCCCCAGCCCGGCCATGGTGCCCCTTTGCGCTGACGCTCGTAATATTCATGATCGCGGATTGGCTGGCGATATAAGCCGGGCGGAATATAACCCTGAGCCGGACAGTCGAGCAATTCATGAAAACCTTGTTCAAGAGCGCAGGCAGCAACCGCGATTTTAAAGGTTGAGCCGGGCGGATAAAGGCCGTGCAATGCCCGGTTAAACAAGGGTGATGCGCCTTTATCCGACTGAGACAATGCAGTATCAAGCTCCTGGGGATTATATGCCGGCGAGCTTACCAACGCCACGATGGAACCGTCTTCGGGTTGCAGCGCCACCAATGCACCGCGTTTATGTTTTAGCAGATCTGCCGCTATTTTCTGCAGCCGTGCATCCACGGTCAGAATCAAGTCATTGCCTTCTGCCGTGCGATGATTGAGAATATTGAGGCTGAATCGTCCCACCTCATCAGCCGTTGCAACGCTGTAGCCGCTTAAATATGCATTATCGGCTGCCTCAAGGCCGTCAAGACCAAACAGGGGATCTCGATAGCCCACCAGATGACAAAATACACGCCCGAGCGGATAGCGACGCAGGCGATTATCAGACGGATCATTTACCGCAAGCTCAACACCATTGCGATCTAAAATCCTGCCGCGCGCCATCTCTCGTGCCGGATTGATCGGGCGGCGGCTATAGGTACGCATGAAGTCCATGAAGGCAGGCCGGGCAAAGCCAGTGAGCTGCCATGAGGCCTGATACAGATAAACCGCCACGAACATGAGAAATATAATACGGAATAACCAGCGCACGTTGGAACCGGCAGCAGATATCTTTGTCCGAGAAGATGCGCCCCGGTAATAGAAAAACAGCACTAGCGTCCAGAAGCACAACAGGAAAAAAATAATATTTAAAACAATGATGAAAATATTAGACAAAATTTGTCCTCAACCCTATTGCCACATACACAACCTTTTTTCTCTGCATCAGAGAACTGTGCGCGACACTCCTAAATATTTCCACACTATAGAAGAAATTATTTCTGTGTCAATAGTGCTATCTGCAGAAAAACCAAAGCTGAGAAGAAAACCTCCCTGTGCACAATATAAAAGAATATCTTAACTGGCAGTTTTGGCTAAAAGGGGTTGACAATTTCACACAAGATTCATATAGTTACAAATTCTACGGGTATATGGAGAGGATGCGAGAGGAACCAATTGTTTTGCATAAGGAGGAAGATTATATGACACGTCCACTGGAAGGAATAAAAGTCCTTGATTTTTCCCGGGCTTTAGCAGGCCCTTACTGCACCATGTTATTGGCGGATATGGGGGCAGAAGTAATCAAGGTAGAAGCGCCCGGCACCGGAGATGATTCACGGGCTTGGGGGCCTCCTTTTATAGAAGGAGAAAGCGCCTATTTTTTAAGCATCAATCGTAACAAAAAGAGCATTTCTTTGAACTTGAAAAGCAAGGATGCAAAAGAGATCATCAATCGGCTGATTAAGAAAGCAGATGTTTTGCTGGAAACGAACCGGCCGGGTGCCATGGAGCGGCTGGGTCTTGACTATGACAATGTTAAGAAAATAAATCCACAAATTATTTATTGCTCTATCTCTGGTTTCGGCCAAACCGGGCCATATCGGGAACGGCCGGGATTTGACCAAGTGCTCCAAGGTATGGGGGGCATTATGGGTATCACTGGCGAACCCGGCGGACCGCCGATTAAAGTTGGCGTGGCAGTCACAGATATTGCGACCGGCATGTTTGCTGCCATAGGCATTCTCACTGCCCTTTTTCACCGGGAGCGGACCGGCGAGGGACAGATGATTGATGCTTCAATGCTTGACGGGCAGGTTTCCTGGCTCACGTATCAGGCTGGCAGATACCTCACATCAGGCGAGGTCCCGGAAAAGGTTGGTTCAGGACATCCGCTTATTGTTCCCTATCAGGCATTCAAGGCAAAAGATGCGTATATCAACATAGCGGTTGGCAATGACAACCTCTGGCAAAAATTCTGTGAGGCAACAGGGCTGCAACATATTGCCAATGATCCGAAATTTGCCACCAATGGCCAGCGAGTCAAAAATCGCGCCGAAGTAGTGGATATTATCAGCAAAGTAATAGCCACCAAGACTATGGATGAGTGGCTTGAAATACTTGATAAGGCGGGTGTTCCCTGCGGGCCGATCTATACCATTGACCGAATATTTTCTGACCCACAGGTGCTTGCCCGCGATATGCTGGTGGAAGTTGACCATCCCAAGTGTGGCAAGATAAAAGTAACCGGCGTTCCGATAAAGTTTTCCAAGACGCCTGGCGAAATCAAGTCTCCGCCTCCAACTCTTGGTCAGCATAATGAAGAGATATTGAAGGAACTGGGCTTCGGTGACAGCGATATAGAAAAGTTCAAAGCGGATAAAACCATCTGATAGTAACTGCCGCGGTGAGGAGTTATGGTGCGCCGTGTCTGCCACAATCTATGCCATAACTCCTCAGTTTTTTTATTCCTCAACCCGGAACATTCTCACATTTTTTTCATGCGTATCCTGCATACGTGCTTACATGAGAAAATCCGATGACACAAAAATTAAAAACCAGTCCCATTCGCACGTTTGGCAAAGGGTGGATTTTTAATGTGCAATATGCGCCTGACGGAAAAACCCTGGCGGTTGCCACGTCGGTAGGGATATCACTTATTGATACCGGTACCTATCAGGAAAAAATGTTTCTCGCCGGCCATACTGATTACGTAGTGTCTATTAACTTTAGTCCTGACGGGAAGTATCTGGCGTCGGGTTCAGATGATGACACGATCAAGCTGTGGGATTTAACAAGCGGCAAGGCAGTCATGACGCTGCGGGGACATACCAACGACGTTACCTCGGTGCGCTTCAGTCCTGACGGGAAGTATCTGGCGTCGGGTTCAGATGATGACACGATCAAGCTGTGGGATTTAACAAGCGGCAAGGCAGTCATGACGCTGCGGGGACATACCAACGACGTTACCTCGGTGCGCTTCAGTCCTGACGGGAAGTATCTGGCGTCGGGTTCAGATGATGACACGATAAAACTCTGGGATGCAAAGACCGGCAGGCTGCTTAAATCCTTTGAGGGGCATACCGGCATTATAGAAGCAATTGCGTTTAGCCCAGATGGACACTGCCTTGCCTCTGCCTCTGCGGATATGACCATAAAAATCTGGGAGGTCGCAACCGGCACAAATGTCAAGACGCTGATTGGCCATCGGGATTATGTGATTGCCGTGAGTTTTACCCGCGACGGAAAATTTTTATTATCGAGCTCCGATGACGGAACCCTTAAACTGTGGAACCTCGCCACCGGCAGGGAATCCAGAACCTACGTCGGGCATACGGGTTTTGTCTGGACGTTCAGCATCAGCCCTGATGGCCGGCATATTGCTTCAGGCTCGCGAGACTGCACCATTCGCTTTTGGGAGATAGACAAACGAAAACCAGTTATGACCATTGACGGCTTTACCCGGGTCGTATGGTCGGTTCAATTTCATCCCGGCGGCAATCTGTTTGTGTCCGGATCGAAAGATAATTGCATCCGGGTATGGGATGTGCAAAGCGGCGAACTGGTGAACACCATGTGCAGCCATACCGACGATGTCAATGCGGTGTGCTTCAGTCCTGACGGCCTGCTTCTGGCTTCTGCATCCGACGATGAGACCATAAAAATCTGGGATACTCGGACTTGGCATGAAATCAGATCGCTGAAAGACCATGAAGATTATGTGGTGGCCGTACAGTTCAGTCCGGATGGTAGACACCTGGCATCCTGCTCTGACGATAATACTATCAAGCTGTGGGATGCCCATACCGGAGCGCTGCTCAAGACCTTGAAGGGGCATAGCGGCTATGTCTGGGCACTGGCATACAGCCCCGATGGCCACGTTCTCGCCTCAGGGGCATGGGATAATCTCATACGCATCTGGGATCCCGTGGAAGGCAAAACGCTGCGGACGCTGCGCGGCCATACCGGCTATGTCTGGTCGCTGGTTTTCACCCCCGACGGAAAACAGCTTGTCTCCGCCTCTGACGACAACACGATCCGGATATGGGATATGGAGAAGGGCGTGCAGACGCAGATACTGAAAGATGATAATCAGCCGGTGTGGTGTCTAGCGCTGAGTACTCATGGCAAATATCTTGCCGCGGGACTCGGGGACAACGCTATCGGCATCTGGAATTTTGCAGAGGGGACGATACGCAAGCGTCTTATCGGCCATACCAATATCATTGAATCAGTCCATTTCAGCCCTGATAATCAGTATCTTATCGCCGGTTCTGACGATGGCACCTGCTCGTTGTGGAAAGTGAAGTGAACGGCCGGACTGCAGCGCCTTTTTTTATCTGATTAGTCTGACGGCTGAAAGCTAGAAGCAGAGCATGTATGAAGCCTGTTGCTGCCATCATCGTTTGTGACCATAATCCACCTGATCATTACCTCCTTAAAGAGCTCGACGCTCATCCCCTCATTGAAAAAATTATTGCGATTCAGACCGGACCGGCGCAGGTTGATTCAAAAAAATATATCAACGTGACAACGTCATTTCCGCGCGGGGAAGAGGTGCTGTGTGAAGGGGTGCGTCTGGCACAGCCCTGCCCATTTTTGCTGCTCATTCCCTGCTGTCCAGGGGTGAGCCTGGCAGGCCACGGTCTGGAAGAGTTTTTAACCCGCGCCCAACAGAGCGAAGCCGGCCTGTATTATGCCGATTTTTATGAAGAACATGAGCACGGAATTCGGATTCGGGAGGTTCTGGATTATCAACTGGGCAGTATTCGGGACGACTTTGTGTTCGGGCCGTTACTGTTTTACCGCAGCACGCAAGTCATGAATGCCTTCAACCAGTATGGCCCTTTCAGCAAAACAAACTGGGGCGGTCCTTATGAGTTGCGCTTGCGAGTTTCCCGGATAGCGGCGGTGCAAAGAATTCCCGAACCACTGTCTCGCGTGACCGGTAACTATTTCCAGGCATGCGTTCAGGAACACTTTGGCTACGTTGACCCCTCGCGCATTAACTATCAGAGAGAAATGGAGGACATCGCAACTGAACATCTGAAATGCCTTGGCGCATACCTTAAACCCGGCGGAAAGCTGGTCGCTCATGATACCGCCCCATATCCGGTAGAGGCGAGCATTATCATACCGGTGCGCAATCGTGAGCATACCATCAGCGATGCGCTTGCAAGCGCCCTCAGCCAGAAAACATCATTTTCGTTTAATGTCATTGTTGTGGAAAATCATTCAACTGACCGCACCAGAGAAAGGATTGCTGCGCTTATGGATAGTGATACGCGCGTGGTTATGCTGATCCCGAATCGGCATGACCAGGGTATTGGCGGCTGCTGGAATGAGGCGATATTTTCGCCGCAGTGCGGCAGATATGTGTGCCAGCTTGATTCCGACGACCTTTATGCAGACCCACATACGCTCTCCGCCATGGTGGAGATGCTTAGAAACGGGCAATATGGCATGGTGGTCGGCAGCTATCGGGTCGTTGATTTTGCGCTGCAGGACATACCACCGGGTGTTGTTGCACACCGCGAGTGGACAGATGAAAACGGCCACAACAACCTCCTCAGGGTGCATGGTATAGGCGCGCCGCGTGCATTTCCCACCAGTTTGCTCAGGCGCCAGCCATTTCCCAATGTAAGTTACGGGGAAGATTATGCGGTAGCACTGCGTATTTCACGGGAGTACCGCGTGGGCAGGATTTTTGATCCGATTTATCTGTGCCGTCGGTGGGGAGGAAATTCAGATGCAGCCCTTACGCATGAACAGGAAAACCGCTATGCAGCGTTTAAGGACAGCCTGAGAACCCGCGAGATACAAGAACGAATCAAAATGAATACCCGCTCAGCATGAACCCGAATACCTCCACCGGCAACCGGGAGCTGCTTGAAACGCTTCTGCTCAATCCGGCCGGCACTTCGCTCATTGATAAGGTGCGGGCGTTTATAAAACAGCAGGCGCTTAACTGGCCAGCGCTGATGAAAGCCCGCGCGCAGTTAGCGCAGGCAGTAACCAGAACAGTTGCGCTTGAGGATTTTGAAGTAACGCTTCAGTTTAATCCCGCGCGAATTGTCAGCGCCCAGTCTGCGGTTGACGCGGAATCAATTCGCCAGCGGCCCTGTTTTCTGTGCCCCCACAACCTTCCCCGCGACCAGCGCGCTCTGCTCTACCAGGATACCTGGCTTATATTAAATAATCCGGTGCCGTTGTTTTTAAACCATCTGGTCGTTTCGTCCCTGAAACACGCGCCGCAGCGCCTCAGCGATGCTCTGCCAACAATGATTTCGCTGGTGGCGGATCTTGAATTCAGGTTCTGCGCATTTTATAATGGGCCAGCCTGCGGTGCGTCGGCCCCCGATCATGTGCACTTTCAGATGGCCCCGGAGCGAACCATACCGCTGATAGAACAGCTTGTGGACGCTATGTATACCAATGCTGAAAAACCGGGATTGATTAAGCTCACCTGCGATCGTGAGGGTTCATTCTATGGAGGATACTGCGACAATCGGTCATTTTTTTTCTGTGCAACTGAGAAACCAGGCTACTTATTGGAACGTCTCAGGCACATCGTTGCACGTTTACCGGCGGCCTCTGACAGCCCGCTGGAACCGATGCTCAATCTGATTATTGCTGGTAACGCCGGCACATATTACGGGTTGTTATTCCCCCGCCGCGCGCATCGGCCGCAGTGCTATTTTAAACCAGAGCCAGATGCCCTGCTGGTGAGCCCGGGTGCGGTTGATGTTGCCGGCTTGATAATTGTGCCCCGCTCTGAGGATTTTAAAAAAATTGATAAAAACACGATTCTAAAAATTTATCAGGATGTGTGCCACGGAAGGGACGTGTTTGAAGGATCGCCGGACTTGTGAAATAGCGAGAAAGGCGTGGTGCGCGTGCGATGAAAAAAGAAAGGAATAGCGCTGTACATGTTTCATCCCGATAAGGAACCGAGCATCGCGGTCGGCCTGGTAGAAGATGTTCCCGCGGTGAGCTTTGATCTTCTGGGCAAATTTGTGATGAACGAAACAGTTCTCACGACCGGTGCATATGAAGCCTGTGCTGGAAGAGAAACCATATTCTTACGGTCAGCAGAGGGACGAGAGGTATGCGCATCACCGGCGCTGCGACTCTTGCCCGCAACGCCCCAGGCCACTTTTACCGTGCACCATGTCAT
This sequence comes from uncultured Thermodesulfobacteriota bacterium, assembly GCA_964594075.1. Taxonomy (GTDB): domain Bacteria; phylum Desulfobacterota; class WTBG01; order CAIYCZ01; family CAIYCZ01; genus CAZQKW01. Next base: position 38,705 of record CAZQKW010000027.1, on the reverse strand, counting down.
GATTGGGAAAAAATTCCACTGGGAACGGGTCTGCTCACAGAAGTTTTCCGGGGAACTGGCAATCAGGTTATATCAGCATGGCAGGTTGACAGCAATAAACAACATCTTTTTGGAAGACTATCTGGTGAGCGTTATCGCATCAGAAATGAGCCCGGACAGCCCGCCGGAATTTCTTAAGGCGCACTGCATCTGTTCGCGCAGCTGGCTGTTGCATCAGCTCACGGCGGCATCTGGCGGCGACCAAACCGGACCGACAGCAGATTATCGTAACCGCGAAGTTATGTGTTGGACCGGACGCGAGGCGCATCGTCATTTTGATGTGTGTGCCGATGACCACTGTCAGCGGTATCAGGGTATTGGCCACATTAATGAAGCAGCACACCGGGCCGTGAGCGAGACGAGAGGCGAGGTGCTAATCCATAATGGAGTGGTCTGTGATGCGCGCTATGCAAAATGTTGTGGCGGTATTACGGAACTGTTTTCCACTGCGTGGGATAATATCAATGTCCCCTATCTGCAGAGCACGGCGGACTCGTGGGAACTGCTGCCATTCATTCTTACGGAGCGGGAAGCAGATCAATTTATACGCTCGCGGCCTGCAGCATACTGTAACATAGAAGACCGCACCCTAATACGACGCATACTGCCGTCTTTTGACGCTGAGACCAGAGATTTCTTCCGGTGGCAGGTCGTTTTTTCTCAGGATGAACTCGGGCATATTGTGCGCCTAAAAACCGGGATAGATTTTGGCGCAATAACAGGCATAGTGCCTCTTTGCCGCGGCCCATCAGGCCGCCTTTTTAAAGTAAAGATATGCGGAACGCGCGAAGAACGAGTCATCGGCAAGGAACTTGAAATACGGCGTATATTATCCCCCACCCATCTGCTCAGTTCAGCCTTTGTGGTCGAGCCGGCCGCACAAGACGGCGATATTCCCCGTGCGTTTACCCTCTATGGCGCCGGGTGGGGACATGGCGTCGGGCTGTGCCAGATAGGAGCAGCCAGTATGGCAGAGAGGGGAATGAGCTATCAGGAGATTCTATGTCACTATTTCAGGGGGGCGCAGCTTAAGAAGCTATACTAAATCGTCCAGACACAGACTTTTTGCCTCGCAAAATTTCCCCAGAAATCATCACCAAACATTCGTCAAACAGCATCCAAATATTTTTTTATAACCGTTTTCTGTTCATCACACCGTTGACTTCTTTAAAAGCTTTAGTATAATTTAAAATAAAAGGTAATGAATGACGCAGGTGTAAGCAGGCATGAGCAAGGATCAGACCCAGATACAGGAACAGATAGCAACCCGCAGCAAAGATCAAATTGATGAGCCGCGGCTGTATAAAGTCCTCCTGCACAATGATAATTACACCACTATGGATTTTGTCGTGCAGGTGCTTGAAATAGTCTTTTGCAAAACTCCTGCCGAAGCAACCCGGATTATGCTTAATGTCCATCAGCAGGGTGTTGGCGTGTGTGGAACCTATACTGCTGAAATTGCTGAGACCAAAGTTGCCATGGTCAATCACATGGCTCAGCAGCGCGGGTTTCCGCTTAAGTGCAGCATGGAAGAGGCATAAATGATCAGTAAAGAGCTGGAAATAACCTTTGCCGCCGCCATTCGGGAGGCAAAGAGTCGGCATCATGAGATGCTCACGGTTGAGCATATTCTTTACGCGCTACTTGATGATGCAACAGGCAGTCGCATTCTGCGCAACTGCGGTGCGGACATTGGACTGCTGAAAAAGCAGCTTGAGGACTTTTTTTCGCGACATGTCCACATGCTTCCCGAACATGATAAGCGCGAGCTTATTCAGACCATTGGTGTGCAGCGGCTTCTGCAGCGTGCCATTTTGCATGTTCAGGCGGCGGAAAAGAAAGAAGTCGATGCCGGCGATATTTTAGCTGCTCTGTTCGAAGAAGAACAAAGTTACGCAGTGTATTATCTCAAGCAGCAGGGGCTTACCCGGCTTGACATTTTAAATTATATCTCTCACGGCATCTCCAAGACCGGCGATGAGACCTGGAACGATTACGAAGAACAAGAGGCTGAAACATCCGGAGAACGCAAGACGCAGCAAAAACGCGCCGGGATGCTGGAAAAATTTACCGTCAACCTCATTGAAAAAGCTAAAGCCGGGAAGATAGACCCGCTTATCGGGCGGCAGGCCGAACTTGAGCGCACCGTTCAGGTTTTAGGGCGGCGCCTCAAGAACAACCCGGTCTTTGTGGGTGACCCCGGCGTGGGGAAAACCGCTATAGTTGAGGGACTGGCATTAAAAATTGTCAGGAAAGAAGTGCCCCGGGCGTTTCTTAACACGGAAATATATTCTCTTGATATGGGCGCATTGCTTGCCGGCACCAAATTTCGCGGCGACTTTGAAGCGCGTCTGAAAGGCGTTATCAACGAACTCAAGGATAAACCGGGAGCCATTCTTGCGATTGATGAAATTCACACTATTGTAGGGGCAGGCGCAACCAGCGGCGGCTCGATGGATGCGTCCAACATCCTCAAACCCGCACTAGTATCCGGCATGCTGCGCTGTATCGGCACGACCACGTTTGAAGAATATAAGAACTATTTTGAGAAGGACCGGGCGCTGTCGCGCCGCTTCCAGAAAATTGAAATTTCTGAACCAAGCCTCGCGGAAACTATAGAAATATTGAAAGGCATTAAATCATACTATGAGGAACACCACGGCGTTGTGTACACGCCGCAGGCGATTACCGCAGCAGCGGAACTTTCCGCCAAACACATCACAAACCGGTATCTGCCGGATAAGGCCATTGATGTGATTGACGAGGCTGGTTCCATTTTTAAGGTCAGCCCGGCATATAAACACAGAAAAAAGATTACCGCCCACGATATAGAAAAGGTGGTGGCGCGGATAGCCAAAGTGCCGCCGCGCAGCGTCTCTTCGTCTGATAAGCTGCAATTGCAGAATCTGGAAGGGGAATTAAAAAAGCGAGTATTTGGCCAGGATGATGCCATAAGAAATCTGGTGACGGCTATCAAACGCTCGCGGGCTGGTCTGAGCATACCCGATAAACCGATTGGTTCTTTTCTCTTCATTGGTCCAACCGGAGTCGGCAAAACAGAAGTGGCAAAACAGCTTGCTGCGGTGCTGGGTGTTCAGTTCCTGCGGTTTGACATGAGCGAATACATGGAAAAACACACCGTGTCGCGGCTCATCGGCGCGCCGCCTGGTTATGTTGGTTTTGACCAGGGCGGACTTCTGACGGATGCCATTCGCAAGAACCCTTATTGTGTCCTGCTGCTTGACGAAATTGAAAAGGCACATTTTGACCTGTTTAACATACTGCTGCAGGTTATGGACCATGCCACACTCACGGACAATAACGGCAAGACTGCTGATTTTCGGCATGTAATCCTGCTTATGACCTCAAATGCCGGTGCCCGGGAGATGAGCGCACCAACGTTGGGCTTCACCACCACAGCTGCTGAAGACAAAAGCGACAAGGGGATCAAGGCAATAGAAAAATTATTTAATCCTGAATTTCGCAACCGCCTTGATGGCATCATTGTGTTCCATCCGCTCAACATTGAAATAATGCTGCAGATAGTAGACAAATTCATAGACGAGCTTAATGCCCAGCTTGCGGTGAAGAAGGTGCGGCTCAACCTCTCGCCTGCCGCCCGCACTTGGCTTGCCAACCACGGTTATGATCCAGCGTACGGCGCGCGCCCCATGGCACGGCTGATTCAGACGGCAATAAAGGATAAGCTCTCTGATGAGCTGCTGTTTGGCAAACTTGTTAATGGCGGGAGCGTGTTTGTTGATCTTGATTCTGCTGTCCTGCCGGAGCAGCTTATGTTCTGCTATAATTAGCAGGTGGGGGGTACTGCGTATTACACCTGTTTGGGACGTGCAGTTGAGGGGGATATAGCTAAAAAATAAAACAAAATCGAACAGGCATGGTTCATTTTCACACCGGTGAAAATTTCAAACGCCGGTGTGCTTGAACGATACCGTTAACCGCAGCTGCTTCCAGCAAATCAATTCCCATCCATTTAAAACGGCACCGTTACCATAACGGATTTCCGCATTCATAACCGGTCAATTCCACATACGCTGAACCGGATACCGGTTTGCCATCCTGTATTCCCGAAAGCGAACAGATACCTTCCCAGTAGTCTGGTGTCATGACGTTATATAGACTCTGCGCATCAAACAGGGGAGTTACCTGGAACACGGCGTTCAATGCCGGCACCTCCACAGTCCAATCCAGTGGATAAACACTGCGTCCCTGCTGCTCTTTATATAAACGGTGGGCCTGCGCCCAGAATTCTTCTCCGCAGGTAACAGCTCCATCAGCAGCCTGATAGGACCAGTTTTTTTCTATTACACGGTCGGAAATGTCGCGAAATTGAAACAGCATCAAAGATCCGCCATCATTAAAACGCAGGGAGAACCAATCCCAGCGCATGCCCAATACCGTGAAATTTCCCCACTGATGATCCATCCAACTGCGGCCTGAGGATAGCGTAAACTGCTCGCCATTGATTGACAGAGTGCCGGTGGTTGTCAGATTAGCAAGGGAATAGTAATACGAGCTTTTTCCATCTCCCATAACTATTATCCCGTCTCCCCCATGAAGCACGATGTCTAAGACCGGACTGAGCGTTAAATCAACCGAAATTTTTTTGGTTTCAGCTGCGAGTCTGATTGCGCCTGATTCAGAATACTGATAGGAAAAATTATTCACGATGATTTTGGGCAAGCCCTCAACAATGCCCGATACCGGTGGCGCGGTGGCAGCTTCTTCAAACAGATGTTGTGCTGTTTGCGGATTGCTTATGGCAAGATGCCCCAGATATGCAAAACCTTTTAAAGAAGCGGTCGGCCGTTTGAAGATGGTAAATTCATACCCCAGGATGCGTTGCTCTGATGTCTGCACGATTCCTGTAAAGTACCACCATTCATTAATAGCGTTGAAGTGCGGACCGTGGTCAAAAGGAAAATTAAGCGGGCGTTCGGGAATATCACAGGAATACAGACACAGCAGAGAGCCGAACACGAGCGCAGCAGTACTATAGCAGACGATGCTCACAAGCGATATTTTGAAGCAACGCACCAGCGTATTCCTCAACTATAATGATCGTAATCCGTAGAGCTGTCCCTTCTGCCAAACCAGGGGTGGATTGCCAAGATCCTGCTGATTAATAACCCGCGCCATAATCACGACATAACCGCCGATTTCAAAACTGTTCATTGTGGTGCACTCCAGCCAGGCTGAAGAACCTGATGGGATCAATGGTTTGTTCGGTTCCGCAGGCAAGGTTCTGATGGAGAAACGTTCAAACTTGTCCTGTTCATCCCCCCGAACACTCCCCAACTGGTTTGCAAGGTCTTTCTGGTTCTCAGCCGCGACGACAAGGACGAATCCGCCCGCTTGTTCTATGAGGAGTGATGTAAGGTGTCCCTTTGCCAGGCTCACTATTAAAAGTGGTTCTTTTTCAGAAACGAACAGGGCGGTTGCAGTCATTATGTCCCGCTTATTTTCAAATGCCGTGCTGATAAAAACCACCGGACAAGGGAGCCAGTGAGATACGTTTGAAACAGTGTTCATTTTAATCCCTCCTCAATGCCTTTTTGTTCACGCAATAATTTACTGCAGCAAGGTCATAAGTATTCGGAATAGAAAATCGCTGACCCAATACCTCGGGAGCAGTAAAGACAAGTTTCTTTCCCAAAGCCACGGTTACCGTTTTTGCAAAAAGTCCCCAATGGTTTTGGAACGATAAGGCAATCGCAGCTCGCAAATGCAGATGTACGCATACAAAATCAGTTGTTCTGCCCTGTTGAACAAGATGGTAATATGGTAATATTAGTTAACAGATATTTAAAGGGAGGGAAATACCTTTTTTTCACGTGGTATGGAAGAGAGTTTCTTTATTGCCATAACCATTATATTACTTATCATTGGATTGGCCGGTTCAGTATTGCCAATGCTTCCCGGAACGCCGCTGATCTTTCTTGGCGCCCTGCTGTATGCCTGGCATACAAATTTCACGGCGGTGACGTGGGGAATTCTGTTACTGTTGCTGGCGTTGACACTTTTGAGTCAAATTTTAGAATATCTTGCATCAACGTTAGGAGCGAAAAAGTTTGGCGCCAGCCGCTGGGGCATAGTCGGCGCTTTGTGCGGCGGTTTTATAGGGATGATAGGGGGCGGGCTTGCCGGGCTTATTATCGGACCGTTTCTCGGAGCACTGCTGTTTGAGCTATTGTATGGAAAATCTCTCAAGGCATCGGTGCACATTGGCGTTGGCACCATGGTGGGATTTTTGGGTGGAGCTATAGGAAAATTTATTATTGCCCTCACCATGATTGGCATTTTTCTGGTGGCAATTTTTTGGTAAGGGGCAAATAGGATCACTTTAATTCCGGCACGAAAAAGCCTTTTCTCTTGCGCGCAGCAACTGCTGGCTCGTAAAAAGAATATTTGCGCACCGCTTGTATGAGCCGTAACCTGTTGCTTCCCCGTATAGCACCCCCGGGACGGTTCAGCATAGCGGTAGCTGTTTCATCAGGGCTGAACCTGCCTGTTTCCACGTAGGCCGCATAGCCGGCGGCATCCACTTTGAACACTTCAGCCTCAAGCAGAGACTGCAGCAGTTCACTGCCACCGTCTTCTGGAACGCGTGTCTCAATATGCTTTTTATGTTCCATGTGTTTAAGCAAGGCATCGACCTGTCCATTTCGGCAAATAACATCATTCCATCCCCATTCTTCTGACATGGTTTTGCCGAATGTTACGTCGGAAAGGCGCGCGGTGTAGGATGGATAGCACAACAGACACCCCGGATTTAATGCGGAGAAATCCCGGTTTCCCTCTGGTATGGATTTGATGGTGCCATCAAACAGCTCAACAGAAGGGATGCCGGTTGCATAGAAAAAGCGTTTAATACCAGCTTCCTTAAGTCCAAGACGCGCTAACTGTCGCTCTACCCCATTGTAATTATTGGCAAAGAAGCAGTTGATGCCGATTAAAAACGAAATATTGCCGACCAATTCCCGACACCGATCTTGCGCCGTTGAACCATGTTTTATAAGATGCTGGGCTTTTCTGACCGCTTCAATATGACAGGCGGTGCCCACAATGGCGACGCTTTTGCCTGCTACGGGAAGCTGCGAAAGCAGCGGATTGATAGTAGGTTTGGTAAACGCGCAGGCGAGGATGTCGGCAGAGGTTTTCGCAATGCGAGTTTTCGGATGTGCGCAGTAATAGCAGTTATGAACTTTATCCGTGAGCAACGCGCTGTCTATGTACCCGTGTTCAAGCAGATAGGTTAAAAAAGCGGTCGTTGCGCCGCCCCAGTATGAACGGGAACGAATCTCATCATTAAAAACCCGCGCTAAGACAATTCTGGTAAAATATCCTAACAGCTCATCGTGCTGGTCCGCATGGTGGTCATGGGAAACGGTTTCTTCGATAGCAGTGTAGGGCATCTCTGTACGCGGACAGAGTTCTACGCAGATGCCGCATTCGGTACAAGTTTCATCCACTGCCGGTATAGAATGTTCTCTCAGCTTAATAGCGCCAACCGGACAGGCAGCAACACACATCCCACAGCCACTGCACGCTTTGCTTTCAACGACTGGTGAAATATTGTTCATGTGTAGATAATAGTTCTGATTTGTTACGTTTTATGGGTTGTCCCAACTAATTTTCTTCAAAAAGTGCACAAAACATGAAAATGAGGCCTGCAGTGTTGAACTACTTTGCAGGCCTTACATAAAATTGGAGGCGGCGAGCGGATTCGAACCGCTGTGTAAAGGTTTTGCAGACCTCTGCCTTACCACTTGGCTACGCCGCCTTAAATTTCAAACCACAGAGGACGCCAACTACGATTCGCAATGTTCCCTGTGGTTCATTATACAGATGCAATGGAGCGGGAAACGGGATTTGAACCCGCGACTCCAACCTTGGCAAGGTTGTACTCTACCACTGAGTTATTCCCGCTCTATGCTATTTTATTTATATTACATAACTTTTTTTGTCAATTGAAAATTATTTTACGACTTTGCCCCAAAATTTTATCCATGAAATTCAGGCAAACCGTATGGAAACACAAAGCGCAATTGGGAAACAAGAACCGGCGCCTCGAGGTTTTCGTAGCCACAACCCAAACCGTCCGGCTAACCTGTTCTCGTCAAGTTTTTTTGCAATTAAGGCTTAAGGCGCGGGTATTTCATAGTTAAATGTTTTCTTGCCACTGTTTGATCCCATGCCCCTTTTTTTATCCTATCCTATAAAAAACTTGAGTAAAAAACTTTATAAAATAATCGACACCGGACCACAGGGTGACAAACATCGCAATCCAGAGCAACCCCATCCCCACCTCGTGAAAATTTATTAAAAGATAGGATGACTTCACCGTTAAATGATATTCATAGTGAATGAGCAGGCATATGACTGACAGTATTTGCAGAACAGTCTTGTATTTACCCAGTCTACTTGCAGAAATCACCAAACCCTCGCTGACCGCTACCACCCGCAACCCGGTTACCAGAATCTCCCGGCCAATGATAACCGCGACTATCCAGGAAGGCACCCGGTCAAGGGGTATGAGCATGATTAAAGCAACCGCCACCAGCAGCTTATCTGCCAGCGGATCAAGAAATTTTCCCAGCGAGGTCTCAAGGTTCCAGCGCCGAGCGATATAACCGTCCAGAAAATCGGTTAAGGATGCAAGGGCAAAAAGCAGCGATGCGAGGAGGCTGAAGACCCGAGTCGGGAAATAGAAAAAAAGAATAAAAAATAAAGGGGTAACAAAAATGCGAAACAGGGTAAGCAGATTGGGGAGCGCAAAAATAACGCTCAGACGCTTTCTGGTAATAAGCTGACTGGCTACTAAATTCATGATGCACGACCAGTATCAATGCGGGGAAACAAGGGCGGTATTTTGTTAATCCGGGTTCCTGGGGTAACAGCCGCCCATTCTGCAACGTCTGCAAGTTTTTGCTGTGCAAGAGGCTTTTCACTGCCCATCGCCAGCCACATGGTTTCACATGAACGAGGCATAAATGGTGAAAGCAGAGCCGATACCAGGCGGAGGGCTTCAAGCATCGTCACCATAACTGTTGCGAGACGTTTTTTCTCGCCCAGTTCCTTTGCCAGCGACCATGGGGCGGTTTCGTCAACATATTTGTTCGTTAATCCGATCAGTTCCCAGACCGCAGCGAGCGCACGATTAAAGGCAAGCTGATTCATGCTTTCGTCAAATGTTTTGCATACCGCCACCGCCTTATCCTTCAAGGCACCATCTATCGCTTCATATGTATCTGCCCGCGGCGCGATGCCTTGAAAGTATTTCTGAACCATCGCAATAACCCTGTTGAACAGATTTCCCAGATCATTTGCCAGATCGCTGTTAATACGGCCTATTATTGCCTGTCGGGAAAAATCTCCGTCAAGCCCGAACGGCACTTCTCGCATAAGAAAGTAGCGCACCGGGTCAACACCATACTCGTCAACAAGCTGGTAGGGATCAATAACATTGCCAAGGGTCTTTGACATTTTCTTCCCTTCAATCGTCCACCAGCCATGAGCAAAAATCTGTTTCGGCAGCGGGAGGCCGGCTGACATAAGAAAAGTGGGCCAATACACTGCATGAAACCTCACGATATCTTTGCCGATAATGTGTACGTCGGCCGGCCAGAAGGAATGGAATCGTTCCCCTCCGCTGTAATAATCTATAGCAGAAATGTAATTAAGCAGTGCATCAAACCACACATAGATGACATGCTTCGGATTATCCGGCACTGGAATACCCCAAGAAAAGCTGGTGCGGCTGATGCTTAAGTCGCGCAAGCCTTCTCTGACAAAACTCACTATTTCGTTATACCGGGACGCGGGTTGGACAAAATCGGGGTTTTCCTCAAGATGTCTGAGGAGCTGTTTCTGATATCGAGACATTCTGAAGAAGTAGCTTTCCTCGCGCAGTTTTTCAACGGGTCGGCGGCAATCAGCATTAGGACACCTGCCGTCAACCAATTGCGTATCAGTCCAGAAACTTTCGCAGGGCACGCAGTACCAGTCTTCATATTCACCCAGATAAATATCTCCCTGCTCAGCAAGCATCCGGAAGAATTTTTGCACCGCCACCGTGTGGCGCTCTTCAGAGGTGCGAATAAAATCGGAGTTTGATATATTAAGTTTTGTCCAGAGACTTTTAAAACGCTGCATGACCCGATTGGCAAAGTGCAGGGGGGCTTCGCCTGCCTCCTGCGCAGCCTGCTCAACCTTTTTACCGTGTTCATCAGTTCCGGTCAGAAAAAACACCTGCTTCCCCTGCAGCCGCTTATAACGGGCTAGCACATCTGCGGCAATGGTCGTATAGGCATGTCCGATATGCGGCACATCATTCACATAATAAATGGGGGTTGTGACGTAAAAGGTATTCCTCATCGGCCGTTTTCATTGGGCGAAGGCTTGTGGTTAGCCATTTCAGTTTTCAATTGATCAGTGCTCATTTCAATGATACGCCCGTCTTCCATTTCAATGGTGATCTTTTGGCTGATAACATTCACTTGCCTGATTTTCCCCGGCCCGTAAGATGTGGTGATTTTTTTGCCTGCCTTTGGGAGGTTCTTCTTTAATTCTGCGTACGTCTCATATTCGTACGCCAGGCAACACATCAGACGGCCGCATACGCCGGAGATCTTTGACGGGTCAAGCGCCAGCCCCTGCTCCTTCGTCATTTTAATGGTGACCGGGCAGAATGAATGCAAAAAGGAAGTGCAACAAAGTTCACGGCCGCAGCACCCGATGCCGCCAAGAATTTGTGCCTCATTGCGCGCGCCGATCTGCCGCATTTCAATCCGCGTCCGCAGATCCGCTGCCAGTTCTTTCACTAGGGTGCGAAAGTCAACGCGGTTTTCAGCGGTGAAAGAAAAGATAATTTTACTGCCGTCAGGCACGATATCCACATTGATCAGCTTCATGGGAAGATTATGCTCAATGATTTTCTTTCGGCACGCATTGCCGTATTCCCGCTCTTTGCGGATGTTGAGCTCTTCCTGCCGGATATCAATGTCTTCGGCTTTTCTCAGCACTTTTCCACAAAGGGCCTCGCAGCGCAAATGGCTGCGGTACGGAGACCGCGGCACGACCGTGCCGAGTTGCGTTCCTGCTTCAGTTTCAACAATAACTTTATCCCCGATGTTCAGGTGCAGTCCCCCGGCATCGCAGTCTACCACCCGTTTATATTTTCGCAATTTAACTCCTACCACGTTGTCCATAGAACATACCTGTTCCTTATAGAGACTGCAGCAGCATGCTTTCCAGCGCCAGAGTATAATTTATATTAATAGTGCGATGGGCGTTGATCCACTGCAGTTTTTTAAACCCCTGCAGTACTTGTTCCTGCGTGGTGTTTAGCAGCACGTCCTGCATTTCAGCGCACAGGTCACGATTGTAGAGATTTTCTTTGGGGAAGCCGTTCAACAGCGCAAACAAGTCCCGATACCAGGTTTGGAGAAATTCAAGTATGTGCGGGATGTGCTGCTGGTCATCGGATGCCAATGTGGCCAGCTGAAGCAATGGCGCACCAAAGCCGCCACTGCCGGCAACCAGAAGGCGCACAATTTCTCTGCGTTTTGCCAAGAAACCCGTTTCAAGTAATACCAGTGCCCGTTTAACGCTTCCCTGGGAAAGTGCGGCAACAAAGTCAATATCTGTCCCGCGCTCTTTGTCCCTGAGAATGGTTCTGATAACTGCCGTGCTCAGCGGTGCAAAACGAATGATTTGACAGCGAGACCGAATGGTAGGCAGCAGAGGCGCACCGGTATTGGCAACCAGTATCAGCACCGTATCATCCGGCGGTTCTTCTAAAGTTTTAAGCAGGCAGTTTGCCGCATGCAGGTTGAGCCTTTCTGCCTGATCAATGATAACAACTTTTTTATTTCCCTCCAGCGGCTTAAAAATAATCTTCTTCTGCATCTCGCGCACCTGCTCAATTCTGATAACATTTTTATCCGGCTCAATAAAAAAACAGTCGGGATGGAGCTGTTTATCTATTTTGCGGCACGCCGCGCAGACTGCACAGAAATCATCTGCTTGTTCCCGGCAGTTCAGGGCTTTGGCAAAGGCAACGGCAGCAGTAAATTTGCCAGTGCCCTCAATGCCGGTAAACAGGTATGCAGGGGCAATGCGTCCGCTGCGCACAGCCGCCTGCAGGAGATCTATTGCCTGCTGCTGACCTAAAACTGCATCACACAGCATAACCCTTTTCCCTTAGCCGCTGGTTCACGGCTGCACAAATTTGTTCGTGAACCGCCGTGACTGGTTGTTCTCCGTTTACCACGTAAAACCGTTCCGGATGTTTTCGGGCCAGTTCAAGATACGCGTTCCGGACCCGCTCATGAAACATGATATGCTTTTCCTCAAAACGGCCTTCGACGTTCTCTTTGCCTTCGCGTTTGATTCTTTGCCGCGATCGCTCCAGCCCGCGTTCAGCAGGGCAGTCAAGCAAAATAGTGAGATCGGGGACCAGGTTCGACACAAAAGTTTTTCGCATCTGCTCGATCAATGCCAGGTCAATTCCTTCTCCGTAACCCTGATAGGCGGTTGTCGCATCAAAAAAACGGTCACAGAGCACAATAGTGCTGGCATTGAGGGCGGGTGTGATGAGCTGGTGCAGATGTTGAACGCGCGATGCTGTATAGAGGAGCAGCTCGGTTTCAGGGGCAATATCCGCATGTTGTGCGTGGAGCAGGATTTTTCGTATTTCATCTCCAATGGGGGTGCCGCCGGGTTCCCTGGTTACTATAACCGGCAGATTCTTTTTTCTTAATGCGTCGCCCAGAAGAGCAATCTGTGTTGTTTTGCCACATCCTTCAATTCCCTCAAATACGATGAAATAGCCCATGATTCACTGTTCGCGCTAAAATGTTACCTACAAACGCCGTTCTCCATAATAATTATAAAACACCAAGTCTACCAGCTCGCGCCTCTTGGGCGTCCTGCCTTCCTCGGCTGGAATGCCGAGGGGGACAAGCTCAACAACTTCCACAGCCGCCGGCACCTTGAGGAGTTCCTTCACTTTTTGAGCGTCAAACAGCCCAATATGAACCGTCCCCAGTCCGCGTGAGTAGGCGGCAAGTGTGAGGTTCTGCAGCGCAAGGGCAGTATCAAACATCAGCCAGTCGCCTTTTTCAGTTGCGGGTGCGCCTTTGAAATAACCAGATTTTTGTTTTTGCGCGCAGGCAACGATAACTACCGGCGCCTGAAAAAATGCCGGGCGGGCTGGATTCATTTCGGGAAGCGTATCAGCAAGACGCCTCTTTAATTCAGTATCTCTAACAATGATAAATTCAAAACACTGGGTATTTGCCCAGGAGGGCGCCCAACGGGCAGCCTCAAGAACATAGTTAATGTCCGCATCGGAAATGTCCTGGTTCTTATATTGCCGGATGCTCCGCCTACCTTTTATTGCTTCCATTACGTCCATTTAGTTCTCCTTTGAAAACGAACCCTGCGTTTCCTGACCAGAAATGTGCGGCCAGCGGTTTTGGCTTTTTAAAAAATATATTTAAAAAACAAATGATTATCTTATGTTCAAACAGTAGTAACAAAAACAGCTTATAGTGTCAAGGCACACTTACCCCGAACTTTATCCAAAATATCTTGTCGATGGGATGAAGAAGCGCGTGGAGAGAAAACCCCAGAAGCTCGCGGATTGATGCTTCGCATGATACCCGGTGCGTAGGGATGTTCTCATGCAGTTTATCTGTATTTCAGGGCTAATTTTTGGGTAAGGTTCTGACACGTACCGGCGCTAAAAAGCCTTGACACTTAAAAAGACCATATGTTACCTTTTTTGCGCTTTATATAATTTTTTATAAGTATTACGTGAATTACACGACTCAGGTAATCTATAAAACCAGTGGAGGTATCATGAGTAAAGAGAAAATAATAAGAGTCATGGTAGCCAAACCGGGTCTCGATGGCCATGACCGGGGGGCGAAGGTTATTGCGCGAGCCCTGCGGGATGCAGGCATGGAAGTGATTTATACTGGCCTTCGGCAGACCCCTGAACAGATTGTCACCGCTGCCCTGCAAGAGGATGTTGACGCGCTATTGTTAAGCATTCTTTCTGGCGCGCACAACCATCTATTTCCGAAAATCACCCAGCTTTTAAGAGAAAGGGGCGGGGAAGATATTCTGGTGATTGGCGGCGGAGTGATTCCCCCGGATGATATTCCGGGCCTGAAAAATGCCGGCATTAAAGAAATCTTTGGGCCGGGGACTTCAACAGAAACGATTGCACACTATATTAAAGAGAATGTCTGCTAAGGGTTGTGCTTCTGCAAAATATTGTACTTCTTTTCCCAGCGGCCCCCCGCTATCTTCGATGCTATGGACCTTGTTAACGGCGCGTTGAAAGGCAATATTCGGGACATTGCGCGGCTCATCAGTGTTGTCGAGAATGAGCTGCCGGAAGCAACCAAAGCCATGCAGGAAATCTTTCCGCACACCGGCAAGGCCTATACGGTTGGCTTCACCGGACCGCCGGGTGCAGGGAAAAGCACGCTGGTAGATAAGGTGACCGTGCATTTGTGTGCGCAGGAAAAGAAGATTGGCATCGTTGCCATTGACCCTTCCAGCCCGTTTACCGGCGGCGCCCTTCTCGGAGACCGCATTCGGATGAGAGATATTGCCACCGAGAACGGGGTGTTTATCAGAAGCGTGAGCACCCGCGGCAGCATGGGAGGTTTGTCACAGGCAGCAGGAGATATTGCTAAAATACTTGATGCGGCGGGAAAAGATTTTGTGCTCATAGAAACCGTCGGTGTCGGTCAGGATGAGGTTGATATTTTTAAAACCGCTGATACGTCAGTGCTGGTTCTCATGCCGGGGGCAGGGGATGATATTCAGTCCATCAAAGCAGGCATAATGGAAATTGCGGACATTTTTGTGGTGAATAAGGCAGACCGCGAAGGTGCTGATGCACTGGTGACTTCTATCAGGCAGATGCTGGACCTGAATCCGAAGCCGAGCCCCTGGCGTCCGCCAATTATGAAAACGGTTGCCGTGCTTGACCAGGGCGTGGAAGAATTAATCGTTGCAATAAACGAGCATCGCGAATTTTTGGTCAGGAATGGCTTGCTTGCTGCCCGGAGAAAAGAGCGGATCAAAGCGGAAATTATCCGGCTGGTGGAACGCAGAGTTGCAAAAATTATTCAACAACAGATCCGGCAGAATGGACGTTTTGAAGCGCTTATTGAAAAGGTGGTTGCCCGTGAAGAAGATCCCTACAGCTGCATTGAGCGGATAGTGGGACCGCTTGAGGAAGGGAAATCCTAAACTCTGAAACGTGGATACTAAACATTGTTTTACTTCCATGTTTAAGTGAATAAAGCTGTTTAGGGATTAATGCCCGTGGGCTAATTGGGTATGGGCATTCTTAAGAATTAAAATTTATTTAATCCAGAGGAGAAAACTATGAAGGTTCTGAAAGTTGATCACATCGGCATTGCAGTAAAGAATATGGATGAGGCATTGAAGCTCTACCGGGATGTCCTGGGATTAAAGCTGGTCGATACCGAGGTGGTGGCAGAACAAAAGGTCAAGGTTGGATTTATCCCGGTGGGCGATAGTGAAATAGAGTTGCTTGAATCAACCGCGCCCGATGGGCCGGTGGCAAAATTTATTGAAAGCCGCGGCGAAGGAATTCAGCACATAGCCCTCAGGGTAGAAAATATTGAACAAGCGCTTGAAGAACTCAAAGCAAAAGGATTCAAACTTATTGATGAACAGCCGCGCTATGGCGCCGGCAAAGCGCGTATTGCATTCTTGCATCCCAAAGCGACCGGCGGCATCCTGCTGGAAATTTCAGAGCGGGAATAGCAAGTCTCAATAACAAGGTTAACTTTGTTTAATTAGCAAAGGCAGCTCCTGTTATGAGCTGCCTTTGCCTCCAATAATATTAATCACGATACGATGAACGGGTGACTGCTTGGGATTTGCGGCATATTTTTCAGCCATCTTGTCATATAAGTTCTTATCGTAACCGAGTTTTTTGGAAAGCTCCCTGAATGCCCGCTTAATGTCTGCAGGGTCAACCACCCGCTCAATAGTTCCTTCTACCAGGATTGCCTCCCAGCTTGTTATGTCGCTGTCTGCCGTGCATATTTTAAATGCAGCATTTTTATTCTTTTTAAAACAGCGCGCCATTCTGCCTGATGGATTAAAGATGACATACAGGTATTTCCCCAAAAGAGTATAAGCCACCTCAACCCCATACGGTTTTTTCCCGTCAACCCCCATAAGGGTTCCCCATTTGCGTTCCTTTAAAATTTGTAAAATTTTTTTCTTTTGCAGTATTTTCATGATTCAATCTCCCCAAGAGAATTAATTAAGGCGGTTAACTATTAAGCCGGAGGACCATTCTGCACGAGCGATAATATAATCGCAGATTTTTTGATCGCGAAATATTATTTATTATAGTGTGCGCCATATTGCAAGACCTATTAAGCAACAGGATTATCCCCAAAAAAAGTGGCCCTGAAATTCAAGTAACCCGCATGAGAACGCCGCCACGCAAGGGGAATAATGGGAAGCAACAACAGATGCTTCTTCATCCCCATAAAAAAAATAGTTTCGGAAAAGGCTTGCGTTCAAAGATAGCACATGTCAGCCCTTCAGATCATCTATTGATAAAATCTATAAAGCATAATTGGGATATTAAAATTTACTATTTGAAAAAAACCGGCATCTATTTCAGAGTGGTATCAAAGGGGAGCAATACTTTCGGGGAGGAACAATTTATGAAAAAAATCTTTGTCACTAAAAAAGCTATTTTCACATCAGGGCTCATTATTGGTATCGGGGCAGCTCTCATGCAACGATTAGGCAACCCGCCCAACATGGGCATCTGTGTTGCCTGCTTTGAACGGGACATCGCTGGCGCTCTGGGGCTTCACCGGGCTGCGGTAGTTCAGTATTTGCGTCCTGAGATTATCGGCCTCGTGTTGGGGGCCTTACTTGCTGCTCTACTTTTTAAAGAATTTAAGCCCCGACTTGGTTCCGCGCCTATAATCCGATTTGTGCTGGGCTTTTTTTCCATGGTCGGCGCACTGGTATTTCTTGGCTGCCCGTGGCGGACATTGTTGCGGCTGGCAGGGGGTGACGGCAATGCGCTTATTGGGCTCGCCGGACTTGTTGCCGGCATCTGGACCGGCATATTATTCATCAAATCAGGCTATAATCTCGGAAGAAATCAGCGCACGCATGCCGCTGCTGGATTAGTGCTGCCTGCCATCATGATCGGATTATTAGTGCTTCTTATTGTGCGCCCCGCACTGGATACCGGGGCTCTGTTTTTCAGCGAAAGGGGTCCCGGAGCAATGCACGCCCCGCTTATTGTCAGTCTGATTTTTGGCGTGGTCGTGGGCGTGCTTGCCCAACGCACACGGTTCTGCACTATGGGCGCTATTCGCGATATTATTCTGGTGCGGGACTATTATCTGGCAACGGGAATAGCCGGACTTTTTCTGGGCGCGCTGGCAACCAATGTAATATTAAACCAATTTACTCCTGGTTTTGCCGGTCAGCCTGTTTCCCATACGGATCACCCCTGGAACTTTTTAGGCATGGCTTTGTCTGGGCTTGCCTATGCTCTGGCTGGCGGCTGTCCCGGGCGGCAGCTTTTTCTTTCCGGTGAAGGCGACGGCGATGCTGCGGTTTTTGTTATCGGCATGATAGTGGGGGCAGGCTTTGCCCACAATTTTGCCATTGCCAGCAGCCCCCAGGGCGTCGGGGTATGGGGGCCGCTGTTTGTGGGAATCGGACTTGTAGTATGTTTAAGCATTGGATTCAGCATGAGGCAGAGAATATAGCCAGGAAATAAACCAATCAGAATCACTGAATAGTATAAAGGTCTTACAACATTTCAACCATGAGGGAGAACACAATGGCTGAACAAATAGACGCGCGAGGGCTGTCCTGTCCGCAACCGGTGGTAATTACCAAAAAAAAGATGGATGAACTGGGCAGCGGGATAATTGAGATAACCGTTGATACGGCAACCTCTCGGGACAATATTGAGCGGATGGCGCAGAATCAGGGCTGGCGGGTTGCGATTCGAGAGAGCGGCGATAGCTATATTCTCACCATCAGCAAAGAGCAATAATCCAATATGGAACTGTTTAAAAGGGTATTTGGGCGTTTTGCTAAAGATTCTGCCGCTACCCCGCATCAAGCGCGGGGCTTATTGATTTACCATAACGTGCATGAGGTAATTTACGCTGAGTCTGCCCTCAAAAAGAGCGGATATGACTCTATCAAAGTGGTAGCGCCCCCAGCACAATATCGCACCGGCTGCGACCTTTCTATTGAATTTTCTCTTATTGAGCAGATTGGCATTCTGAGGATTCTTGAAACAATAAATCTTGCACCCGTGGACATTGTTTATGTAGATGATGAGCTGATTCGCCCCACCGAGATTTGTCGGGTCAAAGATTTTGGAGATTACCGTATGGTCAGGGCGGCCAATATGAAAATCACATTTGATAAAAAGTCTAAAATCATTGTCAATATTTCCGGCGGAGGGTGTTCGGATGTGCCCTATCTTGCCTCACAGATGATCGGCAAATCTGTTTTTGATGCCCCGTCACCGCGGGAGAAAGGGTTCACCCTGTGCGCGTATACGCTTGCCATTGCCTTTGAGGAGGCGCAAAAGCAGGCACACTTGCCATGAAATTATTGCTTGCAGGGACCATCCCGCGCGACACTATTGATCTGATAACCGGTGAAGCGCGTGTTGCCGGCGGGCGTTTGTATGTTGGCGATTGTGAGGTATCGCTCATGCGGGGAACTGCAGCAATGGTCGGCGCAGCCTGTGCAGTCGCTGCCTACTGGGGCGACCCATGCCCCCGGACTGTAATAGGTGGAGATATTGGCACGCAAACCGGCAGCAGAAATATTTACCGCTATCTTATTAAGAACCTTCCCGCACAAGACGTCGCTGTGTTAGGGCTGCATTATATCATCCCTGACATTGCCCTGCACAATCAGGTGTGCGCCGCTGTTCAAAAGATGAAACGTCGGCCCGTCCTCATTGCCGATGCGGGATTTATGTATGTGGCAAAGGCCAGCGGCCGCGCGCCGTTCTATGATTTATTCCTTCCCGACCTGGGGGAGCTCGCATTTCTTGCCGATGACCGCGCCATGCATCCGGCATATACGCGAGGATTTTTAACCACGCTTGAGGAAGCTCCGGAGCAGCTTCTTAAGCGGGCTTTTAGCACCGGGAATGCGGCGCGCTCAGTATGTGTAAAAGGGGCCATTGATCGTGTTTGTGTCGGAGGACACATCATTGAGACCATAGCGCATCCGATAATTGAGGCACTTGAACCAATCGGCGGAACTGGTGACACTATAACCGGCATGGCTGCAGCGCTGGCGGCTCATGGGTGCACGATAGTTGCAGCGTGCCGTATTGCATGCACGGTCAATCGCATTGCCGGGCAGATGGCAAAAGCAACTCCGGCTACTCAGATATCAGAACTTATTTCGCATATCCCCGCAGCGCTTGAAGAAGTTTTAAAGTGAACGGCCGCTGCACCGTAAACTTTACTTTGCATTGCCGCTTTTTGTCTGCTATTTAAGGAAGAAGTGTAACGTGCCGCGTCCACAGTAATTCTGGAGAATATTTTATGGAACTCCGACAACTTGAAGTATTTTGCAAAGTGGTAGAACTGAAAAGTTTTTCCCGGGCAGCAGACGCAGTTTTCCTCACCCAGCCAACCATCAGCCAGCACATCAGCGCGCTGGAAAAATATTTTGAAACAAAACTTCTTGACCGCTTAGGCAGGGAGATAAAACCAACCCATGCCGGCAACCTTCTTTATCATTATGCGCGTGAAATTATTGCGCTGCGGGAAAAGGCATCTCAGGAGCTGAACAAATTTCTGGGAAAGCAGGAAGGACATCTTCGCATTGGCGCCAGCACCATTCCGGGAGAATATATTTTGCCGCAACGTATTGGTTCGTTTAAAGAAAAGTTTCCGGCGACAACTATTACACTTACCATTGGCGACACCCGACAGATTGTAGAAAAGCTGCTGCAAAGCGATATAGAGCTGGGGGTGGTGGGGGCGCAGATTAAAAATGATAATCTGGCGTATTCGCCGCTGGTTGAGGATCGCGTGGTGCTGGTAATTGGCAGGAATCATCCGCTTTGGGAGCGTAAAAACATCCGGCCTTCAGAGCTGATTGATATTGCAGTTATTCAGCGCGAGGAAGGGTCTGGAACACGCATTTCCGCCGAAAAGGCGTTGTCAAGCAAAGGTATTGACCCACGCCGATTACACGTTATAGCAGAAATGGGCAGCACGGAATCAGTAAAACAGTGTGTGCTGTCAGGCATCGGCGCCTCATTTATTTCCGAGCGAGCGATACAGAAAGAGCAACAGATGGGCCTACTGCGTGCTGTGCCAATCCAGGGGATAGAGATAAAACGGAACTTTTTTATCATTATTCAGAAAAAAAGGACATTGTCACCGTTGTGCAAAGAGTTCCGGAATTTTCTGCTGCAGCGCACGCAATATTAAATATAACTCAAACCTATGAAACGAAATATTTTTGCAATGTCTGCAGGGATTGCTGAAACCCGACGGCTTAATGCTCTGTTTGCTTATTTGCCTTCTGTATGTTAAACTTTGTTAAAGTCTAAAAAGGAGGTCTCAATGGCGGAAATTACCCTGAAAGGCAATATCATACACACCTGCGGAATATTGCCGGCAGTTGGCACGCCAGCGCCGGATTTCGTATTAACTAAAACCGATTTTACCGATGTTTCGCTAAAGGATTTTGGCGGGAAAAAGCTGGTGTTGAATATTTTCCCCAGCATTGATACGCCGGTTTGTGCCACATCAGTGCGCCGCTTTAATGCTGAGGCTGAAAAACTAAACAATACGGTGGTGCTGTGTGTGTCGGTTGACCTGCCGTTTGCGCATAACCGGTTTTGCGCTGCAGAAGGTTTGCAGAATGTAGTCCCCGTTTCAGAACTGCGCCGACGCAAGTTCGGCGAGGATTATGGAGTGCGCATTATTGACGGCCCGCTTGCCGGGTTGTTTTCACGGGCGGTGGTGGTCATCAACGAACAGGGGAAAGTGGTTTATACCGAACAGGTTCCTGAAATTGCCCAAGAACCGAATTATGAAGAGGCATTGAAGGTATTATAAGATAAACGCACTAATTCATGAAACTATATCCCGCTGTAATTTTTTGGCGATACTTTTTTATAGAGTGATGATATGCATAAAAACAGCAAAAAATAATAGCCAAAGATATTTGCAATTTTAAAGGAGGTGAAAGCCATGGTTAAAAAACGCTGGATGCTTCGTGCGGTAGCCCGCTGCAAAGAAGGCTGTCAACGATAGTCCTGGGCACGACCTTAAACTGCCCAAATGATACTGATAAATACGTTTGCCACAGGCAGGAGTCAAAACTGACCCTGCCTGTGCTGTTCTGTGATGTTATTGTTGTGCGGTTGCGGGAGTTTCAGCAGAGAGTTAAAAAGATTTTTAAAAGCATGTGCAGCAGAATAAAATGAGAGCACCTGATGCGGGCAGACTGTCACGCATCGTCCACAGCCCATGCATTCGATTGTGCGAATCTGCCCTTTCTCCTTGACCATAGTCGTTATGGGAACCCCCATGTCACACACGGCCTCGCATTTTCTGCACACACTGCATGCTTCTTTGTTTGCTTTGATGCGGTAAAATCCGGCGACACTTAATACCCCCCACAGCGCTGCGTAGGGACAGAGGATACGGCAGAAATTTCTATTGCCGGTCAACGGGATGAGCAAAAAGCTGCCATAATAGCCGTACGTTACAAAGTCATAGTAGATTTTCCCCGCGCGGCTGTAAGCAGTGTTAGCATCAATAATCATAAAAGCCAGATAGATCAGCAGCAGCGCCAGCGAAAACAGCTTGAGATGCCGGAGTTTCCACCAGAAGGCATTTTTAGGCGTGCGGTCACGAAATGGATAGCCGATAGTTTCACGCGCGGTAACGCACGGACAGCACCAGCCGCAGTCAACGCGCTTGCCAAAGAGGAAAACGATTCCCATATATATAAAAAAAGTGACCGAGCCGACGGTGTGGATTGCCGGGAACGTTCCCCACTGGCCGCCCAGGATGGGAATTTGCACTCCGAGAGCAAGGGGGATGATGCACCACAGAAGCACAAAAAGAGAAAGTATGGTTATTATTCGCAGCTTTTGAAACGGGTCTTTTTCCGTGTCAATGCGCCACAGGCCAAAAAAAATGAGCAGTGCTGCAGCCGCATATCCCGCGGGATTATAATGCACTTTAAAAAAATAAAATTCTACGGAGGCAAAGAGAATAAGACTGATCAGGGCAGCGATTTTTATCAACCGGCTTGCGGAAGGTTTTGTCGAGCAATAAGGATCGGGCATATGGAACGTGTCTGCCTGAATAACGGACAATTCCGGCGAGCATACGTAACCCGCCGGAATTGCCAAAAAAACAATAATACTGTTATATCTCTAAATACTACTTTTCAATTGTCACCATTACCGTAATGGGCTGGCCTTCCCCCGGCAATAGATTCATTCTCGGGTAATAGCGGCCGGCATAGACATTACGGGGATCATCCGGAAAGTTTTCAAAGTCATATATTCCGCCATCGGCATACCAGGTATTTTCATTTGCCCGGGCATTGCTGGTTATCCCGCACACACAGGCATACCAGCAGAAAATGCAGCCGGGGTTCCAGTTTATATTTGAATCCCTAGTTCCGCCAATACGCGGTTCAATTCCTACCAGTGTAAACGGTGGTGTGTCGGGCTGAAATTCAGAGGGTTTTTCTTCAAATATTTCTGCCAGGGTGTAGTATTTTTCTGCACCGGGCCAGCTCACACGATATTCAACGTTTTGTCCATTGGGAAACTTGCTTCCCCATTCTTCCATGGTGCCAAAGTAAATGCCATCTGCCATATTGCCCTCAGGGCTTGCCCCCAAATAGGTCAACAGCTCCTGAAAGCAAAACGGCGCCATGTTAACCTGCAGCAATCCATTATGGTGAAGGCCCCCGCCTTTGAAGATTATAGAATGATGGGTTCCGCGCGTTGACACATTCTGAAAATTGGTATTATTAATAAACCCGGTCATGACAAAAGAACCTTCGGACTCGTCAACCGACTCCACGCCGTCGTAGTATCTTTTTGTCAGATCGCTATAGTTCTTGTTCCATGCCGTATAATCACCCAGCAGAAACGCGACATTTTTATACCCTGCCATGCGGGCAATCCGGGCCGCGTTAATTCCATCGGCAAGGGTTGCGCCGTAAAATACTATGCGGGAGTTTTCATAGGTGCTGGCGAAATCATTTACCAGTTGGTTGATAAGCATATGGGCAAGCCAAGAATTTGCAACGCCGGTTGCTGCCGTCGGACTGACCGTATCATAGCCATTCGTATAAAGCGGTTGACCGTCTTGGGCAATCATGGATAAGGGAACAGAGAGCGCATCCTGAATGTGCCCTTCTATAAAGTCCCTGCTATTTCGCACATCCACCACTAACAGACGTTCTTCATTGTCCGGAGCTGTTTCGCCGCTGGTTACAGCGTGGTGCAGGGCATCCATGCTCATGGGCGCTATGGTGCAGGCGGAAAACGGGCATAGTGCCAGAACCAAAAGCACCATCAAAAGAAAACGGATTAAGTTATTCAGGTTAACTTTTTTCATGTGCCTCTGAGCCTCCTTATACAGTGATTAAGGTTTTTAATAAAAAACAGTATGATAAAAACCTCACCCGAAAGCAAATTAGTAATTTTTATAATAGAGACACCTGCAATAGAGTATATCAATATGTGTCAGGGATCTTCTGTGGAGACGGGATTGCCTTCTTATTGTCGAAATAAAATACGAGAGCCAACGAGTACTGGTCCCCCGGCGAGATGTTCTTGCCATAGGGATAATTAGTATATGACAATTCGCAAAACCATTGCTTAGAGACCTGGTAGCTGGAAGTAAACTCAAGTTTGCCCAGATCATACTGAAGGCCAAGGGATGGATTGGTTGCAGCAGTTTGATGTGCTGTTTTGGCTTGGGTCTTTATCACCCGGCCGGTTTCCTCATCAATGTAAGCAGTGGAGAGCATAGTGTACTGGGCAGGCAGGTCTGCGTTGCGCACGCTCTTGATTCCGTCTAATTTAATCCTGAAAGAAAGCTTCGGGGTGGCAGTTATGCCGAACTCCAACAGATAGCGGTATTCATCGGACGGATTCTGGCTGCGCCAGCGGTAGCCAAATTCCGCTCCGCAATAACCGGGAAACGGCCACAGCGATTTTCCGAATAGCAGCCGCAATTCATAATCATCCTGGTGGTTGCCGGGCGGGATGCGTTCGTCCTTAGAATATAACCAGGCGTTTTTATGCAAAAACTGTATCGAGCTCACAATGGGTTCGGTGAGAAAGCAGTATTTTAGCCCTAATTCCATGTCGCCAAATCCATTCCAATGGGTTGTCACGCGCTGTTCCTTTGTTTGATCACCTTTTGTTATCAGGCGATTGTAAGTAGAGCGCAGCCATTTGTAAGGAACAGAACCAATCACCGTCAAGCGCTCAGTGATGCCGTATTCAAGGTACAGTGTTATATTGTTATCAGTGAATGTTGTGCCACTGGGCAGTCGTTGCAATCCCCCGCCATTAGTAAAGGTATAATTGGTGTAATAGTGATTGACGGATAATTTTGCATAAACGCCACCCTGATTCATGCTCCAGGCTCCTGCCCATGAAAGCGATGATCTGATGCAAAGCAGTGCCATTGTGATACCCGCCAGTAAGATTCTTTTCACGTATTACTACCCTTAATGGTTCAAGAAAACAGCCTCTTTCGTTTAATGGTTCACCCCGTTTAAGTCAAATAGATACTTTCTATAGAAAGCGCATTTCATATAAAGATTATCAAATTGACAAAACGCGCAGAAGTTTGTCATGGTCTAAAAACAGGCCGGAATAGGGAGCCGGGCTCCCCGCGGACTGCAAACCCGTTGAGCCCACTGAACAAGTGCGCTGTTCGGTTCGACTCCGAATCCGGCCTCCACCACGGATAGCGCACGCTAAGGACGACAATGAAACTTTTAACGTGCTGTTACAAATTCACTACTATTTCGTTAATCTGCCTGGCTCTCCTGTCAGGCTCACCGCAGTCAGCAGTCGCCCAGACAGTAAGCAATCTTTTAAATGCAGTTCTTATGGTGCCAGGCATGACCAGAACGATTGATATCCGCCAGTCTGCGACGTTCCCCATGGGCTGCCCACAATTTTTTATTTTTATCCTGGGAAAGGGAACTCTTGGGATATCCATAAAAAAAGATGATGTCACGGGAGATCTGCTTTTTATGTTCGGTTATGCGCAGTCTCCTGCTGGGCTTATCCCCATTTACCGCGTCGGGATTTCCAAAGGAATGATTGATCAGATTGTAGAGATCGGTGACGGGGACGCGCGGAATGGGTTTGTTTGGTTGTATTGCGGTGTGGCTTTTTCGCAGAGTGTTCCCCTATATGCGAGCCAGCTCAGGCTTTCTTTTGAACCCTAACATTTGAGAACAAGGAGTAGGTATATGAACAGAAACAAAAACGTGTTGGTGTGTGTATTGGTTATTATGGTCGCCGTGGCAGCACATGGCTGCCAGCAGCATGCAATCTATCCCAATGCCGGGCTGCTGGTATCGGGCGATGAACTGCAAAAGCTCATAGATGACGGCCTCCCGAACACGGTCATCATTGACGCCCGTGACTATGGAAATGCGTCACAAAAAATCCCCGGCTCTATCAACCTGCGCTGGCAGGAGTTTGTGGACAGCTCGATGAGGCTGAAAGCTGTTGCAGAACTCGAGCAATTGCTGGGAGCAGCAGGCCTGACCCGTGACCAAAAGATTATTATTTATGACAATGCGCCGTATTCAGGGGGTGCTGCTGGCCGTATCTTCTGGATGCTTGAATATCTGGGCTGCCATGATGTGCACATCCTCAATGGCGGTTGGGAGAAGTGGGTTGAAGACGGACGCCCCGCTGAAGACATGTGGCCATTGGAGCTTGAGCCGGCACTATTTACTGCGACCGTGCGCGGAGAGCGGCTGGCCACAAAAGAGCAGCTTGCCACACGGCTGGATGATGCAGACTGTGCGCTTATTGATGCGCGCTCTTTCCCGGAATACCACGGCTGGCAACTTTATGGGGAACTACGCGGTGGCCATATACCCGGCGCAGTCAATATCAATTATGAAAGTTTTTTTAATTCTGATACAACCGTTTTGCATTATAGCAGCTTAAAAAGTCTTTTAGAAACTCATGGCATAATCGCCGACCGGGAGATAATTGCGTATGACACCATGGGCATTCGCAGCGGCTTTGTCTATTTTATTTGCCGTCTTATGGGTTACAGCCGCTGCGCAAATTATGACGGGTCTATTGTGGAGTGGAGTGCAGACACGTCGCTGCCTCTGGAAAAAATGGAAAACTACCAGTCGCTCGTCTATCCTGCCTGGGTAGATGCCCTCATCAGAGGGGAGAATCCGCCAACCTATCAGGGAAATGGCTATGTCATCCTTAATACCTCATGGACACCCGAATATACAACCGATCCCACCGACTACGCGATGGGTCACATTCCCGGTGCTATTTTTATGGATACCTATGACGTTGAGAACGGACCAAGCAGAGAACCCCTTTCTCCTGTTGAGTTCGGGGACTCTGAGGGCAGGCCGGATTTGCTCGCCACCATGGAGCAAGTGAGAGAAGTGTCCGCGGCCAGCACCTCTGACACCATTATCACCGATGATCGCTCATGGGACGAATATATCGGCGCTTCAAATTCCTATTACGGTTATTTTGACGAAAAAGGACGGATACCCCAAGCACGATGGATCGGTGACTGGACAGAACTGTTAGGAGATGATATAAACTTATTTCAAAGCATGGGCGTGGTGAAGAAAAACTGGGAAACAGCGGGATTTTCCCCTGACAAAAAAATGTATTTCTACTGTGGCACCGGCTGGCGCTCTGGATTATACACCTATTACGCATACCTTCTTGGTTGGCCCGCGGCAAACTATGATGGCGGCTGGTATGAGTGGAGCACCAACCCGGATAACCCGCGGGAAACCGGCGAACCGTGATGTGAGGTATATAAGTGATACAGGGGAGACAAAGGTGGTCTCCCCTTGTCGTTTTAAAGAACATTAACGGTTTCAAAAAGACGCTTTTAAAAATGCATAACCAAGGTTTTCCTTGGGATAATGACGTAGTAACGCTGAGGAATGCTGAGGAAAAATATTTATGAAAGAAATAACTGTTGATACCCGGGGACGACCATGTCCTGAGCCAGTGGCGATAACAATAAAAGCCCTGGAGGGAACAGCGGAAGGCACCATCATGGTGCTGGCAGATACAGAAAATGCCCGCGACAATATTGTCCGTCTTGCTCAGAGCCAGGGATACGAAGTTACCGTGGCTGAAGAGGCAGGCTATTGCCGCATTACTATCTCAAAGACGGCAGGCGCAAAGCCGCGCTCTGATTTCACGGTAACCTCATGCGCTGCCCCTGATAAACAGATTGTATATTTATTTGATAATGACTTCATTGGCAGCAACCGGGAGCTGGGCAAAATTTTAGTAAACGGGTTTATGAATGCAGCGCTCTCGCTTCCCCACAAAAATGCTACGGTGATACTTATTAGCAACGGGGTAAAGCTTGCCACCACCGGATCCTATGCACTGGAAGTGTTAAACAAACTTCGTGAGCAGGGGGTAAACATTTTAATCTGCGGCACCTGCCTTGACTTTTTCAAAATACGCGACAAGGTGCAGGTCGGCACCATTTCGAATGCGCTTGAGATCATGCAGTGCATGGCCAATGCAACGAACACTATAAAATTTTAATGTTCACCGTACGTATTTCTCGCGAATAAAAAACCTCCATTGCCTCGCGTCCTGTAAATACCCATTGACCACTTGGTTTTTGAGGCATCCGTGGGTAGTGTTTTGTAGGCTATCCTGAATCCACCGGTATGAACATCTTATTATTTGTGCGAAGAACACGTTAAAAAAATTTGCCCGCGGCCCAGATTTGAACCAGTACGATGGGCGTTTAAGCAATGAACACGATATGAATATTCATGATCTGCTTCGAAAGACAGAGAATGGCGAACACTTATCTCACACGGAGTTACTGCAGCTGCTCTCGTTAGCGCCTGACTGTTCAGAAAGCTATCTTGTCATGGCCGAATCCAATCGTATCTCAAAGGAGTTAACCGGAAATAAGGCGGAAGTGCATGCTCAACTGGCACTCAACAGCGCACCCTGTCGGTGCAACTGTGCATTTTGCTCCTTTGCGCAAAAGAATGCCATTTTTGCAGACGAAACTCAATTGGCGCCTGAAGCGGCAGTTGCCTACGCCCTGCAGTTTGAAAAAGAGGGAGCTAATGCCATTTTCGTGATGACGACTGCCCACTATCCGTTTGAGCTTTTTTTAGAGATTTCCCAAGAACTCCGAAAACAGCTTAAGCCCGAGACCATTCTCATTGCCAATGTGGGAGACCAATCTCTGGTCAACGCATACAAAATAAAGGATGCCGGCTATGCGGGCGTATATCACGCGCTGCGTCTGCGCGAGGGAATAGATACCGGTATTGATCCAGAGATCAGGAAAAACAGCATTCAAAATTTTCAAGAGGCGGGGCTGAGGGTGGGCACCTGTGTTGAACCTGTGGGGCCGGAACATACCCCTGTCGAGCTGGCCGATATGATTTGCTTTACAGCCTCCATCAACCCGTGCTTCAGCGGAGCTGCCCGACGCATTCCAATTCCGGGTACCGAGCTTTTTCAACGGGGAACAATCAGCGAGTTGCGCATGGCGCAAATTGTGGCTGTTATAAGATTAGGTATGCCCAGAACGGTGCTTGGCAACTGCACGCATGAGCCATGCACGCTGGGAGGACTCGCCGGCGCAAACCTCTTCTGGGCGGAAGTCGGCGCCAATCCCCGAGACACGATAGAAAAGACTGAACAGGGCAGGGGCGAAACAGTGATGAGATGTCGCGTGCTTTTTCGGGAATGCGGTTGGGACATTTATGAAGGGCCTTCCCGATACTATGGCTCAGAGTTCTATGGATCAACAAATAAATGCGTACAAATACTATCCTGATAGTCGCGCTGCACCATAGACAAGGTACTCGTTATAGCTGCTCTGTTATCGGTAGGTTGTAATGAACATTTTACAGACGGCAGCCAGATTTGCAAAAGCTGAACGAATGATTTTTCAGCACTAAGGCAAGGTGTGTAGTGCACGAGTTTAAAAAGGTTTTTTTAAAACCACCATGGCAGCTATTACACTTAATCACATTGTGGTCGGCACCTATTTTGCCATTCTGCTTCTGCTAATGGTTTATTGCACTCACCGGTACGGCATTCTGTTTCTTTACTTTAAACATAAGGGAAAACAACATCCTGCTCCTCGGATGCCGCACCCATTACCACCGGTCACCGTTCAACTGCCAGTCTATAATGAAATATATGTGGTAAAGCGGTTAATCAACGCTGCGATAAATCTGCGCTATCCTCCAGAGTTGCTGCATATCCAGGTGCTTGACGACTCTACCGATGAAACTTCGGTGATTGCCCGACAACTGGTTGGGGAATTTCAAGCAGCAGGTCATACTATTGACTATCTGCATCGGGATAATCGGCATGGATATAAGGCGGGCGCATTGCAAGAAGGCCTGAAACACGCTCGGGGAGACTTGATTGCCGTTTTTGATGCGGACTTTGTCCCTCAGAATAATTTCCTTCTGCAGACCGTCCCCTACTTTTCCGATCCTCTGGTCGGGATGGTGCAAGGCCGGTGGGGCCATATTAACCGGAACTATTCATCTTTAACGCAGGTGCAAGCAATATTCCTTGATGCGCATTTTATTCTGGAACACTGCGCCCGCTATTTATCAGGGCGTTTTTTTAATTTTAATGGAACAGCCGGTATCTGGCGTAAAAAGTGTATCGTGTCTGCCGGTGGGTGGCAGCATGATACGCTCACTGAAGACCTTGATTTGAGTTATCGCGCCCAGCTTGCGGGATGGAAATTTGTGTTTCTTCCTCATATAGTAACGCCTGCCGAGATACCAGTTGATATTCATGCCTTTAAATCCCAGCAACACCGCTGGTCTAAAGGCGGGATTGAGACAGCGCTGAAGCTGCTGCGGAAAATCGTCAGCAGCAATTACTCATGGCAGGTAAAAATTGAATCAGTTTTTCATCTCACCTGCAACATCAATTATCTGCTGGTTTTCCTGCTCGCAATTCTTGCCTATCCTGCGCTGGTTATTCGCATTACAATGGGGTGGCAACATCTCTTTATTTTTGATTGTATGCTTTTCTGGGCTTCGACCCTGCCAGTTGCGCTTTACTATCTTATCTCACAGCGCGAAGTAAAAGAGCCGTGGCTGCATAAATTGCAGTATCTCCCCCTGCTCATGGCATTGGGGATAGGTCTTTGCATCAATAATGGAAGAGGTGTGTTGGAGGCGCTTCTTGGACGGAAGTCAGAGTTTTTACGAACCCCGAAATATCAGATAGAAAAAAAGTCAGACACCTGGAAATCCAAAAAATACCGCAGGTTCAACAATGCGGTTATGACATTAATAGAACTTGGTCTGGGATTTTATTTTTTGTCAGCAATCAGTTTTGCGGCGGTTTTTGCGGTGTATGATGCCGTTCCGTTTCTGCTTCTTTTTGCCGGAGGGTTTTTTTATATTTCGCTGGTGTCCCTGGTGCAGCAATACCAGGCGCGCAGTCGGCGTGAATTGGACAGGCAGTCTCACAGTCCCGTGGCACTATTGAAAGGGTAGCACCATATGCCAGCACAGGAATTCTGGTTGCCGGATACAATAAACATAACCAAACAGCCGGTTTCAACGGTGCACATAAATCCGGGTAATCGGTGTAATCAAACGTGTTTCCACTACCATATCCAGCATCCCCTTATGGTAATCAGAAAATGGATAAAAGAACGGCAGCTGAAATCAGGTGCAAACGTAAAGACACCGACATTACTTTTGCCGAACACTGTTCTGCCGGCACGGCTGGTAACGGCAGCAGTTGCTATGGTGCGCTGGTAGATGAACCTGGCAGCAGGAACTCAACCGTCCAATGTGCTGCGAATTGCGAATGACGAATGTAAAACACACGCGTAGCATTCTTTTGGCGCTCGCAGCCGGACAGGGAGTTTGTTATATGAGCTTATCGCTGCGGGGAGATTTGCGCCAGGACATCATCTGGGCACAAATATGGTTTTTTGTTGCGTTTATGTTTTTTGTTGCAGCACTTGCTATGATGCATATTCAGCGTGCCGCGCGGTATGGCCAAGCAAATCAGGTCTTTCTTTCAGGAAATCCCGTATCAGATGCAGATACTAAGTGGTTGCTTAAGAGTGTTATTTTGTGCGCCTGCGGCTTTCGTTTAATCTTGTGGTTCAGCACTCCGGAATTATCAGACGACATTTACCGGTATGTCTGGGAGGGAAAAATTTTTGCTGCTGGCTGGAACCCCTTTGTGTATGCCCCCGAGAACCCGTCCCTTGCCGCATTGCGTGATGCAGAAATATTTCCCCGAATTAATCATCCGCAGTTGGCCACGATTTACCCGCCGCTCAGTCTCTTCATATTTCGGCTCTGCGCGCACGTGAGTTCCACCGTTAGCGCAATGAAAATGACGTTCATTCTGTTTGATCTGTTCACCATCGGGATACTTGTGCGCACGTTATACGCACTTCATATGTCGCCCCTCAATGTTATTATTTATGCCTGGAATCCGCTGGTTATCGTGGAATTTGCCGGAAGCGGACACCTGGACAGCGCGGGAATATTTTTTCTCATGCTCGCTCTGTATCTTTTTATAAAAAGAAAAAATCTGGTCTCAATAATTACCGTGACCCTGTCGTTTTTAATCAAATTTCTTCCCGTACTATTCTTACCGTTTATGCTCGGAACTCGGAAAGCGCTACGGCTGTTTGTTTTTGGAGCGATCGTTGCTCTCGGTTATGGTCCCTTTGTCAGTGCCGGAGAGAAAATCTTCGATTCGCTGATTCACTATTCCCAGCGATGGGTTTTTAATGCTTCTGTCTATGAAGTAGTGCAGTTTCTGTGCGGGGATGGTCTGAGGGCACGAATCATTTCAGCAGCAGCGCTTTTTGGCGTTCTGCTCTGGTTTGTTTTGCGAAGGGCCGTGCATGCGGCAGATGTGGAGCCGGAATCAATCTACCGTACAGTTTTCATCCTTATGGGTAGCACCTTTGTGCTTACGCCCGTGCTGTATCCGTGGTATCTTTGTTGGATCATCCCGCTGCTGGTGATTATTCCCAACCGTGCCTGGCTCATGCTGAGCGGCACTGTTTTTCTGTCGTATCTGGTTTGGAAGGGGTATATAGATGCGGGCATCTGGAAGGAAAATGTATGGGTAAAAATAGGCGAATATACACCTTTCTACTGCCTGCTGCTTTATGACAGCGTGCGAAGTTTCAAAAAGAGTAACAGCACTGTATGAACGAAAACCTTTTAATCGTGTTTGTAAAATATCCTGCACCTGGAACGGTTAAACTGCGCCTTGCGCAGCATATTGGGCTGGAGGCAGCGACAAAAATTTACCGGCAGATTGCAGAGACGGTAGTAAACAATACCGCGCCTCAAGAGGCTGCGGATTATGCTGTTGAAATATGTTTTGACCCAAAAGATGACAAGCATCTGGTGAGAACATGGCTGACCAGCAAGGCCCAGTTCTCTGCACAGAAGGGAGTTGATCTGGGGGAGCGCATGCGCAACGCTTTCACTTATGCATTTGAAAGTGGATGTAAACAGGTGATCCTGATTGGCAGCGACTGCCCTGATATTTCCCGTCAGATTATCCAGCAGGGTTTTGCCCAGTTGCAACACAAGGATATTGTTATCGGTCCAGCTTATGATGGCGGCTATTATCTCATAGGGTTACGACAGCAACGGGACGACATTTTTCAGGATATTGAGTGGGGTACTGAAAAAGTTTTTCACCAGACCTGCGACAAAATAAAAGCAGCAGGTTTATCTGTTAGCCTGCTGCCGACATTGCGAGACGTGGACCGGGTCGAGGATTTGAAATATTATAGCTTTCTGGAGTTGAGTGCTTCATGAATACGCGCAAGGCAAGGATTTCCGTTATCATCCCGGCACTCAACGAGCAGGATTCAATCGGGCTGGTAATAAAGGACATACCTAAAAGCCTGGTGGATGAAATCATTGTCGTTGACAATGGGTCAACTGATGATACCGCACACATTGCCCGGGATGCGGGGGCACGGGTGGTAAGAGAGCCGGTGCGCGGATATGGAGCAGCCTGTTTAAAAGGAATTGCAAACGTTGCCAGCCCGGACATTATTGTTTTTCTGGACGGAGATTATAGTGATTTCCCGGAGGAAATAGCCCAACTGATAGAGCCCCTCATCCAGGGTACGGCTGATTTGGTTATTGGCTCACGGCTGATGGGGGGTGATGGAAAAAAAGTTCTTCTGCCTCACGCATACTGGGGAAACAAATTTGCGACATGGCTTATCTATCTTCTTTATCGTCACCGCTATACTGACCTTGGTCCGTTTCGCGCAATACGGTTTAGTGCGCTACAAAAACTGAACATGCAAGATAAGAATTTTGGATGGACGGTGGAAATGCAAATCAAAGCGGTGCGAAACGGACTTGCAATAAGAGAGATTCCGGTCAGATATCGTCAGCGCATTGGCAAATCAAAGATTACGGGCACCATAGCCGGGACCATAAAAGCCGGCGCCAAAATTATCTACAGCATAATGGCCTATCGCTAAAATCCCTTCTCTTTTTTCTGCGCCGGCAGCGGCTTATTTATTAATGAGACGCGGTGGCGTGAGATTTCAAATGTTGCGGTTGTGACAGCGTCAACCTTTGCTGATGTTTCTATGTGCTCATTCTGGTTCATGGCAGCACCATGGCTGATTGAAAGAGTAACGGCCCTGCCGGATTGTAGGTCTGTGTTTATCCTGTTGAGGGTGTGAGCGATCAATGCAATCATGCCCGCTGAATGGTCTCAGAGTTAATCAATTTTTGGTATCGGGGTATCTTTACCCGGGGAAGGCAATTCCGGATAAGTAATTTTGGGTTGAATGCCAGTTGTCGTTCTGAGAAAACCCTCAATTTTATCAATATCATCATCTGACAGCTTAATTCCAAGCTGTGCGGAGCCCATGAGCGCCACTGCTGATTTCAAAGACCAGATTTTGCCTGAGTGAAAATAGGGGGCAGTAAGCGCAATATTCCTGAGGGAAGGGGCTTTAAACACATACAGATCTGCCTTCACGCCGGTGAATTTAAAGCGGCCGAGATCACCAGCAGTAATTTCCTCTTGTGGCTTTTCCACAACACCAAACGGGAAGTAACCTGAGCCCCCCATATTTATCCCCCCATGGCAGCCGCCGCATCCCTTGTTCATATAGAGTTGCAACCCTTGTTTTTCTCGCGCGGTTAATGCCTGCGCATCGCCAGCAAGAAATCGGTCAAATGGAGAATCGGGTGTAAGCAACGTTGACTCAAATGCTTCAATCGCTTTTGCCATGTTATCAAAGGTGACGGGATCGGGACTGTCGCCAAAAACCTTTTTAAACATGCTGACATAACCCTGCATACTGTTCAGGGTTTTTATTACCTGTTCCGGGCTGTTATTCATTTCTACCGATGCCTGAACCGGCCCCTTGGCTTGCTCCATTAGATCAGGTGCTCTGCCATCCCAGAACTGAGCAATATTGAAGATCGCATTGAACACGGTGGGAGAATTTCTGCCACCTTTCTGCCATTTATGACCGATTGAAGTTTCCTGAAAGTCAGCGCCGCCAAGGCCGAGGTTATGGCAGGTATTACAGCTAATCAACATGCTCTTTGAAAGACGCGGATCAAAATAGAGCATTTTCCCCAATTCAACCTTTTCCGCGGTTATAGGATTTTTTTCATTCTGCGGAGGATTGTTGGGGATGGGCTTAAAGATAGCCTGTGCCTGCTGCATAACAGGATCTGCTGCATGCGAGGTTGAGACAAATAAGATGGAAGCAACAATCAATAAAACAACTGAGGCTAATTTCTCCATGTTTTTATTCCTTTCACCTGAATATATATACGAGCAATCATTTCTGTCCCAAATAGGGCATTAACATTTTGTTTTTACATGATTTTTAAAAACGAGAGTGCTTCGTCATCCCGCTCTGCGGGATTCCGCGCAATGACAATAATATGATTATTTTACCGTAGGTTGTCATCGCGAGTCCCGCAGCGCGGGACGTGGCGATCTCGTATTATGGACAACATTGACGACCAATAAATTATTATCATTTTGAGAAGAAGTACGCAAGCTGGGCAACTGAGCAAATTGTATTTTCAATTAATCATCCCCTGAACCGGCCGCTGGCTTTAATATTTGTTAAAACATAAGGTGCTTGATGCATAATTTCAGGTCGGCAGAACATCATGTTAAACACGGGCATGTCACGGATTGAATAAAAATAGCGTAAATTCAGGGTGTTAAAATTGAAATATTTGTTGACATACTCTTTTAGGAGTGTTATTGGAGTGCAAATGGAAGCCTTATGGATTCTAAAAAGTGATTGTAGTGATTTTTTCGAGGAATAGTCAGGAAAGGAGGTCGCCATGAAAAACAGAAAGACAAATTCAAGCACTCAAAAAATTTCTTTTGCAGCAGGGATGCTGGCAATCAGCATGGTATTCCTCTGTACCCCGCTCGTCGTGCAGGCAGAACCAATTTTTGACAACCCTGATTTCATCCTGCTCTTTCCGGGCGTTTCACAAAAAATCTCATTTGAGCTGCCCGATGTCTGCCGCAATGACCAGCGCATCTTCCACACCAGCTACATCCTGGCTCTGCCCGATACTGTGATCGAGCCAACCCCTCTGGAGTTCTCCATCACCACGGAACCATCAATTGCCAGTGGCGATGTGGCGGTGGCGGTAGCGGGCATCATGGGCACAACCCCGGCTTACAAATGGAACTATGTGAGTGGCGGCAAATTTACGGTCAAGGTTTCTTCCGTTCCCTACGGTCTGGGGCTGTTTTTCACCTTTGCCATCAGGCCTTACAGTGATCCCGAGTTCCCGGTCACAATCAAACAGACCTACACCTTTGCCCCGCCGGCAAAGTAAGAAGGGGGTATATGAATATGAAAAAAATAGTAGCTATGGCTTTAACAATAGCAGCTCTAACTGTTTTGATTTTGGTTAATGATAGTGACGTAGTATCAGCCGGCGAAGTTGATATCCTGGTACGCAAGCTGGTAGAGAAGGGAATTCTCAGCAAGGAAGAAGGAGAAAAAATTCTCGCCGAAACAAAGCAGGAAGCGGCTAAAGAAAAGGAACAAGCGATAACTGAAGCCAAAGCAGCAGTGGCGCACGATGTGTCTGAAGGCAAAATCGCCTTACTTCCCGAGTGGGTGAGGAAAACCAAGCTTTACGGTGATGTTAGACTACGTTACAATTACACTGAGGTAGATGATAATCGGTCGCAAAGCCAGGGGCGGTTCCGAGTGCGGTTAAATTTGGACATCGAGGTTGCCAAAAAAGTTAAATTCATCTTTGGTCTTGCCAGTGGCGGCAATGACCCGCGCTCGGCAAACCAGTCCTTCGGCAACGACTGGGATAAGAAGCAGGTTAATATCAACTATGCCTACGTTGAATATAGTCCCTACCCATGGCTAAAATTGGAAGGCGGTAAAATGGCTAATCCCATCTATACCGTTTCGCAACTGTTGTGGGATGAAGACATCAATCCTGAGGGTGTAGCAGCCCAGGTAGCCTATCCGATAAATCCCTGTTTGAACCTGCTGCTTAATGCCGGAACTTTCGTGCTGCAGGATAATAAGAACAACACGCCGCAAGATCCGTGGATGTGGGTAATTCAGCCGGGGGTTTCCTGGAAGTCAGATTCGGGGGTGCAAGCAAAGTTTGCGGCCGGATATACCTCATTTGAGAACTTTCAGGACAAGCCGCAGCAGAAATACTCCAGCGGCACAAATACCTACGTTACCAAGGGAACAACCAAGTTGTATAAATACCAATATAATTTAGCAACCATGACCGCAGAAGTGGGCCTCAGAAATCCGATTTCCTGGTTAGCGCCGATACGTTATGCCGGTTTGTTCGGAGAATATAGTAACAATGTTGCCACCTCCAATGGTAAGACTGGCTATCTGACCGGGTTTATATTCGGGGACGAAAAAGTTGTTGATAAGGGACAGTGGTATTTCAAGGGCAACTGGCGGCGGTTGGAGAAGAATGCAGTTCCGGACATATTGCCTGATTCAGAGTTCTACTTTGGCGACACCGGGGTGTCGGGCTATGAGCTGGTGTTCCGATACGGGCTGTGGAAGAACATCAATGTGCAAACCAGGTATGTGCGCAGTGAACAGATTAGCGGTCCAGCCGATCCCGCAAACCTGATTCAAACAGATTTGAATTTTAAATTTTAGTTAGAGCACAATAAACGCAAGCCCTATGAATACAGAAGGGTGAGAGCAGAATTCTTTTAGGTTTTCTTTGGAACGACTTAAATTTAGATTGAAACGCATGCAGGAGGCACCTATAATAAAGTTATAGAAAGTATTAACAGTTGAACAAACAGAGTATAAGCGGCAGACGTGCTGTTCAGAAAATATTATGAAATATTATGTTCTGTCGCATTGGTGGTTTTTTCTTGAAACAACCCAATTAAACAGAGGAGGTGCGTTATGAAATACGGGGCCCGGAATCAATTAGTAGGAAAAGTCACATCAATTAAAAAGGGCGCAGTAATGTGCGAGGTCAGCGTAAAAGTTCCCGCTGCCTCAACAATGGAGTCAGTCATGACGGTTAATTCATTAAAAGAAATGGGACTTAAGAAAGGGGACACGGTCAAGGTTGTCGTCAAAGCGGTGAACGTTCTGTTAGTGAAAGAATAGAGTGTTTACATTTTTCTGAGAAGGCTCGTTAGTCAATTTCTTTTTCAGGCCGATATTCGCCTAATTCTTTGCCGCCAAAGTGTGTGATTTTCATTTTAAAAAAATTAGAGTGTTCAGGATTTTTTAACATAGCGCCGAGAAATTTTTCTTTAAGTCCAGGGGGGAAAATGCCCTGAGTTTCCATCAGGTCCCCAATTGCCATGATCTCTTCAGGATCTGTGACCTGAAAGAGTTCGCCGTCCAGAATAATGCTCCACCAGCCACGCCGGAGGGGGTCTCCCGCCGATTGAAATGTCTCAAAGACGGTGAAACAGACATTTCTGCATTTTTTATAGCACTCATATTTTCTGCCGCTGAGTCCCAGGCCAAAGTATAAGAAGCCGTTGTCATAAAGCGTGTATGTCAATGGAACTCCATAGGGGCGATTGCCGTCAGTAAAGCATAATACACCGTCTTTTTTCGAGGCGAGCAGCTTTTCAATTTTGGGTTTGTCCAGGAATACCGACTGGGATTTAAGTTCTGCCATGGTTGCTCCATAATTTAATTTAAAATTATTTTCTTCTACAGCAAATTCCCTGTAATTGTCAAGACAAAGAAAAATCAGGACTTTCCCCAAAAAATTTAAGAATCAAAGAGGGGCAGTTGATTTTCATT
>CAZQKW010000026.1:0-51020 GCA_964594075.1 uncultured Thermodesulfobacteriota bacterium | reverse complement strand
CAATGAAAATCAACTGCCCCTCTTTGATTCTTAAATTTTTTGGGGAAAGTCCTGTTAAATATTGCCTTGACATATCTTAAAAAACCTTTATAAACCACTTTTATTTACTCTAATATCATACAGGAGGTTTATCATGAAGAATGCGGTAATAGTGAGTGCGGCGAGGACACCGGTGGGGCGATTTGGCGGAGCATTAAGAGATATTCCGGCATCAGATCTTGGCGCAGTGGTAATAAAAGAGGTCATACAACGCGCCCAAATAAATCCTGAACAGATAGACGAAGTTATTTTTGGAAACGTTTTGACAACCGCACAGGGACAAAATCCGGCTCGTCAGGCAGCGATGAAAGCGGGAATTCCAAAGGAGGTGCCCGCCTTTACCATTAATAAGGTATGCGCATCGGGACTGAAAGCTGTTGCGCTGGCGGCACAGAGTATTAAAGCAGGCGATAACGAAATAGTCGTAGCCGGTGGCCAGGAAAACATGAGCATTACCCCGTATGCGCTGCCCGGTGCACGCTGGGGTTATCGTATGAACAACGGAACCCTTGTTGATTGTATGGTCTATGATGGTGTTTGGGAAAAATTCAATAACTATCATATGGGCATCACCGCAGAAAATATTGCGACTAAATTCAGCATTTCGCGAGAGGAGCAGGATAAATTTGCTGCTGAGAGTGAAAACAAAGCAGAGCGAGCAATTAAATCCGGATTATTTAAAGATGAAATAGTTCCGGTTGAAATTCCACAGAAGAAAGGTGCGCCGGTGCTTTTTGATACGGATGAATATCCCACGTTCGGATCCACTCTGGAAACCCTTTCTAAACTGCGCCCGGCATTTAAAGCAGATGGGACCGTTACCGCCGGCAATGCCTCAGGAATAAATGATGGTGCGGCTGCCGTGGTTGTAATGTCAGATGAACAGGCGAAGGCACTGGGCAAAACACCGCTGGCGACCATAGTTGCGTATGCATCCGGCGGCGTTGATCCAGCATTTATGGGTATGGGCCCTATTCCTGCCGTTCACAAGGTGCTCAAAAAAGCCGGATTGGGCATAGAAGATATTGACTATTGGGAATTGAACGAGGCTTTTGCTTCTCAGGCGCTGTGCTGCATAAGGGAACTGGGCATTGATCCCGCAAAGGTAAACCATAACGGCGGCGCGATTTCTCTTGGTCATCCTATTGGCGCAAGCGGGGCTCGGATTCTGGTGACTTTGTTATATCAGATGAAACGCATTAATGCCCGGCGAGGACTTGCGACGCTTT
Source organism: uncultured Thermodesulfobacteriota bacterium (assembly GCA_964594075.1). GTDB lineage: Bacteria > Desulfobacterota > WTBG01 > CAIYCZ01 > CAIYCZ01 > CAZQKW01. The sequence continues at coordinate 49,752 of CAZQKW010000026.1, read as the reverse complement.
GCATCGGTGGTGGCATGGGACACGCTCTTATTATTGAACGCTGACATCATGCGATGCGGACACTGCTTTTGCGGTAATTTGTAGAATTTTTAATGGGCAGCACACATTTCATCATACAATGTGACGCTGCCCATTTTTTTGGTCTTTATCATGTGAGAGCTTTTTTCATATTGTGAGCGTACAGATATGTACGCCCCCTCTGGTTTCTTCAACATCAATTATGTTGCCAACACGCAGATTATGATGCGCCCAAAAGCCATAACTATTTAATTTAACTATATTTTATAGACACAGTCCAACAATTTCAGATTTGGTAAAATATGGGCATGTTTTTTGTTTAAAGAAAGGAATTATTAAAATTTATGCTTAATAAAAAAATTTTTATTATCGTCTGCGCGATTCTTTTGAGCTTTCTGTTTGCACTTATTATCTTTGGACAAAAAGAACTTTCTCACATGTATAAAATCAAGGAAGAATTAAAAACCCTGGAAAAACAGAACGCACAATTAAAGTCGGAAAACCTTTCTCTCAAAATTCAGATAGATAAACTAAAAAGCGATTATAAATATTTGGAGGATATGGCCCGTGATGAACTCGGGCTTGCAAAAGAAGATGAATTGATTTATGAACTTAAAAAAAAGCATAAATAATTATTTATTTTTCCCCATAATTTCTAAAGTTATTGAAATATCATTAATAGTTTATTTATATATTATTTAGTAATCACTTGATATAACGCTTGACAATGATTAGTATGCAAGGTATTTTTCTTGCCAATATTACCATGAAAAGTTCACGTATAAAGAAGGGGTTACCAACTGATGCTATTGTTTGGATCACAAAATGTAGTCGGGCTTGATATTGGAACGAGTGCAGTAAAGCTCGTTGAACTCGATAAAATAAAAAACGAGTATCATCTAAAAAATATTGGTATTGCAAAACTGCCGCGCGATACCATCCTTAATGGCACCATTATTCACGGAGAATTATTAGAACAGGCAATAAAAAATCTTTTCCAACACTATAAAATAAAAAACAAAAATGCTGCCATTTCCATTTCCGGTCATCCGGTCATTATAAAAAAAATAACGACCGCACTCATGACAGAAGATGAATTAGAGCAAACCCTCCCCTTTGAAGCTGAACAGTATATCCCCTTTTCTTTAGAAGAAGTAAATCTCGATTTTCAAATCATGGGTCCCTGCGAAGATAAAAGCAAACAAATGAATGTCATGCTGGTAGCGGCTAAAAAAGCTTTGCTTAATGATTATGTTTCGGTCTTACAGAACGCAGGGATCAAGGCGGCAATTGTTGACATAGATGTTTTTGCCCTTGAAAATATGTTTAATCTCAATTACGAACCTGAAGAAGGCGCTACCGCAGTCCTGGTTGATGTGGGTGCGAGCGTAACCAATATCAACATCGTCAAGAATGGCGTTTCTCAGTTCACCCGTGATATTTTTATGGGCGGCAATCAGATAACCGAAGAAATACAAAAACACCTTTCAATCAGCTATGAAGAAGCGGAAAAGCTCAAGTGCGGCGAGCAGATAGAGGGTGTTGACCCGCTTGCTTTGGATGAAATATTGCAAAAAACGTTGGCAAACATAGCCGCTGAAATACAAAGGTCGCTTGATTTTTTTACTTCTTCTACCTATGGAGAAATTCATCACATTTATTTAAGCGGCGGCAGTTCTCGGGTAAAAGGTTTTGAGGAAAATTTAACAAAGAAGATAAACGTCCCTATTGAATTTATCAACCCGTTTAAAGCCATTAAATATAATGAAAATATGTTTGACAGTGAATATCTTAAAGAACTTGCGCCAGCAGCAGCAGTGGGGGTTGGACTTGCCCTTAGGAGTTTGAACGACTGATGATTAAAATCAACCTTTTGCCATACCGGGCGCAAAGGAAAAGGCAGCAGATTATTGCGCATGTGATCATTGCAGGCCTTGCCTGCCTGCCTGTGGTGCTCGGCATTTTTATTTCCTATTTGCTGATTAGTTTCAAAATAAGCGGGATTGACAATGCGATTGCGACAACTGCCCAAGAGATCAAGCGACAACAGGCAACCGTTGAAAAAATTAAGGGGTTTAAAGATAAAAAAGAAGCGCTTCTGAAGAAAATGGATATTATAAAGACGCTGCAAAAAAATAAAAGCGGTCCGGTGCATATTTTAGATGAACTTGCAGTGAATTTGCCCGGCAGGCTCTGGTTGTTGGGGATAAAACAGACCGGCATGAACTTAAACCTGGAAGGCTATGCTTTTGATAATCAATCAATTTCGCGCTATATGGTCAACCTTGAAAAGTCACCCTATTTCAAAAGTGTGGATCTGGAAAAAATCAGCACCGAAGAGCCAAAAGGAATGCGGACGCCTCTTAAAAAATTTTCCCTCAAGTGTCAAATAACCTACACAGGTAAATAATGGGAGTATTGTATGCCCCGCATTACTGCTGATACTATTGTAAAACTTCCCAAAACACAAAAAATTCTCATCCTTGCGGCGCTTATCATTGTTATGGTGGGTTTGTATATTTATCTCAGTGTTATCCCTAATCTGCACATCATCAACAATAAAGAAGCGGAGTTGGCAAAACTGCAGAAGGAACTATTGGAACTGAGAAGAGTGGTTGCTGACCTTCCCAAGTTTGAGAAAGAACTTGAAACCCTTGAGGCACAGTTCAAGGATGCTCTCGCCTTGCTCCCAAACACCAGAGAGATTCCCAGTCTGCTGACGAACATTTCAAACCTTGCAGGAGAAAGCGGTCTGGAAATAATGTTGTTCCAGCCCAAAGCTGAAGTGCCGGAAAATTTTTATGCACAGATACCAGTGGAAATGAAAATTGTTGGTCAGTATCATGATGTGGGGGTGTTTTTTGACCGAATTTCAAAGTTGCCGCGCATCGTTAACATTCTTGACATTGCGATGGACAAAAAAGCTCCTGTTAAAAAAGGCACAACTGATCCAAGAGCCCTCAATGCTTCATTTAAAGCGGTAACTTATAAGTTTATAGAAACAAAAAAGGAAGAGGATGCTAAACAAAAAAAAGGATCTAAAAAGAAGACATCGTAGCACCTTAGAGCACGTCGTCGTTCTTTTTATGTTTTGGGTTCTGGTGGCAACCGTTGCCTGTGGGCCTGACACAGAATCTCCTAAACAAACAACGCCCGCAGTTCAACCTGTTAAAAAACCGGCACCAAAGGTCGAGCAACCAGCAAAATCCCCTTCCATAACAACAACTGAGGCGTCGTCTGTAACAGCAAACCCTGAATTTACTTATAATCCAGCGGGCAAGCCAGATCCGTTCGTACCGCTCATAGCCGAATCAACTATGACAGACCGGAAACCTGATACGGCGTCAGCTTCATCTGAGGATGAAGATCTCACCCCCCTGCAAAAATACGATTTAAGTGAACTTAATCTTGTAGCGATTATTATACGGGACGATAACCTGCGCGCTGCAATGGTAGAAGATAAAGCCGGTTACGGTTACATTCTTAAACAAGGTATGCTGGTTGGCAAAAATAACGGTATTATCCGACAGATCACTGCGGATAGTATTATTGTTGAGGAAAAAACAGTTGATGCTTCAGGCAGCGCAAAAACTAATACCGTCACCTTAACTGTCAGCAAATCAAAAGTAGGGGAAGAATAATGAAGCGTATACCATTATGGCGTTTACTGATGATTCTACCGTTATCGTTAGTAATAATAGTGAGCGGTTTACCATTATGCGGTCGCGCAACGGTATTGGGGGCTGAGCGTGCAGCACACGGCGCCGCACCCACCGCAACGCCTGAAAACCCGGTGGCAGGAATACAGACCCAGAAGGCTGAACAAAATGATGCCGTTATTGCTGACGCAAAAGCGCAATCGCCCGCACGAAACACACTTAAAGACATAACCATTTCCGATAATTCAGAAGAAATAACGATCGAATTTATCGCGGATCAGCACATTGAACAGTATCATCCGGTGGTCCTTAAGAATCCGGCACGGCTGGCGATAGACTTTCCGTCAAGTGCCAAAGCAATCTCTCGTTCTGTCATGCATATAGACAATCCACTTATAGACGGCATTAGAATTGGAGAAACATCCGACCGGGTGAGATGCGTTATTGATTTTGCAACACCTGAAGTGCCGCCGTATAAGGTAGCGCAGAAAAATAACGCGTTAACCGTGAAGATTGAGCATTCCGCCATGCAAACAGCCACGGCAGCGCACGCGCAGCCGGTTCTCCTTCAACCATATGGTGACGAGTCGCCACAACGTGCTTCACAATTAATTACCGAAACGTCAAATATTGCAGATGGGAAATCGCCCGCTGCTCAAAAAGGCGCCTCTACTCTGAGCGATGAGGCCAAAAAAAATACCGCTCAGAAAAATATGCCAAGAGCGGAACAACCCCTCACTATTGAGGAATCCGGTCGAGAAGGTTTAAAAGAAAAAGACAGCGGAACGACGTACACTGGGCAAAAAATCTCGCTTGATTTTAAGGATGCCGACATAAAAAATATTTTTCGTCTTATATCCGATGTGAGCGGATTTAATATAATCACCAGCGATAAAGTTTCCGGCAAGGTAACATTGAAGATGGAAGATATTCCCTGGGATCAGGCTCTGGACATCATTCTTGAAAGCAACAATCTGGGTAAAATTGTTGCGGGTAATATTATCCGCATTGACACCCTTGAGCAAATACTCAAAACACAGAAAGATAAAATGGAGAAGACGGCTTTTCAGGATTTGGTAATGGATACTATTGCGATTAATTATGTCAAAGCTAAAGAGATCGAAAAATATATAAAAGATTTAAAAATTCTGACTGAAAAACGCGGCAGTATTAACTCGTTTGAGCACACAAACTCAGTAACCATAACTGACGTGCCGGAAAAAGTTAACCGTATAAAACAGTTGATCAGAGAACAGGATGTGCCAACCCCGCAGGTGCTTATTGAGGCGCGCATCGTGCAATCAAATCCCAGCTATGTGAAAGAGCTGGGTGTAATATGGGGATCATTTTATAATACCAGCAAGGATGGCGGCGCTGCCCAAGGGGGTGCTGATATATCTATTTCAGGGGCAGCGGGACGCGGTGCAGTGGTTAACCTTCCGGCCGCAATCGGCGCCGGCTCTGGCGGAGGCATTAATTTCGGCTATGTGACTAATTCCCTGCAGCTTGATGTGCAGCTCTCGGCTTTGGAAAAAGATGAAAAGATAAAAATTGTTTCCAGCCCCAAGGTTCTGAGCCTTGACAATAAGGAAGCGCGCATAAAACAGGGCGTTGCCCTCCCATATCTTAAATTAAGCGAGCAGGGTGTTACCTCAACTGAATTTAAAGACGCAGTGCTTGAGCTCAAAGTGACGCCGCGTATTTCTCCGGCAAACACCATAAACCTTCACGTCTATGTAACCAAAAATCAGAAATCGGCGCAGACCGGCGCAAATGATGAACCGGGCATTGATGTGCGCGAGGTAGAGACCGATCTGATTGTAGAAAATGGCAAGACAATTGTCATCGGCGGTATTTACGAAACCACCCAAACAAAAATTATAAATAAAGTCCCATTTTTTGCAGATATCCCGTTATTCGGCTATTTTTTTAAAAAGACGCGCAATGAAGATTTGCTTACGGAACTGCTGGTATTCCTTACCGTCAGCACGGTAAACCAACCACTCATAACTTCTAAAATCAATAACGAAAGGCAATAAAAAGAGGGAAATAAAATCATGGAGGCCCACATGGATAAAAAATATGCTGCTTGTCTTGCACTCATAATCATTGTGCTGTTTTCAGGATGCATCAGAGGCGGGTTATGGAAAGAAACCATCTCGCCAACACCCACACCAAACGTTATATATTCTGCCTGCCCAAACCCAGTACGGGTGCCTTGCATCAGAAAGGTTGCAATATTTCCATTTGCCGATTACTCGCAGCAGCAGGACTTTATGGAAGCCAATGCATGGGGCGGCAATATCAGAATTCAGGAAGAAATTGCCGACCAGCTTACTGCACATGGAATTTCAGTTGCTGTGCAGGAAGATGTCAACACTCTTCTGGTAGACTACAGTCTCATCAGGCCTATAAAGGATAATTATTTAATATACGGTACAATACAGGAAGAGGACGAATCAAGCAAATTGGGCACACCGCAGCATGAATTGGCCAATTATGAGCACAGCCTTACGATGCAGCAAGAATTGCGCAATATCATCAACTTTCAAACCAAACGACAGCGGGCAGACTCTTCAACCCCGGCGCTTCAGGGCGTGACGATTGGTTTATCAAAAGATATTGTGATGGAACTGGGACAGGCCCTGGGCGTTGACATGATTATACGGGGCAGAATCCTGGAATACGGCTACAAAGACGTTGGCACGCTGAATCCATTCTACCGCGGATTTGTTCCGGTATTATTAGATGGAGTTAAAGATACCTTGTTTGGGACCACCGGAGCATACGGTTATGAAAGTGATCTGGAAGGAATAGAAGACATCCTCATTGGCTCAGGGATTGGCTATGGCATCGGCAGCCAGATTACCAACAGCACCTCGCATAGCAGAACTTCCCTTTCATCGGGTATTATCACCCGACCGGTGAAATCAGAATACACCAATAAGAATAACTATGCGGTTGAAGGTGCCGGCATCGGGGCTTTGTCAGGATGGATGGCGAGCCAGCGCCCAAAGAAAGCGAAACGCTCTGCGGTGGTGCAGGTGCGTATTTATGCGCAGGATGTGGGAACTGGTGATGTCCTGTGGTCTAACCGCTCGGAAATTGAATATACGCCATGCAGCTATTTTGCTTTTTCAGACACTCACCCAAAAGTTATGTTTGACAAGGCGGTCAAACAGGGGGTTAAGGTGTTAATGGATAATTTTTTCAAAGATGCAAGACAGGTATTAAGTCAAAGGGCTAATCAGGGGGTTACCGCGGAAACTATTTCGGAAGAAAAATAAACCGGATAGGGTCTGAACGACACTATATCCAAAGGAGGAATTATCATGCCCGCTGTGAGAAAAGTATGTTTGCTGATAGCTTCCCTGAGCGTGCTGCTTGCGCCTGCATTAGGACTATGCCAGCTTAATACTAATGCGCCCTGGCCCATGTTTCACCATGATCTGCGACACACCGGCAAAACACCGAGTTTTGGGACACAGATTGGAAAACTCAAATGGCGCGTAGTGACGGCTGGGCCGGTAACTTCTTCTCCTGCCATTGATGAAAATGGCATAATATATGTCGGATCTGCTGACAATAATATTTATGCCATTAATGGCGAAACCGGGGTCATTGAATGGAAATATAAGACGGGCGGACCCATTAATCATTCTTCTCCTGCCATAGACATTGATGGAACGGTATATATAGGGTCGTATGATGGCTATTTATATGCATTTAATACTGCAACAATTGACCCTGACAATAGCTCAACATGGGTCTATAAATGGAGGTTTCTGACTGACGGACCGGGTGCTATTGCAAGTTCTCCCGCTATCGCACCTGACGGTTCAGTTATTTTTGGCTGTGCCGATGGCAAGGTTTACGCCGTTAATCCTAACGGAACACTTAAATGGAAAAATGACATTGGGATGATTATGACATCATCCTCTGCAATTGATACAGCTAATTCGCAGGTATATATAGGGACAACCGTGCCGCCTGTCTTTTATACCCTTGATTTGCAAACCGGCGCCGTTGTCTGGTCTTATGATTTACTCTGCGGCGGCGTGTATTCTTCTGCTGCAATTGCTTCAAATCGTTCTGTAATTTTTTCTAATTTTACAACGTATTATTCTGCAAATACCTGCCTGAATTCCATGAAATTTCAAATATACAATTTTAGCCCTACCGGAGGTATCACTCCAGACATAACAGAAACTGCTCCTAATTGGAAACTGGACCTTAAAAATGATATATATACCACTCCAGCAATTCTTGAGGATAATAATTTTTTTGTCGGCTCAGGCTCGGTTTTTTATCGCATCAACCAGGATGGACAAATATACTTTGCCCAGTCCATTGACGGTCAGAGAATTGAATCTTCTGCCGCTATTGATGGCGCAAAATTCATCTATGTAGGAACCAATGGTGGCAGATTTTATTGCCTCAATGCTGACCGCCCCGAACCGCAAACGACTATAGTATGGCAATACCCGCCAAACGATCAACCAGCACTCGCGGCATCAATTTTATCATCACCGGCGATAGGCAATGACGCACGGCATTCAATTTATGTGGGTGGAAGCGATAATAGTGTCTATGCGTTCTATGACGGAATCCGCATTAGCGGCACAGTAAAATTGGTGGAGGACGTTGGAGTCGCAATCCAGAAAACTCCTCTGCCGGCGGTTAAAATAACTTTAACGGGAGAAAATCTTGCAGAAGAAAAAATTACCTTTACTGACCCTGACGGATTTTATGAGTTTGCAGGTCTTGAAAACGGAACCTATAAGATTCTTCCGGAGAGACAGGGATACATTTTCAATCCCGAAACCTTATCGGTTACCGTTAAAGATCAGGATATAAATAATGCCAATTTTGAGGCATTCAGCGGCTTCACTATTTCCGGAACCATTCGTGATAAAAATGGACAGCCAATGTCCGGGGTATCAATTGCTATAGACGGCTTAAAAAGCTCTGAGGAAACCACACTAACTGATGGGACTGGATTTTATAAATTCACCGGTCTTGGGTTCGACACATTTACCATTACGCCATTCTATGAAGGTTATGGTTTCACGCCGCCATTTCAGGAAGTTACCATTGCATCAACAGATACTGATAAAAATAAACCCGACATAAATTTTACTGGTTCACTGGGATTTCAGATTTCGGGAAAAGTTAGTGATATTGATGGACAGGGATTGCAGGGTGTTACGATCACCATGACTGGTGGTCCCCAGAACATTTCACTACAAACGCAAACTAACCAAGATGGCGCATATTCTTTTGTTGAACTTCAAAGCGGCACGTATACCATAACGCCGTCATTGGGATCATATGACTTTAATCCCGTATCCAAGACTATTACCATTGCCTCCGCAAGTGTGTTTAACGTGGATTTTGTCGCAGCTATTGGTGCTAATATTTCAGGATATGTGCTTGAAGGGTCAACGCCGCTCAAAGACGTTACCGTAAACCTAATCACTGCGACAACAAAACAAATCGTGCAAACTGCCAATACTGATACAACTGGTTTTTATGTTTTTCTCGGTGTTCTTGACGGCAGCTATGAGGTAAAACCGCTATTTGCCGGATACGGTTTTGATCCTGCTGGGGCATCGGTCATTATTCGAAATACGGATGTAACAGATGTTAATTTCAGGGCGGTTAAGGGGTTGTATATAACCGGTACTGTTAGTAATTTATTGAATATGCCCTTAAAAGATGTAACCTTAGAATTGACAAATTCTGCCTGTAACAGTTCGTGCACCGCCAATACCAATGCATCGGGATATTACAGTTTCCTGGGGTTAGAACCCGACATTTATACGGTTACCGTAAGCACGCCGGGATATCTATCCTTTCCTTCTTCACAGGTTGTAGATCTCGCATCCGAGGGTAAGGATAATATTAATTTCAAAATGTATCCCACCTGTCCTATGGTGCTGGTGAATATCCCGTTCTACGGTGGCAAAGGAACCATCGTTAATATTTTTGGAATTAATTTTGGAATGACAGAGCCATCTGAGAGCCTGGTAGCAGATTTTAATGGCACCACGGTGCCGGCAGGTGTTTATTTCGGCACATCAGATGTTTCTACCTGGGTGAAAGCTGAAGTATTGTTCTGGAGCCCGGTTAAAATTCTGGTAAAGGCGCCGGCAGCAAGCGGTTTTGGCATTGCACGCGTATGGGTGATAAATGACAAGGGCTGTATTTATGTAAATCCTGCTTTAACCAATTTCTTTGTTTACGGGTTCTAAGACAACAGAAATTTTCTGAACGTTAAGGCACAGAGTTTTAAAACTCTGTGCTTTTTTTTTTAACTCATGATATGAATATATGAATAATAGAAAGTTACCATTCTGAAGAAAGGATTCTCTATGCTTCGTTTTCTTACCTCGGGTGAATCGCACGGCTATTGCCTGAGCTCAATTTTAGAGGGTATCCCAGCCGGCCTTACCCTTGTGCCTGACGACATTAATCGGGATCTTGCGCGACGGCAAATTGGGTATGGCCGCGGCAAGCGCATGGAAATAGAACATGACGAGGCTGAAATAACGTCTGGGGTGCGCTTCGGTAAGACGCTCGGTTCCCCCATAAGTATTATTATTAAAAATCGCGACTGGCTAAACTGGCAGGACCGGATGTCCATAGAACCCTTTGACGATTGTGCCATAGCGCCAATAACAAATCCGCGTCCTGGCCATGCAGACCTTCCTGGCGCATTGAAATATAACCACCATGATGTCAGAAATGTTCTGGAGCGCGCAAGTGCCCGCGAGACCGCCGCCCGTGTGGCAGTTGGCAGTGTTTGCAGAAAATTGCTTGCTGAATTTGATATCCAGGTTTTTAGTTATGTTTTAGAAATTAAGGGCATCAAAGCGAACATAGCGGGACAATCATGCCGGGATCTTTATAAAAAGGCGGAAGCCTCTGTGCTGAGATGTCCCTGCCCGCAGGCAGAACAGAAAATGATAAAAGCTATTGACCGGGCACGGGCCGGAGGCAATAGCCTGGGCGGTGTTTTTGAAGTCGTCGCAGAGGGAGTGCCGCCGGGACTTGGCAGTTACAGCCACTGGGATCGAAGACTTGACGGTCGGCTTGCGCAGGCGTTAATGAGTATTCCCGCAATCAAGGGAGTTGAAGTGGGTAGGGGATTTGAAGCCGCACGGATGCCTGGTTCTATGGTTCATGACGAAATTCGTTTTGCAAAAAAAAGGGGGTTTTATCGCAAAACCAATAATGCCGGCGGCATTGAGGGCGGCATTTCCACTGGGGAATATATTGTGCTGCGGGCCGCGATGAAACCTATTGCTACATTGTATAGCCCGCTGCGATCGGTTGATATTATATCCAAAAAGGCGGTAACCGCGACAGTGGAACGGGCTGACATCTGCCGTGTTCCGTCTGCTGCTGTTATTGGAGAGGCTATGGTGTGCCTTGAGATTGCGCGGGCATTACTTGAGAAGTTTGGCGGAGACAGCATTCAGGAAACAAAAAGAAACTACGGCGCCTATTTAAAACAGATTAGAGAATTTTGAATTTTTAAAAGCCAAAAAGGCTAAAGTTCAAAAGGTTAAATGATTTTTTTATTGATTGATCAATTAACCTTTCTACCCATTCACCTCCTTGCGTTTTTATGGATTCTGTTCGCGTTAATCTACAGGATAGAAGCTACCTCATACTCATAGAAAACGGCCTCCTGAGCGAGATAGGCGAGATCATCTTCTCCCACAATGTCGGGAAAAATGCCGTGGTCATAACCAACACCACGGTTAGTCCACTCTATTTATCGGTGGTCACTAAAAGTCTTGAGGAGGCATTGTTTCATGTAGATACTATAACCATCCCCGATGGAGAGCAGTATAAGACACTTCACGAAATGGAACAAATATACCGTCAATTAAGCAGGTTTGATCTTGATAGAAACTCCCCGGTGATTGCCTTGGGCGGCGGTGTGGTCGGCGATATGGCGGGTTTTGCAGCGGCCACCTATCTTCGCGGACTTCCTCTGGTGCAAATGCCAACAACACTTCTGGCCCAGGTTGACAGCAGCGTCGGAGGCAAAACCGGGATAAATCTGCCTGCGGGAAAGAATATGGTGGGCGCTTTTTACCAACCCCGTATTGTGCTTATTGATCCGCTGGTTCTCCGCACGTTGGACAACAGAGAATTACGTTCCGGTTTCGCAGAAGTAATCAAATATAGCGTCATACGTGATCGCGAATTTTTCGTATATTTGCAAAAGAATATGGATAAAGCGTTAAAACGGGATCAATCGGTAGTGCCTGCCATCATAAAGACCTGCTGCGCCATAAAAGCTGCTATTACTGCCACGGACGAGCGCGAAGAAGGGGGCATGAGAGCAATTCTTAACTTTGGCCATACCATTGGCCATGCAATCGAGACGCTCACACAGTATAACAAATACCGTCATGGAGAAGCGGTAGCACTGGGTATGGCTGCGGCGGCAAAGCTTTCTGCTTTGTGGGGGTATTCCGCAAGCGATGACTGCCAGCAACTTATCGCTTTACTTGAAGCAGCAGGACTCCCTACCCGCCTTCCTGATTTTTCAGCTTCTGATTACCTGCAGGCGATACAAAAAGATAAAAAAAGGGCCGGCGGTAACATGCGCATGGTTCTGATGAAACGCATTGGCGAAGTGTTTATAGAAGAAGTGCAGGCAAAAAAACTCATTTCAGTCCTTGAAGGAAACGAAATGAAATCTTAAAGGCTGAAACCCTTGACTGTTTGAATCCCTTGTTACGAGGCAAAAATGAAAATTCTGGTCATTCATGGTCCAAACTTAAATCTTCTGGGAAAACGCGAGCCTGATCAATATGGGACACTTACTCTTGAAGAGATCAACAAGAAAATTGTGTCGCAGGCTCAGAAAGAAAACGTGGAAGTAAAGATTATGCAGGCAAATGCTGAGGGGGAAATCATCGCAGAAATACATCGGGCGCTGGGCTATTTTGACGGTATCATTATAAATCCCGCTGCCTATACCCATACCAGCATAGCGTTGCGCGACGCCTTGTTGGCGGTAAATCTGCCGACGGTAGAAGTTCATCTATCAAATATTTATAAACGCGAGGATTTTCGGCAGAAATCAATGATTTCAGATGTGGCTATTGGCGTGATTTCCGGTTTCAGAGAACATAGTTATATTCTAGGCCTCGAAGCACTCATATATCATCTTACCCAATCTAAATCCTAAACTCGCATCCCTTATCCCTGGTTTCATCTTTTGGGGCGCTCCCTGAATAACAGCCGTATCGGCGTGCCTGCAAAATCAAACTGTGCCCTGATTTCGCGCTCCAGATATCTCTGGTAATGTTCCGGTATCTGCTGTGGAGCATTGGTAAACAGCACAAAAGTAGGCGGAGCAACCCCGACCTGTGTCCCATAATAAACTTTTATATTTTTCCCCCGGTAGCGCGGCATTGGATTGCGGGCAATTATTGATGTAAGGACTCTATTAAATTCCCCGGTGCTCACATTCTGATTATACGTTTTTTCTACCGCTTCAAGGAGGTCCAGAACTTTTCGGACCCGCAGACCGGTTAGCGCAGAAACACACAGTGCAGGCGCAAAGTCAAGAAACGGTATGTGGTTGAAAACGGCACGAATATAGTTGTCATAGGTTTTATGGTCTTTTGCTATCAAGTCCCACTTGTTGACCACTACAATACATGCTCGTTTCATTTCATAAATTTCTGCAGCCAGCTTCTGATCCTGATCCGTGACTCCTTGCACTGCATCAAGCAAAAACAGGCAGATTGATGACCGCCTGATTGCGTTGAGCGCTTCCATAATGCAGTACTGCTCAACCCGCAGGCTCACCCGGCTCTTACGGCGAATGCCTGCGGTATCAATAATCCTGATGTTTTTATTCTTATACCTGAATACCGTATCAATAGCATCGCGGGTGGTTCCGGGCTGATCACTTACCAGCAGACGCTCATAGCCCAGAAGTTTATTGACAAAAGACGATTTGCCAACATTGGGGCGGCCGATGACCGAAATGACTGTTTCTGTATCAACAGCCTCCATTGCTGGCAATGCCTCCCGCGTGCTCGCAAGCACTTTTTCTATGAGATCGCTTATTCCTGTTCTGTTTTTTGCTGAAATAGTATGCAGCGGCTCCACGCCAAGCTGATAAAATTCTGCTGTATTCCGTTCAATGGCGGCGCTTTCAACCTTATTTATGGTGTAAAATACCGGCTTGCTGGTCTGTTGCAGCATTCTTGCTATATCAATATCAGTTGGCTGCAAACCTTCCCGGCCATCCATCAGGAAGATTATAGCATCGGCCTCCTCAATTGCCATTTGTGTCTGTTCTCGAATAAGACGAGCTATATTGCTGTCTGCCGTAATCTCAAAGCCACCGGTGTCAACGAGAATAAAAGCCCTGCCATTCCACTCCGCACTGATATAGTTGCGATCCCTGGTCACTCCCGGCATGTCGTCAGTAATGGCCTTTCTGCGTCGAGCAATCGCATTAAAAAGAGTAGATTTTCCCACATTAGGACGGCCAACAATCGCTATAATGGGTTTTATGGAGTTCATAGCAAAAAACACCTGCGCACGCTGACCTATTAACGACTTTACCTTTTATCTTTTTTGAGTTTATGCTAAAAAGTTATTACACAATATCATTGCTGTCCAACATACGGCATTACCATTTTGTTGTTACATAGTTTCTAAAAACGGGAGTGCTTCGTCATCCCGCTCTGCGGGATTCCTCCTAAGAAACTAATTATCCGTTTCCGATACTTGCCTCTTGCCCCCGCTTACAAAGCGGGGGCAAGAGGCATGAAACCGGTCATCGCGAGTCCCGCAGCGCGGGACGTGGCGATCTCGTATTGTGGACAACATTGACACAATATAAAATGTTACCGGAGATTGCAATTAATTATGAACCAGCCTCCTAACTCGTGGCTTTCCTCAGAAAGTAAAGCGCTTATAGAATACTATATGAATGCTGCTGACATCATTGTCGTGGAGCGCGAACGATCTATAAAGCTGTTCCTTGCTCTTTTTAGCTTCCACTTCGCCGGACGAAACAATTTACGACTGCTTGATTTGGGATGTGGAGATGGAACCATCACCCGGCGATTTATTGATGTTTATCCCGGCCACCGCTATGTACTCTTGGACGGCTCCGCCGATATGATTGAGCGGGCAAAAGTAAAACTGCATGATAGAGAAAATATCACGTATATTCAGAAGAGTTTTGAAGAGTTCATAGATAATGAAGACGACGGCAGCACATATGATTGCATTCTTTCTGCAAATGCTATCCATCATCTTGATGCGATCGGCAAAGCAAAGCTCTATTTTAAAATTTATCTCATTTTAAATCATGACGGTCTGTTTATAAATTATGATGTGGTCCAGCCGCCGTCCGCCCGAACCGAACAGTGGCAATTTGAGTTGTGGCGGCAGTGGATGAATGAGGTGTTAATAAAAACGGGACGTGCTGAAGATGTGGGCAAACATGACGGCCTTCCTGATTTATACAAACGGAAACAGGACAATCATCCAGGGCCGCTTCTGGACCAGCTTCACATTCTGGAGAAGATAGGGTTCAGGGATGTGGACTGTTTTTTCAAATACGGCATTTTCGCCCTGTTTGGCGGCATTAAATAGGTTACCGGGCGTTTCTACTTACTCGCCGGCCTTGTGCACAGTGACTTTTCTATTGTAACGGTAAATGGTTCCATGATGTTCAAATGTAATAATTCTCTTGACCCAGTAACGTATTCAGCGTCTTTCGTGCTGCTTCCTGTTCTGCAGCTTTTTTATTTCTTCCGCGACCCGTTTCATACCGAACCCCGTTGACCATTACATAAACTTCAAATATTTTTTCATGATCCGGCCCCTCTTCCCTCACCATAACATATTCAGGAACTGATCCCAGGGCACACTGGCTATACTCCTGAAGCTTGGTCTTGTAATCCCGCGAGAGGCCTTTTTCCTGCGTCTCATCAATAAGCTGAGAAAAATGCCGCTCAATTAATTGAAAAACGTTCTGATACCCTCCGTCATAATACACGGCGGCAATCAGCGCTTCATAGGCATTTGCCAGAATTGACTTCTTAGCTCTGCCTTTGCTTCCCTCTTCTCCACGACCCAGAAGAACATATCGTCCCAGATCCAAGCTTCTGGCAACCTGGGCAATGCCCTCTTTATTGACGATATCTGCCCGCAACTTTGAAAGCGTTCCTTCCGCATAATCAGGAAAACGCTCCATGAGGATGTGCGTAATAACCAGTCCCAGCACCGCGTCGCCCAGAAACTCAAGCCGCTCATTGCCAGTGCGGTCTGCGGTGTGATGCTCGTGGGCAAAGGATTTATGGGTGAGCGCCAGTTTGAGCAGAGCGATATTGTTAAATTGATAATTGATGGCAGATTGCAACTCTTCGAGCCGGCTATCTAAATTTAAACCCATGGTTCTCTCTCTTGCGCAGGGGTTGCCGCTTGTCCCGATACGGTAATAACTACCCTGATGCGATTGTTTCCGTCAAGAAATCTATTCTAAATAAAATGAGCACTTTGGACGAATTATATCATGTAAAAAATACTTCAAATAGATACTTTTTAATGTTATGTTTTTGGTGCTTTTTAATCACTGCAAATCTCACAAGAAAGGACGCTCATGACTTCTACCGACATTTCTGAACTGCTGCTGTTTTCCATAAAACAGAATGCATCTGACCTCCACCTGAGTGCCGGGGAACCGCCAATGCTCAGAATTCACGGCGATATGCGGAAACTTGAAATGGAGGCGCTCACGCAGGATCAAGTGCATAAAATGATTTATGATATTCTGAACGATTCGCAAAGAAAAATCCTTGAAGAACATAAGGAATTGGATTTTTCCATAGCCTTGGGCGAATACGGGCGGTTTCGGGTAAATGTTTTTTATCAGAACCGGGGCGAGTCTGCGGTGTTGAGAACTATTCCCAATAAAATCATGACGCTTGAACAATTAGGCCTGCCCCCTGTTCTTCGCCAGATTTGCCGGTATGAACGCGGACTGGTTCTGGTAACCGGACCCACGGGGAGCGGCAAATCCACAACCCTCGCGGCCATGATAGATTTGATAAACACCGAGCTTAAGGGGCATATTATTACTATCGAAGATCCTATAGAGTTTGTGCATACTTCAAAAAACTGTCTGGTAAATCAGCGTGAGCTCGGCGCCCACACCCACAGTTTTGCCAATGCGTTGCGCAGCGCTCTGCGCGAAGACCCCGATGTCATTCTGGTAGGAGAGATGCGCGATCTTGAAACTATTTCATTAGCCCTCACGGCTGCTGAAACCGGCCATCTGGTGTTTGCGACCCTCCACACCAATAACGCTCCTAAAACCATTGACCGCGTTATTGACGTGTTTCCCGCAGGACAGCAGAATCAAGTCAGAGCACAGTTTTCAGAAACGCTCATGGCGGTCATTTCTCAGACGCTATTTAAAAGAAGGGACGGCTCCGGCCGTATCGCTGCGCTTGAAATTATGATTGGGACGCCGGCAATCAGAAACCTTATTCGTGAAAACAAGATTTCACAGATACCGTCGGCGATGCAAACCGGGCAGAAATTCGGTATGCAGACCATGGAGGCTGCTATAAAAGACCTCATCAGCAGACGAGTTATTAACCCGGATGAGGCTGAGGGTTTTCTCAATGGCGTTGCTGCTTAATGATCAAGTAAATACCATCGTGCCGGGGATACCTGCCTTGAAAAACAGGTGCACTAATGAAAGATGATAGAGGTGTGAGCATATGATGATCAAAGACCTGCTGTCCGCAATGGTCAACGCTAAAGCATCAGATTTATATCTTACCGTTGACAGCCCTCCCCTGCTGCGCATCGAGGGGAGCACCCGCCCCCTGGGAGAGCAGCGTCTCTCTCCGCACGACGTTGAAGAAATTGCCTTCTCTATCATGACCGAAAAACAGCGGCTGGCCTTTGCTGAAGGCTTGGAGATGAATCTTGCCCTTTATGACCACACGATTGGGCGTTTTCGCGTAAATATTTACAAACAGCGGGGCTGTATCGGCATTGTGATTCGTGAAATTCGCCTGATTGTGCCCACGATTGACGAATGGAACCTGCCGCCCGTTCTCAAGGATATCAGCCTGGCCAAGCGGGGTCTGGTAATCATTGTCGGCGGAACCGGAACCGGCAAATCTACGACGCTTGCAGCAATGATAGATCACCGGAATGCGCATGCAACCGGCCATATTGTAACCGTAGAAGATCCTATTGAATTTATTCATCAACATAAAAAATCTATCGTCTCCCAGCGGGAAATAGGTATGGATACGCATGGCTATGCAGAGGCCCTGAAAAATGCCCTCCGCCAGGCGCCGGATGTCATTTTGATTGGTGAAATTAGAGACACGGAGACTATGGAGGCGGCAATTACCTTTGCCGAGACTGGTCATCTGTGCCTCTCCACTTTGCATGCCAACAATGCCAATCAGGCGATCGAACGCATCATGAATTTCTTTCCGCCGGTCCGCCACGACCAGATATATTTTCAGCTGTCACTCAATTTGAAGGCAATAATCTCGCAGCGTCTAATACCTTCGGTTGATGGCAAACGGACAGCAGCTATTGAAATTTTAATGGACACGCCACGCGTCAAGGATTTGATCATGAAGCGGCGCATAGACACCATTAAAGAAGCCATGGCGCAGGGCACGCGTGAAGGGATGCAAACCTTTGACCAGGCGATTTTTGAGCTCTATAAAGCGGGCCGGATAACCTACGAGCATGCCATTGGTTATGCTGACAGCGCCAATGAGGTCCGGCTGCGCATTAAAATGGAAGGATTGGCTACGCGCGGCGCTGACACTGAAGCGCCTGAACCGTCGGTAGATTTGCGTATTAAACCTGAATTAAAAAAGTTTTGAAAGCCGTTATCTCCCCGTATTTCTTTCCCTGAGCATCGCATCCATGACCAGTGCGACCATGAGCGCGCTTACCTTAACAGGAGGTATTTTTTTATTTGTCATTTCCTGGTTAATGCTCGTGTGCGACATTGAGCCGTTTCCCTCATGGTTTTATTGCTTTGCGTGGTGGTCTTACATCATAGTTATCGACAGTTGGGTATTTCTAAGAACGGGGACGTCGCTTCTGATGCGCAGAACACGGGAGTTTTTCTTTCTGCTGCCGGTATCGGTTTGCATATGGCTGATCTTTGAATGCATAAATTTTTCTCTCAAAAACTGGTATTATGTTAATGTAGTTGAAATAACACCGGTGCGCTGGATAGGCTATACTATCTCCTTTGCTACGGTGCTGCCGGCCTTATTTGAGACAACCGAACTGCTTGAAAGCACCGCGTTGTTACGTGCCTGGCGGGTTTGGCCCCGACAATTCACGCCGAAGCAGCTGAGGTTGAGTATCTGTATCGGCGTCGTGTGCCTTTTGTTGTGCATAAGTATGCCGCGTTATTTTTTTGCGCTGGTGTGGTGTGGCTTTATACTGGTTCTTGAGCCCGTGAATTATCGCTGGGGAGCGCCTTCACTGCTTCGCGGGTGGCAACACGGTTCACTGCGAAAACCGGTTTTGCTTATGCTTGCAGGGTTGCTGTGCGGTATATTCTGGGAATTATGGAACTTCTGGGCGACCACCAAATGGATTTATACGGTGCCCTTTTTTGATTCATTTAAATTATTTGAAATGACTGCTCCAGGTTTTCTTGGCTTTATACCGTTCGCTCTTGAATGTTATGCTATGACCGCGTTTATATATCTCCTGCGCAACAACTATGGCTGGGAATCCGATGCGTGGGCGGTGAAGCGGGCAAGCCTATGCAGCCGGCCGGTCAAGATTCTCCTTGTCCTGGGCGGTGTTTGTTTTTGTGGTGCTGCGTTCAAAGGCATTGACCTGATAACCGTGGATTCACTACGTTCCTATGTGAGGGATATGCCAATAATACCTCGCGAATATCAAGAACGCCTGGAACGCTGCGGGGTCATCATGGCGCGGGACCTCTTGCGCCTGAAAGATAATCCACCCGAACAACAGCGCACCCGTGCCTGCGTTGCAGCCACCTCCGTTGAACTGGCTTCCTGGATAAAAGCTGCCGAGATGGTAATGCTCAAGGGGATGGGTACGCGTAATTTTCAGATACTGAGCAGGGCGGGCATCACGGATGTGGAGACCCTGGCACAGCAGGACGCGCCTGTTTTACGCATGAACCTTGAAAAACTGTGGCGCAACGATAATCACAAGGACCGTATCCCTGATGAAGCAAAAATCAGGGTCTGGATAACGGCGGCGCGCCGCATCAGAACTGCTTCTTAATGGCCGGCACCCATGAAAATACCGCTCCAGTATGCAATAGGTAACCGCTTGTCATCGTTAAGTAATGTGATCATTTCTGCCCCGATAATCTTTTCCCACATTCTATTCTTATCCGTGCGGCGGTTTATTCGGGACAAGCGGCTTCTGTGGGCGGCATCGCTGACCTATACCACTGTGTTCGCTTTGATACCCCTGCTGAGTGTTGTGTTTTTTTTATTCAAGGTTTTTGGCGGTTTCACAGATCTTGAAAATACGCTGCGACCCTTTGTCTATAAAACCCTTGCGCCCGGCGCGCAAGAAAAAGTTATAAGCATTCTTAATAACCTTGTGGACAGCATCAACTTTTCAACCATTGGCGCTTTCGGAACAGTTGTGCTCTTGATATCGGTGGTGCTGTTGCTGAGCGAATTGGAGTATGCGCTCAATGAAATCTGGGTTACAAGGCAAAAGCGGCCGGTTTTTTACCGCATTGCCATTTACTGGACATCCCTCACGATAGGCCCGTTGTTGCTCGCGGTATCTTTTGTCATTGTCGCGACGCTGCAAAGCTATAAAGCAGTCAAAATTATCGAACCGTATATTAACGTTGACGTTTATGCCTGCCTTTCTTACTTTCTGGTCTGGACTGCATTTACCGGTTTATACGTTTTTCTGCCTAATACCCGCGTCAAACTGCGATCGGCGCTTATTGGCGGTATCATTGGCGGCAGCTTGTGGCACCTTGCGGGGTTTGGATTTACGCTCTATACCTCAAAGGTGCTATTCTATTATCCCCGGGTTTTTGGTCCGCTTACTGCCATCCCATTGTTTTTGCTCTGGGTTTTCGTAAGCTGGACTGTTTTTCTGCTCGGCGCTGAAATAGCCTACCATTGTGATCATTATAAATTCTACCATTCTATTTCCTATGCGCCGCAGCTCAGCAATCAGGATCGAGAGTATTTAACGTTGCGAATGTTACTGCTCATTACGCGCAGGTATGTGCGCGCCCAAACGCCTGCTACCGTGCGGATGATTTCAGGCGCATTAAAAATACCATTGCACGTTGTTGAGGAACTGATGGCGCCGTTTCTCGCCAACGGCGTTTTGCTTGCATCTGCGCGCTATCCGCAACATGTTGTGTTGGCCAAAGATCCGCACACCGTCAAGCTTTCCGATATACTGGATATTATTCATTGCTATACCGTTCTGCCTGACGACTACTATGCCGATGCCGCCGGTAAATTTATCCATAAAACGCTGGGAACCTGCCGTCCGCATGCGCCCTCGGAAATTAGCGAAAAAACTCTGGCTGCTTTGGCTGTTGAGCTTGATACCGTGCCGGAAAAAAAGGATACGCTGCCGCCATCAGCCTGCTGAATAGTATGCTGCCAGAGCTTATTCTTATTGGCACCGTCCATCTCGATCCCCGCGGCTACCAAAAACTCTCCGCGCTGCTCTCAACCATTGCGCCTGATCTTATAACCCTGGAGTTCAGTCCATACGGCCGCGGTTTCCGGACTAAAAATCGGCGCCGTCTTTCCCAAAAACTGCTCGGCTTGTATTTGCGGACACTGGCTCAGACACGGCACCAGTCCTGCCTGCCTGAACACTGCGTGTTGCCATTACCGATTCAGTCGCTACTCGCCACCATAAACTATCCGTTTGAATTTCTTGCCGTGCGGTGCTATGCCCAGACGCATAAGGTGCCGTTCTATTGTATTGATGTTTCCCGTATATCACGCGAAAAACTACGCGCTCTCAAGCAGGAAGCTATCTGCCCAAAAAACATCTGCCGCCTGCTCACGGCACCTGATAAAACCCTCCAACAAACCGTAGATATGTGCTATAAAAAAGCCAGGCGTCTCTGGAATGGAAACATGTCCGGCGGCACAAACGGCATGTGGAATGGCTCTGGTGACGCCGAGCGCGAATTGCACATGGGCCGCAGGATACGCAACCTGGTAAAGCACAATCCGCATAAAAGGCTGGTGCATGTTGGAGGATGGGAACATATGATCGACCATCCTGCTTCCGTGACCTTATACACTGTGCTCAAGGACTTATCACCACATCGCTTAATGCTCGCTGACGACATATCCCCCCGCGATCCTTGAATGAGGTTCAGTAAAACATAATCCCTGGACATTACCGGAAAGGCTTGTCTGATGGAACGTAAAACAACCCCCATAAAAGATCTGACTGAAAAAACGCAGGTAGAAGGAATATACCTGGTGAGAGAAAAAAATCAGGGCATAAAAAAAAGCGGCGCCCCTTACATCGGGCTGACCCTCTCTGATAAAACTGGCGAAGTCAAGGCGCGCATCTGGGATGATGCGGAAAATCTGGGCAGCAGGTTTGCCGAAGGGGATATTGTGCGGATAAAGGGATGGGCCATCATGTATCAGGGAGCGCTGCAGATTAACATTAATCACATTGAAACGTGCCCTGCCGGGGACCTGAATGTGTTTGATTATCTTCCGGCTTCCCGTGTTGATGTGGATAAGGCCTTTGCAGAATTAATCTCCATGATAGACATAATAACCAATATTCATTTGCAGGCCCTGCTTCGCTCGGTGTTCCAGGATGCCGAGATTGCCAAGCTATTCAAGGTTGCTCCGGCAGCTAAAAATCTTCATCATGCCTGTGTGGGAGGTCTGCTTGACCATACGCTGCAGGTTGCCAAGATGGCGTATGATATAGCGGCCTATTATCCCCATGTTGATAGAGATCTGTTGCTGGCGGGTGCCCTGCTGCATGACATAGGCAAGATTTATGAGTTGTCGTGGCGCAATAATTTTGATTATACTGATGCAGGACGGCTCATCGGCCATATCACCATTGGCGTAGAGCTGGTATCAAAAAAAATTCTGGAGCTGGGTGGATTTCCGGACGAACTTGCTCTCGTGCTCAAGCATCTCCTGCTAAGCCATCATGGAGAATATATATTTGCCTCGCCACGCCGCCCGAAAACCCTCGAAGCACTGTTGCTAAATTACCTTGATGATCTTGATTCTAAAATGGAAAGCCTCAGGCAGTTTATTAACAAGGAGAAACGGCCTGAGACGAATTGGACCGGTTATAATAAATTATTTGACCGCTACATTTATACAAAAACCTTTATTGACGACGCAACCGCTGACCAGAATCAGCAGGAACAGGAGTAAACTGCCGGGCTCTGAGATCACGCGCTTTTCTGACCTTTCCGTATCGCACGCTCCTCGCTGACCAGACGAATAATAGCTTCAACGGTGAACGGCTTTTGGATGATACGGTTTACGCCTGTTGCTTGAAGGTCATCGGCGTTCATGTGTATTCCCCAGCCGGTTATCACCACAATGGATACATTCGGGTCCTGTGCCCGAATCGCCTTTGCCACCTCCCACCCCGACATTCCCGGCATACCCAGGTCGGTAAACACCAGATCAAAAGCACCGGGCTTAAACAGCTCCATTCCCTGCCTGCCATCACATGCGCTAACAGTGCGGTGACCCTGTAAATGTAAAATATCCTCCAGGAGAACTCGCACATCGTTTTCATCTTCAATGATGAGGATTGATAACTGCGCGCCGTCGCGGTAAAAGTGCGGCTCAACAGTCGTTTCTTCTCCGGCAACTTCTCCGATTGGGAATTTTAAGGTAAAAACCGTGCCGTGACCTTCTGCGCTGTCAACGGCAATAGTTCCCTGATGGCGGGTTATAATGCCGTACGAAACACTCATGCCCAGGCCGGTTGACTGAGGGCCCTTGGTGGTAAAAAAAGGATCAAATATTCGTTCCATAATGTGTGCAGGCATCCCCATGCCGGTATCGCGAATTTCTACCGATACATCAGTCTCATTTGAATAGGTTTTTATGTTGATCGCGCCCCCGTCCGGCATTGCATCAAGCGCATTGTTTATAATGTTTATAACCACCTCGCGCAGTTCTGCCGCGCTTCCCAAAATAACCGGAACCGGGGCGAGCTGTTTATCGATCGTATAGCGTATTCCCTTCAGCTCTGCTTCGTCTTTCCAGCGGGAGCGGGTGAATTCGCAGGCATGTTCCACAACCTCGTTGAGATTAACTGCGGCCAAATACTTGTCGTCCGGACGTATTCGAGCAAACTCCTGGATCCGTCTGACGGTTTCTGCGCCATCAGCGGCAGCGCGTTCTATCACCTCGAGCCCCTGTTTTAGTTCCGTATAGAATTTTCTTCGTTCTGCACCGGAAAATTCCCCCATATGCAACTTCAGAAGCTGTGCGCGCCCCAGGATTGCCGCCAGAACATTATTAAAATCGTGCGCCACGCCGCCGGCAATTTCACCCAGACCGCGCAATTTTTCTGCCTGCAACAGTTTCGCCTCCATTCGGCGCTGTTCGGTGACATCCACGCCAATCTCCAGCACGCCAATAACTTTGCCCGTTTTATCCTTGAGCTGTCTGCCACGGGTGAAAAGTATCTTTTCCTCGCCGGCTTTAGTTGTAATAAACAGATGATAGGGAGTGACTGATTCGCCATCAATAATTTCCTGCGTCATCCGGGCAAACGCCCGTTTATCCATTCTGATAGGAATGACCGACAGCAAATTCTTTCCGATGACTTCTTCGCGCCGGTATCCAGTCAGCTCTTCTGCGCGACGGTTGAACAGCGTGACCCGGTCATCAGGGTCCAGGGCAATAATAAGCGCATCAGCGGTCTCAATAATGGTTTTATTGTATTCCTGCTCCTGTTGCAGTGCTTCTTCCACTTGTTTGCGTTCTGTTATATCGCGGACGATGCAGGAGAAATAGACGGTTCCGCGCGACTCCCAGGTTGCAAATGAAAGTTCTGCGGGAAATTCTGCGCCTCCTTTTTTGCGCCCCACAAAATCAAAGGCTATTCTCCCGATGTCAAAGCCTGCCGATAATACCCGTTCCATACCGCTGGTATAAAATTCATGAAACCGTTCAGGAATAAGGGTGGTGACGGGTCTGCCGATTATCTCTTCCTCTGTATAGTTAAAAACGCTTTCCGCAGCATGGTTCCAAAATATGATCGCTCCCTGCTGATCAATACAGATTATGGGATCACTGGCGCTCTTGGCAAGCGCTCTAAAGCGTTCCTCGCTTTCTTTCCATGCCTCTTCTGCCTGCAGTTGTTCGGTAACATCGCGCACGTTAAAAATGACTACCGGACTGCCGTCCTCGTCGCAGGCTGCCTGTCCGGTGGCGTGCATCATGCGCCATAAGCCATTCTTATGTAAACACCGGCAGGTCATTGTTATGGGAAGTGCGGGCTTTTTCTGTGCCTGCACAAGTGTCGCAGCAGCGTTGGGGTAATCGTCCGGATGAATATATTCCCAGATGTCTTTGCCCGCGACTTCTTCAGGATGATAGCCCAGTATGCTTCTAACTGCTGGGCTTACAAACAGAATGCTTCCCTTATCATTGAGGGTGAGTATAACATCGGATGAATGTTCTACCAGCATCCGAAAGCGTTTTTCGCTCTTTTCAAGAATCTGCAGCTTTGAGGGCCCGGAGCAGGACGCCGCCGCTCGCTTTTGCCATACATAAGAGAGCACAAGGGAAACGAACGCCCCCGCAACAAATATCATGAATATTAAAAGGGCAGACATCGTTATCTTCCATGGCTTATGCGCAATCGCGCGGCATTGTTAAAAAGGCAGAACCACTCGGCATCATCATTTTCCCGCGCCGGGTAAAGAATGCGTGCAAGGATATCCCAACGGCCGGTGGTCGTGGCACTTTCAGTTTGGCAAAGAGTGTTTTTATGCGAGTTCAAAACGTTCATTGTGCCCGGGAATTACCACGCGCCATCCCAGTGTAGCTTTTATTTTTTCTGCAAGCGCGGCTGATGCTTCTGGCTCGCCATGCACGATAAATGTCTGAATGGGCGGCCGGTTAAATCCCATAAGCCAGGCAAGGGTCTCTTGATAATCGGCGTGAGCAGAAAACCCGGAGATACTCTCAACCTGCGCCCGCACCGGTATCTCCATGCCGTGAATTTTTACCCAGGGCTTTCCCTCAAGGATCGCCCGGCCACGGGTTCCCTGTGCCTGATAGCCGATAAATAAAATGGTATTTTGCTGGTGGGGCAGCCGGTGTTTGAGATGGTGCAAAATGCGTCCTCCTTCAACCATGCCGCTCGCAGAAATAATAATCGCGGAATGCTGAATAGTATGCAACTGCTTGGATTGTTCCGTGTCTCTCAGAAACTGCACCTGACTGGTTTGAAAAATATGCTTTCCGTTTAATTCCTGAATGCGCGCTTCAAGATCATAATCGGCAACACGCTTTTTAAATATCTCCGTCGCATTGATTGCCATTGGAGAATCCACATACACCGGGATCGAGGGGATTTCTTTGCGCTCTTCCAATTCCCGGATGAAAAACAGCAATTCCTGCGTCCTTCCCACAGCGAAGGAAGGGATTACCAGCACGCCGTGGCGCTCTATGCTCTCGTTGATAACCCGCGCCAGTTGCTGTTCGGCCGGTGTGGCATCATGCAGTCTGTTGCCGTAGGTTGATTCAAGTATCAGATAATCAACTTCGTAAACCTGAACCGGATCCCACAGAATCGGCCGCCCCGGCCTTCCCAAATCGCCGCT
Source organism: uncultured Thermodesulfobacteriota bacterium (assembly GCA_964594075.1). Taxonomy (GTDB): domain Bacteria; phylum Desulfobacterota; class WTBG01; order CAIYCZ01; family CAIYCZ01; genus CAZQKW01. The sequence goes on along the minus strand of CAZQKW010000026.1, from coordinate 23,190 downwards.
AAATACCACCCGCCTTGTTCCCGTCCGGTCGGTGGTCTTGACGTCTATAAATGAGGATCCGAGAATATGCCCGGCATCTTTAAATTTGATGCGCAGCGTGTCGCTCAGAAAAACATCTTCACCATAATAATGCGGCGTGAATTGTAAAAGAGCATCTTCTGCGTCTGCTACCGTGTACAGCGGCAGTGCCGGCGAATGCTTTGAAAAGCCTTTCTTGTTTGCCCAGACGGCATCTTCTTCCTGAAGGTGGGCGCTGTCCTTGAGCATAATATCGCACAGATCCTTGGTTGCAGAAGTGCAGTGAATCCTGCCGCTAAAGCCTTGTTTGCATAACCGGGGAAGGTATCCCGAGTGATCAATATGGGCATGCGTGAGCAACACCGCATCAATAGAAGCCGGCGCTACCGGAAAGGGCTCCCAGTTTTTTAAACGGTTCTGTTTGAGCCCCTGAAACAATCCGCAGTCTATAAGCAGTTTTTTACCCTGCGTTTCGAGCAAAAACCGTGATCCCGTAACATTGCCGGCAGCGCCAAGAAAGGACAGTGTCGTCATAGCGTCTCCTAATGAGGATTTAGTTGTGCACAATATGCTGGAGAGAACAAGCGGTGCTGATTGTGAATTGCATAATACTGGAAAGAAGCGGGGTAATCAAGTGGTAAATAGGTTTAGCGATGATACAAAAATGGCAGAAGCCTTTTTTAACCTCTGCCTTATAAATTCTTACATGCTCTTTAGTTCTCTAACACGAATCAATGTTTGGCTTTCCTGCTCATTCCCTTTACACCTTTTCTATTCTGTCGCCTGACTATTGACTTTTGATTCCTTAGATACTTTTCACTCTGTAACTTCAGTGGCAAACCCCGAATCATAAATCACCGGCATCGCCTCACTGTTCATCTTGTGCCTTCTTCATCCTTGCTCTCAATTGTTCCTTTACCATCTGTATAAAAACTTGTGCCTCATTAATAATTGGCTCAACCTGCTCATGCTTGAGTGCGCAATATTCACGGTAATCCGCTCTCTGCCGCAACTCAAAAGCTTTATTTACTGACCTGCCAAGGTTCTCTGGAAATGTACCTTCTTTTATGAAGCGTTTATTAAAATAACTCAGAACACCGCTGTGCTTGGAAGAAGAGTACGGCTCATACACCAATAGCGCCAATATCGCATAAAACATCCCATAATAGGCTCTGTTGATTACAGAACGAGCACTCTTCATGCCCTGCAAAAGAAAGCGTGCTTCTTCAAGACTTTCCTCTGCCTGGGAAATCCGGTACTGTGCAAGGTCTGATTGTTTTTCTTCAGACGTCAAACTCTTATCCCTTCTCTTGCTATTGTTTTGTATAAGGGAGATTCGCCAAGCGGTCCATCCTCAAGTTCTTTTCTGCTGAACATTACCACCGATATGAAACAGTCATGTGCAAGATTTATATCAAACACTATATCGTCAATCGCAGATTCTATCGCTGGATTATATTCCTCAAGTTCAATCATAACGTCAATATCAGAATCAGGAAGAGCGTCGCCGCGCGCCTTTGAACCATACACACAAAAATCAATAATCGCAAACCGCTCAACCAGTACTTTTTTGAGCTGCACAAGCGCCTTTGCTTCATTCTCATTAAGCTTAATACTCTTCATAGACTTGATCTATCTCGAAAAATACGTAGCTGAATTAGATTTCTTTATTACATTATAAAGACAATAGCATATAAGGTCAAGCACAGATACAAAAAGGCAGAAGCCTTTTTCGACCTCTGCCTCCTCACCTTTTATCTTTGTGCCTGTGTGCCTTCTGCCTTTGTGCCTCTTATCTTTTCTAAATTCTCACCAAGCACAAGTCACGAGACACGAGCGACGAATCACGATTTCAGGTTGCTGATAGCTGCCTCATAATTTCTTACAGAAGGATAAGTGATATTCTCGAAAAATAATTGAATGTTAAGAAGCAAGACCCCTTTTGCTCGCTCTTTGTCAGTCTGTTTTCTGTTATCTGCATTTTTATCGATTGACCCATTACCCCTTTATCCTTTGTCCGCTATGTGTTCTATTGTACAATGCGATGTTTTTTCTTTTGTTTTGTGGTTATCAAACGGGCCTTATGTTTATCCTGAAGCGATATGTAGTGATCAATGATTTTCTCAATATCATGATCAAATTTCTCAGAGATCAAATGTCTGGTTTTTCTAATGCGTACTATTGCGGGATCGTCTTTCATAATCCTATCCTCCCAAAAGCTCAAGTGGTGTTACGATATTGGGCGTGAACAAAGATAGCACGCTATTAACCCGGCGAATATGAAAAAATTTGTTGGCATTGGCAAGGTGGTTACAGTTCCAGGTTAAAAGAAAGTCGCATTTGTGATAAGACGCTAAAGCAAGATGCAGTGCATCACCCACCGGGTCTGCGGGCATAACCTTGTGCCTGATGTAGGCCCTTACAATATCTGTAATTTCTGGCTCTACGCTGATAATAGGAATGTTTCTTAAAAGTGCGGTCACCAACTTTTTGTTGGGATGTTGTCCCTCTTTTAGCTCCTCCAATACCGGCTCACTAGTCACAAGCTCATATTTTTCAGCATCCCGATTCCACCATTCTCTTGTCCAGTTTCTACGCGCTATCATCTCAGGCTCTTTCCTGACCTCATAGTAGAAGCTTGGTATTGTTGTTTCAATGTACACGCGCTTTATCATCTGCACTCCAGTTGATAAAAGTCAAAACTATCTATTTAAATTTACCTCTGTTACCATAAAAAATCAATGCCTATAAATATCTCATATCGTGACCATAGTAAAAGAGCAGGTGTTGCTCATCCACCTGCTCTTTATTTTTTCTACTCACCTACTCACCACTTTCCTTTTTCACTTTGTGCCTGTGCCTTCTGCCTTTATGCCTCTACTCTGCAATTCTCACCAAGCACAAGTCACGAGACACGAGCAACGAATCACGATTTCAGGTTGCTGACCTCTACCTTAATTTTGCACAGGAGTACAACTGATATTCTCGAAAAAATATTTGAATGTTAAGAAAAAAGACCTGACCCTATGTCCTCCCAAGAAAGGATAGTGTCGTCATAGTGTCTCCTGTATAGGATTGGTTGTGTTAAATATTCTGGAGAGAACAAGCGGTGCTGTTTGTTGCTTGAATAATACTGGAAAGAAAATGGGTAATCAAGCAGTAAATCTTTAAATTTAAATTTCGGGAAGTTGTGTTTTTCAGGTAGGAGGCTTCACTAATGGATTTCTAACATTCAGTCCGGGGAAGCGACTAAAATCTCTATCTGCTGTCCACAGTTCGCTTGCGCCAGGCTGCAAACATAAGGCTACAATACGTGCGTCATGTACCTGCGGGCCAGATACTCTCCCGGTATGAAGAATGGATTGCAGTTGTGTCCAGTAGTCATCCGTTTCTGCAACCATAGTGAGACTGGGTGATTCCATCCATGCATCGATCTGTTCTATAGCCTTTTTGAGAGGAGTTGGCGGAGCATAAATCCGGGAATGAGTTACAATTGCGAGGAATTCATGAATACATGGCCAGGGGGATAACCCACGGTGCAAGCCCCTCAGCCAATTCAACGATACAGGCATATGCAGCGTCGTGCCACTGCGCATCTTCCCGGTGAGCGTATATGAGGATATTGCTGTCAACGGCAATCATCAGCCTCGACCTTCATAGCTCATTTCGCGAATCTTATCCCAGGAAGCTCCAGCCAGATGCGGCTGCAGTCCGTTACCCTTAAAAGTTGCTTTTCTAAGCTTGAACAGACCACGCCGCTTGCGTTCAGATATAATCCTGCGCAGACCTTCCTGGATGAGTGCTTTCATTGTGGTTTTCTCATGTTGCGCTATCTTGCGCGCTTCTTCAAAAATACTATCTGGTATCTGTACGGTTGTTTTCATATTTCTAACCATATCACAATATATGGCAAACTGTAAAGAAACATTTTCAAACAGATTTGTTTTTTGTAAGTTGAGTGCTCTGAGTAAGACAAGCGGTGCTGTTTGTGGCTTGAATAATACTGGAAAGAAAATGGGTAATCAAGCAGTAAATAGGTTTAGCGATGATACAAAAATGGCAGAAGCCTTTTTTAATCTCTGCCTTAAGAGTCGCCAATTAAACATGCCTTTTTCCTAAACTCCAAACCACTAATCCTGAATCCCTATTTTTTAGTGAATTCTATATTTTTCTGTGGCTTGGTCTTAAGATGATTTACTGGCTAATGCTTCGTTCTTATTTTTAATATCGGGCTTTTCTCAGCATTAAATCTTTATGCGGATAATGTTTGGGGTTATGGGTAATTAAAATTGCCTGATGCATTATTGCCGTTGCAGCAATAAAACAGTCGTCCAATTCCAGTTGTTGCTGCCGTGTTTTTCTTTTCAAATCCCCAGCAAGCTGGGCAATATTTTTGTCAATTGATAAAATATCTAAACTTCCAAGCAGTGACATGGTTACCTGCTCTTCTGTCTCTCTCATGCCCGCTCTGATTTCCGCAACCGTAATAACAGAGCAGCAGGGAATGTCCGCATCTTTAATGGAAGCCATAACCTTTTTTGCTCCCTTGTTTCCTCTCAGAAAATCAACAATAACATCTGTGTCAAAAATTACCCTTGGCATTAATTTTTCCTTGTTGCCCGTGTTGATGCACGTAATTTCCTGATAAATTGCTCGGTCCCTTTTTGCAGTTCTGGATGGGTTCCTTTTTCCCAAGCTCCAAAAGATTCCTCTAAGGTTTTTCTGAATTGGATTCTTCTAAGCTCATTTTTCAAAGCGTTGGTTACCACTTCGCTTTGCTTTCCTCTTGGCACAAGGGCTCTGAGGGTAGCCAGCAATTCAGCAGGAATAAGAAAATTGGCCTGAACTGTCGACATAAATATCTCCTTAAATTATTATAGACCTTTACCTACAAATAAATATAGACTGTTTCCAAATAAATATCAATACTTCTTGTAAAAAGAAAAGGCAGAAGCCGTTGTTGACCGCTGCCTTGAAACTTAGCCACTGAATACACAGAACAACACAGAATTATCTCTTCCTTTTAAAAGAGAGGTTAGGGGGGATTATTACTTTGTGCACAAAACACATTTATTCATACTCTTGAGGATTATAGATCTTCATCTTTTCTGCTTTTGCTGCTTTGAGCAGGTCGGCATCAGAAGCTGCAAAAAGCACATCTTGCTTTGTAATCTGCTGTAACCATAGTGCCGTTGACAAATGAATACTGTCTGCCCCGCGTAATGCATGCTTTTCTATCAGCTTATCGATAATACTAAAAAGTTCACTATGTACTTCGATGATAATGTAACGACCCCATTCAACCCTAAACTCCCTTTTAATCCTTTCACAGTCAGCAGTTGCAATATCGCCGGCTCTGTGTCTGCGGATTATTGCTGAGAGAATTTCCGGATAAGTAAGCCGGGAGGTTACCGCTTTCTCCAAGCCGTGCAGCAGTTTGTTGACCTCTTTACTGCCTTCTTCTTCGATATACCGCTTTACCAAAGCACTGCTGTCAAAATAGATCATCGGCGCTCTTTAATAATGGTTTCAGAGACAGAACTGCCTTTAACTTTCGCTCTCTTAAAAGAAGTAAACGCAGTGTGCTTCTTCGGCAATGTTATAAGTCCCTGCTTTGCATAAAAAGACAGGCGTTCTTCAGCATCAGTATCTTCTTCTATCCGGTCAAAATCACGTATGATGGCCACCGGCATGCCCCTGTCCGTAACAATGATGGTGTCGCCCTTTTTGACCTTGCCAAGGTAATAGGCAAGTCTGTTCTTTAAGTCTCGAATACCGACTGACTGCATTTTATCACCTCCAGTAGCCATTGTAGCCACATTTACGAAAAAGTCAATCACCATTTATCTAAATGATGTGTAAAAAAAAGGCAGAAGCCGTTGTTGACCGCTGCCCCCTCACCTTTTATCTTTGTGCCTGTGTGCCTTCTGCCTTTGTACCTCTTATCTGCAATGCTCCCCGAATGCAAGGCACGAGCAACGAATCACGATTTTAGTTGCTGACTGCTGTCTCATAATTTCTTACAGGAGGATAAGTGATATTCTCGAAAAATATTTGAATGTTAAAAAGCAAGACCTGATTCTATGCCCTCGTAGGCATGAAACGCGGGTGACAGCGTTCGAGCGCGCTGTCACCCGTCGCTCTCCATGCCATTGTTCGGCCACGACGGTCTCGCGGTTCCGAGGTCTGTGCAATCGTCACACTGCACTGGGCGGTGACGCGGGATCATACTTGCTCATCAGGAAGATCGCCTTGGTGGGGCAAGCCAACATGCAAGCTCCGTCACCGATGCAGTCCTGAGGACGTACCGGTTTGGCAACGCCGTCAACAATATCTAGGACATTGGGTCCAAGTTTCTTGCAGAGATTAACGCAGTGTCGGCAACCCAGACACCGCACCGGATTGATCTCTGGAACATTGCCTTTCACGAAGACCCTGCCGAAAGCCTCCGCCGTTTCAACTTCGATTCTTTTGCTCATGTTTTCTTCTCCTCTTTGATCATTGTTTGATTTCACATCATCTGTTCACAAATCTCACCAGGATCACTTCTCGGTATCACCTCCTTTCTTGCGGAACAATAATTAGATTGATCCGCATAAGACGTGGGTGTCTTGCTTTTTGACATTGTCTGGATTCTTAAAACTCTGCTGATCGAAGAGTAGTGCATGGCCAAATGATCTGCAATGTCTTTCTGACTATATCCATACACCTCTATCGCTTCTTGTATTTTCTGGTTTCTTGTAAGACTATCATTTCTCGTGCTAAATAGCCGTTCAAGGTAGAGCCTATGAAGAAATCTTTAATTGCGAGCAATCTTTTTAATTCCTTCATGCCTCGTTACATAGTTCTTAAATCGTTCTGTAAAATCATCTTCACCACGCAGAATTTTTCCCTTAACCTGTTTCCAGATGGGGCCCTTTTCCATCCCCTCCCGTCAAGAGAGGGATAATTTCCGTTTTTTTGGCGAAGGAGTGAAGCGACTGAAGCAATCCCATAATGGCTTGAAAACAAGGAGATTGCCACATTCTCCCGCTGAAGCGGGATCGCTCGCAATGACCGGGAATGGTTGTGACGCAGTTTATTTGAGGGTGGGGAATTGTTTTGTTCTTTGTGCTCTTTGAGCACTTTTATCTCTTATTTTTTCGCGCCAGTTTTTTCCTTACCGATTCCACCTTGTCGTCCATCTGCACCGGGCGGTCGCGGCTAATGGGCGACCCCTTTTGCTTGTTTTGCTGCTATGCATACATAAGCCTACCCTTAGGTTCAGGTATATCTCTTCCTAATTGCCTTGCTGTTTCAATCCACTCACGGATGATAACCTGCACATTTTTCATTACCTCTTCATACGTGGAACCATCAGCCATGCACCCTGGCAATTCAGGAACTTCGGCTATAAATGCGTTATCTTGTTCACTCCAATAAACTATTATTTCATAACGGTACATCTCTGGCTCCCTTATGCAGTGCATATTTTATAATAATATTTCTTACCTGTTTAACTTGGTATGCTTTTGCTTTTCCATCTTTCAGCGGTTGCAGATTAATAATTTCAGCTATGTTTTCCTTTGAAAAAATATAATGGCTGCCTTTTATTCTCTCAGCAAAACCAAGGGATAGCAAAAGACCCCGCAAGTCTTCAAACCGTATATTCTTATCAGATAACCCAGAGAGGATTTTATTTATAATACCTTTTTTCATTTCTTATCTTGATGAATATAAGAAATAATAGGTCTTTCTTATTAGTTTTGCTCTTGATTGTAATCTCAATTATTCATTAGCCTTTAATCCTTGTCAAGGAATTTACTATTCCAAAAAAATTTAAGGCAGAAGCCGCTGTTGACCTCTGCCTCCGCACTTTTATCTTTATGCCTCTGTGCCTTCTGCCTTTGTGCCTCTAACCTGCAATTCTTACCAAATGCAAGTCACGATTTTAGTTGCTGACCGCTGCCTTCTAATTTCTTACTGGAGAACATTTGGTTCTCGCAAAATATTTAAATGACAAGAAGCAAGACCTGACCCTATGCCCCCTACGATCTAATTTTCACCAATAGAAGCTGTATGCCATGAATAAAGACCTGTGCCTTTTGCTCTCCCTTTTTTTATCATTTTACAATCTTTCCTGCACATATCGGGCACCATTGACCAAGTTTTATCTTGCTGGGAGACGCAAACCAGTTATGGCCCTTTTTGCATTGCCATTCTAATTTAGTTACACTGTTTTTATAAGTCGCTGACAAACACTTACCCCCTCGTTTCTTTGCAATTTTTTGCATTTCTTCAATAGTTAACCTTTGGGTTTCTCCTTTTTTTCTATCAGCGCACTTGGGACACCAGTGCCCATCTTTAACATGGCTGGGTTTAGCCTCCCATGTGTGACCTTCTTTGCATTCCCATTTTAATTTAGTTCCACTATTTATATATCTTACTGATAAACATTTACCCCCCATACCATTAGCAATTTGCTTCATTTCTTCGATTGTTAATCTTCTTATTTCGGCATTTTTATTATGTCCACATTTTGGGCACCATTGACCAGCCCCAATGTGACCTGGTGTCGACTCCCATTGATGACCTTCTGCACATTCCCATAATAATTTTGTTCGACTATTTACATATTTTTTTGATAAGCATTTACCCCCTCTTGCTATGGCAATTTTGTGCATTAGGTTTAGTTGATTCCTTATATGTGGGGAACGGTAAGCATTTAATAAATTTATCTTTATATCATCGAACTTTTTCGGCAATGGAGTATGATTCAATTCACAAGCTTTTTTGATAATATTTTTTATATTATCTACAGGTGTAATTGTAGGTACTTCAGGGATTTGTATTAGTAAGATTCCCCTCTGTTTACATAAGTCGATTTTTATTTTGTCTAACTCTTTCCGTCTTTTTAATTCCGCCTTGTTTTTTGTAAATGAATATCTGATGGAATAGTGATGTAATCCTTGGTGCTCAAAAGCAATCCTGAGAGAAGGGCAATATCCATCTAACTCCATCTGGTTCCCCTCATTATTAACCAACCATTTTGGACGGGCTTTTGGAAAAATTTTTCCGAAAATTTGCTGAAAAAATTCCCGACATATTCTTTCACCTAAACCTGTTGAACATTCGTTACACCATTGTCCACGTTTGATATTGTTTGGTGTCGCCTCCCATTGATGACCTTCTGCACATTCCCATTTTAGAAGTGTATTGGCACCGTTATATTTAGAAGAAACACATTTACCTCCCCTTGCTTTTGCGATTTCCTGCATTTCTTCAATGGTTAATTTTTCCAAACCAGCACATTTTCGGCACCATTTACCTGACTTAATGTTACCCGGTGTGGCTTCCCATTGGTGTCCTTCTCTGCATTCCCATTTGAGCTTAGTGTTTCCATCGATGTACTTTTCTGTCAAACATTTTCCACCTCTGGTTCTTGCTATTTGTTGCATTTCTTCAATGGTTGCTTTTTGTTTTTCTGCACCCTCTTTATAACCACATTGGGGACACCAGTGGCCCTTCTTAATGCTATAAGGTATGGCTTCCCATTGATGTCCATATTTACATTGCCATTTTAGCTTCGTGTCTATATTGATATATTTTGTTGACAAACATATCCCGCCTCTTGCTATTGCAATTCTTTGCATCTCTTCTATCGTTAATTTTTGGGCTTCAGCACTTTTTTCAAATCCACACTTTGGACACCAATGCCCACTTTTTATATGCCCCGGTTTTGCCTCCCACCTATGGCCTTTAGCACATTGCCATTTGAGTTTAGAGTTGGCTCCAATGTATTTATTAGATAAACATTTACCGCCTCTTCTATTGGCGATTTTATGCATTTCATTTATAGTAAGTTTTTCTACGCCTGCACACTTAGGGCACCAGTGCCCTTTTTTTATTGGGTAGTAGTTTGCTGTCCATTGATGACCTTTTTCACATTCCCATTTTAATTTTGTACTGCTATTAATATATCTTTTGGATAAACATTTCCCGCCATTTTTTTTAGCGAGACCTTGCATATATTCAATCGTCAATTTTTTCATAGAAGAAGTTGTATGCATTCAATAGTTTACAAATACTTAATTGAACATACAATAAAAGCGGAGCAAATAACAACTCCGCTTTTTATGCAACCGCGCAGGTAATGATAGTTAATGGGGTCAGGTCTTGCTTTTTGACATTGTCTGGATTCTTAAAATTCTGCTGATCGAAGAGTAGTGCATGGCCAAATGATCTGCAATGTCTTTCTGACTATATCCATACACCTCTATCGCTTCTGGTATTTTCTGGTTTCTTGTAAAACTATCATTTCTCGTACTAAATAGCCACTCAAGGTTGGGCCTATGAAGAAATCTTTGATTGCGCGCAATCTCTTTAATGTCTTCATGCCCCGTCACATAGTTCTTAAATCGTTCTGTAAAATCATCTTCACCACTAAGAATTTGTCCCTCAACCTTTGGCCAGATGGGCACTTTTCCATGCCCTCCCGTCAAGAGAGGGATAATTTCCGTTTTTTTGGCGGAGGAGTGAAACGACTGAAGCAATCCCATAACGGTTTGAAAACAAGGAGATTGCCGCACTCTCCCGCTAAAGCGGGCTCGCTCGCAATGACCGGGAATGGTTGTGACGCAGTTTCTTTGAGGGAGGAGAATTGTTTTGTTCTTTGTGCTCTTTGAGCACTTTTATCTCTTATTTTTTCGCGCCAGTTTTTTCCTTACCGATTCCACCTTGTCGTCCATCTGCACCGGGCGGTCGCGGCGGTCGTCAAGCTTAATGGTGGTATATACCCGCTGCACCCCTTTGCTGAACGGTAGTTCGTGCATCTTCCTAATGGCGCGCAAAACCGCATCAAGATCACCTTCAATAATGGTTCCCATGGGCGTGAGTTTAAAAGAAAGCCCGGTCTTCTGAAGTTCTTCTAACGCACCCGCTACATACTCGCTCACGCTCACCGTGCCGGTGCCTAAGGGTACAATACTTACTTCTGCGATGGCCATGATTAAACCTTTCGGAGAAATGCGGAATGCGGATTTTAGATTTTAGATTGCGGAATATTTTTATGAAGAGTTTTTCTTGTCTGTTATCTGTCCGTCTGCTGTCTGAACTTTCTGTCCGCTACTTATGCAGATATCCCGAATTCAACACATATCCGATCTTGAACTGCTCGCTTTCAAGCACCTCTTTAAAACGGGACACGGATTCTTCTATGAAAAATTCCCAAATTGACGGCCGGCGCTTTTCAGGATACTGGATACGGGGCTCTCCCACAATGCCACACATTTTAGCCGCCGCATCTATCGCATCCTGGAAATTGCCGAGCTGGTCAACGAGCCCAAGTTGCTGAGCTTGTTCACCGGAAAAAATACGGCCATCAGCAATTTTTATGACTTTTTCCTTTGGCAGGTTTCTTCCCTTGGCAACTGCTTCAATAAACTGGTTGTGCACGCTGTCAATAACGCCCTGTATCAATGCGCGGTCCTCCGGCGTCATGGTGCGCGTCGGGGAAAGGATGTCCTTGTATTTGCCGCTCTTGATGACCACGCTTCTAAGTCCCACCTTGCCTAACAATTCCTCTATATTGGCAAATTCAATGATTACCCCGATGCTGCCGGTAATGGTCCCCGGATTCGCAACGATCTTGTGCGCTGCACAGGCTATATAGAACCCTCCGGATGCAGCAACAGATTCCATGGAGGCAATAATTTTTTTTGTTGCGCGCAGTTTCAACAGTTCCGAGTAAATCTCCTGTGCCGGCCCGACACCGCCTCCCGGTGAATTGATCCTGAGCACTATCGCTTTTATGTTTTCATCTTTCTTAAGGCGCAGCAGCCGGTCTATCACCGGTTTTGACTTGGTGAGCACTCCTTCTATATCAACAACCGCGATGTCATTTTGTCCGGTCAGCAGTTTCTCGGAGAGCCCGTAGCGACCCGAAAACCAGAGGGTCGCGATTAATACTGCGAGCAGTGCAAACAGGGATAGGAACCCGACTAAAAACGGATGCTTTCTCATGTCAAATGTGAACTCGTGGGTAATCTTTTGCGATTAATGATTTCTGCACCAGAGCACTTTTTAGGTTGTTGAAATCCTGATCGTAAAAGCCCTGTGATGTGAAATTTATATGTTACGGTGTCTCCTTAGACGGATCCTCCGGTGTTTCCGCCGCCGGTGATTCATCGCATGCGCTCAGCGGGATTTTATCATCTGCCGCAGGCGCCGCGGTTTTTGTTTCCGACGCTGCTTCGTGAACCGCTGCAGGTGGATTGTCCGCCACCGTTTCTGCGGCTTGTTCTTCTTTTACATTATTCTGCAGCAGCTCTGCTTTAAACACGTCACCCAGCGTGGCAGCAGAAGCCTGTTCTTCCCGGGCGATATATTCCTGAAGTTCCCGCTGTTCTTCAACCTCTTTGAGATCTCTGATGCTTAAACCAATCTTTCGGGAACGCCGGTCAATGCTTATGATGAGGACTTCCAGCTCATCGCCGAGCTTGGCAAACTCCTTCAGGTTGTCAACTTTATCCTTGCTGATCTCTGAAACATGAATCAGTCCCTCCACGCCCTTTTCTATTTCCAGAAACACGCCAAAATCGGTAACATTGGTGACTGTTCCCTTCACCACCTGCCCGCGGCGATATTTTTTAGGAACATTCTCCCACGGATCCGGCTCAAGCTGTTTGATGCCGAGCGAGAAACGTTCATTTTCCTTGTCAATACTTAACACCACTGCCTTCACCAGTTGACCCTTCTTGTATATTTCTCCCGGATGTTTAATCTTTTGCGTCCAGGAGATGTCAGAAATGTGAACCAGTCCGTCAATGCCTTCATCAATTCCTATAAAGATGCCAAAATCAGTGATGTTTTTAATCTTGCCTTCTATGACTGTGCCCTTGGGATACTTTTCTTCAATAACCGTCCAGGGGTTCGGTTCTATCTGTTTCAGACCCAGAGAGATCCGCTTGCGCGGAATGTCAAGGTCCAGCACCACTGCCTCTACCTGGTCGCCAACCGCAAGAATCTGGGATGGATGTTTAACCTTTTTAGTCCAGGACATCTCGGAGACATGTATCAGGCCTTCTATGCCCTCTTCCAACTCAACAAATGCGCCATAGTTGGTAAGATTCACCACTTTGCCGGTAACCCGCGTATTAACCGCGTATTTCTTCTCAGCGGCCAGCCACGGATCTTCCTTAATCTGCTTGTAGCCCAGGGAAACCCGCTGATTGGCTTCATCATAGTGCAGAATTTTAACGGATATTTTATCGCCAATTGAAAACAGCTCGCCCGGCGCACTGACCCGGCCCCAGGATATATCGGTGATGTGAAGCAGTCCGTCAATACCGCCCAAATCAACAAAGACGCCGTAGTCGGTAATGTTTTTAATCACACCTTCAACAATAGCGCCTTCCCGAATATTTTTAATGGTTTCCTGCCGCAAACTTTCCCGCTCCTTTTCCATAAGAGCTCTGCGCGAGAGAACCACATTGCCCCGTTTGCGGTTATACTTTAAAATTTTAAACTGATGGACTTCGCCGATAAATTTATCAAGATTTCGGACGGGGTGGAGATCAACCTGTGACCCGGGCAAAAAGGCCTTGAGACCAATGTCAACCGACAGCCCCCCCTTGATGCGCGAAATAACTTTACCCTCTATGATGCCGTCCTGATCGTAAATTGTGCTGATCGTGTCCCACACGCGCATCTGGTCAGCTTTTTGCTTTGAGAGCACCATCATGCCATTCTCATTTTCCCAGTCTTCTATCAACACATCTATTGTGTCGCCCACCTGGACCGTTAACTGATTATCGCTGTTGTAAAATTCCTGAATCGGAATCTGTCCCTCTGATTTATAGCCGACATCAACAACCACATAATCAGGCGTTATCTGGAGAACCCTTCCCTGCACCACCTCTCCATCCTGCATGGTTTTGATACTTTCTTCAAAAATTTTCTCAAAATTCTCTTCCGGCAGCGTTGCATGTTCTTGCATCTGGTTGTCTCCTGTAGTTCCGTTGTTTGGTTCTGTCGTAGCCCGTTGGGTGTTTTTGGTGTTGTCCATTCGTCATATACCTCTCTTATTGTATTTATGGCTGTGAAGATGCCGCGCCTCGATAATCTGCATCATTGTTTGCACGACTTCTTCAATAGTCATCTCCGTGGTGTCAATAATATGCGCATCAGGCGCTGGTTTTAAGGGAGCAATCGCCCGTGAAGAATCGTCTCGATCACGCTGCAACAGCTCGCGATGAACATTACTATAATCTACTTCCAGTTTTTTTTCAATAAGTTCTTTGTAGCGCCGCCGGCTTCGCACCTCCGGCGCAGCGTCAAGGAAGAATTTAAACCGGGCCCCCGGAAAAACCACCGTGCCGGCATCGCGGCCGTCGGCAACAATGTTCCCACCCTGCGCACAGGCTTGCTGAATCCTCACCAGCGCTTCGCGCACACATTTCTTTGCTGAGATGCGGGAGGCCAGCATGCTGATTTCCGGGGTTCGTATTTCTTCGGTCACGTCGCTGCCGGACGAATATACCTTGATGTTGCTTTCCCGTTTAAATGAAATATCAATCCGGCTGCAGAGATGCGCCAGTGCCGCTTCATCCTCAGGGTCAATCCCCGCCCGCTTTGCTTCAAGCGCCACCACCCGATACAGTGCGCCGGTATCGAGATAGGTGTATCCCATGCGCTCGGCAAGTATTTTCCCGACGGTACTTTTTCCAGCGCCGGTGGGACCATCAATGGTAATAATGGTATCGGTATTCATGTGAGCATTATATTGCACCGCAGAGAACGCGGAGCACGCAGAGAAAAATTATTCAACTAAATCAACGCGATATCCGCAGTCCACTCTAACACCTCGATATATGACAGGCAGCGTTTTCTGCTGTTCCAGGGACAGGCCGCGCTATACGAGTTCATAAACCAAACAGGCTTCATATGCTGATTCTAATAAACCTGGACCACGCTCTCGATGTACCGCTGTTGCAGCACTAATGATTTTATCTGTTGTGTTGTTTATATCATTTACCCTCGCCGCGCATTCTATATTCCGGTAGTAACTCTTCAATGTAAATCATTGCTATCTCTGTGTGCTCCACGTTCTCTGCGGTAGGCATTTTAAACTTATATTTTTTATTTCAGCGGCCTCTGCGCGCTCTGCGGTGAATTGTTGCTCTCTCTGCAATGCATAATGTTACCGCATGAGCGATTGCAGGCACTCCATAAACTCAGGAAATGATGTTTTGATGCAGGCACAGTCCTCTACGACCGTCTCTCCCCGCGCGCATAAACCGGCAATAACCATTGCCATAGCAATTCGATGATCCCCATGGCTGTTGCAGACCGCTCCCACGAGCGTCTCTGTTCCTCTAATCACCATGCCGTCTTCCAGTTCATTAACTGCCACGCCAAATTTTTTGAGCTCGGCACACAACGCGGCGATCCGGTCGGACTCCTTGACCCGCAATTCCTTCGCATCCCGTATTACGGTCGTCCCTTCGGCACACGCTGCGGCAACGGCAAGTATCGGAATTTCATCAATGGTCCGGGGGATCAGCGATCCGCCAATCTCAACGCCTTTAAGTCTGCTTGTTCGGACGGCAATATCAGCCACCGGTTCCCCGCTTATTTCCCGGTGATTTAATATTTCATAGGTTGCGCCCATCTTTTTTAAAATATCCAGAAATCCCGTTCGCGTCGGGTTTATCCCCACCTTCCGCACCAGCACCTCCGCATTGCCTACCAGCAGCCCGGCAACAATAAGAAATGCTGCGGAAGAAATATCGCCGGGAATTTCAATACGATCTCCCTGCATGACGCTGCCGCCGCTAATACTCATTGACCCGTCGGCGCTATGGAGCGGAACCCCCAGAAATCGCAGCATCCGTTCTGTGTGGTCGCGCGATGCCAGCGGCTCGTAAACCACCGTGGTGCCATCAGCATAAAATCCTGCCAGAAGCAGAGCGGACTTGACCTGTGCGCTTGCTATGGGCAGATGGTATTGAATGGCGCGCAACCGTGTGCCGCTGATGGCAAGGGGGGCGAGATTTCCGTCATCGCGTCCGCTGATTCGGGCGCCCATCAGGCGCAACGGCTCCACTACCCGTTTCATTGGCCTGGCATTAAGCGATAGATCTCCCGACATCACCGAAAAAAACTGTTGGCCACTCAATACGCCGAGCATCAGCCTCATGGTGGTGCCAGAATTTCCGGCATATAAAATATTGTGCGGCTCACGCAAACCAGTCAGGCCACGACCCTGAATGAGATAATCAGTTTTATTTCTCTTCCTGATGGCGACGCCTAACTGCTCGAACATCTTAACCGTGCGTCTGTTGTCCTCGCCGGAAGACAGTCCGCTTACCAGGATTTTCCCCTGGCTGAGGGATCCCAGGATAATGGCGCGATGGGAAATCGATTTATCGCCGGGAACAGACACTTCGCCGCGTAAATGCGGCGCTGCCGTGATAACAATTTTCTCATAGGCCATATACTACGCGTGTGCTCCCTCCATATCGTGCGCTCATCAGAGTATTTAAATCTTTCTGCGTGCTTCCTGTGCGCGTTGAAAAAAAGCCTGCATTTTTTTGCCGTCGCTTGTTTCAATGGCATGCTGCAATGCTGCAATGGAACGCGAGAAAAAATCCATAGTCCGCAGCAGATTATCCCGGTTCATAAGGGCAATGTCGCGCCACATTATCGGATCGCTTGCCGCGATGCGGGTGAAATCTTTAAAACCGCCTGCTGAATACTGCAATGTCTCCTGCGCATAATCCTTCATATCCACAATAGCATTTACCAGAGAAAAGGCAACCATATGCGGAAGATGGCTGACTGCGGCAAAAATTTTATCATGCGTATCCACATCCATTGAAACCACGCTGCTGCCTGCCGCTGCCCACAGGTCTTTAACGCGCGCCAGAGCGGTCCGGTCTGAAGCGGCGGTGGGTGTCAACACGCATATGCGGTTCTCAAATAATTCGGCAAACGATGCCTCAAAACCTGAATTTTCTGTTCCGGCAATAGGGTGTCCACCGATAAAATGCACTCGTTGCGGGAGGTCCCGGTCAAGGGCTGTAACAATGGCCGCCTTCACACTGCCCACATCAGTTATAATCGTCCCGTCGTTAAGATGGGGGGCAATAACCCGAGCAAGTTCAACGATGGCCCCGACCGGCGTCGCGATAACAACCAGATCAACCTCTCCGAACCCGTCACTAAATCCAATCCGGTAGTCATCCACAATGCCGCGTTGCTGCGCCTCTTTCAGCCGCTTGCCATCCCGTCCAAACGCAGTTACGCGCCGGCAAAGGTTTTTTTTCTTGGCAACCTGCGCCAGAGATCCGCCAATAAGGCCCAAGCCTATGATTGCAATCTGGTTAAAAAGCATGCTGCTAATTTAAACCGGCTAATGCAGTAAATTTTACAATCGGATGTCTCTTTAAATGAATTTTTTGAGCGACTGTATAAAACGCTCATTTTCTTCAGGCAAACCAATGGTCACTCTGACAAAATCCTTCAATCCGTAGCTTGCCATTGAACGGATAATGACCCCTTCGCGCAAAAGGGCTTGGTAAATTTCTTCTGCGCGCTCGCCAAGCCGAATAAGAATAAAATTAGTCTGCGTGGGAACAAACGGCACCCCCATGCCGGTGAGGGCGGCGCAGATATAGGCGCAGCCAGACCGGTTATTGTCCTGTGAACGTTTGATGTGCGCGCCATCATCAAGGGCAGCACATGCAGCCGCCTGCGCGACATGGCTCACATTAAAAGGCACCCGAACCCGCTCCAGATATCCAATGAGCTGTTCCGTGCTCAGCCCATAGCCGATGCGCAGTCCCGCCAGCCCGTATGCTTTAGAGAAGGTGCGCAGGATAATTATATTGCGATTTTGGCGAAGATATTTAAGAGCGTCCGGATAATCGGGACTGGTGACGTATTCAGCATATGCCTCATCTACAACCACTATCACGTCCGGCGGAATTTGTTCCATAAAGGCATTGAATACATCTGCTTCTACCATGGTCCCGGTAGGATTATTCGGATTGCTGATAAAAACGATTTTGGTGCGGTCGGTGATCTTACGGGCAATGGACTGCAGATCATAGACAAAGTTTTTGAGCGGCACCTGGACAACCTGTGCGCCGCGGGAATTACTCATAATCGGATAAAGAAGGAAGGTCTGTTCAGAGGTAATAACCTCCTCGCCGGGGCACAGAAACGCGGTCGCTATGAGTTGAATAATTTCATTTGATCCATGGCCGGTTATAATCTGCGAAACGGTTAGGCCAAACTTGGTGGCAATTTTTTGTTTGAGATAAAAACAGCCATTGTCAGGGTAGAGATGTATGCCCGCTAATGACTCCTGTGCTGCTTTGAGAGCCAACGGTGACGGTCCCAGGCAGTTTTCATTTGAGGCAAGCTTGATTATATCTTCAGCGATGCCATACTCGCGCCTCACTTCTTCTATGGGCTTGCCGGGAGGGTAGAGCGGTAAATCCTCGATGTAATCCGGAACCATTTTTTTCATGACTCACCACTGCCCGTAACCTTGGCGGTATCCATGCCGGTGTTCTTTTGCCCTTTGGGATAGGACCCCAAAATCTTCATAAATTGTGAATTTTTTGTCACGACGCGCAGGGCGTTTTTTACATTGTCGTCTTCCACATGCCCTTCTATATCTATGAAAAAAATATATTCCCACGGCTTCTTCCTGAACGGCCGCGATTCTATCTTGGTAAGATTTATATTGTGCTGCGCAAACGGCTTCAGCATTTCATATAAGGCCCCCACACCATCTCGAATGGAAAACATCAGGGAAGTCTTGTCCTCGCCGGTTCGGCCCGGCGACATTTTGCCAATCACCCAGAAGCGGGTGAAATTCTGCGGGTTATCTTCAATCTTGCTCTTCAGCACCGGCACGCCATACATTTTGCCCGCAAAGACGCTGGCAATGGCGCCAGCCCGTGGCTCATCATGCGCCATTTTTGCCGCCATGGCAGTGCTGAAAACCTCTTTTATTTCTGCGTGCGCAAGATGCTTGCTAATCCAATCATAGCATTGGGCAAGCGCTTGCGGATGCGAATACACGGTCGTGATATCCTCAAGCCGCGGGCTCCGGGAGAGCAGCGCGTGAGAAATTTCCAGCAACACTTCGGCACATATCTGCAATGGCGATTCAATAAACATGTCAAGGGTGAGATTTACTACCCCTTCCGTTGAATTCTCTATCGGGACAACGCCATAATCCGCCCGGCCGCGTTCCACTTCGTCAAAAATTTCACCGATGCTTTTGGTGTAAACACAGGTGACTGCCTGACCAAACTGCTGAATGGTTGCGATATGTGAAAAGGTCGCGTCCGGACCAAGACAGGCCACCTGCAGCACTTTTTCAAGGGAAAGCGATGCCGACATAATTTCCCTGAAAATAGGACGGATGGAGTCGGCTGGAAACGGTCCGGTATTTAATTTAAGCAGCCGCTGGTATATTTCCTCTTCCCTCTCTAAAACATGGAACCGGCTGTGCGCCTCTTTTTTAATGGTGCCAATTTCCAGCACCAGCGCAGCTCGCCGATTGAGAAGTTCAAGGATTTTGTTGTCAACCTGATCAATGGATTCTCTCAGTTCCTTGAGTTTTTGTTTTTTGTCCACCGGATTTAATACCTGCCCTGTTTTAAAATTGACCCCACAGAATGCCAACAGTTCCCAGGCGTATAACGACCGCACTCTGGATTACGCACTATACCAAAAAGCCTGCTGATTTAATAAAAAATTAAAGGGATTTAAAAAAGTGTGGATAAATCAAACCAGGATGAGCGTTAGTGGTTATTCAGTTAAGAAAGTTAAGAAGAATGATTAACCTCTGTTATCCCTTTTAGCTTGAAGCTCTTTTTTGTGTTAGACAGATTCCCCTTTCTCCAGTACGCTAATAATTGATAGTAAATATAATCAATAAGACTGTATAAAGCAACTCTTTTTTACGCGGATTCTTACCCCACTGGCCGATAATTGATTTTTTTGCCTTTTGAGTGATACAATAAAGACTATGAAAATAGCTGTTATGTCCGATGTTCACGGCAATCTTGAAGCGTTTCAATCGGTGATAGCGTCCTTCTCAAATCATGGGGTGGAAAAGGTTATGTTTCTCGGCGATATTGTCGGTTATGGGGCTAATCCGAATGAATGCATTGAGCTGCTCACAAGCATTTGTGAGGATAATATCGCTGGGAACCATGATTATGCGGCGGTCGGAAAAACCGACATAACATACTTCAATCCCCATGCCAGGAAAGCGATTCTCTGGACATCGGATGTGCTTTCTCAAGCCAATAAACGCTTCCTCGCGGCGCTGCCGCTCAGCGCAACGCTGCCTCATGGCATACTGGTACATTCTACGCCGCAGCATCCGGAGTTGTGGGATTATATTATCTCGGTGTCAGAGGCACGGATTCATTTCAGAAATTTCACCCAGCACTTGTGCTTTGTCGGCCACTCTCACCGTCCGGGGATTTTTATGCTTGATCGCTCGGGGGCAGTTTCTTTTGCAGATCTGGCATCAATAACCCTTAAAGAAGATTCCCGCTATATTATTAATGTCGGCAGCGTCGGCCAGCCGCGCGACGGTAATCCGCTCGCTTCGTATGGGCTGTATGATACGACAACACAACAATACCGTTTAATCCGCGTGGCTTATAATATTGCCCTGGCACAGCAGAAAATACTTGCAGCCGGTCTGCCGCCTTTTCTGGCAGAAAGAATTGCCGTGGGATACTAATACCTGAGCATCCTACGTAATCGAACGATGTGATGCTTCACGGCTGCAAGGCGAGGCGTGCGCAACATAAAACCGGTCAGCGGTGCGCGGCATTCATTAAAATCAGCGGGGACCATCCTGTTGTTTAGTGCTTGACACAAAATAAGAGCCGTGTTAATTTTTTTACGACCGTCGTTACCATTAATTCTTCATTGTATTCCCCCCTTAAGATAACCACAATTAGTGCATAGTATTGGTGCCGGTTACTAATGGAATCCTGCAATCACGACGACAAACATCTTGTGTGAAGCAGGATTAATTGCAACAATTCTTGAAAGCTTATGGAGCTGCCATGCGCGATGTTGTCATTATAAGTGCGGTGCGCACGCCAATTGGAAACTTTAACGGTGTTTTTAAAGACCTGTCTGCTTTAGATTTGGGAAGCATCGTTCTTGCTGAAGCCGTGAAACGGGCGGGCATTGAACCGTCTGCTGTTGATGAGGTGATCATGGGGAATGTTCTTCCCTGCGGTCTGGGACAAAACCCCGCTCGACAGGCCATGTTGCGCGCCGGTTTTCCTCTTGCGGCTGGAGCCCTTACCGTGAACAAGGTCTGCGGCTCGGGACTTAAAGCAGTTATGCTTGGCGCACAGGCCATTGCCTGCAGCGACGCGGATGTGGTGGTCGCCGGCGGCATGGAAAGCATGAATAACGCGCCCTATTACCTGGAAAAAGCTCGTTTCGGCTATCGGATGAATAACAGCGCAATTATTGACGGCATGGTGCACGATGGCCTGTTTGATATTATCAATGATTTTCATATGGGCTACACGGCTGAGCTGGTAGGCGCAAAATTCGGCGTATCCCGACAGGATATGGATTGGTATGCATCTCTTTCCAACGACCGCGCGCTTTCCAGCATCAAGCACGGACTTTTCAAGGAAGAAATTGTTCCCGTGGCTGTCAAAAATAAAAAAGGCGATGTGTATATTGTTGATACTGATGAAGGGCCACGACCCACCACCATGGATGCGTTGGCCAGCCTCAAACCGGCATTTAAGAGCGGCGGTGCGGTAACTGCCGGAAATTCCTCAAAAATAAGCGATGGCGCTGCTGCCGTCGTTCTCATGGCACAGGACAAAGCTGCTACGCTTGGCCTAAAGCCGATGGCGCACATCGGAAGTCAGGGCGCGGCAGGGGTTCCGCTGGAGGATGTTCTGGTGGCCCCTCTTAAATCAATCCCCAAAGTGCTTAAAAAAGCCGGCCTTTCGCTTGATGACATTGACCTGCATGAAGTCAATGAGGCCTTTGCCGCATCAACTGTTGCTGTGATGCGTGAACTCGGGATTCCATTAGAGAAACTTAATGTGCATGGCGGCGCGATTGCTCTGGGCCATCCTATAGGGGCAAGCGGCGCCCGGGTATTGGTGACGCTGTTATATGCCATGCAAAAAAGGAATGTGCGCCGGGGAATGGCTTCTCTCTGCCTCGGCGGCGCGGAAGCGGTAAGTTTAATCGTAGAACGAACTTGAGCAAACCCATGGACTATAGAAATCTTTTAATTGAATTGCGGGGCACCACAGCACTGGTAACTTTCAATCGTCCGGAGGTGCTTAACGCCATGAATACCGAAACGGTGCGGGAACTGGGATCAGCCGTAACGGCGCTGGAACGGAATCAAGCGGTGCGGACGATTGTTTTGACCGGTGCGGGAAGAGCCTTTATTGCCGGTGCTGACATTTCTGAAATGAGCACCAAAACACCGGCTCAGGCGCGGGAATATTCCGCGCTGGGGCACCAGGTTATGCGCCTGATTCAATGCCTGAATAAGCCGGTCATTGCTGCGGTAAACGGCTTTGCGCTTGGCGGCGGCACCGAAGTGGTTTTAAGCTGTGACATCGCGATCGCCTCGGAACAGGCTAAATTCGGCTTGCCCGAAGCAATTCTCGGCATCATTCCGGGCTGGGGTGCAACCCAACGCGCTGCGCGTCTTATAGGAACAGCGCGGACTAAAGAGCTGATATTTACCGGAGAAATTATTGATGCCCGCAAAGCCTTTGAAATCGGGCTCATTAATCGGGTGGTGCCTCATGAGCAGCTCATGGATGCAACGTTCGCCCTTGCGCAAAAAATCGCAGAACAGGGACCGCTGGCGCTTGCCATGGCAAAAAAGGCGATCAATGAAGGCGTTGACAAAAATCTTGCCGACGCCTGCGATCTTGAAACCGAATTATTTAGCAGCCTTTTTGCCACCACTGATCAAAAAGAAGGCATGAAGGCTTTTCTGGAAAAACGCAAACCACAATTTACCGGAACATAATTGTTGAATAGCAATTAAAACTCTAAAATCTAAATCCTAAACCCTAATAAATTTATACTTTAAAGAACAAAAACTTAATTAAGCCACCGAGTCATTCTGCGGCTCGACCGCAGAAT
>CAZQKW010000025.1:0-55733 GCA_964594075.1 uncultured Thermodesulfobacteriota bacterium | reverse complement strand
TTGTGCTTTGATTTCTTGGATGCACTTACCTAACCAAAACTCAGGAAACTCCCATGGCGGAACCTATTGACTTGCCGCTCTTGTTGGGCTATGGTTTTTTATACAAGTGCGGGAAGGTTACCCGCACTGTTGGTGGGGTCAACGGGACATAAAAAGAAAAAGGAGCGACCATTGAATTGTTATATTTGCGCACAAAAAGGAACGCAAACACCTGCCGTAGCAGTTTGTCTTGCCTGCGGCATGGGCGTGTGCATGGACCATCTGGTCAGAGAAGAATTGCCGATTGAGGATATTGTTGACTGGGGGCTGGGGAAGGAAAAGGTTACCTATCCGAAAACCCTGCCGCGCATTCTCTGCATCTGGTGCGCGGAGGCACTTGCACAACGTAAAAAGGCATAAAAACCGCTTCAGAGACGGGGGGCTAACCAGGCTTCATACTAAACGTTCACTGCATACAATCTTGGGCACCGGATTGTCTTCAGGCAGTCGGCTCCGGTTATCCTGCCAGTCCCGCATATTGTGCTGGTGGTAGATGCGGGTGAGATTCTTGAGAAGGTCGGTACCGGTTACACTGTTGCGTCGAAGAAGATTAAGCTCTCGCTTAACCGCATCAGTAAGCTGCCCCCGAAAGGCTTTCTCCAAAATATTTTTCTGCCCCTTTAAATCTTCTTCATGGTGCATTTCGAACAAAATCCGCAATTCCCGCAAAATATATCTTTGCCCGTGTGTTAACGTCATGCTGTGTTCCCGCTCAGCATGGCGATGCTTCACTTCTTCACTAAATAGTTTCTTTACCCGCATAACCGACATATTATATCCGGATTCTCTCCTAACAGAAGTGCTTCTGCGACATAAAACATTGTATAGTAGGCACGCGAGGCTGCAAAATGATGAAGCCCCTGTGCAGCAAGTAATTGTGCGGCTTTAAGGCTGTCCTGTGCTTTTCTAATAAGACCAGCCTGCTCAGGAGTCATGCCGGTACACCCTCTCTGCGTATATTAATAAGTAGAGGACTCTGCTCTGTTTGGTAGCGTTCTGCTGAAACATAAATGCAGGAAACCACTACATCATATTTTAAAGAAAGAGCGGATCTTATTTCGCTGGTGCGTATGATCTCTGTACCCGGATTTACTGCATCTTTCAGGACAACTAATACATCAATATCTGAACCCTGTTCAGCATGACCGCGGGCATGAGAACCGAAAAGTATGATTGAAACCAGACGATCGCCATACAGCGCCTCAAAACTTGAGCGCAGTTCGGCAAGAATAGTCTTAATTTTTCTATTTTTCATAGATTAATAACCTTCGGATTTTGTATTTTTTATTGGATCTATTCTTGTGTCCAATGTAGGTAAACTGTACCCTTTTTGGAAATAATCAGCAAATAAATTTTATGAAATTAACCATATTGTGTTCCCGTAGGGGAGAGGCATGCCTCGCCCCTACAATATTTTATGCATATTTGCCGGGTTTTCATCATCCACGTCCCATGCTGCCGGATTGTCCAAGATATATTGCCGGATGACATTAAGGGAATCATCGTTGCGGATAATATGTTCATAATAATTTCGTTGCCAGACTGGTGCGCTGGTGGTTGCTCGTATTTCGTTAATGTGTTTGGTAACGGCGGATTTAAATGAGCCGACAATTGCACCAATTGATTGTGGTTCTGGTCCGGATGGTCGTTCCTGTGGGGGCGAGGCATGCCTCGCCCCTACATTATCATTATTATTATTATTAATTATGATTATCCCATGGATATGATTCGGTATCACCATGAATGCATCCAATGTAACATAACAAAAATGTTTTGGTATCGCATGCCAACATCGGGAAAAAATTTCGCCGATGTCATTTAACGGTATCTTTCCATTGGTCATTTCACCAAATAAACATTTTCGGTTATGGGCGCAAATGGTCATAAAATATGCGCCGTTCTGCGCATAATCGAAATCGGGCAGCCGGACCGACCGACGCTTATGTATGGTAGAATCATGCATGCATACGTATGCAATTATTCATTGTCATTGTTTGGTAACTGCTGGCGCTGATTTGAAGAAGTTCAAGGTCTGTGTTTTGCCGAGCATTTTTGTCCATGGCGATTATGCTCCCTTAATAATGACAACGTATGGATATATATAAAAAGCCGGGCAGGTGCGTCAATAAATAAAAAAGCCTGCTACCATTAATCTGCGCAGGCTTTTTATACGGCAGGAAAGAACTTTTATTGCGGGACTGCGATAAATCCCTTCAGTATCCCTTGAGCATCATCGCCGGCACCGACTACCGTGCCGCTGTCATTAATAGAAAACGCATAGGCATCAATCCATCCGCCTGGCAGCAGTTCGCGGTATAGACCTCTGCTGTAAACAAACCCTTTTTCAACAACGTCTTTATCTGCGCCCCATCCGGCAACCGCGCCGGTGCTGTTTATGGCATAGGCATAAGCATACTGCCAACCGGACGGCAGCAATTCGGTGTATTCGCCATTCGAATAAATAAAACCCTTATCGGTATCGCCGTCAGAACCGTCTCCCACGATCATGCCACCCGCATTGACCGCCCATGCCTCTGACGCAGACCATCCGGGCGGCAACAACTCGTTATACTCCCCGTCGCGGTAAACAAATCCTGCATTGGTTGAACCGTTAAAACCCATGCCCACCACCACGCCGCTGGCATTGATGGCATAGGCTTCGGCCCGTTTCCATCCGTCTGGTAATAGTTCGGTATAGCGTCCGTCGCGATATATAAATCCCTTTGCAGTCTGAGAGCCATCAATTCCCCATCCAATCACCGTGCCGTTGTTGTGTATGAAAAAAGCCGCGGCAGCAGTCCAATCCGGTGGCAGCAGTTCTAAAAACGGCTCTGCATTGTCTTCATTATAAATAAATCCTCGATCAGTTATCCCGTCATTTCCTTCGCCCACGACAACGCCGTCGTCATTAATGGCATATGCTCTGGCTGATATCCAGCCGGGCGGCAGAAGCTCGGTGTAATCCCCGTCGCGGTAAACAAATCCTTTTTCAATATCAGCGGCATCAATTCCGTAGCCGGTTACGGCATCACGGTTATTTATGAAGGTTGCCGCAGCCGATTGCCATCCCGGCGGCAAAACCTCCTCATAGCTATATATGCGCCCTTTACAGCCGGCACACCATACGCCGGTTATCAAACATAACACCGGAAGTAATCGCTTCAAAAGTAATCGCTTCAAGTATTGAGGTTTCGTCGTTGTGCGCACTGTGTTTCTCCTATCAATTTTGTCGGCTCAACGAGCCGATTCACAACCCAGAGGATTTTATCAATAAACCACTTGACCTCATGCTGAAATACGCTGTTGCCTTTCACCGTTTCTGCCATAAACGAACTCAAGCGGTAATAGAGCGCGATCATCGTATTCCCCATGGGGGTTGGTGCAATGATTTCATCGCGAAATCTGCGCAGCGTGGCTACTTCCTCTGCCTGTTCTCCATAGATCGTTCGTATCATGCACTCCGGTGGCGGTATGGTAGAAGTGGTTGTCGTGTGTGGTGTTGAGGGATCATATTCATCCGCACCAATATCAACAATGGATTCACCATCTTCATCCCCATCAATAATTCGGTCGCCAAAATCCATATCTTTATCCGGAATCTGCGGTGCGGTGTTGCTGCCTGCGTCAATACAAGGCGACCCGCTTTGAAGATGGTAATCAGATGTCAACACCGGATCTGCGGTAATAGTATGTGTGGCAGTCATGTGATCCCCGTCTCTGACTGCGAGACGCGCATATGCATTATGGTGAAGTTGAACCGTTGCGCCGGTGCGGTCCTCATCGCCATCATCGTTGATATAAACATCATCGCCTTGCGTTCCCGCCGTATTATCACGAAGGATGGAATTATATACGCTCGCCTGGGAAATATTATAAAGCAAATGCGCATACACGCCGCCGCCGGTACCCCCTGTCGGTAACGTATTGTTTATGCAAGTGGTATTGGTAATTACGATTTCCCCGGAATCCGTTTGCGCATAGATACCGCCCCCCTCATGTGCGGTATTTTTTGCGATAATAGAATTAATAAAAGACACGCCCGAATTTTTTGTTTCAGAAAAAACAGCGCCACCCTTTAAGCCGGCCTGATTCTGTTCAAAAATAGAATGCGTTATTCCCAGTTGGGCCTTGTTTGCAAACACGTAGGCACCGCCCCCGTGCATCGCCGTATTGGCAGTGAAGGTATTTTCAGTAAGGGTTATGGAAGCAGTCCGGTCAACGTCATACGAACAAAGATATGCTCCACCTCCTTTGTCGCCCACTCTGTTATTCTCAAAGGTATTTTGGGCAAGATGTATCTGGCCGCCGTTCATGGCAATTATCGCAAGTCCCGCACCAATACTGGTCGCATGGTTATCTTTAAAAACATTATTGCTAACCGTGATAAGCCCTTCCTTGCGAATAATGCAATACGCTCCGCCCCCTTCTGTCGCTGAGTTATTGCCGATAAAGGTATTGTTTTCCAGGCTGAGTATGCCGGTATCCGAGGCTAAAAAAACGCCAGCGCCCTGATAGCCGCCAATATTGCCGTTAAACGTGCTGTTAATAACCGTGATGCCGCCGTCAGTGTTCAGGAGTACTACACCGCCTTTATTGTCAATAAAGGCACAATTTTCAATACGGATGAACACCGCTTTTCCTGCTATTGACAGCAGAGGTCCGCTGCCTGCGTTTTTAAAGGTAATATTTTTTATGGTAACAGTAATAGAAATCGCCTCGGGAACAGCATGGGTATCAATAAGCAATATCGCATTATCGTTCCCATCCAAGATAGTCTTGGTATAATTCCCACCGTCAATCGTGAGCGAATAGTTTTCTATGTGTGGCGGCTGTCCGCCGACCTCTTGTTTAGACCAATAGGTAAGCAGCTCAAAAATGAGATAGGTTGCCGGCTTAAGATAAATCGTATCATCAGCATCGTTGCTCTGCGCACTGTTCAATGCCTCCTGAAATGTGAACGAGTTGTTAACGGAAAATTCTTCAGCAATGCTCTCGCCGGAAAAGAAAGCAAGGCCAAAAAATAAAAGCATGCAACCCAGGACATAGTTTAGCGATCTCATAAATGCCTCCCATAAGAAAATATCAGTCTGTAGCCAACTCAAGCTGAGTTAAAAACGTGCCTTATTACCGTGTCTCATACTTTGCGTAACGGTATAAACTTATTTTCAATTATATATATTTTTACTTAATTGGAAAGTTGTTTTGCATAAATGAGGGTTTGCATAGTAGAATGATACCGTTTTATCTGCTTATGTAGTATAGTAAACAGACATATTTTGATGAAAAAATTTTTTCCCTATAAAACTTTTGTATATATCATATCGTAAATGGCTGATTCTTTCCTGCAATTCATACAACGCATTGACAGCGCCTACCTTTACCCCGCACTGTTTCTTTCGGCAGTGCTTGAAAATCTCATTCCGCCGATACCCGGAGACACGGTGACGCTGTTCGGAGCATATCTGGTGGGAATCGGTCAACTAAACTTTTGGGGCGTGTTTGCTGCAACGGCACTAGGTAATTTTGCCGGCTTTATGGTATTGTTTTTTTTAGGGAGATTCCTTGAGCGGGAATTTTTTCTGGTTCGCAACTTTCGGTTTTTTCCTGCCGCAAGCCTGCTGAAGGCCGAACAGTGGTTTCAAAAATTTGGCTATGTGGTTATTCTGTTCAACCGATTCCTTTCCGGCGCGCGTTCGGTCATTTCCATATTTTCAGGCATTGCAAAATTGAAAACCGGTACGGTTGCGCTTTACAGTCTCATCGGTTGTGCAGTGTGGAATGGAATCCTGGTTTACGCAGGATACACGGCGGGCAACAACTGGGAAACCATTACGATGTTTCTGAAACAATATAATAAAGTCGTGCTTGTGGTCATTATTGCTGCTATTGCCCTATTTGCGTTAAGAAAGTTTATCTGGCAAAGGCGATAACCGGCAACCCTGCTCACAGGCAAAAAAACTTATTGAAGAAATTTCTCAGTAATAGTAGTAATAAGCAGGACAGGCTATGATATTAGCAGGCCGTACTCGGGGATCGTCCAATGGCAGGACTCGGGAATTTGGATCCCGCTATGGAGGTTCGAATCCTCCTCCCCGAGCCAGACAAAGAGAATAGCCCTGTGTCGGCTGGACATCCGAAACAGGGCTATTGTTATGCTGCCCGGAGCAAGCATGGTCTTGTGAATGACGAGGCTAAAAGAACATAGGCATCCGCACTATCATGGAACTGGTGCGTACGCCAGCGTATTTTGCCGCAATAAATCCGGTGTCGAACCATGCGTGTGCGGTATTTTTACTGGGAACTATTTTAAATTAGGAACATCCTTTCCATAAAACCGGTCAACAGAGCACACTCACAATACGCTCCAGATCATTAACCGGAACGACAGAAATTTTATCGTTAAGGGTATATTCTTGATGACCCGGATAAATCACCCACAGGTGTTCCAGGGAAAGGTCATGGAGAGCGCTATACATAGAGCGGCTCTCACCGGGAGCGTCGGCATATTTAAACTCAAACCCATAGCGTTTGCCCCTGAGGGTCACCAACAGATCCAGTTCCGCACCAGCATGAGTAGCCCAGAAATAGGCATCTCGTGTTTCTAACATACCGATGACCTGTTCCAATGCAAAGCCTTCCCACGAAGCGCCAAGTTTTGGATGCGATTGGAGGTCTTCAAGGGAACGCAGTTGCAGCAGAGCATGAAGAATTCCAGTATCTCTAATATATATCTTCGGGGCCTTAACCTGCCGTTTGCGAATATTCTCGAACCACGGAGGGAGGATTCTGACCATATAGGCACCGGAAAGAATATCGAGATATCGTCGCGCCGTGATTTCAGATGTACCAAGAGACCGGGCAAATTGGGCGGCATTCCAGACCTGCCCGTGATAATGAGCGATCATAATCCAGAAACGCCTCAGAGTTTCTGCCGGGATTCTTATGCCGAGCTGCGGAATATCCCGTTCGAGAAACGTTCGGATAAAATCTTCACGCCAAGCTATGCTGGAAGGTTCGTCGGCAGCAAGAAAAGACCTTGGAAATCCACCGCGAACCCAGAGGCAATTACGTTGTTCCCATCCCACTTCCCGGAGATTAAACCCAAATAGGTCTATAAAACCAATGCGGCCGGCAAGTGATTCAGAAACCCCCTTGACAAGCTGGGGAGAAGCAGACCCAAGGAGAAGAAATCTAGCAGGGTTATCCGGACGATCAGCAAGGACCCGCAGTAGTTCAAAAAGATCAGGCCGTCTCTGCACTTCATCAATAATTACCAATCCGGAGAGAACTTCCAATGATCGCATAGGAGCCGACAATCGTTGGATAGCAACAGGATCCTCAAGGTCAAAATAAGTGCACGGCTCTTGGTTAGAAAGCATTCTGGCGATCGTTGTCTTGCCACATTGGCGGGGGCCTAACAGTGCTGCAATCGGGTGAATTTTAAAGGTATTGGCAATGCGATCTAAGACATGAGGTCTCTGTATCATGAAAACATAATATCCTTGAAAATAATTATGTCAAGTTAAGATTTTCAAGGATAAAGCGTATCATGTAGGGGCGACCGATCGGTCGCCCCTACATCTTCGGTCTCGGTATTTACTGTCAAGGCTTTTATCAGGTTGACATATTTGTGTTTTATATATAATCTGCAAAAAACTGTGAACAATAACGGCAGCTATTAAGCTTTCATTAAATAACCCAATGTCCTTTGCAATGAAGAATGAGAGCATAACACCCTCACCGGTCAACGGTTCTTCGGCTGAAGCATTGAGCAAAACCACCGGCAATCCGCAGCATTCAGGCGGACTTAACGCGCCTTTTTCCAGATATTTTTTTGCAGCCTTTGCAATTTTTATTCTGGCAGCGTTTCTGCTTCTCATAAAACCGTTCTTAACCGCTATTTTTATTGCGTTTATCCTGTTTGTGCTGTTCAGCCCCTTGTATAATTTTATCTTGAGGCGTTTATCGGGCTGGAGGGCAGTGAGCTCCCTTATAACCTGTCTTCTGATAATTATAATCATCTTCCTACCATTCCTTATTTTCACCGGCGTGCTGGCAACCAGTGCGTATAATTTTTATCAGTACCTTAACGAAGCCTTCAAGAACGGGCACTTGCAGCAGTACCTTAACCTGAAAGACAGCCCGATTATTGAGAAGCTGGCATACTATGTTCCCTCAGTAAAAAATTATGACTTAAACGCAACAGAGATAATCAGCAAATATCTGGGTACCGTAAGCCAGTTTATTTACACCAATACCCGATCAATTGTGACCGGCATTTCCACCACAATTATCGGTTTTGTACTCATTATGTTCATCACCTTTTACCTGTTTATTGACGGCGCGTCATTTTTATCCGAGATTAAACTGCTCAGTCCGCTCGACCGCAGATACAACGAGGAAATACTGGACGAACTGTTCAAAACCATAAAGCTGACATTCAAGGGGAGTCTGGTGATCGCCGTGGTGCAGGGTATCTTGGGGGCCCTGGCATTTTTAATATGCGGCATTGATTCATGGGCGCTCTGGGGGGCGGTTATGATTCTTTCCTCGCTGATTCCTGTGGTAGGAACAGCGCTCATCTGGGTTCCTGCCGCTTTTATCCAGGCGGTTACCGGTCATCTCTGGGCTGCCGGTTTTATTGTGGTGTGGGGTATTGCCGTCATTGGGCTTGCCGACAACCTGTTGCGTCCCCAATTGCTCAAGGGAGATACGAATGTTCATCCCCTCCTTATTTTTTTGAGCGTGATGGGAGGGCTCTCCTATTTTGGTTTTTTAGGGATTATTCTCGGGCCGTTGATCCTTTCTCTGCTGGTGTATATTTTACGGATATACAAAAAATTTATTAACCCTCAAACCCGAAACGCACCGGTGTAAGATGCGTTCATGGTGCAGGAGTCAGCCGTGAAAATTACCAGAAAAGATGTCGCATACGTGGCATATCTTGCCCGCCTCCGTTTTACTGAAGAACAGCTTGAGCTGTTCACCGAGCAACTCAATACCATTCTTTCTTATTTTGATAAGCTGCAGGAATTAGACACCACCGGCATTGAACCGTCAACCCATGCGGTGGATATGTGTAATGCTTTCAGAGATGATGTCGTGCAGCCGTCCTCTGCGGTTGATGATACCCTGAAGAATGCCCCCGCTCACGAACGAAACTGCTTTAAAGTGCCCAAGATAATAGAAGGATAGCCGCCGTGGCCAGAAAACTCTATCAGATGACCATCCATGAACTTCATGAGCTCTTAAAAAATCGGCACATAAGCTCCCGCGAACTTGTCGTTTCAATGTTTGAGCGCATAGATGCGGTTGAGCAGCGCGTCCATGCCTATATAACGCTGACCAAAGAGGAGGCACTCCAACAGGCAGAAACCGCTGACCAGAAGATAAGCGAAGGGTCTGTTGGGCCTCTGACCGGCATCCCCATAGCCATAAAAGATATTTTCTGCACCGCCGGCATTGCCACCACTTGCGGCTCAAAGATTCTTGAAAATTTCGTTCCTGTTTATGATGCAACCGTAATAAAAAAATTAAAGCAGCAGCATGCCGTATTGATCGGCAAAACCAACATGGACGAATTTGCCATGGGGTCTTCAACCGAGACATCCTATTTTGGTCCGACGCATAATCCGTGGAGTCTTGATCGAGTGCCCGGCGGGTCAAGCGGCGGATCAGCCGCTGCGGTGGCAGCCGACGAATGTATTGCCGCGCTCGGCACTGACACCGGGGGATCCATACGGCAGCCGGCAGCATGCTGCGGCGTGGTTGGGATGAAACCGACCTATGGCAGGGTATCGCGTTTTGGCATGGTTGCTTTTGCATCGTCCCTTGACCAGGCGGGCCCGTTTGCCAAGGATGTCACCGATACCGCCCTCATGATGAATTGCATCTGCGGATATGATCCTCTGGACTCAACCTCAGTCAACCGGGACGTGCCTGACTATTCCCGTGCGCTGGTGCGGGAGGTCGCTGATCTGACCCTGGGGGTGCCAAAAGAATATTTTAGCGGCCCCGGTATGGATCGGGAGGTGGAAAAAGCGGTCTGGTATGCGCTGCGTGAACTGGAGCGCCACGGTGCCACCATAAAAGAAGTTTCCCTGCCCCATACTGCATATGCGGTCGCGGCGTATTATCTCATTGCCCCGGCAGAGGCAAGCTCCAATCTTGCCCGCTATGACGGCGTAAAATACGGCTATCGCACACCGCAGGAAACCGGCTTGCGAGAGATGTATGAGTTAACGCGTTCCGAAGGCTTTGGCGCAGAGGTCAAACGTCGTATTATGCTGGGCACCTATGCGCTGTCCGCAGGCTACTATGATGCCTATTATAAAAAAGCCTCGCAGGTTCGCACTCTGATTCGTCGCGACTTTGAGCAGGCATTTCAAATCTGCGACCTTATTGTGACACCCACTGCGCCGACACCCCCGTTCAAACTGGGTGAAAAGATAAACGACCCGCTGCAGATGTATCTTTCTGACATATTTACCATCCCTGCTAATCTGGCCGGACTCCCCGGCCTGTCAATTCCATGCGGGATGAGTGCTGATGGCTTGCCCATTGGGATGCAAATCATCGGCAATTATTTTGCGGAAGAAACCATGCTGCGCTGCGCCTACTGTTTCGAGCAGCAGAGCGAATGGCATCGTAAAAAACCAGCGCTTGCCTGACCGGGGCGGTTATAGTATATGCACAAAAATTGGCATACATGGGTGAAGATCTGCGTATGGGTTGCAACAGCGATTTTGTTTCTGCATAAAAATATTTTCGCCCTCGCCAATGAGCTCACTGCCATCCGGTATTGGTCATCACCCACTTCCACCCGCATTGTCCTCGATATTAAACACCGGGCAACATACCAGGTCGTTGCGCAGCCCAAGCCGGAACTGCTGGCGATAGATTTGATGGATTTTTCAGGCCCGATCCCGACCAAAGGCCTCACCATTAACGACGGTATTGTAAAAACAGTAACTGCGCACCGCACCAACAGCCGCACCATTCGTCTCACCATTGAACTGGTTAAACCAGCGGCGCACAAAATTTTTCAAATGGAGCGCTATCTGGAAATGCCGCATCGGTTAGCCATAGATTTTATTCGGAGAGACCTTGAACAAGCTGACCAGTTGCGCCGGGAAACGACCCGAAAACTCAAGAAAAAAGAGACGCGGATTATAATCCTTGATCCGGGGCATGGCGGCGATGATCCCGGTGCGATCAGTCCGAAAGGCATCAGGGAAAAGGATGTGGTGCTCTCCATCGCGCGCAGAATCGCCCGCACGCTCAATAGAAAACCGGGCATAAAAGCCTATCTGACGCGCACCGGCGACTATTACATACCGCTGGGCACCCGGACCAAAATAGCCCGGGAATATGGCGCCGATCTGTTTGTGAGTATTCATGCGGACTCAAATCCGCACCCCGAACTGCAGGGAACATCGGTGTATTGTCTGTCGCTCAAGGGCGCTTCGGATACTACGGCCGAACTGCTTGCGCAAAAAGAGAATGCCGCTGACTTTATCGGGGGCGTACCGCTGGATCAGCATAACACCGATCTGAATGCCATAATTATTGATCTGGTGCAAACGCATAGCTTTAACGCAAGCGTGCACTGCGCGGATATCGTGCTGCGGGAAGTCGCCAGAGTCAACACCCTGCTGCGGGACCAGCCGCAGCATGCCGCATTTAAAGTCCTCCGCGTGCCGGATATTCCCTCGCTCCTGATCGAAACCGATTTCCTCAGCAATCCGCGCAAGGAAAAACAACTGCGCAGCGAGGCATTTCAAACCAGGCTGGCCGAGGCAATCGCTGTTGCCCTTTTGCGGTATGTGTCTGATGTAAAACCGCTGCCGTCATCTGATCGTCCCGCCGCCAAATCTGCAACCGTTAAAGCTCCGCACCAGAATAAACAGGTGCGCCGCGCCCCGGCGGCGGAAAAGTCCAAAACGCCTGCTGCCGGCTCCGAGAAACATAATACCGGCACTCCCGCCATGGGCATACAAAATACGGTGGCAGCAGAAGCCGCAGTAATAAACGGAAAAAAATTGAATTCAGGGCACGGGGAAAATAATCGTTAGTGGGTGAGCAGGCGGGAAACGCGCTGTGCGCCGGGAACAAAAAATTCTCGCTGCAGGATCTCAATAATTTGGTCGTGGCAGGGCCCATTGCTGGCGACAATACTGTGGGTGTTGATGGTGACCGGGTTGCCATAAAAATCCGTTACCTTTCCACCGGCTTCTTCCACATGAAGGCACCCCACCAGATCATAGGGTTTTAAATACTGGGCAACCATTACATCTGCGCGGCCGGAGGCAATATAACAAAACTCAACAGCCGCAGATCCGGGGATGCGCACCCGATTAAGTTTATGCACCAGAATGCTGAACAATGCAGAGGCACTATCCGGATCTCGTGAAATACTGGAATTGAGCAGCAGAGTCATATCGCTGAGCCGGGTTTTGTCAGAGACCCGGCTGTGTTTATCATTCATGAATGTTCCCCGCCCCTTTTTTGAAATATACAGCTCTCGCCCCCCTTCCAGCCGGTTGCCAAACGGCAAATAGGAGAGGGAAAATATAAAGTCTTTTTCCATCAGCAGACCCACGTTAATACCAAAGCTGTAACGTGAATCCATATAATTATGGGTGCCGTCCAGCGGATCAATAATCCAGGTAAAGACAGACTCCTTATTGATTTCCACATCTTCTTCAGAAAGAATGTTGTGCTCTGGAACAAATTTTCTGATGGTGCTGACAATTATTTTCTGTGATCGCAAATCCATGTCAGTCACTATTTCGTATTTTGATTTAACCATCCGTTCTTTTTTTGCATAAAAGGCGTCTTTCAGTATGGAACCCGCCTTTTCAACGGCGCGCACTGCAATCAATTCATATAAATCAATGAGTTCGTCTATGGTCTTATGATCCTCTAATTTTTGCATAGTCATGAGATGAAACTCCGCGCGCTGTGCTGCTGTTTTGTATGCCACTGATGATTATAGATGTCTCACGGATAAAGTCAATACAATAGCAGTTTGTCCGGTGCAGTAAAAAGCTCTCTAACCATATGCTGAGTGTCAGGGAAATATTCGGCACTGTTCGTGGTATCTTTAACGGCAGCAGCGCCCGCGGTGTCTATTCACGTGGGCAGTTCGGCAATCATCTGGTCCAGAAACGCGTCAACCAGTGCGTATGAGCCGCGCGACACACCCGCAGACAGGGAGATAGTGTTATTATAGCTACTGACACACAGACAGAAACCGGGAGGAAACAGCACGTGGGGCAAAACCCATGCTGCAATGGGCGGCTGACCGAACGCCACGTTTTCAGGCGTTATCGGCCCGGTATTTGTCAATAAGCAGGGCACATTCTTTTGCGCGGCTTTTTTGCGCGCCGTATAGTCAACCAGCCGCACCAGCCAGCGGTATGGCAGGGCGGTCACCAGCGGAACCAGCAGCGCCTCGCTGAGGCCAAAATAGCTTTTCTTGCGCGCTCTGGTTATTGCCGCAACACGCCCTAACGTAGCTCCAAAGTCGGTTCCCGGGTCAGCGCCAAGATTCACATACTCAAACGCACTGAGATTGCACAGCGCATTCTCTCCTGGTGCCCGCGCATACCAGGCACGCAAATCAACGGTCATCTGTATTCTCAGGGCAGCGTTTCCATCCCTGTTTCCATAGCTCGCGAGGGAGCGTAGCAGGGCCGTGAGTATGGCATCATTAAGAGTTGCTTGATGATTTTTTGCAAAATTTATAATCCGGCCGGTGCGGGAAGCGGAAATATGCCTCACCCGATAAGACCAGGCAATGTTGTCCCAGGGCGCGAGGGGAAGCATTTGAGTTGCCCGGGGGTGATTGAGTGACCAAGTGAGTATTATAAAATTCTTCAAAATAACCGGCAATGCAGTCCAGGGGAGTTGGCGCATAATCTGACTGCCGCTGCGCGAGCCGTGAATGTGCGGCGCTGGCTGATAGGAAGGGTCCTGCTGCAATCGGGTATAGGTTGAAGACAGCGTACGCAATATGTGGGCAAACCCTCTGCCATCACTCACCTGATGGGAGAGCTTTAAAATGACAGTGGGTTTTACAGGAGATGGGAACAATCCAAGGTTCGCCTGCGGACCAGTGCGGCTATCCACCTGTTTGGTGCAAAAAGTTTCGCACTCCTGTTCAGTGTTGATAATGGAAAACGCATGCTGCCGGTCAGTTTTGCTAATTCGTTCCCAGTATAACCGGTTGCCCTGAACCACAAACCTGCAACTAAGTATCGGCCAGGTATCAAAAAGAATATCCAGTGCCTGCACCAGCCGGTCAGCATCAAGCTCATGGTCGAACACGGCGACAATGTTACCAGTGAAAAGACCAAGCTGGGTATCTATCGCGCTTGATAATATATAATCGCCATCAGTAGCAGGAAAGGTATTGGGGATACGTCCTTTTTTCATACTGGTGATTTGCCGTTACCCTCAATTATAACGGCCGTGCCGGTTTTATCAAAACTGTGGCACCGGTAGCAGGCGGTATAAAGGGTATGAAGCCCTGTTCAGACCAGATGACCCACGCAAGTGATTCATCTTCAAGGGGCACCGCGAACGCAAAGGTTATTTCAGACGGCAGCCCAACCTGATTAACTCCGGTAACCATAACAGAGCAATGGGTATGTTTCAGGGGCACATCCTGCTGAATCAATTCAGCAGCGTCACGAAATGCCTGGTTCCACAGGCCGGTAAGCAACCCATCATCTAAATACCGGATGACCAGTGTACGATCATTGACACGCTGAACCGCTATGGGCATTGATCCTGCTGAAAGTAGAACGGGGTGCAGGTGTGTGCTCTGACCGGAAGCAGCCCTGATGAACGGCACATAGAACAGCATAAGGTCGGAGGGAGTGTTGACCACAACCACGTGCTCCGGTAAAGATTTACCGTCCCGTGGGGCAATGGTCTCTGCGGCCAGGGTTAACGGTTTTTGGACGGCACGCGGCGAAAGCGACAATAGGGCAAGCAGAAGCGGTGAAATAAAAAGCCAGAGTATTATCCAGACGCAAGCAAGCAATTTACGCGTCGTCCGCCAATAGGGCAAAAACCATGCAGCAGGCTCAAGAGCCATTTCCAGGAAGCGCGCGATAACCGCCATGCAGCCTATGCCGATAAAAAAAAGGAACCGGTTGCTGGGCAGCGTCGCACAGAACGGAATGGCGGACAACGTCATGCCTGCTGCAAAAAACCTGATGGCGGCATCCCGACGCAATATCGGCAACATACCCCATGCAATAAACAAAACCACGGTCGCTGCGCCGACCGTATACATGAGTGCAAAAGTCGGCGGTAATACTGCCCACAGGTCTGAAGGCGGCAATACCAACTGCGCCTGCAACAATACCGGTAATCGGTCCCCCAATTCTGCTATAAACTGAAGAGTATCGTTGCCGGGATCAGTATATACCCCCGAGTGGGCAACACCATAGCCGCCTGCCAGATACAGTGTCCGCCAGAAACAAGCAGTAATAACATAGGGCAGCAACGCAACCCAGCCGGTAAAAAGTTTTTTCTTCTCAAGGAAAAGAGCATAGGCAACCAGATACCCGCCCGTGGCTAATCCAGCCTCAGCGCTCAACAAACTAAGAAAAAAAACATATCGGCGCTCCCATACTACACAGCTTCCTATTGTCTCGCCGCCACCAATCATGGTTCAGCAGCGCCAGAACGCCGAAAACTGCCGCCATGACGGCATTACGATTGCACAGACTGGCGGCGCCAATCGAATGGCTGTAATCAAGTGCATACAGGAGTGTCGCAAGACCTGCGGTCCAGAATGGACTGAGAAATCTTTGATAAAGCAGCCCGGCTGTCAGCACCAGCAGTGCATACCAGACAAGACTGTGGAGGTGCATCAGCCAGACTGCATCGCCACCGAACCTGAAATCAAGCCAATGCGTAAAAGAAGCCAGCGGCCTGAAAAAAGCAATGGTAAGGTGCGGATGCGTCCACCAGGGATACAGACCCGTAGCCATGCCCTGTCTGATAACGGCCGTGTCTTTGCTGCCTAACACAAAGGCAAATAGATCAAATGCTGACTGAGGAAGACAGCAGATATCGGTGTTCTGCAAAGCAACTGCCCGCATGAAATAGTCATCGCCGGCTAATCCGGCACACAACGAAGGCAGGACAAAGGCTATCGCAGCTAACGGAATCCAGATATGACCCCGGCGTCTGCCAAGCAGGTACTTTATGTGGCGAAGAAACGAGAAACAAAGGCGCATATTCTCAGTTCAACATCATTGTAGAAAAGCATCCAAATTGCTGCAGCACAGATGATTCATCGTTTCTGCAGGTCCGACGCGACGTGCTGCACGGAAAGGCCAATTCTCTGATGTCTGAGATGTTCAGAGGCGGATTTATGGTGGCGAACTTTTCGGTTTTAAAATAATTTCGGGCCGAATGCGAAACCCGGCAACATTCCGAAATTCATTATCGGTGCTATACGGAATTTTACCCGCAATGGTATAATGCTCGGCCACGACCTGGGACAGCTCATCTCCTGAGGTTAACAGCAGTTTAACATTGTCAACAGGTACCGGCTCGCCCTTGGCGCACAAATATCCCAAACCGTCAATAATGATTGCTGAAAAGGCTTGTTTTCTTATTTTGTCCATAAGCTCTTCTGGCTTAAATCGTTCTTTCGCCAGAATTTGATATTGCCAGTAGGCTCCGCCGTTGAAGATCATTTTCTTCCCGGCCATGACGGCGTAAAACGAATGGTAGGGAATATATACCTCTCCCGGCAGGTCGCCTACCATAGCGATAAATTCTGCGCCTTTTTTTATATCCTCTTTGGTAGGTATCAACGGCTTTGGATTATAGAGCTGAAGGCAGAGCTGCAGCGCTAATAAAAGATAGACTACTGTCTGGGTGCTCTGTCTGGTATCATCGGTGACTGCTTTTTTCAATTTGATTAATAACCGCCCCAGCAGGATACAACCCCACAGCGTCAAATAGATAAAATCATTGCGTTCTGAGCCGGGATAGGGCCGGATGCTGAAATAAGAGACAACCGCGCCAACCGCAGTCCATTCCCATATGGTAAAGTGAGTGCTTCGTGTGAGTGCGACCAGGCTGTGCACCAGAAAAGCAAGCACCATAGTAAAAAAGATAGGCAATTTATAAAATATTTCATAGCGCATTTCGGTTATCAACTTATCCCGCATCTCAAATAGCAGCCTGAACTGCAATTCGGACAGCGGTTTGGTAACCAGTTGTTTGTGCCCGAGCGGATTGAACAGCACATAGGTGCCAAACCATCCGTCCGAGGCATACTGGAGAATAAAAAATACTGACAGCAGCAGCAGAGAAACTACACCGGTAAAAATAAAGGATTGTTGCCGATCCTTGAAAAAAAGATACAACGCAGCACAGGGGAGAAAACAGAGCCCCGACTGCTTGGTGTAACAGGCAAGAACCAGAAGCAGCGCTGAAAAAATTGTGGACCAGGTAGTGCGTGCTCCATACGCAATCACATAACACCCGGCAAGCAGAAACACAAACAGCAGCATGTCAACCCGCGCCAGGTCATACCAGGTGCCGTGTATTTCATAAAAGCTCAGAAAAAAACCGCAGGTGAGCAGCCCGATGCTTTTATCCCCTCCTTCCTTGATGGCAATACGATAAAGCAGGAACAGAATTCCGCAGCACGACACAAGAGAAATGATACGGGGAATAACGAAATTAATCGTATCAAACAGACGGTATAAAAGCGCCGTCAGCAAATAATAGACCGGCGGGTAGAGCTCGGCAACAAAACTCATGGATGGGGCGGCATATATTGGCTGCCACTCAGCCAGCCGCAAGCCATGGCACACCATTTCCCCTTCTATCCATTCAAGCTCAAACGGATAGGTCAGGCGAAATGCTACACAATAAATAAACAGGCCAGAAAATATAGCCAGAAGAATGAAAACGGCGGCTCTGGCGCAGCGGAGCGTTACATGGGGCTTCTGCGCTGCTGTATTCATATGCGGTAACAGTAATCCTTTCTCATGGGGTTTTGTGCATGCTGAGAATCAGCGCTATGACGCGGCTGTTTGACGCGGGGTAGTGTAAAACAGATGATAAGAACTTAATAACGGCAGGAAATATTTGCTGTAATCCAGAAAAAACAAAGACCGTTTAAGAACGGGCACCTTTACAGCCCGTTTGGCGATGGGTGGTGGGACCTGGCAGAGTTTTCCATACGCTGCGACTGAAAGCCCGGCGGTATTAAACTCTCGGGAAAGCTTTTTCCGCGTCAACGTCAGATATTGCCATTCATTTTTCATGCGCATATCGGGATTTATCATGAGCTGAAATACAATCAGCGGGTTCCATGGGTTTGGTTCGAGGAATACCGCCGGAACGCGCGCCTGGCATAAATATGAAAAATACTCGCTTCGTTGCGCCGGCGACAAATGATGCAGAAGATGAAAGTTAAAAAAAATAGAGTTGGGCGCAATGGTGTTGTTTTTAAAAAATTCCTCCATAGTCATATTCACGATGGAGACCTGTTGCGTGTCAAAGAGCTTTCTAAGCACCCGGGCATATGATTCTGAGGGCTCAATGAGCGATACGCGGGGGAAATTCTTCACCAGCGCAAAAGAAAAACGGCCCATGCCGGCTCCCAACTCATAGACCTGCGCATACCGGGAAAAATTATCGGGAACAATAGTTTTAATCAATGAAAAAACAAAATCAGAAAAAACACCATCAGCACAGTACATGTACTTATGTGTGTCATGGGCAAAATAACTGCTGTTTTCCATCGCCTCACCTCATAATGAATACGCGCCGCTGGTAACAGTCTGTCACCGGTGATTATGCTGTCGTATTACAGTTCCAGAAGTTTTTTCAAAACCTCTCTGGTTGCCAGCACATCACCCAGCGCGCTATGCGACTGGTAACCGGTAATACCAAATACCTCCTTCAGACCGCCGGGTTTTGACAAGCTGGTAACCGGGAACGGAACCTGCTGGCCTCTGAGAAGCGCACGCGCATTGATACTCTGTGCCAGTGCTTTGGTATCAATAAAGTTATTCCCTTTAATGGCAGCCGCCAGTCCGTCACGATAGCCGCTGCTGCTGAATACCTGTTCAAGGAATGCGTAATCAAACGGATAAAACTGCCCAACCACAATGGGCTCGACAGAAAAGTTGCTGCTGATAAAGTGAGCAAACTGCTCGCATGCCATGGTGTAGCTGATGCCCGCCCTGATCCGCTCCATGGTGAATCCATTAATCTGCAACGATTCAGCATCATATTCAACGCCTTCCGGCGGACATACATCGCAATGAAATGTGTCAAGCACAGCCAGCTGATCGTTCAAGGCGGCGGCGGCAAGCTCCACCAGACCGTGCCGCGCCGGATGAAGGCCGGTTGTTTCCGTGTCAATAATGAGATAACAGCCTGCTTTATCAGGCACACACCACCTCGGACAAAAAAGAGCAGCGCACTATATACCCTGCCGGTTCAAGAGAGAAATGTTTTAAGATACGTATCGCGATCCAAATGGCAAAATTCTGCGGCCAGGGTTGCTGCCACCTTATCGTGCACCAGTGCCTTTGCGTGAACCATGCTCTGCTGCTCCGTAAACTCTCCCATTTGAACCTGCACAACCAACTGGTCACCGGGCTGCACGAATCTTCTAAACTTGACTTTATGCGCGCGCACCAGTACTGCCTGCATCTTCGCCCATCCGCGGGCGGTTAAGGCGCGGTTAATCAGGATGCGGGCACAGCCGATCAGCGCGTCCATAATGACGACGCCCGGGAGCAGCGGCTTGCGCGGAAAATGATCGTTGAAATAATCCGCTGTCGTAGTGATGTTTTTTATCCCCACGATACGCTGGTGCTCTTCATAGGAAATAATGCGGTCAATTCCTGAGTTCCGCGAGTTTGGCGCTGCGCCTTCCCTCACCAGCGGAGAACGTTGTGCGGCTGCAGGCGCCGTCAGAAAAGGTTTTTCGCAGAGGTGCTGAAACTGCCGTTGTGCATCCGCTGGATCTTGCAGCGCAGAAAGCGGAAACAGATAACAAACGCCATGGTTAATTTCTATGGCCGGTGTTTCATTAATCAGAATGCGCGCATGTGCCAGAGCGCTTTCGCGCTGAAAATTCTCAACCTCGCCCTCCATGGCAATCTGGTCGCCCGGCTGAACATGCTTATGACACACATACTCGTCAAGCACCGTGATGAGCGGTTTAACGGCAAAATCCCGCGCCTCCACAATCAACCAGGAAAGCGCCTGGGCTGCTGCTTCTGCGGCGATAACGGGAGACAGTACCGGAAGGCCGGGAAAAATTTCAGCAAGAAATCCTTCATCGCCGCTTATGTTCTTTATGGCACGCACCCGTTTGCCTTTTTCCAATGCGCAGATTCGATCGACAAAAAGAAACCGCATAGTATGCGCCCTGTTCAAGTATTGGTTGTTAACGCGAAAAAACCTGCTGTGCTGCCGCCACGCTTCTAATGCCGTGCACCCGGGATCAGGAACGCGGCGCTGATCAGCCCTTACCGTGTTCTACAATCAGCGTCACATTCTGCCCGCCGAAGGCAAACGAGTTGGAAAGCGCCGCCCGAACCCTCTGTTCCCGGGCACTGTGCGGTACATAGTCCAGATCGCAGGCTGGATCCGGATGGTCCAGATTGATAGTTGGGTGAATAATATTATTCCGAAGCACCAAGCAGGTTATGATTAGTTCCACTGCCGAACTGGCTGTTACCAGATGGCCAATCATTGATTTCGTCGAGCTCACCGGAATTTTATACGCCTGCTCCCCAAAAACCTTTTTAATTGCCTGTGTTTCGCTTCTATCATTAAGAATGGTTGCTGTTCCATGCGCGTTGATATAATCAATGTCAGTAATATTTTTCTGCGCGTCCGCAAGAGCCCGCTGCATGCAGAGATCGCCGCCGCTCCCGTCGGGGGGAGAGTCGGTTATCCGGTAGGCATTGGACGATGAGCCATAGCCCGAGAGTTCGGCATAGATACGGGCGCCCCGTTTTTGTGCCGCTGCCCGTTCCTCAAGAATCAGAATGCCGGCTCCTTCGCCCATCACAAATCCATCTCGCGACCGGTCAAAGGGCCGGCTTGCCCGATGTGGTTCATCATTGCGGGTAGAAAGCGTTCCCAG
This sequence comes from uncultured Thermodesulfobacteriota bacterium, assembly GCA_964594075.1. Taxonomy (GTDB): domain Bacteria; phylum Desulfobacterota; class WTBG01; order CAIYCZ01; family CAIYCZ01; genus CAZQKW01. The sequence continues at coordinate 34,537 of CAZQKW010000025.1, read as the reverse complement.
GAGATGAAACCCGGCGACAGTGTGCTCATTGAGCATGGAACAATGCCCTCCCGCGATAACGACACTACATTCGCCGTTTTCAATCATGCGTTTAGCTTTTCCAATTGCATGTCCACTTGAAGAACAGGCGGTATGCGAGGTCGCCACAGGCCCTTCAATGTGCAACATCACCGCCAGTGCTGCAGTTACCATGTCGGCCCGTTTTCTAAAGGCAAACAGTTTTCCTGTCTCACAAGACCGCGCCAGCAATTTTGCGTGGGCTTGCTCCGGATTTTGGTACGCCTCCCGCAGTTCATCGCGGCAAAAAAAGTGCGGCAGCATAGTGAGCGGTATATATTCTTCATGGCCACCGAGCGAAATGCCCATCTGCCGGGGATTTGCGCGTTGCAGATCAATGCCCGCATCCGCGAGCGCCTGCTGTGCCGCATTAAAACACAGCTGTGCACTTCGGCCGATAAACAATGCGCAATCCTCAGGCAGCGGCACATTAGCCGGCTGAAAGTTTTTTATCTCTCCGGCTATTTGAACGGGAAAAGTCCGGGCATCAAAAGCGGTTATGCGACCGATGCCAGAGCGTCCCTGAATAACACCCGCCCAGGTTTCCTCGACGTTGTTTCCCAGAGGGGTCAGTGCTCCCAAGCCGGTTATGACAACTCTGCGCCGCATAGCATGTCTTCGGAGGTGCGGCTCTAAAAATCACCAGCGCCGCGAAGTTGAATGGTAACGGTCAACATTTGGTTATTGTGCAATTACCATCGCAATAGCATACTCTTTACAGTGCGAAAGCGATAGCAAAAAAGAGCTTATATGTGCCTGCTGCATCAGGCGCTTAAGGGTTCCGTGGGGGCAGATGCACGGTGCACCTGAGGGCAGATTTATGACTTCTATATCAGTCCAGTTCAAGCCCTGAAGCCACCCTTTACCGACCGCTTTCATGACGCTTTCCTTGGCTGCGAACCGTGCGGCAAAATGTTCATAGGTATTTTTTTTTTGCCGGCAATATTCTATTTCGTTTTTGGTAAATATGCGCCCTGTGGACTCACTGTGGGTGGTGAGCAGTTTTTTTATTCTGCTCACGGCAACAATGTCGGTTCCTATTCTCATTAAATCAGTGACCGCGTGGTTGTTCTTCAAGAACTCGTTTTACGATATTGACAAAGGTTTGAACCGTAAACAGGGTCGGGATGTCGTCAACGCGAAACCCTTCATAAATCCGGGCGGCGTCAACCTCGGGCATACGTTCTCTCAACTTTTGCGCGCCGAGCGCGGTTAACGCGCCATCTACCAGCACCTCGTCCTCCTTCATCCCTTCTGCTGCAATGATATCCTGTTGAATGCCCCCGCGCGGAATTTTGATCCCGAAGGCCTTTTCTAACCGAAACACAATATCCAGCAGGTCAAGCGATTCAGCCCCCAGGTCCTCAAACAGCGTCGCCGTTGGCGTAACCTCCTCTTCATCTACGCCCAGTGCTTCAACAATGCTTTCTTTTACTTTCTCAAAAATTTCTTGTTCCTCAACCATAATTCCGTTCCATCCTTTCTTCTGTTATCGTTATGCTCATCCGCGAAAGCCGCCGTCAACGGGTATTATCTGCCCGGTAATGTATGCAGCGTCATCTGACGCCAGGAACACAACCAAGTGCGCCACCTCCTCGCAGGTTCCCAGCCGTTTCAGCGGAATGTGGTTCATCACCAGGTCTTTTGCCCGGCGCATGACCTCCTGGCTCATTTCTGTTTCAATAACGCCCGGTGCAACGGCATTGACGGTGATATTTTTTGGGGCAAGCTCAATGGCCGCAGCCCGGGTAAAGGCGTTGAGTCCGCCTTTTGAGGCAGCATAATTTGTCTGTCCTCTGCCGCCGCGATCACCCGCAACTGAAGAAATATTAATAATCCTGCCGCGTTTTTGAAACATCATCTGCGGTGCCACCGCTTTAGTGCAGTTAAAAACCCCGCCCAAATTAGTCTCGATGACATCCCGCCACTCCTGCTCCGACATGGACATAATCAGCGCATCACGAGTAATGCCGGCGTTGTTCACCAGTATATCAATACGGCCAAACTGTTCAATTACCGCTGCTACCAGTGCTTCCATTTCAGGAAAACGCCGCACATCGCCGGGCAAACATACCGCCCTGCCGCCGGTCTCGCAGATGGACTGCGCCAGCGCTAATGCTTTGTCGTGGCTTGAGCAATAATGACAGACGACTGCTGCGCCGGCCGACGCCAATTGGAGCGCAATGGCGCTGCCAATGCCGCCTGATGCGCCGGTGACAATTGCCACCTTGTCTTTTAATTTCATAACCTGAAATCCTCTCCCAACGATCTGAGAACACATCTTTTAGAAATCGTCTCGGCGTCTATAATTTTTTAAATATCAGTGCCGTGCATTGCCCGCCAATGCCCTGATTGATGGACATCGCTGTTTTAATGGGCAGTTCCTGCGGTGTTACCCCCACCACATTGAGCTGACACTCAGGATCTGGGTTTTCATAATTGATGGTCGGCGGGAGCGTGCCGTGCTGCAACGCCAGCGCCGTGAATATGGCTTCCACTGCGCCGGATGCGGAACCGAGGTGCCCCGTCATAGACTTTGTGGCGCTCACCGGAATGTGGGCTGTGCGCTCGCCGAAAACAGTTCTGAGCGCATAGGCCTCAGCACGGTCGCTGGCCGGGGTTGAGATGCCATCAGCATTGATCCAGTCAACGGCTTCGGCGTCCAACGCCGCATCTGCGAGGGCGCGCCGCATCGCTTTGCTTACTCCGTCCCCTGTCGGCGACGGATTGTAAATATGATAGGCGCTGGAAGCATTGCCATAGCCGATAATTTCACCGTACAGGCGAGCCCCGCGCTGCTGCGCATGTGAAAGTTCCTCAACGATGACAAATCCAGCTCCTTCTCCCGCGACCATACCGTCCCGTAAACGATCGAAGGGGCGGCAGGCACATGCGGGATCATCCCGCGAGGATAACAGCTTCAAGGTGTGGAGACTGAAAATAGTGTTGGGGGTTAAAAGCGAGTCGTAACCGCCCGCTATCATGATATCGGCGTCACCGCGCCGAATTGAACGGAACGCATCGCCAATCGCCTGCGCGCCGCCCGTATAGGAGGATACAATATTGTCATTCTCGCCCTGAATATTATAGAAGAGCGAAATGTAATAAAAGGCGTTATTGGGAAGGGCTTTTAATAAAAACAATGGATACGCCACCGGGATACCCTGCTCGCCAAATTTCGCAGAATCAAATTTCTTTTCTTCCTCCACCCACGCTCTCAGAATCGGTTCGTTCAGATCCTCAAAGCCCGGGCCGTCATCAAAACCCCCTCCTCCGGAGCCAATAATTGCGCCAAATCGTTTGGAATCAATACGATCAAGAGGCAGTGCTGCGTCATCCACTGCAAGCTTTGCGGCTGCCAGCGCCAGATGAACGTTTAAAAAAGAAAGACGCAGCGCTTTTTTGTCGGTAATGAATTGCCGGGGATTAAAATTTTTTACTTCTGCGCCAATTTTTACCGGCAAATACTCGGCGTTCAACCGCATCAGCCGCTCAATGCCGCTAACGCCGGCAAGAAGGTGCTGCCAGTTTTCATCCGTTCCTATCCCTATGGGCGAAACAATTCCCATGCCGGTTATGACTGCTCGTCGCTGCATATGCGTGTATTGATATCCTTTGTTAGTTGTTGATAATCAGGCGGGCAGATCAGCAAATCTGCTAATGCACAAAAAAAGACGCGCTGCTGGAATGCGCTTGTCTGAGCCCCACCCGCATGCGTTCCGGTTGAGCCCATGGAGAACGTTTCAGCCAGCCGTCCCAGAATGAAAGAGAGGGAGGTGGTAATGGGCCGGACAGAGGCTTAGTGAAACTTTTTTACGACCAGGGATGCGTTCTGACCGCCAAAGGCAAATGAATTGGAAAGTATGGTCCTAACCTGCTTTCTCCGGGGTTCGTTGGGCACATAATCCAGGTCGCATTCGGGGTCTGGATTTTCATAATTGATGGTGGGCGGGATAATGCCGCCGTTGAGCGTCAATACGCTAATAATAAGTTCAATCGAAGCGGCGCTTGCAACGAGGTGTCCCAGCATTGACTTGTTTGAACTGACGGGAATCTCATAAGCTCTATCTTTAAAGACCTTTTTAATAGCCGCGGTTTCACTTTTATCGTTGAGATAGGTTGACGTGCCATGGGCATTTATGTAATCAACCTCTTCAATTGAACAGCCGGCATCCTGCAATGCCGCGCTGATACAAATATCCGCACCGCTCCCGTCCTCAGGGGACGCGGTAAGACGAAATGCATTGGAAGAAGATCCATAACCGGCAAGCGCTGCAAGAATAGGCGCACCGCGTTTCCGCGCATGGGACAGTTCCTCAAGGATGAGAATGCCAGACCCCTCGCCGAGAATAAAACCGTCGCGCAGGAGATCAAAGGGGCGGGAAGCTTTTTCCGGTTCTGTGTTATGCCGTGAGAGTGCGCCGAGCAATGCAAATCCGGTAAGAGATGTTTCCCCGATAATAGCATCACACCCGCCGGCAATAACCATCTCCGCATCGCCATCCTGAATCATGCGCAGGGCCCTTCCGATCGCCTGGGCTGAAGAAGCGCAGGCGCTTGAGGTGGTGCTGATAGGTCCTTGAATGTTGTAAAGAACAGAAATGAGATTAGCAGCCATGTGTGCGCTGCGGCGCAACGGCCAAATTTTCCCTAATTCTTTTGATTCAGCAAGGTGTGGATATGGATTGCCGGGAGCCGTTGCTAATTTTCGGTTTCTGAGCAGGGAAAGAATTTTTTCAGGGTTAAACATGCGGTCATAATCTGAAAACCGCACATATTCTTCATTTGACCCAAGGGAGAGGCCGATGGCTTCGCCATCCAAACACTCAAGGTCAAGCTGCGCGTTTACCAGTGCTTCTTTTGCCGCTTGCACACAAAACCGGGTGCTGCGCCCAAAGAATACATCCAAATCTTCTGATAATATGGGGGCTTCAAAATTGAAATTCTTAACTTCTGCAGCTATCTTTACCGGGAAACTGGAGGCATCAAAGAGTGTGATCGGAGCAATTCCTGACTGTCCGGTAATAAGATTTCCCCATGTTTGTTCAATATTATTTCCTAATGGCGTCACTGCCCCCACGCCCGTGATTACTACTCGCTTTTGTTTTTGCTTCTTTTTTTCCCACGCTTTTGAAAAATATGCAGTCATTGTTTTTTTATCTCCACACGACTTTGAATTGGTGTCTTCTTTTTCTTTTAATAAAACTAAAATGGCTTAAGTTGTGGATAGATGTATTACAATTACAGTGCCAACTATTTAAATCTTCATTGTTTCAGCAAGGCAACAAAAAATTAAGTTATATCATATATTTATATAAAATATAGGCGTTACAAGCGAATCTCTTTTATGGTTACGATTAAAGGGCTCTGGTTGTTTTCAGCCAAAATACAGAATACCGCCTACATTTTGGCTCAATTTAACCAATTAAATGCTTGTAGTTTTGGGGATATTCTGATTATATCGTGAGCATTACGGGTGGGTTAAAAAGTGTGCCGTGGTGATAAGCATGTTAAACATGCCTGTCTGATTCCCGGTAATAATTTAAAACGTCAACCGCCATATGAACCTTTCGGGTAAAACTTTTTCACTGACACTTCTTATTAGTTTGACAATCTTTGGCACTGGAACCGCGCAAGAGGTGTTTGTTATAAAAACCAGCGATATAATTCCTTACAATAGCTGCATCGAAGGGTTGCAGGAGAGGCTGTCAGCCCACACAATACAGATTGCCAATATGGAGGGAGACCTTGAAAAGGGCAGAGATCAATTAAACGCGGTGAAGGATAATAAGGATGTGCGGGTTATAATCTCTGTCGGACCGCAGGCAGCTTTTATCCTTGCAGAATATACCCATAAGGCGGCCAAGCTGTTTTGTATGGTATTGAATCCAGAGAAAGTAATACCAGCAGAGAAACGCTACCCAGGCGTGAGCATTAATATTCCTGTTGGATATCAGTTAAAACATATCAAACGTGCGTTTCCGGACCGAAAGCGCATCGGTGTTTTTTTCAGCCTACCGGACAATAAACCGGTGGTGGAATCCCTTCAGCACGAGGCATCTGTGCTGGGGTTGGACATAGTGGGGTTCCCCATTACTGCTGCTGCCGACATTTTCCCGGCCATCGCATCCAAAAATTTTACCCCCGATGTGTTACTGATGGTCCCGGACGAGAAGATTAATTCACAGAAAATAGTGGAGTATATTATTAAAGAGGCGCTGCGCAGAAAAATTCCTGTAATCGGGTATAATAGCTGGTTTGCAAAAAATGGGGCAATCATGTCTTTTATTATTGATTACCGCGCCGTCGGGGTTCAGACCGGCGCGATCGCTGAACAGCTCCTGAAAAACGCTGGCGCTGACGTCCGACAGCAAGTCGAAAGTCCGGCGCACATTCGCGTCAGCATTGATGTGAAAACCGCCGAAAAACTGGGCATAAAGATATCTCCCGACAGTATTCAGCAGGCGCATGAGGTAATACGCTGATGAAATGGGGACTGAATATAAAATTCATTTTTATCACCATCTTTATTATAATTTTTATTTCGCTGATTTTTAGCATTATCCTGGTGTACCAAACACGCAAAGCGCTGCTGTACGAATTTGCCCAACGCGGTCAATCTCTGGTAAAAAACCTGGCCCTCAATGCCGAACTGCCCCTGCTGCTGGAAAACACTGACACGCTCACATCGCTTGCCCAAAATCTGCTGCGGGAAAAAGATGTCCAGCAGGTGCGGATTCTGAATGAACGCAATACGGTGCTGGTCAACCTGGGGAAAGGACGAAAGCTCTGGGCCTGGCAGCAGGAGAAAATCGTCTATCCCGTCTATTTGACGCCCGAGGCACAAAAGGGATCGATCGACGATATGAATCTGTATCTCAGCGACAATCGGAATGAAACGCCGGCACGAAATCAGGGACAGCTTATTGGCACCATAGAAGTGATATTTTCACGCGAAGGTATTATTATTACGCTCAATCGTATCCGCTGGTGGATATTTTTCTCCGGTGGTATTGCAACAATTATCGGCTGCCTTGGTGCCGTTTATTTTTCCTACACGCTGATACGACCCATTCAGAGATTGGCGCAGGCCACGTCTTCTATCGCGCGCGGCAACTGGGAAGAACGGCTTGAAGTGAGCAGGGAAGACGAGCTGGGGGCACTCACTGATTCATTTAATCTTATGGCGGCTTCTCTCATAAAAAAGAAACAGGAACTTGAAGCCTCCTATCGCGAGCTGGCGCAGCGCGAACGAATGGCTGAAATCGGCAAATTCTCCATGATGATTGCGCACGAGCTGAAAAATCCCATCGGGATTATAAAAGGGTCGGTTGACATCCTGGCAAAACAGGACACCAGCAAGCAGATAAAACACACCATGATCGAGTATATCCAGGGGGAAATAAAGCGTCTCAACCGTCTGATAGACGAGTTTCTGGCATTTGCAAAGCCGCTGCCGCCGCAGAAGATACCGGTGGATATAAATCAGATCATTGAAAAGGTCTGCACCCATTTTATGATTTCTGAACCGGCGCAGAAAAAAATCGCCATCCATCGCCAGCTCGGCCAGGTTCCTCCCATCATGCTGGATGAACACCAGATTTACCAGGCCCTACTCAATCTGCTCACCAATGCCGCACAGGCCATAGAAAAACAGGGGGACATTTATGTTAATACCGACTGCGCCGGGTCCTGGCTCAAAGTCGCCGTCAGCGACACCGGGGTGGGAATTCCTGATGCTAAAAAGGGGAAAGTGTTTGACCCCTTCTATACCACCCATGCCAAGGGAACCGGACTTGGTCTTTCCATCGTAAAGAAAATAGTCGAGCATCACGGCGGACAGATTAATGTTTCCGACTTTCCCGGCGGCGGAACAACGTTTACCATTTTACTGCCTGTTTAAAAAAGGATGAAGCGCCTATGAATAAAATTCTCATTGTGGATGACGAAGAAAAAATAAGACATCTCTTGCAAATTATGCTGGAGGGGCAGGGGTATGAAACAGCCCAGGCTGCCAATGGGGAGGAGGCCCTGCAGCTTATCAAGAAGTACAATTTTGGGATGGTTATTACCGATCTCAAAATGCCGGTCATGGACGGGATGACCCTGCTCAGGGAAATTAAAAAAATTGACCCTGACTATCCGGTCATTGTGCTCACAGCCTTCGGCTCAATTGAATCAGCGGCTGACGCCATGGAAGAGGGCGCGCTGTACTACTTTACCAAGCCGTTTGATGAAGAAAAAATCGTCAATAAGGTCAAACGCTATATGCGGATTTCTGATCTCCTGGAAGAAAGCAGGATTCATCGGGAAGAACTTTCCGCATCGTTTGATTTTTCAAATATTGTCGCCGAATCGCAGCAAATGCTCTCAGTGCTGCAGCAGGCTGCCCAGGTGAGCCAAAGCCCGCACACCACGGTATTAATACTGGGCGAAAGCGGCACCGGTAAAGAAATGCTGGCCCGCGTAATCCATCATAACAGTATCAGAAGCGGCAAACGCTTTCTGGCTATTAACTGTGCGGCAATTCCTGCGACTTTGATAGAAAGCGAGCTGTTCGGGCATGAAAAGGGCGCCTTTACCGGCGCTGATAAGCAGAAAGCGGGAAAATTTGAACAGGCTCATGGCGGCACGGTGTTTCTGGATGAAATTGGCGACTTGAGCTTAGAAGCACAGCCAAAGGTGCTGCGATTTTTGCAGGAACGGGAGTTTGAACGAGTGGGCGGCCATGAAACGCTCAAGTCTGATGTGCGGGTGATTTGTGCCACCAATAAAAATCTGCAGGAACTGGTGGAAGCCGGCCGGTTCAGACAGGACCTCTATTACCGCATCAATGTCTTTCCCATAAGCCTGCCGCCCTTGAGAGAACGCGGCAATGATTGTATTATTCTCGCCGAGTACTTTCTGCAGCGCGTGTGCCAGGCTATGGGTAAACCAAACCCGGTTATCAGTGACGAGGGGAAACGAATTATCAAAAAATATCCCTGGCCGGGTAATGTCAGAGAACTGGAAAATGCCATTGAACGGGCCGCGATCCTGTCCAAAGATGGCTCTATTACGCCAGAAATCCTGCGTTTCCTCTCGGCAGAGCCAGCACATACGGCCGGGGGCGAACCGCCATTCTTATTGCCTGAAGAAGGCATCAGCCTGGAGGAATTTGAGCGTCAGTTGGTTAGGCAGGCGCTGCGTATGGCTCACAACAAACAGACTGTTGCTGCAAAATTGCTGGGGCTTACCCGGGGTAAATTTAGAAGTCTTCTCAAACAATTAAAGGAATCAGACCTATGAGCAGACAAAACCATTGGTTATTAGGCGTCCGCAATCTGGCAGGGATCGGTGTCATGCTGGCGATCTGGTGGTGTGCCGCGCCGGCACCTGCCCAAGAATCGCGCAAAACACCGGCGTTCGAAGAAACTGAACTCATGTTTTTAGGTGAAGAACTATATACCGTATCCATCGCGTCGCGGCGCATTGAAACGCTGCAACGCGCTCCTGCCGCGGTTACGGTCATCAATCGCGAGGAGCTCAAAAAATATACGACGCTGGAAGAAGTCTTGCGGCGGGTGCCGGGGTTTTTCATAGACCGCACTGAAGTTAATGCGAAGATTTATTTGCGCGGCGTTCCCAATTCATTCCTGGTCATGATGGATGGCGTCCCGTTTTCATGCGATGCCTCAACTATTGATTATCCGCGGGGCCGGGAACTGTCGCTTGAGTACCTGGAAAAAATTGAAATCATCCGCGGACCCGGCTCTGCCTTATGGGGGCCGGACGCTTTTTCAGGCATCATCAATCTGGTAACCCGAAAGGGCGCCGACCTGCAGGGCATATCGCTGAAAACCGAGGGCGGAGCATTCGGGACGAGACGCGCAGAAGCCTTAGGCGGCTTTAAAAAATATAACTGGGATGCGCTTGTTTCCCTGTCCACAACCAAAACAGAGGGCTTTGAATACGACCTTCGCGGCGAACCAGAACGGCCCCATGACCATTATTTTGAAGCCTATGGGAAATTGAGTTATAAAGATGTGCTGGAAGTTTCCGGCCGCTACTCACGATATCGGGATTTTTATACTGAACCGACCTTTATCTATGAAGGCTACGAATCCAAACCGTTTTCTTTTATGCAGGCAACCGTCAATAAAAGCCTCGCGAAGGCATCTTTTTCGCTGCAAGGGTGGTTCCAATACTTTGACAACGAGGATGATTATGGCCAGCCACGATTTACCCAATATAACAAACAGTATGGCCTTGAAGCGAAAAGCGATGTGAACTTATTCGAAAACCATTATCTCACGCTGGGATCATCGTTTCGCTACAACGACGGCAGTAAGACCATTATCGAATTTGGAGATCAAGAATTTAAAGGTTTCACCCGCTATTTCACCCGGTTATACTCCGGCTATATTCAGGATAAGTGGAAAATAAGCACCAACCTTGAAGCCACCGCCGGTCTGCGCTACGATCATCACCGTATCTATGGGGGATTTTACAGCCCGCGGGTCGGGCTGAGTTATTTGTTTTTAAATTATTTTAATGTAAAACTGCTCTATGGCCGGGCATTTCGAACTCCCAGTTTGGCCGTGATTATTGAGGAGCCCGGGCTTGACCCTGAAAGAATTGACAGCTATGAGGTTGAACTGGGTTTCCACTATAAAAACATATTTGGCGCAGAACTTAACTTTTTTTATAACGAGCTTAAAGACCTCATTGATCGCAATGCCACAGGGAACATTACTAATAGCGGCGATGACAATATCAAAGGCATTGAATTTTCTGTCAGCGGCAGACCCCATCGGCATGTGCTCCTGTATGCGAATTGCACCCATCTGGCGGGTAACCGACAAAAGGGGCGCAGTGGCATACTGGAAATTCCCAGCGATGATAATCCCGACCAAATCACGCAGACGACTATTGAGAGCTTCATTAATGTCGCCCCCGACAATGTTGCCACCGTCGGCCTTGACTACACGTTTCTCACGCATTTCCGGACCGCACTGGAATTCAATTATGTGGGGACGCGCAAACTTGCTCGGGGCTTAGAGTCGGTATATGGGAACCGCAAAAAGCTTGGCTCTTATTCGCTCTGCAGCCTTAACTTCTTAATAAAGGATGTGCCGGTGAAAAACCTTGAACTGCGGTTGCAGATTAACAATCTTTTGAATAAACAGTATAAAACCCGCGGGGTGTTTGGCTTGGTGGAGGGCGCACCCAGTTCCGCCTATGTGACTTTGCGTTATAGCTTTTAACAGGAACTATGGGATGCGGCAAAAGAGGTTGTCAGCCCACTAGTCTTTATAACTCTCCAGGGCTTTGTCTTCGCTCTTATTGAGCAGTTTTTTAATCTGGCTTACCTTCTCCTTGAATTCCCGGGATATGACCGCCGCTTCGTTGATATTAGTCACGACATGCGGAGTTATGAGAATAATCAGCTCGGTTTTTTTCTTTGAATTTCTGGTGTCGCTGAAAAAATACCCGAAAATAGGAATCCGCGACAGAAACGGGACACCGGAAATGGTCTTGCTTGCTTCCTGACCGATCAAACCGCCAATGACAATGGTGGTCGCGTTCTGCACCACCAGCGAGGTTTCAGCCCGCCGATTGGTTATGGTGGGAGACTGAATGCCGCCCGCGACGATTGGTTGCGCCTTGCTCACTTCCTGCGAAATGTCCAGCGCTACCAGCCCTTTGTCATTTATTCGCGGGGTAACTTCGAGAATGACACCGGTGTTGCGGTATTCAATAGACCGTGACGTTTGATCAAGGTTCTCAGTTGTCAGGGGCACATATTCACTGGTTACGATGGGAACTTCTTCGCCCACCTCTATCCGCGCTTGCTTGTTATCGGCGGCCAGAATCTGCGGTGATGCCAGGACGTTAAGTTTGTTCTGGCTCGCCTGCGCCACGAGAAACGCCTGCAACTGGTTTGATTCAAAGCGGTAGCTAAACCCCTTGTCCAGGCTTTTTGAAAGGTCTGTGCCCAGTCCGCCGATGCCAAAGGTCATTTCAGCGCGATCTTGCCCTTTATAGCCGCCAATACTGGCGTCGGTTCCGCGCAGCGCCCATTCCACGCCGAATTCGGTATCGCCGCTCAAAGTAACCTCTGCAATAAGCACTTCAATGAGCACCTGTTTGGGCACCACATCAAGCTTTTGAATCGTCTCTTTAATAACGGCATAATCCACGGGCAATGCCTTGATGATAAGGGAGTTGGTGGTTTCGTCGGTAACTATTTTTAGTTCGCCCTGCAGCATGCCTTCAAACCCGGCGCTGCCCGGTGTTCCGGGTTCCTGCCTGCGCAACGTTGATTCTCTGGTTCGCGACGTTCTTGACCGCGCGCTTTGGGTGCGGCTGGTCAACGGCTCGGTGCGGCGCTGTGTTTGCGCTGCCAGGGGCTGGCGAGTCGTCCGTTCTGCTCTGCCTTCCCCATAAAGGTTCCCCAGGACGGTGGCTATTTCTTCAGCTTTGGCATTTTCAAGAAAATACACAAACACCTGTTCTTCAGCGCCGGTATCAACGGTATCAAGCACGGTTACCCAATGCTCAACCTTTTCAAAAATGCCCGGCACAGAACTAACCGCCAGCACGCAGCTTACCCGCTCTACTGGTATGAAAGAAATGCCGATGCCCTTATCGGTTGCCTTGGCAAAACCCAGCGAGGTGAACAGGCTCTCCAGTTCTTTTGCCATATCCTTGACATCTGCATTCTTGACTTTGAAAAAGCGCACCTGGGTCTGTTCAAAGGTATCCACATCCAGCACATCAATAAAGCTGAGCAGCTTTTGGACATTGGCGGCCGTGTCCACAATAATAATGATGTTGCCTTTGCTGTATTCCTGAACATCGCCGCCGGGACTGATAAACGGCTTTAACACTTTAACAACTTCTGCTGACGGGATGAAGCGCAGCGGCACAATTTGAATAATAACCCGGTCTGTTGAGGGCAGCGCCCCAAGGTCGGAGCCGATGCCGACATCTGAAACCGTAGATTTTGCATCCTTGATGGGAATAATTTTGTACACATCGCCGGCTTTGACAGCCGTGATATTGTTTATTTTGAAAATGGTTTCTAAAATGGGCAAAAGCTGGCTTTTGTCTATTTCTCCGGTGGTGTGAATGTTTACTTTGCCGCGCACAGTGGGATCAATGATGTAGTTAATATTAAGAATATCCGACAGCGCATTGATAACCTCAAAGATATCGGCGTCGTCAAAGTCAAGCGCTATCTTCTGCTTTGCTGCCGCATCGGAGGACTGCGTCGTTTTAGCTGGTGCCACAGCCCCTGCACTCTGCCGCTGCGTGCTTCTGATCATAGGTTCTCGGGGCGATTGAGGTGCGGGGGTGTCGGCAGAAGTTTCTGCTACGGTGATCTCTGCAGGGACAGATTTGTGCGGTTCAGTTGCTGCGCGCGCAGGAACCGGTGCGGTGCCGGCGTCCTCGGTGATAGTTTGTTCGGCAGGACTGGTCTGCTGAAGAGCCGGTTGAGCAACTGGCGACGTGGTGGGCGGCGCACTCGCACAGCCCACGCACAGCATCAGCACCACGAGACACACCGCGGCACCTCTGTGGCACGACCAGGGTAAAGAACTGTTGGGCACACGGTGCTGATGGAAAAATACTGGCATCATAGGAGGCATCTAACCTTTTGCTTCTTTCTTCATGTAGCCGCACACTACCATGGTGACAATGATCTCTTTTGGGTCGCGGCGATTCCTTACACTAATTTTTAGTTTGGGAATTGTCAAGAGTTTTTGGCTGGTCTCAATACTGTAAATAAAGTTTTTCATGCGGGTAAGGTCAGAAGTGAACCGCACCTGAATGGGAACGGTTAAAAATTCTCCGCGTTTTTCTGAGTCCATGATTTTAACGCTCTGAATTTCAATGGCGCTGCTGGTGGCAATTCTATCAATGCTCTTTTGAATATCGGCAGCAGCAAGGGATGCGGTTTCTCCTTTCAGAAGACTGTTGGTCAGTTTTACTTCGTCTTTTTTCAGGAGCTTTAACCTTCTCTGCAGTTCCCCCTGCCGGCTGATAATACGGTTATACTTTTCAACCGTCTGTTGTTTGAGGGTGAGTTCCTCCTGTTGCCGGGTAAAGGAATCAACTGCCGGAAAAATAATAAACTTTATGACGATAAAGAGCCCTATGGCAACAATACCGGCACTAATGAATTTTTTATCCCGTGGCGTTATCTTCATGAATCATCCTGCCGTCCTGTCTATGGTTTGGCAGCCTCCAGGGTCATTTCAATTTTAAAGTTCTCCTTGACGCCAGCACCTTTTGTGATGGGGGAGGTAAACTTTACATTGGTAAACAGACGGGACTCTTCCAGTATGGGAATCAGTTTTGAAGCGCTGGTGGAGTAGCCTGAAAGGGTGACTTTTTTTTCGTCGGCATTAAAGTCAAAATCCGTGAGCCAGCTATCATCCGGAATAATTTTTGTGAGTTCTTCCAAAACCAGCAACTTGGAGCCTGTAAGATCCTTAATCTGCTGGATTTCGTTGCGGGCTTTCTCGATGAGGTCAATTTCCTTTTGCATGGCGTCAACTGCCTGGGCCTGCACTTTAAGCTCCGCGAGCTGCGCATCCAGCTCGGCAATGCGGGCCTGCGTGGTCAAAATATTCTGCACCAAAACAACTGCGGACAGCACAACGATCACGCCAGCGGTCAGGAGTGCAGCAATCTTTTTCTTGCTTCTTTTCTTTTTGGGCCGCAGCGCAACCGGAATCAGATTAATATCAAGCGGCACCCGACGCAATCCCTTGAGGGCAAGACTGAGCGGAATTGCCAACAGCGGCATTGTGTGTTCATCGGCACCGGCAACCACTGTTTGCGGAAAATCCTGCAGAAGGTGGATTTCAACACCTTCTTGGGCAGCGCCTGCTACGAGATAATTTTCATTGAGCGTCCCGCCAGTCAGAAAAAAACGAAGGGCGCGTTCCTGGTCTTTATGTTCGGGGATACTGAGCATGCCCCGCTGCACCTCTTTGAGCAGCTCTTCCCACGACAGGCCGTCTGTCTGTTCTGTTGGGGTTACAGCGTCGCGGGAGGGGACAGCAATCGACCGCGAATAAAACAGCATGCCATCGCTCACCAGATTAATTTCACAGTGACCATTAACGTAGGCAACCAGCACATCAAGCGGCGTGTCTATCGCTTTCTCTTCCGGTATTCTCGCCGCTGCGTGGCCGGCAAACAGCCAGGGCAATGCTTTGCGCAGGGAGGCAGGGATTTTATTCTGCTGCAGCCAATTTATCTGTAATGGCTTTTCAGCGCCATTGTGCTCTGCTTGATAAATATTGAACAGCGCCGTGGAGGTAATTTCAATGCCGCGGGGACGCACACCAATTCGTTTCAAAAGTGCAAGATAATAATCCACCACCTCTTTTTTCACCGCAACCAGTATGAGATAAATCTGGTTTTTTGCCGGGAGGCGTTTTAAAATAAAATAATCATAATACACGGCATCAGCAGAAAACGGGGTCAACCGGTCCATTTCATAGCCCAAGGCGGTGCGCAAATTTTCCTCCGCTGCCAGGGGCATATAGACCGGCTGCATGATTACTTTATCGCGAGGGATCGCCAAGAACAGATTGTCTTGGCATCCAGGGTGGGCTTTAAAAAACCGGTTAATCTGGTTTAACAGCAGTTCATCACGTTCCTCCCCCTTTGTTGCTGGCAGGGAAATAATGTCATGGTCGGCCAGCAGGGTATGGCGCATGCCCTGCTTGAGCAATACCAGAATCAACTCATCTTCCTTGATAAAAAGGCCTGTGCTTAACATGTCTCAGATCTGCTTCGGGTAAAAGTGCTCACGCGGTTCCTTCCTGCCATCGCAGGATGAAAAAATTGTTTTTTGATACCAGCACCGTACATGTAATCTGCCTGCTGACCGATCCGCAAAATCCCCGGCTTTTAAGGGTATAAAACTGCGCACCCATCCTTTTGCGAACTACGATATCCTTACTCCAGACTTCATAATTTTTAAATTCGGGTAACCGATCAGTGGTCTCTTCAAAAAGCCGTTCGCGGCGTGCGTTAATAATCATACGGGCAGTCTCGCCATCCATGCCCTCCAACAACAGCAGTTGATCAAGAGAGGCGGTATTTATATTAATTTTAAAACTGGTTGAGGATGAAAATGTTGAAAAAATGTTCACCAGCCCCAGGTTGCGCTTTTCATACGCCGATTCGTAGTCCCGTTCCCCTGGCGCTTGGGGTGACTCAGACACCGGCATCGGTGCTCCTGTCCTGATGATCTCTTCCAGCTCCGCTGCAGTCAGACTGGTGAACTGGGCGGGATTGCCGGCATCGCCATAATATATCTGTTCAGTGACCCCCTTTACCAGGAGGAGCTCTTCAATGACCGGAATCTCTCCGTCTCTGCATTCGTAGGGTTCTTCAAGGGAAAGATAATAGTCGCGTTCAGCACCATTAACGCCGGTAATCTCATGGTCGGCATCCCACCAGTCGATCATCGAATCTGCGACGGTATCGCGTTCTTCGCCTTCCAGCCCGATTTTTTCTTCCAGCAGCGTCTTCAGTTTGAGCGGATTCTTTTTCGCCTCCCGCAAAAAGGCATTAATGCTCAGTTTGTTGTTCTCATCTTCAATAGCTATGTCGCAGGCATACTCTTCAAACGTGAACCGGATATTTTCCTGGCCGGCCTCCCAGCGCATCGCCGCTGCACGTTCTTCCTGAACTTCTTCACTGGGTGTCGTAACAGGCTGATTCAGATTTTTCATCAGTTCCACAATTGCCTTGTTGATACCGGCTTCGGCGGCATAGTATGCCTGTTCACCTTCTTTAAAGTTTCTGGCAATGACCGTCTCCGTGCGCATGGTCCAGGAAAATTCTGCACAGATAACTGTCAGCAGGGTGATGACCCAGAGCACCATTAGCAGCGCAATCCCCTGCTCCGCCAGCAGCGGGTGCTGCACTGCAGCTCGGTTTTCTGTCCCGCATCGTGTGCCTGACCTGCCGCGCGAAAAATTGTTGCTCGTGCCGTTACATACCATAGAACCGGTTAGAAGGCAAAGTGGTTATGCGGTTTCATATGCCAAACGCATAGAGCGTTGAATAGAGGTCTGTTTCTATCGGGATAACAAACTCCTGGGTGAACATTCTGCCGTTTCCCAAGTCAACCTCCAATTTGACTTCAACTGCTTCGGGCAGGCGCAGGTCTTGCCCGGTCTTATTGCGCGGATCCCAGGTCTGCTCCCATTCGCCTTTTTCATCCTGGTCTTTTTTATCAAGATAGCGGAAACGGATGCTCTTAACATCGGGGTTGATGAGCAGCGCCCGTTCTTCATCGCGCAATGAAACATCTGCCAGATCCGATCCGATGGCCAGGGTCTCGCCCACCATAAGCCCGACGCCGTCTTGTACCCAGAACTCTATCAAAGAGAGTCCCCGATTGGCTTTTCGCACGCTTGCCGCTGAAACAAATTTTACCGAATCTGCCTTGCCGAAAAAGGCATAAAATTTAACATGGGTATCCAGTTCGCCCGGGGTCAGCACGTAGGGAAAACAGGACCGAATCTCCCGATAGATAAGCTCATTCACTGCGCGAATTTTTTGGTAGCTTTCAATATCCCGCTCGCCCTTTTCCCAAGAACTGGCTCCCAGACGGAACGAGGTAAAAATGACCCCGATCACCAGCGAGAAGATGGCAATGGCGAGGAGCATTTCCAGCAGCGTAAAGCCCGCCGAGGAGGACAGCAATAGTCGGCGGGTCATCATTAAAAAAGCGCCGTGTCGGTTTTCCATTCTTTTTTTCTCACCGTCTTCAGGGTGGTGAGCTGCACCTGTTTCGTCCGCGCGCCATCCTTCCATTTGATAAGGGCTGTGAGCAGATAGGTCTCTACCCTCAGGTCGGCATATACCTGTTCCTCTTCGGGAATTGTCTCATGCCGATATGGGGTCACCTGTGTTTCCCACTCATAGCCGTCGTTGAAGGTTCCGCTTGAGGTGGATGCTGAGAGTTCCCGCGCCATTTTGAGTTCTTCAAGCTTCTCCTTGGCATGGAGGATTGCTACCGTGACATTCTGTGTGGTGGATCCGGCGCGCAGCGCCACGGAGAATTGCAGTAACAGGACAACTATCGACGCGCCCAGGATTGCAACCGCTATCAACACCTCAAGCAGGGTGAACCCCTGATTCAGAAGCGATTGACGACGAAACAACACGTCCTGCGCATTAGGCGGTTTTTTCTGCAACGGTCACCACTCCGGTAAGGAAATCAATTTGCACCGTTAAGGCACGGTCGCGGTTGTTTACCAGCACAATCTCGCCTCCCTGGGAGGTTCCATCAGGAAAAAAAATAATCTGCGGCACATCGTCCGTTTTCCCGGTAACGTCCCGTCCGCCTATCGTAATGTTCTGGAAGGTGATCCCCTCTGCCACGGCAACCAGCTTTACTTCGTTGACCGGCGGCTTGAGGGTCTCGTCTGCTTCCTCTTCAGAGGACAACGCTTCCTGATCTTCGCTATCGGAGAACGGGGCAACTGGTTTGGGGATGCCGCGGATTACTACCCGCGCATGCTCCCGGTCAAAAATGACGCTGTAGGGCTGGGATTTATTAACCGCCTGACTGCGGGCATAGCGCAACGCGGCGGCAACCTTTTTGGCTGACGTGGTGAGCGACAACCCGCTCAGTCCCTTAGCAATGCGCGGCCCGGCAACGGCAAATAGGAAGCCGATAATTACGAGGACAATCGTCAGTTCAATGAGCGTGAAACCGTTGATACCGTAACGCGATCTCTCAATGAGTGGTTTGTTCATGGGGATTCTTGTGACTGGGTGCTGATATCCTTCCAACTGACAATATCAGCATTTTCGCCTTCTCCTCCCGAAGTGCCATCCGCGCCATACGAAATGATATCATAGTCCCGGCCTTCGTCGCCCGGGCACTTATATTCATAACGATGCCCCCAGGGATCAAGTGGGATCTCCTTGGGCAAATACGGCCCTTCCCATTTGGAATCGTCCACCTTTTTTACCAGCTCCTCCAGATCTTTTGGGTATCTCCCCATGTCCAGTTTGAAAATGTCTATTGCGTTGGAAAATGCCTGGATCTGCGCTTGGGCTATTTTAGGTTTTGATTTGCCTACTTTGCCCACCAGTTTCGGTGTCACGAGGGCGGCAAGAAGGCCCAGAATTATTATTACTATTAACAGCTCAATGAGGGTAAAACCCTGCTCCGCCTGTGCTCGCAAATATCGCGCACGGTGTTCTTTTTCCATAATGTTTTCCTCCTTAATCATTCCGCTTACGGAATCCATATGGCCTGTTGTTTCCACCAGAACCATATCTGAACATCCATCCTTTATTATGATCTCTGCATCAGAACGTTACATCATTTATGCTTAAAATTGCCCATATGATTGACAGCACGATGAACGCAACCAGAAACGACATGACCAGGATGAGCAGCGGTTCAAGTGCGGCGATAAAACGCTTGATGGTGTTTTGCACATCAACGTCATAGGTGTCCGCAACTCTGATCAGCATCTCATCAAGCTTGCCGGTTTCTTCCCCCACCCGGATCATGTGCATGGCAAGCGGGGGAAATACGCCAACTGCACGCATGGGCGCCGATACTCCTTTCCCCTCTTTTGCGCCTTTGCCGATATCCGCAATGGAATTAACAACCACGACATTTTTAATCACTTCCCTCACGATGGTAAGCGCGCCAAGAAGCGGCACCCCGCTGTTGATGAGCGTGCCCAGCGTTCGGGAAAACCGGGCAACCTCTATTTTCAAAATAAGATCGCGCAGCAGCGGTATTTTCAGCTTAAAGGTATCCCAAACCAGGCGCCCTCGTTCGGTATTGCGGTAGCGCTGAAAGGATAAAGACAGGATAATTATCACTGCCAGGATAAGCCACCAGAAATTTTTTATAACCTCGCTGCTGGAAAGAAGAATTTGCGTGGGCAGAGGTATGGTTTTTCCCATGGTTTCAAAAATCATGGTGAACCGGGGTATCACAAACATCAGCATGACAACGATCACGATCGCCATAACCGAAATGAGAATAATGGGGTAGATCATGGCATTGAGAATTGTGCTCTTAAGCTGCTGGGAGCGCTGCAGAAAGTCAACCAGCCGTTCCAGCACGATATCCAGCACCCCTCCCGCTTCTCCAGCTTTCACCATATTAACATAGAGACGGTCAAAAAACCGCGGGTGCTGGGCGAGGGCATCTGAAAAAGAACGCCCGCCACGCACATCTTTCAAAACCTCCTGCACCACCTTTTTAAGTTTTTCATTCTCAGTGATTTCAACCAGAATCGAAAGCGTTCGGTCAAGGGGTAGACCGGCTTTTATCAACGTTGACAGTTCCTGTGTAAAAGCAAGCAGTTCTGCGCCGGAGATTGCACTAAAGGGAAGCGAAACCGAAAACCTCATGGACAGCGAGAGCTTTTGTCCGGTTGAGGACGGACTTATTTTAATGGGAATATACCCCATGTTGTGCAGCTTGGCCACCAGCGTCGCCTCTTCAGGAGCGCTCATTATACCTTCAACAACTTTTCCCAGGCTGTCGGTTGCTTTATAAATGTATTCTGGCATACTCTCTGGTTAGAAAGATTAATTTATTTTTTGCTCTTACCTTTGGGACAAGAGATTGTCACGTCGCTGGCGCTCCTTACAATGACCATTACAATGGTTTAATGAAAAGAACTGGTCATTGCGAACGAAGTGAAGCAATCTCCTGTTTTGGACACAAATGATTTAGAATAAACGGTCACCTCAATCAGGGCAGACTGGTGCACTATTAAACAGCAATTAAGAAGCTCAGATCGGGTATGAATCGTTACAGCGCGTTTTTAATTATGTTTCCACCTGGGTAACCCGCAGCACTTCAGAGATGGTGGTAATCCGCTGTTGGACCTTTGACCATCCCGCTTCGCGCAGCGTTTTCATGCCGTGACTGCGGGCCTTTTCCTTTATGGCTTTACTGTCTGCGCGTTCCAGAATAAGCTGATGGACTTCATCGTTGATCGGCAGGAGTTCATAAATACCAGTACGGCCTTTATAGCCGGTGTGGGCGCACCATTCACACCCGGTGCCTCTGACAATGCGCAAATCCCGCAACGCTGAGGAAGAAACTTCCATTTCCTGGAGCATGCCCAAATCAGGCACATATTCTTCCTGGCACTTGGGGCATACCACCCGCACCAGACGCTGAGCCAGCACGCCCAGCAAACTTGAGGATAACAGGTAGTGCTCCATGCCCATTTCCAGCAGCCGGGTTATGGCGCCGGCTGCATCATTCGTATGCAGGGTGCTGAACACCAGGTGCCCGGTCAGCGCTGCATGAATCGCTATCTCGGCGGTCTCGGCATCGCGGATCTCGCCGATCATAATCACATCCGGATCCTGGCGCAGTATTGACCGCAGACAATGCGCAAACGTAAGACCGATGGAAGGTTTGACGTGAATCTGGTTGATGCCGTGCAGCTGATATTCAACCGGATCCTCCACCGTGATAATTTTTTTATCCGGTGCATTTATCTTGTTGAGGGCGCTATAGAGAGTAGTCGTCTTGCCGCTGCCGGTAGGGCCGGTCACCAGGATGATGCCATAAGGGCGTGAAATAAGATCTTCAAAGCAGGCGAGGTTATCGTCAGGAAAGCCCAAGCTATGCAAATCAAGAATAATGCTTTCTCTATCAAGTATCCGCATGACCACGCTTTCGCCGAAGAGGGTGGGCAGTGTGGATACGCGAAAGTCTATTTCTTTGCCCATGACTCGCAGCATAATTCGACCATCCTGGGGAAGTCGTCGTTCGGCAATATTTAATTTTGACATGATTTTGATACGGGAAATAACCGCGGCCTGCAAACTTTTCGGCGGGGATTCCATGTCATGTAGGATGCCGTCAATCCGGTATCTCACCCGAAAACTCCCCTCAAACGGCTCAAAATGAATATCACTTGCCTGCAATTCTATGGCGCGGGAAATAATCAGGTTGACGAGTCGAATTACCGGCGCTTCGGACGCGAGGTCTTTCAGGTGATCAACACTCTCATCCTCAACCGCGATGCCTTTTTCATCCTTACTAATGTTTTCAATAATCCGCTCCATGGAGGTTGTTTCAGTGCTGAAAAGGCGGTCTATCATATCTAAAATCTCGTTTTCTTTGGCCAGATACAGCTCCAAGGTCAGACCGGTTGACATCCTGATGGCGTCAAGGGTTGCTTCGTTGAATGGATTGTTGATCGCAAGCAGCAGGGTGTTTTCCTTTAGTTCCAGCGGCACCACCCGGGCCTGCTTCATAAATTTTTCTGACAGGCTTTCAATGAAAAGGGTTTTGCCGGGATAGTTTTTCAATGAGATATAGGGTATGCCGAAATATTGCCCTATAATCCTCAGCAAATCCTCCTCGGAAATAAAACCCATGTCTATCAGGCGTTGGCAGATTTGATGCGGCGGGTCCACGCCGTCGTCACCAATGACGGTCTTTAATATGTCCGGGGTAATTTTGCCTGAAGAGCCTAAAATCGTAAACAGCGTGTCATTAACAAAAGCCATATTGTTGCTGCGCTATATCTATATATTTACCGACTGAACTTAAATTAAGATAACTATTAAAAATTTAATTGTTTTTTATATCACATGCGGTTATAAAGAGTCAAGACAATTGCCCGTTTCTATGGCTTAGAAACAGCGTGCCAACAACAAACGTGCCTGCACACGCTCTGTGCAGAATGCCTGAAGATATTCCACCATTTTGCCATAAAGCGTGAGACCAATACATGAAAATTTTTCTCTTCTTTGCCTTTGTTTTATGCGGTTTTACCGCTCTCATGTATTTTTTTCAGACTTCGGTAATTTTCTTTCCAGTTAAAATATCCCTTAGCGCCCTCCAGGAATTAAAAAAAGATTTCCCTGAAGCTGAAGATATAACTATCGCTGCGGCTGACGACACTCAACTCAGGGGGTGGCTGGTAAGGCCTGCTGGTTCTACTAAGGCACCCGTCGTGATATATTTTGGCGGCAATGCAGAAGAGGTATCCTGGATGATTGGCGCGGCAAAAAATTTTCGGGGCTGGGCCCTGTGCCTGATGAATTACCGCGGATACGGATTAAGCGAAGGTCGGCCAGGTGAAAAAGAATTATACCGCGATGCGCTCCGCATTTATGATTATTGTGCGCAGCGCGAGGATATTGACCGGCAAAGAATCATAGTGATGGGCCGGAGCATTGGAACCGGCGTGGCAACGTATCTGGCCCAGAACAAAGCTGTTGTGGGCGCAATCCTGGTATGCCCATTTGACAGCTTGGTCACCATCGGGAAAAAACATTATCCTTTTCTGCCGGTCTCGCTGCTTTTGAAACACCGCTTTGATTCTGCTTCCCGCGCACCGTCAATTAAAATTCCGTTATGTGCGCTGCTTGCTGCAGATGATGAAATTGTTCCCCGTGAGAGTTCCATGAAGCTTATTGAACGGTGGGGCGGAGCCCGAACCATTAAGATAATTGAGGGCGGCCATAACACTCTTCAGGATTATCCCGGCTACTGGGAGAGCATTGGGGAGTTCCTGGCGCGATTTTAAAGGATTATGTATATGCGTTTTGTTGTTCATGAGCATCACGCCACCCATCTGCACTGGGATCTGCGCCTTGAGCTTGACGGGATGCTGAAAAGTTGGGCGGTTCCCAAAGAACCTCCGACTGAAGCCGGCATCAAGCGGTTGGCAATAGCGGTAGAGGATCATCCGCTTGAGTATATTGATTTTGAGGGAATCATTGAGGAGGGCTACGGCAAAGGCGTTGTTAAAATCTGGGATGAGGGAACTTTTGAGGTTGAATCAAGGAAGAAAAATAAAATTGTTTTTTTAGCGCACGGGAAAAAGCTCAAAGGGAAATACACATTACTGAAGTTTGAGAAGGCAGGGGAAAAGCAATGGTTGTTTTTTAAGATGACAGAATAGCCACCGAATACACAGAATAACATAAAAAGCTCAGCGATTTTAAAAGGACCGTTGTGCCCGCAAATATAAAAGAAAGAGGAGTTTGCAAAAAAGCAGGTATCAAAAAAATTGACAAATTTCAGATAGTCTTATACAAATTTCTTATTGGAACGTGCTGGGAACACCATTTAATAGGAGATCAAGACAGGATTGGATACCGACTGCCTGACGCCAATGGCTTATGAGACGATAAACCTTGCGTCTGCTGTGCTCGACGTTTTGCGCAGCGAGATAGGTGCCGCTGCTTCAGAATGCAATACGGAGGAAGAATTTTTGAAGGGGGTGAAGAAGCATCTGCAGGATATTCTGTCCGCCCCGCGAGATTATTTGGACTTCTGAAATTATCTCGATACAGTTGATTTAAGCCGGTTTAAAAAGGGAATAAGCGCAATCATTGCACACGTGGAGAAGACCCTGTCCACACCCTATCAGGATCGAGGGGAACCGGAATTTAATTGACTTTATCCAGTAATTCGCTTTCAGGTGTATTGTAAGAGCTTAATGATGCAAGAACAAAAAGACCTTGATCAGATTATTCAATTACTTCGCCGTTACCTTCCGTTACTTGCTGAGAAGTACCATGTTGAATCATTCAGTGTGTTCGGCTCATATGTGCGCCACGAACAGCGCTCAAATAGTGACCTGGATCTATTGGTCACCTTTCATGAACCGCTCAGCCTTTTAAAGTTTATTGAGTTGGAAAATTATTTATCGGATGTCATAGGTGTCAAGATAGACCTTGTGATGAAGGATGCGCTGAAACCCCGTATCGGCAGTCGTATTTTAAGTGAGGCTGTGGCAGTATGACGGCTCAGCGTGTGTATACGGATTATCTGGAAGACATCCTCGATGCTGCGGACAAGATAGCGCAGTTTATTGCGGGTATCACCTATGAGCAGTTTGCTCTGGATACTAAAACTACATTTGCCGTAATTCGCGGCTTGGAAATTATTGGAGAAGCCGCCAAGCAGATACCGCTCTCTGTAAGAGAGAATCATCCGGATGTTCCCTGGCGGGAAATGGCAGGGATACGAGACAAATTGATTCATGACTATTTTGGCGTGAATTTGGTGGCAGTGTGGAAGACCGTGGTTGAAGATTTGCCACATCTGGTTACCATAATTCGGAGCATTTTGGGAGCAAAAGAGGAACCGGCAGAAAAATAGATTTCCCCAGATGGCAAGAAACTGAAAGGAAAAATTACCCTGCTTAAGTTTGCAAAGGCAGGAGAGAATCAGTGGTTGTTATTTAAGGCAAAAGAATAGGTTTGGTAAAATTTATTTTTAAGACTAATAAAGCACGAGGTTGCCGCATACTGGACAACCTCGTGCTTTAGCGTTATTCAATAGGATACCTATTTAGTGCTTTTATCAAGCAAATTTTTTATGACCGGCATTAAGGTATTTATTTTCTTTCGCAACAACTCTTTTGCCTTTGGATTGTTTTTAATCAAATCAATCGCCAACGGTGAATAGGCATAATAAAAATCAATTAATTTTTTGCCTTTATTTGTTTTTGATAAAACAGTATCACGAAATGTTCTTAAGGTTTTTAATGACGCTTCATCGCCGTCAAGAACATACTCAGCAAGGCAAGTAGGTCCGCAATCAAGTCCCTCAAGATAAAAAGTTTCTGTGAATTCTTTACTTCCATTCAGATAGTATTCAACAGCCCAATTTCCTGTCATACATTCCATTTCATAACCTTTAATAATCAAGTTTTCGGTAGCACAAAAATCACCCGCCTCCTCATAAACAGAAGGCTTGCTTTCATAATATTTTCTTCCTTCATAATACCATATAGCTTTTTCCTCATCCCCGGCAGCTACATCTTCAATAACATAATATAAACATGCAGCATAATCGGTTCGGGCATCAAATATATTAACCTTAGGAGGCAATAATATCCCACACAAAGAAGCATCAGGGTTGTTGGTCATTCTGTGTGCAGTAACATTAGCACCTAATGCAACGCATAAACAGGTGAACTGAAAAACCATTAAAAAAATGGCAGAGTATAGGACTTTTTTCCTCATGTCTTCTCCTTTCTTTATTACTGATTTAATCTTGCGCAAACATTTTCTTTGACACAGTCATAGCGGAGGATTCCGATGTGTGGGAGATCGCGGCAATCTTGAATCGTAATGTAAGCTGCGGCGCCGCATCGCTCTGCTCAATAACGCCTGATTTAATGCGTCTGTATTAGTTTGATTCCAAGTGCACCAAGTTTTTTACTCTGCCTTAAATCACTTTTCAATCTCTGTATATCTCGATAAAGTTCCAGGCTGGCTTTAGTGCCAATGGCATCCAGTAAAGATATTATTCTGTCCATTTGCGCGTGCGTTATGATTAAACGTTTACCTTGCAAGGTTGTCTGTATATCAGTCAGCATGCTGTTCATTATGCTTCTGGCATCGCTTGCAATAGAGGAATTGGAGAGTAGAATAGAGGTCACCTCCAACGAGTGTTTATAAAAGATTTTCACATAAGCTCTCCCAGGCGGGCTTTTTCTTAAAACTTTATCCCGGTACTGCCGCAATAAACTGAGTTTTTCCTGGTCGCCGTCAGAAACTGTAGTGGCAGGACAAGGTGGTGAAATGGTAGTGGTACTCGTCAATTGAGCACTGCTTGTTGTGCTTGGTAATGTAGTAGTTGATGTTTTAACACTGCTCGTCGTGCTTGTTGGAATGGTCGTTGGCGCGGTGGTAAGTGGCACAGACGTTGAAACAGGAACAGATGTCGTAACCGGTGGAATAAAGATCGAGCTTGTGGTAGTTGGCTTTATGCTTGTTGTAGTAGGTTTAGTACTTGAAGTTGTTGGCTGAGTGGTCGTAACCACAGATGTTGTCGTCGATTCCTCCACGGTTGTTGATGTCACTGTTGTTGTGGTGCTTGGTAGTGCGGTTGTTGTTATAGTGGTAGAAATTGTCGAAGTGGTGACGGGTTGAGAAGTGGTTGTTGGTTGAACAGTTGTGGTAGAAGTTGTTTCACAAGTATATATCCTCACATTGTCTATGTACCATCCGCGTGACTTGGTTAAGTTACTAATGTCGGTTCCCACCCTGAATCCAAAAATAACATTTTTCCCTGCTAAACCACTTAGGTTAAGGCGACTTGATATGTATCCATTGCTGCTTCCCACAAATGCAGCTCTGGAGCCAAGTGGATTGGCTGAATATAGGGTACCATTGTAACCATTTTCAATAAACAGAGAACCAGCATCGTACCAATTTGAACCCCCATCAGTACTATAACTCACATAACCGCCATCATAAAAACCGTAAGAACCAGATTCAAACTCATAGGCATGATCAAAATGCAAATATGCATTAGGGGGAATATTAACGCTGTTTTTCATCCTTAAATATGAAACAGACATCGAGGAAATGTCCTCAGCCCATAAACTTTTTACTCCACTTTTGGAATATTCTTCACTGATGCTCCAGGGATTATACCCCAACTCAACTACAGGTGACCAGTTGCCACCTCCGTTTTCAAAATCATCAAAAAATAGATTATTTGAGCTACCAGAATCACATAAAATTGCCTCATCTGCTCCGCAATATATTGGCTGTTGATTCATTTCTACTGCATCAAGGGCATTTTTGACCTGTTGACAATTAGAAGCTGTTATTCCAGAACTGCCAATCAAATCATCGCAAGCTGCTTGAAGGGCATCGTACAAGTCCTGATAGTCACTGCCAGAAGTAAGATAATTGACTTGAACCTCGTAATATATTTTTGCGGTTTTCGTGAGCCCTATTCCTGAAATGGTCTTGCCATTGAAGGTGCCGCCATCGGTCATTAAATAAACTGCCTTGTTATTGACCCCACAATTACGATGCACTCCTCCATTATCAGTTGCTCCACAATGGTAATATTGGCTTGTCATTCTATCAGGGTCATCGTGACGGATACCACTGCTGAAAGTGGCAGGATACATCATGTCTCTAAGCGCCGGTGAACCGTCTAAAAAACTATAAGGCAGATCTTCTCCAACATACCACCGAGCAGACACATCATCATTGCCTTTTCCATTTGTTAAATCTATAAATTCACCCCATAGATCAGAGAAGGACTCATTTATGGCACCTGACTGCATATAATAAAAAAGTTTTGATTCATAACTTGTTACACCATGTGTCATTTCATGCCCAACAACATCATCTGCAATAATGCCATCGCCAAAAATCATTTGTTTGTAATCTGAAGACCAAGAAGCATTTTGATAAGGGCACTCTGAAGCAGCACAAAAACGAACTGTGCTTATTAATGGCAGACCAGCATTATCAATGCTGTCTCTTCCATGGTATGCAAGATAAAAATCATATGCGTCTCCTGTATAATCATATGCCCTATTTACATCGGTAAGCAAATCTGGCGGGTCGCCTTCTTCTCTAAGTAAATAGCATCCGGGCAAGCCACATGTCGGGTTATTAACATTGTCAAAAACAGCCCTATATTTAGCGTAAGAAATTTGATTGAAATGTAGGACGATGCCCCCTTGATGAGCATTAACAAGGATTAATTCATTAATTGGCGAAAAATCATTTGCGGTTACCTCCATGCGCCATACCAGAATATTATGATTTTTACCTGCACCCAGCAAAGCCGGATTATAAATCCATAACTCAGGTGCTGAAACATGCAAATCATCAGAAGCAACATTATAAACCTGGGCAACAAGTTCTATCGCCTTCTGTTTGGCTGTTTCTGTTTCTACCGTTGGTGTAATATTAACCGACTGTATGGGTGACGTTTCTCCATTCAAAGTTTTAATATTCTTTTCGGTGTCCATCTGCACTATAAGTTCACCGGCAATGACCGGTATCCCCTTGTGAATCTGCTGAAATCTTATGAAGGTATGCCCCGTTTTTGCTGTGCGCTGTTTCATAACCTTCAGTTCTTTTTCCGGATCCTTAATGCCAAACAATGCTCCATAGTGTTTTAGAAAATTTCTTGCAGCGATTTCGGCAGCCACACTATCGGGAAGATTACTGGGTTGAGGAATAGCAGATCCATTTTCACCTCTCAGAAAACGCACCAACCCTGTTTTATCATGATAAGAGATATGAATTTTGTTTTTCGAAGATTGCATTAGTTGATCCGATGCTGATTTTGCGGCAGGGTCAATATGTGATGGAGGTGAAGCATGTAATGAGTTGGTCGCGGTTAAGACTATGAGCGCAATAATCAGAGATAAAAGATACAAATTTGATTTTTTATCCATTGCTTCTTTCCCAGCTAAATTTTTTTTCATAGAAAGTCTCCCTTTTTAAATGGTTCCCTTTTTCTGAGACATTAGAAAGCAAGATCTATAGACCATATAAATAGGGCTTCTGTCAATAAAAAAATACCTTATTTATATGGTTTTTATTTATTTAAAAGAAAATAATATTGCGAATATGGACATCAAAAAGGAGCGCAAAGCGCTTGGCAAAAAAATCCGAATGGTAAGAGAGTTAAGGGGTTTTTCTCAAGAAGAACTTGGTGAGAAGGCAGGGTTGAGCTATAAATACCTTGGCGAGCTGGAAAGGGGAAATGTTAATGTAAGTTTTGATTCGCTTTTAAAAATTTCAACTGCGCTCGAAATATCGCCTGGTAATTTATTTAAAAAGGGAATTGATGAATCGTTCGTCAATGCTACTATTAAAAAAAATCCATTATCAAAACTCTCATCTGAAGACATTCATACCATAAGAAAATCGCTGAGTCTGCTGAACAGAATTTTTGCAAAATATTAACGCGCTCCTCCGCACTGGCAAAGACCCAAAGAACAGTTTCTCTCCTTTATTGTGATCATGGTTACTATAAAGTTGCAACTCGTCACAAGAATGCAATGTGCTGATTTTTTGTTATGTGCTGAGGGAGAGGAAACATCATCTTCGCGGATTGAAGCCCCTTAAAAAAATTTGGTAAATGTGTAGAGCAATTTATCGGAGCCCTACTTATGGGGTGGCAGCGCAAAATTGCTCAGCCGTGCAAACACGTCTTCTTTTTTCTTTTCAACCTTTTTGTTGAATCCCTCCGCATTAATCACACATCTCTCATGGGTTGCCTCAGAGATTTTATCAACCCCGTCATCTGCTGCTATTGATAAAACCAGTTTCTTACCTTCAATTTTTTCAAGCCGCACTTTTACTGAAATGATCAATCCGGGTGGCGTTGCTGCAAGATGATTGAGCGTAAAACCGGTGCCAACGGTTTGTTCGTGCGGCCAGTCCAGTTTTGGAGTTAACAATTGCTCCGTCTTTTAATTGCAGGTTGATACAAAACACCCCCTTGAAATGATTTGCTTGATTAAAACAGCCAAAATAGATAAAATTATGATGTGAGTAAAACACTTCAAACGATAATACAATTAGTTAAACGAAGGAAAATCAAAATATCTGAACATGGCTATGATGAACTGGCAAATGATGATATATTCGTACGAGATATTATATCCGGTGTTGGCAGTGCAGTGGTAATTGAAGACTACCCTGCTTATGCTAAAGGTCCATGCGTTCTTGTTTTGCAGAAAGATTCACACGGTAAACCGATTCATGTTGTCTGGGGAATTCCCAAGGGCGCCACTACACCTGCTGTTTTAATAACGGCATATAGACCAGACAAAAAGAGATGGTCGGATGATTTTACAAGGAGAAAACCATGAGGAAAAGAAAGCACAAAAAACTCATCCAAGAGGGAAAATATGTAGCAGAGGTTGATATTGAGCTATTTGATGATGAAGGAGGGTGGTCACCATATCTAAGCCTGGATGATGCTCAAAAACTTGATACTGTGCGCGAGGCTCTGCGGAGAGGTGACATCAAATCTGCCGGCAAAATAGCTCGTATCTTTACTCTCAAAGCAGTTGCTATTTAATTGTCCTCTTATCAGTAAGTGAATGGAGGAAACCACCTAATTGCCCTAATCAGCAAGACTTTCTGCCCGGACCTTACTGGTCTTTGTAATAAGGGGGATGAAGGGGACAAATATCTTTACCGGTAAAACGTGTTAACTTAAATCCAAACCGTTTTCTTGTTACTGCAATATCCCATCTCCGTTTTTACGAATTAATAAAGCTTTTGTTATCAACCTGCATAATAATCTAATCGGGTGTTTGGTTTATTCAGGCTTTCATCTGCTTGGGGGAAGGCCAAAATTGCTCAGCCGTGCAAACACGTCTTCTTTTTTCTTCTCAACCTTTTTGTTGAATCCCTCCGCGTTAATCACAAATCTCTCATGGGTTGCCTCAGATATTTTGTCAACCCCGTCGTCTGCTGCTATTGATAAAACCAGTTTCTTACCTTCAATTTTTTCAAGCCGCACTTTTACTGAAATGATCAATCCGGGTGGCGTTGCTGCAAGATGATTGAGCGTAAAACCGGTGCCAACGGTTTGTTCCTGCGGCCAGTCCAGATGCGGGATGAGCATTTTAATGCATGCCCATTCAAATAAGCCGACCATAAAGCCGGTGGCGAACACCGTGGGCATAACTTGAAATTCTGGCGACTCAGGAAACAGATACGGCACTGTTTTATTTTCCGGGACGGTGTATTTAAATTCAAATGTAAGCCCCGGTTTTAGCGATTCCTTCACGCGAAAAACCTCCGTCTTACATAGAGAGCCAGGGAACAGAAAAAAATTAATGTGTTTTATTTCTTTAAAGCACTTTTAATTTCATTAACCACGGTTTCGCTGCTGATTGCCTCTATTGTTTTTAACATTCCCTTCTTCTGGTAATAGTCAATGAGGGGTGCAGTCTGCTTATTGTATGTCGCAAGGCGGTTCAGGATGGCTTCTTCTGTTTCATCGCTGCGCTGAATGACCGGACTGCCGCACTTGTCGCAGATGCCTTCTACCTTCGGCGGCATGGTCTTTACATTATATATTGCCTGGCATGCTGCATTGGAGCAGGTTCTTCTGGTCGTCAGCCGGTCAAGGACTACCTGGGTGCCGATTTCCATGTTAACGACAAGATCAATGGCAATGTGAAGCTTTTGCAAGAGTTTTTCAAGCGCCTCAGCCTGCGGGATAGTGCGCGGAAACCCATCAAGTATGAAGCCGCGTGCACAATCCGGTTCTTGTAACCGTTCTTCCATCATATCCATAATTAATGCGTCAGGAACTAAATCTCCCCGGTCCATATACTCTTTGGCTTTTTTACCCAGCGGCGTTCCTGCTTTGACTGCATTTCTCAATATGTCCCCCGTAGAAATGTGCACAGAACCATCAAGTGCTGTCAGCAATTTGGATACGGTTCCTTTTCCGGCTCCGGGCGAGCCCAGCAAAATTATTTTCATGATTCCTCCAGTAAGTGAAATTAAATTATCCGACCCCTGACAGATGCACATCACCAGCACCCGTTGCTCTGTCGTTATGAGCATCGGTATAGCGAACGTTGACTGTACTAAAAAACCTGTTTCAGTTCAATGAAATTTTAAAAGTCAGGGCAAAAACGAGGCAATGAAATCATGCACCGCTGCCTTTCCGCGATACACTCCGAAATGACCTTCACAGAGAATGTCTGCTTCAAGGCTCAGTAAAAACTTGAGCGAGTTGATATAGTCGTTCTGATTTGAGCGAAGCTCGGGATGCAGCGGCCCATGAATGTCTTGGCCAAACAGGACTTTTTTACCGTCAACCTCGGTGAGATAAACCAGTGATCCGGGCGAATGACCGGGCGTATGGAAGGCATGAATGGCGCTATTTCCCACCTTAAAGACTTCTTCTGCCTCCGTTATTTTATGGTCAATGAGAATCGGGGCAATATCTGCGCCATACCATCGGGCAGCAGTGGCTATGCTGTCTGCTGATTCGAGAAATACTGCATCATGTTCATGTGCCACAAGGGTGCAGCCAAAGTGTTTTTTTATTAATGATGCACCGCCCGCATGATCAAAATGACAGTGGGTTAAAAACAAATACGCGAGTTCAGTCTCAGGCTGAAGATGCTGCAAAATATTCATCACCAGCTTCTCATGACCCCTGCCGCACCCTGCATCAACAAGGGCCGCAGCAGTATCACATGCAATAAGATAAATGGCCGCATCACCCTCTGCAGTAAGGCTGCTGCCGCCAACTTGCCAGATATGGTCTATAATCTTCATGTGACTGTGGATCCCCTCAGTTTCTTAAGAAATCTTGCCGGAACATATCTTGACAAGGATCAGCAACGCCTTCATTCTTTTAAGAAATAGTTATGATACTCGTCCTCCGAGAGATGGGCTTTCAGCAGTCTGGTGATTAGATTAAAAATTTCAGCAAGTTCTGCGTCAGACAGTCTTTTCCTGAGGATATTTAAAAGCTGGTCATCAGAAAATTTCTGCAAAAAACAGATGACCGTATGCTCGTCGGTTTTGCGGTCAAATCCAAAACCAATAAAACCATTATATGTTTCTACAAACTCATGAGAATGTTTTGGCATAATTGCCCCTGCTCACAAAAAAAGCAAGCGAATTACTATATCACGCCACGCGCCTTGAGCATGGCATAAAGTTTGTCTTTCCCATGCTCCCATAGGGAGGCTCCATGGCTTGGCAAAATTGCGGTAAATTGATATTGAAGCAGCGTTGATAAACTTTGCAACGCTTGCTGATAATTCATGCTAAAGATTTCCACGGGTGGATTAAGCTCATGGGGACTCTGGGCCGCAAATGTTTCCTGGAAGCCAACGACACAGTCGCCGGTAATAAGCGCCTGATTTTTGTAAAGCACACAAATGCTGCCTTTGGTATGCCCCGGCACATGGATTATTTGCAGATCGGGGCAAAAAATTTCTCCATGGTTTACTGCGCGATCAATCATGCACGGCTCAATTTTCAGATGGTTGCGGATTGCTTCAGGAATAAAGGACGGGGCGGCAATTTCCTCCCTGCCTTCAACGACAGGAATATCAAGGGAATGCATTGCCACAGGAACCTGCAATGCCTCCTTGAGCCGTTTGAGATTGCCGACATGGTCGCTATGGCAATGCGTACAAATAATTGCATCTACAGTAATATTATTTTGCTGTAAAAAAGTAATAATAGTGTTATACGTCCCCTTCCGCAGGAGGTTCTTCTGCTCTGTTGTTGCAAAATTAAATCCCGACTTTTCTAAAAACAACAGCACCTCTTCGTGGAGAGGCCCGGACCCCGTATCAATAAGAACATTTTTTTCGGCTTGGACAACAAACACTTTCGTGTTTGCTAAGACAAGCTCATGAATTTCGGGAATTTTGCTCATATTTTCCACGGCGTTTCTCTCTTATTTGTAACAGCTCTTTGGTCCTTAAACTGAAAAACCCAGCAGCAGACAAAGGGGCTTTAGAAAAAGTGTTTAAACTTCCTTGCTTTATTTTAAACAATCTAATATAATTAAATTTCATTAAAAATTGGCATAAACAAAATGTTCCCAGAATCGCGGAATTTTTCCATAAAAAAAATATAGTAATGTCCGATAGAGTGCTTGTGCTTTATCATCTTAAATGTAAGAAAGTCCAGCGTTATTTACAGTTTTTCGGGGAAAAAGTAAGCAATG
>CAZQKW010000024.1:0-57426 GCA_964594075.1 uncultured Thermodesulfobacteriota bacterium | reverse complement strand
TCTTTCACGTTTCTCTGATACCCCGAAAATGTAAATAACGCTACTTTATCTTACATCTTAAAAAAGCTTAAAAAACAAACATCTCCCTGAATTTAATTTGCACAGAATACTATTATATATTAAAAATTAACTTATGAAAATTGATTTATTGCTTATAAACCCCCCTGTTACCTTGGAAGAACGTTATGGAAATTTTGCCTCCGTTGGCAGCCAGGCACCGCCATTAGGTCTGTGTTATGTAGCCGCGACCGTGCGTCGTGCGGGATATTCGGTGCAGATTTTGGACGCCCCCGCACTAAACTATGAACTTTCCCATACCATAAATAATATAATTAAGACCAATGCTGACTTCCTTGGCATAACGGCATCTACGGTTTCTATAACACGGGCTGCTGAACTGGCAAATGCCATAAAAAAACAGGGAATCAGATCTCCGGTAATAATTGGAGGTCCTCATGTATCCGCAATCCCTGAAGAAACGCTTGATGAATTCAAGGTCTTTGACATCGGCGTTATCAGTGAGGGCGAATATACCCTGCCGGAAATTATTACCTGTAAAAAAAATAACGGAAACCTTGGTGAAATTCCGGGAATCGTTTATCGCGAAGGCTCGAACATTATCCTGACGCCCCCGCGTTCTCGGATCGAAAATCTTGATGCATTACCTCTGCCTGCCTGGGATCTCTTACCCTGGCTTCCCCAATACTATAAACCAGCTCCCCACAGCTATAAACGGCTTCCCTCTTCCACGCTGGTAACCTCTCGGGGGTGCAATGGCACCTGCACCTTTTGCGCTCGTCCCTTTATGGGCGAAAAATATCGGAGCCACAGTGCAGAGTCAACCATGCACATGATAGAACATCTGGTGAACGTTTACGGTGTCAGAGATATCATGTTTTATGATGATAACTTTCTGCTTGATCGCCGCCGCGTTACCCAGATCTGCGAAGAAATCCTCAAACGAAATTATCACATAAGCTGGTCCTGTCTGGCGCGCACCGACATCATGCCCGAGGATTTCTTTAAGCTGCTGAAACGTGCCGGGTGCTGGCAAATAGCGTATGGCATTGAAAGCGCTGATCAAACTATCCTTGATAACCTCAAGAAACGAACCACCATTGAGAAAGTTATTGAAATGATTCGCAAGACCAATGAGGCGGGCATTCATACCAGAGGCTATTTCATGATTGGCTGTCCTGGCGAATCGCTGGCAACCATTGAGAAAACCACGCAATTTATC
This sequence comes from uncultured Thermodesulfobacteriota bacterium, assembly GCA_964594075.1. GTDB lineage: Bacteria > Desulfobacterota > WTBG01 > CAIYCZ01 > CAIYCZ01 > CAZQKW01. The sequence goes on along the minus strand of CAZQKW010000024.1, from coordinate 56,186 downwards.
ACCACCAGCGGTCTTAAGGATTTTCATGTTACTTTTTGTACGCCCATGCCGGGAGCTGAGCTGTTTAACACTGCGCAGTTTTATGGAGAATTTGATCGGGAGTGGAAAAAACTGGGCTTCTGGGAGCCGGTCTTTATTCCCAAGGGGTTAACCAAAGAGCAGCTTATGGATAGCCACCGAAGGATGTATAGAAAATTTTATGTGCGGCCATCAATTATAACGCGTTATATAGTCAAATTCATTATCAACCCCAGCACCATCGGTGCGATCTTCAAAGCAGGCCTCAATGTGGTTAAATACAGCCTAAACGGTTATTTAAGGAAAAGAGTCAGGCCGCCGCTTAAGGTACGTGCTCAAGCAAATAAAATGGCGGGAACAGTAAAAACCAAAGCGCTTAAATAATCTTGATTGTGTGGTTTGAAAATTTTTAAGGCGTATTTATTCTCACCTGTTTCCTTGCTTTTAAAATCAATATAAACGTAATATATTCAATCTATGCACATTGTTTTCATTTCTTCTGCCTGTGAGACGCTCTCCATAGAATATCTTTCAGCCGCTCTTAAAAACGCCGGGCATACCTGTTCCTTGTGTTTTGACCCACAACTGTTTAACGACACGTTTTTATATTATAAAACGCTCCACAAATTATTTGATTACACTGAAGATGTCGTTGAAGAGGTGAAGGCGCATAAACCGGACCTGGTTGCCTTTTCAGTGGTTTCTGACAATTACCCCTGGGCTATACGCCTGGCAAACAAAGTAAAGCAAGTCGTCAATGTTCCCATTGTATTTGGCGGCGTTCATCCATCCTCGGTTCCTGATTACGTCATCAAACAGCCCGCGGTTGATTATATAGTCATTGGCGAAGGTGAGGGTGCGTTGGTGGATCTCTGTGACAATCTGAAAACACCGGAAATCTGCCGCACCATTCCCAACATTTGGGCAAAATATGGCTCAGAGGTTTTTCGAAATGAGGTTCGGCCGCTCATTGAAGACCTTGATGCATTGCCATTCCCCGATAAAGGTATTTTTTATGATGCATTGCCCTTTTTTAGCGAAGGGTACATAACAATAACCAGCCGGGGATGTGTCAACAAGTGCACGTTTTGCAACAACTCACTCTATAAGGATGTGATTTATCCTGGCAAGGGCACGTTCATGCGCCGGCGAAGCCCGGAAAATGTTCTTGCAGAGTTGCGCTGGGCAAAGAAAACCTTCAACTTTTCTGCTGTGCATTTCTGGGATGAGATATTAATAAGTAATAAAAAATGGCTTTTTGAATTTTTAGAGGGATATAAAAATGACATCAATATTCCCTTTACCGCCTGTATCCATGTAAACTTCATTGATGAAGACGTTGTTGCCCGTCTCAAAGAGGCAAACTGCTGGCAGGCAATTATGGGCGTCCAATCGCTCAACGAGGAACTGAAGAAGAATATTCTCAACCGCAGGGAAACCAATGAGAAAGTTCGAAATGCCATTACCCTGCTGCGGCAGGCCGGGATTCTTGCCATCTGTGAAAATATGCTTGGTTTGCCGACACAGACAGAAGATGATTTGATCAACATGCTTTCTTTCTACAATGAAACCAGACCCAATCGCCTCAGCCTCTATTTTCTGCGCTATTTCCCGCGCACCAAAATAGTTGATATTGCCCTTGAGCACAATCTTCTCACACCGCAAGATGTGGAAGAAATCAATGAAGGCCTTACCGCCCGCTCGTTTATTCAGGGGGGGACTATCACGATTAAACGATTCGCCCGTATTCAAACCTACCTGGTGTTTCTACTGGCCCTCCCCCGGTGGCTGAACAAATTTCTTATCCGCATCAAGATCTACCGCATACTGCCTGACTTGGGGATGCTTGCCCACAGCATTGCGCGAATCCTGGATAAAAATAAACAATATGATGTTGACGCAGCAAACTTTATTGCCCGATACAAGCTTTTTGTTTTTAAAAAAATTGGCCGCGGTTTCAAAAAACTTGCCCGACTACGGGGATACCACAAAAAAACAGAACATGAACCCATAGCGTAGCCGGTATCGCTGCATCGGAATTGTCTCCCTGAAAGGCAGAAACAGGATGAAAACGCTTTTTATCTCTTTATTGCCAACAACGGAAAATTTTGGCGTTAAATATCTCCACGCCTTTCTTCGCAACCAGGGACACCAGTCGGCTATTCTCTTCTTACCGCATCATACCCCGTCAGTAAGACCCCTGCTGCTTGATTTTATCGAGCACATGCAGCCGCAGATGATTGGCTGTGGATTTATGAGCTATGAAGCTCCGTTTGCCGCTTTTATCGGGAAAACAATAAAGGCAAAATATCCCCAGATCCCGTTTATAGTTGGCGGCATCCACCCGACCATTAACCCTGAGGAGTGTCTCGAATATGCTGATATGGTCTGCGTGGGAGAAGGAGAAGAGACCGTGCTTGAGGCAGCGCAGGCAATTGAAGCAGGCGCCAGTATAGACCATATTCAGAATCTGGCATTTAGAAATGGTTCAGAGATGCAGACCAATTCGCTGCGGCCGCTAATCTATAATTTAGACGCGCTTCCTTTTCCTGAACATTTCCCGCCGCACAGCTATGTTTATGACGGCAGAGCGATACGGCCGCTGGATACACGGCTTTTCAGGCGATATACCCGCTATGATGGCAAGGCGTATAATATCATTACCTCCCGCGGTTGCCCATTTTCCTGCTCGTATTGCTGCAACTCATTTCTATCAAAGCTCTACGGCACGAAAAAAATCAGGAAACGATCTCCTGATAACGTGATTGAAGAACTCAGGACGGTAACAAAACAGTTCCCCGAGATAATTCTTGTCAATATACATGATGATTGTTTCCTGGCACACAGCATGGAATGGCACGCGGAATTTGTCACCGCCTACAAGAAGTGGATTAAGCGGCCGTTCATCGTTCGCTCAACTCCGCTGCATCTTACCGAGGAAAAAGTCAAAATACTTAAACCGGCAGGGCTTGCCTGGGTTACCATGGGATTACAGTCGGGCAGCGAGCGAATCAACAAAGAAGTATATCACCGCCATGTCACCAACGAACAGTTTCTTGCGGCAACAAACATTGCCCGAAAATACGGTGTGAGCGGCTATTATGATGTTATCCTTGATAACCCGTTTGAGACGGATGAAGATCAAATTAATACCCTGCGGGTTTTAGAGAAAATACGCAAACCTTTTCAACTCCAGCTTTTTACCCTCACTTTTTATAAAGGCACGGAAATCTATGATTTGCTGCATCAAAAAATGGGGTCCATTGATCTGGGAATAAGAAATTATTTTAACTATCGTCTGACGTTTTTAAACAGACTAGTAAGGATATCTCCGCTGGCAAGCGCCAGAATTGTTGAGTATTTTATTCGAAATCGTCAAAAACCTGCGGCAGCGCTGCTGCTTGCGGCGCTATATGTATTTACTGTGGTGTTCATTGAGCCGCTGTCCTATTTTTATCTGATGCTGAAAGCTTTTAATAATAATCTGCTCCTTACGCTGAAAATCGCACTGCCTACATTTAAGACCAAACTACGCGAGCGCATTATGCGCTTTGGGTTTAGCTCATCGTGAAAACTATGGCACCTTCGTTAATCCAAAAAATGCATGACGATTTTAAAACCAGGGGGGAATTTCATATTCCAGTCGAGCTTATGCCGCCGGCAAAGGGGTATATTCTGACCAACTGGGTGCGAGAATTATTTAATCATTATGCCACTGCGGGAATTGTCGCCCGGGCGCTTGATGATTTGCCGGCCATAAAGCTTTCTCATCAACCCGATCTGAATCTTGTGCTTCAGGACATTCATAAATTTATTATCAGCGACTTAAATCTTATTCCGCTTGACGCTAAAAAGAAAATTCTTGAACACGCCGTGGGTCATGAGACCAGTGCCACAGCCTGGCAGCATATAATTCCTCTGTTGCTGGCCCAACTGAAGGGCATGGGCAGGGAAACCATTCAGGAAGAAGTGACGTGGAAATTCAGCCCGGTTGGAGAAGTATTGTGGGTGCTTACGTGGTTTTTTATGGAACGGGAAGATGTTCAAATCCCCAAAATGGTGCGGCTAACCTGTCAGCGCTTCCCCTATTACTCATGGAGTGGCGAAAAAGAGGAAGATATCCCTGGCCAACAGATTTTATGGGCGCCGGATAATGCTCTGTGTCGCTGGGAATGGCTTGCAAATGATCTTTTTCTTCATTGGTTGCAAACAGCTCAATTGATCTAACCGCTGGCTGCCAAAGTTTTAATATCCATGGGCTGTTTTATAGCCATACAGCAATTCTGTTTTAGTAAAAATAGCGTCAACTGCGTCAATATATCTGGCAATTTCTTCTTTGCCGCCTTCTTCCCGGTCAACCAGAACTATCACCCGAACCACGTCAAGCCCTTCGGCGCGCGCGGCAGTGATTGCTTTAATGGTTGACCCTCCGGTTGTTATGACATCATCAACAATTACCACGCGGTCTCCCGCTTGCACATCGCCCTCCACCAGCTTTTTAAGCCCATGTTCTTTTTGTTCTTTGCGCACCACAAACGAGTTAACCGGTTTTTTATTGAGAAATGCGGTATAGGAAACGGCTGTTGCAATAGGGTCGGCGCCAAGAGTCAGCCCGCCGATCGCATCTACCGGCAGATCCTGTATCATAGTAAAAATAATGTTACCGATCAGATACTTTCCTTCTGCACTATGAGTAACTTTGCGGCAATCAATGTAAAAATTGCTCATCCGGCCAGAAGCAAGTTTAAAGATAGGGGTATCACTATAGCGCACCGATTTTTCAATCAGCAGCTTCATTAAACGAGTTTTTAAGGTGTCATCCATAGAGGAAAACTTATATGGTCATTTTGGCAATGTCAAGCTCGTTGTGCCCGGAGCAGAAAAAAACAGGACGTGCCCCAAAATAGTTTATTGGTGGGGGTGAAACAGCTCTTGGGGGTACTCTCATGCGGGTTACCTGACATTCGGTGATAAATTTTTGGGAAAGTCCTGAAGAAAAAACCTTTTGACATTTACATTGTGGTTTTTGTAGAATTGCCAGACTTTGCCTAATATTATGTGCAACTGGTGCTTGGGGTGGCAACAGCGGGTATAGAGAGAAGGGCAAAACAGGAAAGGGAAGAAACACTATGACGGACACCATTAAAAACAAAGGATGGATTGTTACCTTTGCGGGAACCGGAATTAATCTGGCTCTGGGCATTCTCTACACGTGGAGCATTTTCAAGGGTGCAATAAAAGATTCCATAGAACGCGGCGCTGAAGGGTCTTTCAATTGGGATTTAGCAAAGCTCAATGATCCCTATTCCGTGTGCTGTCTGGTTTTTGCTTTTTCCATGATCCTTGCAGGAAAATGCCAGGACAAATTCGGACCTCGGGTGACTGCGTTCATGGGAGGCATACTGGTGGCAATTGGTCTGCTTTTGTGTTCGACCACAAATTCTTACATCGCCTGGGTGGTTGGTTTTGGCATCCTCGCGGGAGCAGGGATTGGTTTTGGCTATTCTGCTGCCACCCCGCCTGCGCTCAAATGGTTTCCGCCGGCAAAAACCGGCATGATTGCCGGGCTGGTGGTTGCTGGATTTGGCCTTGCTTCAGTTTACATTGCCCCCTTATCTGAATATCTCATCAAAGCCACCGGCATCCAAACCTCAATGATGATTTTCGGCATCGCTTTTCTTATCGTAGTTTGCGGTCTTTCAATGCTTTTAGTAAATCCTCCTGCAGGGTATATCCCCGAAGGTGCAGCGCCTGTGGGCGGTAATGCAACACAAAAAACCGCTGTCATTAACGCCACCGCGACCGAGATGATGGCAACGACGAATTTCTGGATTCTGTGGTTTGTATATTTTATTGGCGCAGGCGTTGGTCTGATGGTGATCAGCAGCATAGCCGGCATTGCAAAGAAAAGCATGCCTGACGCCGCATTTGTGGCAGTGGCAATCATGGCGATCGGTAATGCGGGCGGGCGTATTATCTCGGGCATGATTTCAGATAAAATCGGCAGAAGTTATACGGTGTTTATCATGCTCATCTTCCAAGCGGTTCTCATGTTTATCGCCATTCCCGTGGTCGGCACCGAGCATCCCAGCGCCTTTCTCACATTATTTCTGGCGACCTTTATCGGCTTCAATTACGGCGCCAATCTTTCCCTGTTCCCCTCGCTTTGTAAGGATCTCTGGGGTCTTAAAAGCTTTGGCATTAACTATGGAATTCTATTTACGGCATGGGGAGTTGGCGGATTTGTACTGAGCCGTATTTCGCAAATGCTTCAGGCAAGCAGCCAGGGGAGTTTTACCTGGTCGTTTATTTTAGGCGGTATATTGCTGCTCATCGGCGCGGTTCTTACCTCAACCTTGAAAACCACCAAGGAGCGTCTCAATACCGCCAATAATCAGTTTGTATAATACTACTATCTGGCCTCTGGTAATTAACGAAGCCCGTTCAAAACATCTTTGAACGGGCTTCCTATCCTTTACCACAAATACCGGCGGCGCGCTTATTTTTCGGTTATCGTTTCTTCCACTTTCATGCCAAAATGCCTTCCCGCTTCTTCCGTGAACATCAGGACTTCGCTGCCTTGGGCAAGTTCCACGATGGAAACCGGCGTGCCGTCGGGAGCAGTGAGACGAACGGTCTCCGCATTCTGGAGAATTGCCGTATAAAGGTTATCGTTCACCGCAGCTTCAACAAATACCAGCGGGCGCCTCTCAATTTTCACCCGTCCCACAACCGCCTGTTCGGTCGTGCCGTCGGCATTGACGATGAGCACGCCATCGCCCGCCTTGAGCTCAGACAAATAGCGCGTTTTGCCGTCGGGAACTCGTGCATAGGCATGAACCGGCCCGGCATTAACCCGGAAGGGGCGCGGCTCAACATACGGGTTCTCAACTGATTCTGCATGCACCAGAAACAAACCGCTGCTGCTGTTGCCAATGAGCATGCCCTGCCCTGTGCCCATGGAAGAACAGGTGTCAATACAGACCCGATCGCCCAGTGTCAAGGGGATTACTCGGGTGATTTCAGCCGTAATCAGATTAATTCGTTCGGCGCTTCCCGTAACTGCTTTTATGATGCTGCGCAATTCTGATTCATTATGCGTGTGTATCACTATTCCGTCAACACCCCGCTCAAGAATGCCGATCGCGGTTAGCGCCTCAGCGCGGGTGGTTACTTCAAGGAAAATATTCTTTCGCTGGGCAATAAGATTTTCCAGAGGAATAATGGTCCAGTCCCGGGTTTTGATGATGACTGGCTTGTCCGGAGAAAGCCGCGCTATCCGCACTTCATCCTCCTTTGAGGTTATTTCTGCCTGCACAATATCCTTTCCTAATTGCATATCCCCATCGTCGGCAACCGTGCGAATGACCCCCAACTTTTTTGCCTCCGCGCTGCAGCCGGGCGGAAGCACCAAGGCTTCAGCGCCGCTTTCAAGTGCTGCTATTGCCAGCGCCTTGTCCCAGGGATCAACTTTTACCCAGACTTGTTTCATCGTTTTTCCTTCAGCACGCTGCTTGCTTCTTTCACCGAGCAGTCATCATGCACCAGCAGGCTGATTGCTTTTACTATGCGCTCCGGCGTATGGTGTTGAAATGCATTCCGGCCGATTGACACCCCTGCGCCCCCGGCATCAAGAGAGCCCCGCACCATCTGTAATATATCCGCATCGGTTTCCATCTTTTCGCCGCCGGCAATCACCACCGGCACAAAACAGCCGGCTACGACATCGCTGAATGTTTCGGGAGAACCGGTATACGGCACTTTAACAATATCTGCTCCCAGTTCTGCACCAACCCGCGCCGCATGCTTAACCACGCTCACATCAAACTCATTTTTTATTTTTTTGCCCCGCGTGTACATCATTGCCAGCAGCGGCATTCCCCACGACTGCGCCTCCCGGGCTACCTGGCCAAGGTCGCGCAGCATCTCTTTTTCATCATCAGCGCCAATATTCACATGAATGGAAACTGCATCGGCGCCCAGTTTTATGGCTTCTTCCACCGTGCACACGAGCATTTTTGCATTGGGGTCCGGCGCCAGCTTTGTGCTTGCAGACAGATGGATGATAAGCCCCACATCCTTGCCGCTTCCCCGGTGGCCATTGGCAACCAGCCCTTTATGCATGACAATCGCATTGGCACCGCCCTCAGCAATGGCGTTGACCGTCTTCTTCATATCCACAAGCCCCGCAATCGGCCCAATGGTCACGCCATGGTCCATTGGGATTATAACGGTTTTCTTTGAATTGCGATTAATGATGCGCTCTAAACGGATTTGCTTTCCAATCATATAACCCCCTGAATATTAAAAAACGCTAACGCGGCATACCTTAAATACAAAAAGCATGTTTTAAAAGTTATGGCCCTGGTTCCATGATTAGTAACATAAAACATTTCTTTTTTGTTCATTTTTAAAGCAAACCCGGCATATGTCAATGAAAAAAGTACGGAGACCGGCGCCGGCAACACAAACTGCCTAAACGCAGAATTCACGCATGGTGTCAAAAAGCACCTTAATTCCCATGACCAGGTTTGCGATTGAAATACGCTCATTATGGCCGTGCATGCGCTCCATTGATTCAAGCGATGATTCCATCTGCATGCCGTATGCGACTATTCCGTGCTCGCGAAAAAACCGTGAATCGGTCGCCCCGGAGGACATATAGGGAATGAGCAGCGCGGTCGGGTCATGTTTTTTTAAATTATTTTCAATTACCCGGTACAGGGGAGTGTCCAGGGGCGATGAAGAAGGCATCGAGGTGTGCAGCATCGTGATGGTAAAATTTTTGCAACCTCTGGCGGTAAGGATGTCGCTGATTGCTTGTTGTATCTCGTGTGGTTTCACGCCGGGAAGCATTCTGCAGTCTATTTCACAAAAGCATTCTGCCGGTATCACATTGGTTTTTGTCCCCGCTTTTGCGATAGTCGGGGTAAAGGTGTTTCTTAACGAGGCATTGAGCACCTGCTGAATAATGCCTGCGGGTAGCCGCCCCCAGACAGAACTACATGAGGTCGGGTCTAACAATTGCAAAAATTCAGCCGCGGACACAAACTCCTGTGCTGCCGCAAGTCCTCTTATAAATTTTTCCGCCGGCTCGGTAACCACCCAGGCTGACTCATACGAGGACAGCGCTTCAATGGCTTTGCCCATCTCTACCACACAGTTATTTGCATGCGGAAGCGAAGCATGGCCGGGCGTGCCCGAAAATGTGATGCGCACCCAGCACACCCCTTTTTCAGCCACCTGGCAAAAATGCACATTGCCGCGTTTGGTAGCAAGCCCCAGACCTCCCCCTTCGTTTATGACATATCTGGCCTTGAGTTTATCCGGCATGTGGCGCATGAACCAGCCAACCCCCCACGTGCTGCCTGCTTCCTCATCGGCGGTAGCGGCAAGCACGATGTGCTTTTCCGGAAATAATCCCTGGCGTTTGAGCAGCACAAACGCCATGAGCTGCATAATCCCCAATGATTTACAGTCCAGTGCTCCCCGTCCCCAGATCTCGCCATTCACCACGCATCCCGAAAATGGCGGCTGTAGCCATTTATCCTCTTCAACCGGCACGACATCAATATGATGCAGGAGCAGAACTGCCGGAATAGCATCGCGGTCGCCCATAAAACGGGTTACTAAATTACCGCGGTTCGTGTCGGACTCATACACATCCGCCTGAATGCCGTTATGTGCCAAAATCTCCTTGAGAAACAGGGCTCCCGCCAGCTCATTACCCGGCGGATTAATGGTATTAATCTGTATATACCGGCTCAAGAGCTCAACCGCCTCGTTCTCGATCGCCTGCCAATCAATCTGTTGTCGTGCCATCAATTCCATTCTCAGCGTCAAACACGGTTAATGCTTTAATGTTATTTCATGTGAACTGGAGCTGCCGGGGATGGAGCTTAACCCCCTCCAGTTCCAGCAACGCAATTTTCAGTTTGAGACCCTGCGACGCGGAAAACCCTCCCAGCCGGCCATCCTCGCGTATAACCCGGTGACAGGGGATAACGATGGGAAATGGATTTTTTCCTAATGCATTCCCTACTGCTCTCATTGAATGAGGATGCCGTATCTTTGTAGAAACCCACTGATATGTTCTGACCTGTCCGTAGGGAATTTTTTTTATCGCCTTCCATACTGCTATTTGAAAAGCAGTAGCGCCAGTAAAATCGAGGGTAAAAGGGAAATCAAGTCCGCCGCCGGAAAAATAAATACCCAGCGCGTTCTGTTCGGGCAAAAAATCTTCCGGCGCATATACCGAAAACAGCGGATACAGAGAGAGGATTTTATCTAATACAGAATCTTTGTGCGGCTCAGGCAATAGAATTCTCAAAAGCCCTGTTGTGCCCTTAATGAGGCCGCACCATCCCAAAGGGGTGTCAAAGCAGGTATACCGGATTTCCATATAACTACTTGACAATGCAAAAAAAAATTATTAGTATGCCTACATAAAATTTATTTAATCATAAAGGAGACGACTTTGGCAACCCACAAATCAGCATTAAAGCGACATCGGCAAAATCAAAAACGGCGGCTGCGCAATAAAATAATTCGTTCGAAATTAAAGACCAGCGTCAAGTCTTTGTTCACCGCTTTAGAAAGCAAGGACCAGCCTGCAGTCCAGAAGGCTGTTCAGTCCGCAATGTCCACTATTTCAAAGACTGCCTCCAAAGGCGTAATTCACAAAAAAACCGCAGCGAGAAAAATTTCCCGCCTGGCCAGAAAAGCAAATACCCTGATGCAGGCCGGATGAACCTAACAACCGCCAAGCGCAAAGACAAGCCGTTCCATGAGGTGCCGTTTATCTATGCGGCTTGACTTAAGCTGTGCGTCGGCAACAGAAATCTCATCAAACGCTTTGGCAAGTTTTTTGATTGGCCATCGGTGCGCCTGTTTTATAAATTTTTCAACCTGCCACTGCTGATAGCCCCTTCCGCGGTAGACACTTCTGTCAAACTCATTTAGAGCGGCTGTTATCTGTGCAGCCTTTTTCCCCTCCCGAATCGCTTCCCCGGCCACAGCAATAAGCCTGAACTGGCGGGCAATCATCCCCAGCATTGGCAGCGGATCCTGACCGCGATCCAGCAACTCATTAATATATTTTAAAGCCTCGGCAGTGTTCCCGGCTGCAATTGCATCAAGAAGATTAAATATGGTAACCTGTTCAGTGCCGCATACCACTGCCATGGCATCCTCAAGGGTAATAAGCGGTTTGTCAGCACAGAATAGCACCAGCTTTTCAAGCTCCTGCTGAACCTTCAATCCCTCTCCGCCGATAGCCTCTGCCATAAAATCGAGCGCATCCCGGGCAATTTTTTTTCCGCACTTTTTTAATTCAGTTTCAATGATCTGTCCCTGCGCTTCTTTTTTGGGGTTGCCGCAAAAAACTGCTGCCCCTGATTTCAGAAAAATATTTGCAAGTTTTTCGCCGCATGGCAGCTTGTCGTGTTTTTCTGCATGAGCAACAAACACAAGGCAGCACTGGGCAGATGGCTTAGTAAAATAATGTTTAAATATTCCCCACTGGGTTGTTTTATAAACTTCTGCGCGTTTTACCACAACCAAGCGTTTAGAAGCACGGAGGGGACGCGTTTGGGCAGCATTGAGAATTATCTCGGGATCATGGACGTCTGCATCAAAATGGTCAAAGTCAAAATCCGTTTTCGCAGAACCAAAGATTGCGGCGTAAAGGGTGGCAACCGTCTTGTCAATAAGCGCGGAATTCGGACCGTATATACAGTAGAGCGGCGCAATAGTTCCGGAATAAACTTGTTTTCGCAACATTTCGGGTGTTAGCATGATACGGCGGGGATAAAACAGAAATACATGATTTAAAAGCCCTGTATGATGCTCTCATAGACTTTTTTAGCCAGATTCTGCGCGATTTTTTCCAATGCAACCGTTTTCTCTGTTTGTGTCACTGTTATGTATGAGCTCACCTGGTATTCTTCATTGTCTGCAAGCCGTTTTCGTTTCCACAGGATCTCACCGCTGTCGCGCTTTTCAAGGCTCAGGTCCAAAGTCACAACCACCCGATACTCCAGTGCTTTCCGATCTTGATTATAGGAAATTACCTGTTCCCGAAAATTTTTAATCGTTCCGCGCAGTATCACGTCGGCGTCGTCAATGCGGACTACTTGCAGGCGTTTGCTGTTAATAAATTCATTGGCAAATACCGTGGTAAAAATTGCCTCAATGCCCGCCTCAAAAGTGTCATTTTTGAAATAGGGAACGGCAATGGTATTAATGCCCAGAAGCACGGGGTTATCTTTGCCGGCACGACGGTATCCGCACCCCGCAACAAACAGCATAGCGGTCGCAACCAGACACATCCAGAGTAATGTTTTTCGCTTCATCATGCCACCACGATGTTTATCAGTTTGCCCGGCACGGTGATAATTTTTTTAATAGCCTTTCCCGCAACCCAGGGTTTTACTTTTTCACAGGCCAGCGCACGCTCTTTAACGTCTTCCTCCGAAGCGCGCGCATTGACCGTTATCTGGCCGCGCAGCTTTCCGTTCACCTGAATGACGATCACCGCTTCATCAGCTTCTGCAATCGTGGCGTCAAAGAGAGGCCATCCGTGTTTAATAATCGTGTCCGGATTGCCGAGTTCCTGCCACAGTTCTTCGCAGAGATGGGGCACCATCGGCGACAGCAGCAGAATGACCGTTTCCACCGCTTCCCTGAAAATAGACCATACCTGCTGATCCTGGATAGAGCGGGGATTAATCTGATACAACAGATTGACCAGCTCCATCACGGCGCTGATTGCGGTATTGAAATGAAACCGGTCGCTAATGTCCTCGGTTACTTTTTTTATGGTCTGATGGGTTTTTCTCCGGAGATTCCTGAGTGTCGCATCTTCTGTGTCAGTTTCCGGAATCCGGCTTGCGGTTTTGAGCTCTGCGCCATACTCGCTGACCAGTCGCCACACCCGGGATAGAAAACGGTAGGCACCCTCAACCCCCTGATCGCTCCATTCCAGGTCTTTTTCCGGCGGTGATGCAAACAGACAAAACAGCCGCGCCGTGTCCGCCCCGTATTTGCAGATAAGCTGCTCAGGGTCAACCACATTCTTGGTGGATTTGGACATTTTTTCGGTTCTGCCCACCTCAACCGGTTTTCCACACTGTTGGCACCTGCCATGGTCAACCTCTTCGGGATAGAGCCAGCCATGGGACGGGCAACGCTGCGTTTCCTTACATACCATGCCCTGCGTCAGCAGATTCACGAACGGCTCATTGACGGCCACCAGCCCCAGATCACGCAATACCTTGGTAAAAAAACGCGCATAGAGCAGATGCAGCACCGCGTGTTCAATACCCCCAATATACTGATCAACCGGCATCCAGTACCGCACGCGCTCCACATCCAGCGGTCCCCGGTCAAACTCCGGGCAGGCATACCGCGCAAAATACCAGGACGATTCTACAAACGTATCCATGGTATCGGTTTCGCGCTGTGCCGGCTTCCCGCATGCCGGACATGAGGTATTAACAAATTCCGGACAGCTCGCAAGTGGCGACTGCCCCATGCCGGTAATGGTGACCGCTTTGGGCAGCACCACCGGAAGGTCCTGTTCCGGAACCGGCACCGTGCCGCAGATATCGCAATAAATTATAGGGATAGGGTTTCCCCAGTAACGCTGCCGGGAAATCCCCCAGTCCTTGAGGCGAAAATTGACCGCCTTTCTGCCGATCTTCTGTTCACTGAGGTATGCGGTAATTTTTTCCATGGCTTCGGTATTCTTCATACCATTAAACTGCCGCGAATTGACCATAATGCCGTCATCAACATAGGCGCTGGTCATGGTTTTGGGATCCAGACATTCATTCTCCGGTTGAATGACGACAATTAAGTCCAAATTATACTTTTTTGCAAATTCAAAATCGCGCTGGTCATGGGTAGGCACCGCCATGACTGCGCCGGTGCCGTATTCCATGAGTACAAAGTTTGCTACATAAACCGGCATTCTAAAGCCGGTAACCGGATTAATGCAGTAGGAGCCGGTAAAAACCCCCTCTTTTTCCAGATCTTCTGAAGAGCGCACAATTTTATCCTGTTTCAGGATGCGCTCGATGAAAACGCGAACACTGTGTTCCTGGGGTGTCCCCTGTGCCAGCTCAAGGGCAAGAGGATTCTCCGGAGCTAAACTCATGAAGGTGGCGCCATACAGGGTGTCGGGCCGGGTAGTGAAGACCGTTATCTTTCGGGTGGTATTTTCAATGGGAAAATCTATTTCAGCGCCGTAGCTTTTGCCGATCCAGTTGCGCTGCATGGTGGTAACACGTTCCGGCCAACCGGTAAGCGTATCAAGTCCGGCAAGCAGCTCGTCAGCATAGCGGGTGATGCGAAAAAACCACTGCGGAAGCTCCTTCTGGCCCACCTCGTTTTTACAGCGCCAGCACAGCCCTGCTTCAACCTGTTCGTTGGCAAGCACGGTCTGGCATGATGTGCACCAGTTCACCAGCGATTTACGCCGATATACCAAGCCGCGTTCATACATTTTGAGAAACAGCCATTGTTCCCACTTGTAGTAGATAATATCGCAGGTCGCGAGCTCGCGATCCCAGTCGTAGCTGAAACCCAACCGCTTGAGCTGGCGCCGCATGGTGTTAATGTTCTGGTACGTCCAGTCATGTGGATGAGTGTTGCTCTGCAAGGCCGCATTTTCTGCCGGCATGCCGAAAGCATCCCATCCCATGGGATGAAGCACATTATACCCGCGCATCATCATAAAACGCGCCACAACATCGCCAATGGTATAGTTGCGCACGTGCCCCATGTGGATCCGGCCTGACGGATAGGGGAACATTTCAAGAAGGTAGTATTTTTTCTTGCCCGGGTCTTCGCTGACCTTAAATACTTTATTCTGTTCCCACGAGCGCTGCCATTTTTCCTCAATAGCGTGGGGGTTATAGACCTTCTCCATAGATACAAATCCTTTAATAAAACCGCTGTGTCTTCTAACCGGGGATGCCCCCCTTCGCTGCCGAACAGAGCCTGCGCGAGGGGTAATCGGGCTAAAATATTTATCATAGGCCCTGGTCTTTAGCAAGTTAAAAGCCATGCGAGAGTGTTTCAAAAAAAAATTGTTACCTTACCCTTGCTAAATCTTAAAAACGTGTTATTAATTAATTAGAAAGTGATTCAACTCCTTTCGTAATGTCCCTATTGATGGTTCCCCCTCCTCCATCTTTGGGGACATGGAATAATATAAATACCTTTTATACCCTCGGCACTAAAATAAAACATTAGTGTTGAGGGTTTTTTTATTTATTATAAACACCTCTGTGCGTACCTCGTTATCCAGACCGCAGGCTTGTTCTTATTGTCTTATTGAAAATCCTTTTTTCCAGAATATTTAATATTTGACGGTAATAAACGGGCTGCAGGGTATGCGGGAAAAAGGGAAGGATTGATGTGCGGATCAAGCTTCTTTGCCTGAAAGCTAAAGATTCTCTTCCATATAAAGGGTAAGTTCGATCATGCGCTCCAGCAGTTCAGCAGGCGGAATGCCTTTGAAATTCTTGTGCACCAATTCCTTGGCAAACAGGCGGGCAATATAGCGTATTTTGAGGGCTTTGTTTTTTGACGAAAACACAAAATCCCGATGGCCATTGTTGATGACGATGACGTTCTGTTCCTCATTATAATATGACCGCCACAGTTCGCCCGGCGCCTTTTTATAGGTATAACCGGGTAGTCCCTGATGAAGTGTCGGCGTTTTGGTGTTTTCCGTAACAAGCGATTCTGTTGCCGTAATGATTGCCTCTCCGCAGCAGGTTATTTCTCCCTGGGTTGCAGTTACCATGATTCTAATAAGGCCGGGGGTTTGCGATGCGGTGAAAACCGCTATTTCGCTGCCGCTTGATTCCAGTTTTCCCTCGCCTTCCAGAATTTCCCAGAGAAAAGCAAGATTCTCTTCTACCGGTTTTTGGTTCCGATCCCGTGCCAAGGCCCGGAATGTTTTTGTCTCACCCACCGGAATGACGCATGACTGGGGTATAATCCTGACACTGAAAAGCGGACCGGCATATTCGAAAAATTGCTTCTGAACACTCCTGCTGGGTTTCGCCACCGGGACAGCGGCAGCAGTGTCCCCCAGAATCTCGGGTTGACCGGCCCGTGATTTTGCTGAGCGCTGCTGGCTCTGGACATGTATATCAAACCAGTCATATTCTTCTGCCGGCAACGAAAGGACTGCCTCCTTTAAGGCTTTTTGGACAGAGCGTAAAATTTTTGCACTGGCGCGTTCTTCCTCGGCCCGGCGCTGCTCGTCAATAATATCAATGAGCTGCTGCTCGACGGAAGCCAGCGCGCCACATAACTCCTGTAATGCGTCATCATAAAGGATCCCGCTGCGCGTTCCCGGCGTTATATTGAGAAATGGCGCATCAATAATTCCCTGTAAATAAGGTGATGACCACGGCTCATGGTTAAACACGTCAAGCTCTCGCATATCTTCAAAAATTCGCGTGCCTGACCGGTACAGGCTGATATGTCCCTGGTTTTCCGGTTCGCCCAGGTAAAGTTCAATATATACATCACCCCGAGGGGCCGGTATAGGTCCCAAGTTATGCAGCAATCGTCCGGTAAATTCGCGGGGTTCAACCATAAACTCTTTGCGTGATCTGTGGTCAATAACCTTTATCTTTACCCCGCTCGCGCGAATTCTGTCCCGCAGTTCTGATGCTAAGTACCACTGGATTTTTTCTCCGCTGAGTTGCCGGACACCTGGCAGCAAGGGCTTTATGACCAGCTCAACGCCCGCAACCGGCAACAACGTGCGTTTTTCTTGAACTGTGTAGCCGGGATCGCCCTTTGACATGCGCATCTGGTAATTTTTTCCGCCGCTGCCGGCTGTGGTCATAATCAGCTCTTCCCCTACTGTCCAGAAGCTGAGAAGCCCAATGCCGAATTCACCCTGAATGCCCTTGACCCCGTGAGCCTTCATTTGACGTTTAATTGAATCACAAATGTGGGTTGCAACATAGGCAAAGTCGGGAAGCCCTGAATCGGTGCGTTGAATGCCCTCTCCATCATCAATGATCTTCAGAAACGCCTCGCCGTGTGCCTGCCCGCGAATAATCGTGATATTTTTTGCACGGGCATCAATACTATTCTCAACGAATTCCGCTATTGCTTTCAGCGGATTAGTTTGCGAAAGAGCTATAATGGTGATCGCATTCCAGTTGTCCCCGATGCGCAATTTTCCTTTGTGATAATTACTCTTTTTCGTTGTCATATTGTGCTACCCGATCGCGTGCTTAAGCTGCATGTCAAAAGTGTATAATTACCTGTATTTTTTACCCGGCGCAATCGGAAAATTACGTTCTGGTAAACAAGTTATATATCCTGCCTTCACATATCTTCGCAATGACCGTTACAAAAGCTCTCATAAAGGAATGCGTCAATGGGAACGGGT
This sequence comes from uncultured Thermodesulfobacteriota bacterium, assembly GCA_964594075.1. Classification (GTDB taxonomy): domain Bacteria; phylum Desulfobacterota; class WTBG01; order CAIYCZ01; family CAIYCZ01; genus CAZQKW01. The sequence goes on along the minus strand of CAZQKW010000024.1, from coordinate 38,740 downwards.
GAGCCGATGCCCTGAGGGTTATGAAGGGACAGCAACCTCTTGTTATGCTCACTTTTGACTGGTCATGGAATAAAGAAATCGGGCACGGTTTGGGGTTCTGACAAAAAGTTTTATGAAGGGTGGAGAATAGAGATAATGTTACTTGATGAGTTATGGAGGAAACAGAGCGCTCTTCGGGCAGTTGACTGTTATTCCAGGTCAGCCCATACTATGTGGTCTTTGTTAATTACGCGCACATTCTTTGGCTTATCAGGTGTTTCCTCTGAAATAATAGTGATAAATTTGTCCGAAGAGAGTTTTATATAATCTGACAATCGTTTGAAATCATGGCCATGATTAACCTTGCCTTTTATAATAGAACCGTCAGTTAACTTTACCGTTATATCGCTATAGAGTAAATCATACCCGCCAATTGGTGACATGTTTTTTACCGCCTTTCTATTAAAATTTCTTGAACTTATCGGCTCGATTTTTCATCTCGTTAGTAATCTGTATTAAAAAATAAAAAATAGTAAGAAGATTAGTGGTAACTTTTATTTCAGGTTAAGCCTCGCAGGCATTCCGAGCGCGCCTGATATGAACAGAAGAGATCGGGCGGCAATAAATCAATCCATACAGAGTCTTGCCACATATGGCGAAACAGGTTTGATGTGCCCGTTCCCTGGGGGCCAAAAAGAAAAAACTTCCCCTTTGACAGGATAAAAAATCTTGAAATAATTGATCCTATATTTAGGCATACCTGTTGTTTTTTTAGAACTCTATAAGAAGAACTACAAAAAATGGGTTAGACATCGTGCAGTAAGGCATCTAACCCATTGTAATCGCTTGGCGCGCCCAGCCCGACTCGAACGGGCGACCTGCGGATTCGAAGTCCGACGCTCTATCCAACTGAGCTACGGGCGCGTGTATGGGGTGGGTGAAGGGACTCGAACCCTCGGCCACCAGGGCCACAACCTGGTGCTCTAACCAACTGAGCTACACCCACCATCACATCGAATTATTGAATATAGTTTTTATTTCTTTGGAAGTTGCATATCAGTCATTTTCTGGCGCGCCTGGAGGGACTCGAACCCCCAACCCACGGCTTAGAAGGCCGTTGCTCTATCCTGCTGAGCTACAGGCGCCAGATAGCATAAATATCATTAATGCCGGTATCTGTCAAATAGTTACGATATGTTGGAATCGCTCAACTCGTTATATAATAAAACATAATGATCGGTAATTGCTTCCATGGAAAACTTTTGTTCAACGGTCTTGCGGGCCTTTTTGCCGAGCTTTTCCGCAAGATTTTTGTCCTGCAAAACAGTTTTTATCGCTTCAAATAGTTGTTCGGCATTTGCCGAATCCACCAGAATACCATTCTCGCCATCACGGATAAGATCCATATTCCCGCCTACCCGGGTTGCGATAACCGGCAAACCGCAGGCCATTGCTTCAAGCAGCACATTGGACAACCCCTCGGAAAAAGACGGGAGTACAAACATCGCTGATCTTTTCAGGAACGGTCTAATATCAGCTATCTCTCCATGAAAATTTACGACATCTGCCAGCCCTAAGCGCATTGCAAAGTTTTTAAGCGCTTCTCTTTCCGGCCCGTCACCAACAATGTTGACCGGTGGGTTCAATCCTTGCATTTTAAGTTTCTTACATGCCTCAAGCAGAATATGAACACCCTTCATATGATCCAGTCTGCCGACAAAAGTGATGCTGTTACGGTTATCAGATGATAAACACGGCTGGAATTGATTGGTATCCACACCGTTAGGAATCTGGACAATCTGGCGGGCGGCAAATCCGTGTTGCAGCGCCTCGGCAGTGGACTGGGAACATACGGTAATAAGTTTGTCCACGCGTTTGATTTTTTTTAATAAAAAATCTCCCCCAAAAACTTCTCGCATCATCAAAAAATCGCTCAACAGTCCGGTTGCCCCGACCTTTATGATTACCTTTTTCCCGAAAAGCGCTTTGACTATTACGGCGACAACTGAATGAAAACCCTGTAAAAGATGGCAGTGGATAATGTCGTAGGTATGCCGTTTGCGGAGAAGAAACCAGAATACTGACAGCATATAGGTCACCGCAAACCATTTGCCCCATGGAAGCGTATAGATTGAGCGATAGACCGGTATGCCCTGAATTACTTCATGAGCAGGAATACCCTTAAACTTTCTGGTAAGAACGCAGACCGGTATCTCGCGCTTGACCAGATGTTCTGCAAGCCTCAGGGCCTGCTGTTCTGTTCCGCCAAGGTGTGGATAAAAAAAAGAGATGATCATGAGGATGCGCGGTTTCATGTCAGAACCACATCCCGTTTCGTTTTTTTTCGTGCCGCACCCGCAATCACTATCATCGCAGCACTAAAACCCGCACACAATATCAAAGGCCTGCCAATTTTAGGAACATAATAAAACAGGATTAGCTCCCCTGCGACACGCCATTTATTCAGCCGGGGAGTGTCGGCATCCAGCCAGCGCAACGTCTTTATTCTGCCGCTAATGATATCAAATACACTCTGATACGGATGAGAGAGAAAATCATTTGCCATAATTATTTGAAATGCGGAAAATAAATTCAAATAATCCTGATTAGGGAAAAAGCCCCGCGGGGTTTGAGAACGGCCATGCCGGGTTTTAAGATAGAGGTTGTGAAGATCAAGCGTTGTATAACAGACGGCGTTGTCGCAATAGCTGAAGTCATAGAGCGGATCCATATAAACCCATTTTTGCTGCTGATTAGACCACACCTCTGCCGCGTAGTGGCCCTTGCCTGTTTCGCTCCTGAGATAAACCATGCGTGCATTGAGGCCATTGCTGATACAGGCACCCACAAATACTGCTGCATGCTCATCGCATAAAAAAGCTGCTCCACGGCGTTCGCGTATCTCTTTGAGGATTTCTGCGGCGTTCCAGTTTGAATCTCTGCGGGGGTTGCCAAACGGAACGGTGGCGTTAACCCATGAGCGCAGGGCGAGATATTTCTGCCACTCATCAGTCGTTGAGGCTGCAACAGGAGCGGTCTGCGTCTGTAAATAGTTCATGTCTGGGGTGGCGAACTGTTCAAACCTGAAGGGAATATCACGCAGAGTCCTGCAGGAAACATGCGGCGTGACAGAGGGCCGGTTATCTCTTATGGCAACGGTATAATAAAAAGAGGCTGTTTCGGCGCCAAACAGGTTTGTTGCTTTAATAAAAAAAGACGACCGGCCGCTATCCGGCGTTAACATTATCGCGGTATCGCCATCCAGCTTTTTCCAGTTACCGTCAGGCGCTGTTTTTATAGAGTAAAAGCTAAAATTTGGCACACTATGCATAAACTGTACTGTTAATGAATCCTGAATGTTCGCCCGCGCGATAGTAACCTGGTTTATCTTCCAATAAAAATCATGAATATCTCCCGATTCCTGCGCGGTTATATCCGTTATTAATGGATGGGGGCAGCTTCCCAGGATCCGTAACAGGGGAATGGCTGCAAGATACGTAGTTGCGGTTATCACCGCTATAATGCCAAGCGATCGCAGGGAGGATGTGCTCATAGCGCGGCAACATTACCTGGAGCAGACAAATATTTGTTATTCAGCACTGCCCGTTAAGAGAGGACCTTTTGTTTTTAACACCATTGGCAAATCTCCTCTTAATGAGGAGGCGGGAAAATACCAACCAGTAAAAGACATACCAGGTGATCAAATCATCGCGCCTGAAATACCGCACCGTATTGCGAATATAATAAAAACAGCGCGCAACGACGGTTTTGCCGAATATAAAATACAGAATACGGCCGCTCAATAGCACCCAATAGCGAACTGCGCTTCCGGCAGCCTCTTCACTGACGCTGCGATGCACGCGCTTCAACTTGCTTAAAAACCTATCGTCCCTGCTCACAAAGCCTCTGGTAAAGATGTGAATAGTTTTGCGCGACCTCATCAAGAGAAAATTTTTCAATAATGTGCCGCCGTGCGTTTTTCCCCAAAAGAAACGCTAACTCTGGCTTTGTTATCACCTGTTCCATAGCGGCTGCCAGGGCTTCGGAATCTTCAGGGGCAATGAGGATACCGTTTCTCTCATCCGCCACAACGTCCACCGTGCCGCTGATGCGGCTGGCGATAACCGGCAGTTCCAACGACATGGCCTCAAGCAATACATTAGATAGGCCTTCTGCCCGGCTGGGGAGAATCAAACAGTGGGCATCATGATAGACGCACTGAATCTCTTCGGTATGAGGATAGAATCGCACCACGGCCTGCACGCTGTATTCTTGCGCCATTTTACGGTAGTCATATTCGGGATAATCAAGCCCATACAACCGCAGCTCAATATTATTGATGTTCTTTTGCAATAACACCCGCATAGCCTTAAACGCAATATCTATGCCTTTCTGCGGCGTGCGTCGGCCGATGAGAATAAAAATAATTTTTGACCGATCGGGAAAAGCCCGACGCCTGGCAAACTCCTCTGTGTCAACTCCATTTGGGATACGATAAATACGCTGGGCAGGGAACCCGTAGCGCAAAAGTTCTTTTTCTATCTCCGCGCTGATGGCAATCACCGCATCGGTTTGATGCAGAATTCCCCGTGCCATTTTAAATCCCCTGAATCGTGAAAAGACGTTCAGGTCGCCAACTTCGCCGGCACACGCTATCTTTAATATGCTTTTTTTCCCAAGCCACTGAGCTGCAAGCGTATCAATCACGGCATGATTAAAACATTGATGGGAGTGGATGATGTCATACGTCTGACGCTGGTTTACCAGAAATCTGAATTGCTTGCCGATATCACGATGTATCCAGTATGAAAGCGGAAAATTGACGCGGTGTACGACGACGCCGTTAAGTATTTCATACGCAGGCGAAGAAGGGGCGCGCAATTGGGTTAACACCGACACCTGGTGTCCCAGTCTGACCAGTTTGCCGGCAAGCCGCTCGACTTGCTTTTCTGCACCGCTGGCTATAGGACGAAACTGGTGGATAACCATCAACACGCGGGGGAGCATAGGACGCCTGCCGGAGGTGAAAAGGTTCCATCAATGAACATGAGATGCCATAACTCAAGCATGAGCAGATTCCAGATAAGATACTGCCACTGTTCTCCCTGCTGGTGGCGCTGCAGCATATGCTCAATGTAGGATTTTCTGAAATAGCCCCGCTCGATGGCCCGGGCGCTCAGCAGGGTATCAAAAACCAGGTCTCTCAGCTCGTTGCGAAACCAGTGGTCTATGGGGACGCCAAACCCCATCTTGGGGCGATTTATAATTTCCCGGGGCAAATAGGGCGCAACTGCCTTTTTAAAAATATACTTTCCCTCTTGCCCGTTCTTGAGCTTGAGATCTGCTGGTATCCGGGCTACGAATTCCATAAAGGGGTGGTCAAGGAGCGGGGAACGGGCTTCCAGCGAATACGCCATAGAAGCAATATCCACTTTGGGCATCAAGGTGTCCGGCAAATACAATCCGAAATCAACAGACAAGGTGGCATCAAGAAAGTCAGCCGCTTCTGCAGAACGGTATTTATCCAGCATGATATCTACTGAGACCATCCCGCGGGTGAGCTGTTTCATCTCCTGAGTATAAAGCTGCATTTTATACAGCTCATGAAAATGGGTAATCCGGTAGTAGTAAAGCAGGCGCTTCTGATTGAGCGCCACAAAACGCCGGCCATTCTTCACCAGCCCCTCGCTCGGGTCCAAAAACGCATACAGGGAGCTGCGTTGTTTTAACCAGCGCTGCAGCCAATAGGCAATGCCAGGCTTGACCGCATAGTCGCCGGTGTTGGTATAGCGCGGATAACCGGCAAAATTCTCATCCCCGCCATCGCCGTTGAGTATGACGGTCACATACTGTTTTGCCAGCTTGCTTACATAAAAAGTAGGGATAGCAGAGGAATCGGCAAACGGCTCATTATAGTGCCATACCAGCTCGGGCAAAATAGCGAGGGCTTCAGGTTTTACAATAAATTCGTGATGGTCGGTGCAGTAGCGCTTAGCCACCGTGCGCGCATAGGGCAGCTCATTATACTCTTCATAGTCAAAACCGATAGAAAAGGTTTTGACCGGCTGGTTTGTCAGCTCCGCCATCAGCGCAGTGACTATTGAGGAATCTATGCCGCCGGAGAGAAAAGCACCCAGGGGCACATCGCTCATGAGGCGAATTTTTATTGCCTCGCGCAGCCGCTCAATGATCTCCTCCTGAAGATTGACTTGCGCTGTTTCGTTCGGGACTCTGAGCTTATCAGTATACCGCAGCTTCCAATAGCGGACTGGCTGCTCGTCGCCAGTTTTTATCAGAAGCCGATGCGCAGGAGGCAGCTTCTGAATTCCTTTAAATGCGCAGTAGGGAGAAGGAACTGATTGATAACTCAGGTAATGGTGTATTGCTTCAATATCAACCTGCCTGGCAAATGACGGGTCCTGAAGGATCGCCTTAATCTCCGATGCAAACATGAAACGATCGGGCAGATTTGCGTAGTACAATGGTTTTTTGCCCACCCTGTCCCTGGCTAAAAACAGGCACCTGGCCATTTCGTCCCACACGGCAAAGGCAAACATGCCGCGCAGACGCTGCACGCACTCAACTCCTTCCTCTTCCCAGAGATGCACCAGCACCTCAGTATCAGTGCGGGAACGAAATTGATGACCCTTTGTAATGAGATAGTCTTTAATTTCGGGAAAATTGTAGATCTCGCCGTTAAACGTAACCCACGCCGTCTTATTTTCATTGGGCATAGGTTGATTGCCCAATGGACTGAGATCAATAATTGAAAGACGGGTGTGACCCAGTCCTACATGGTTATTGGTCCATATCCCATTATAATCCGGACCGCGGTGGCTGAGAACGCCACCCATTTTCCTGAGCAGCACCGGGTCTACCGTTCGTTGCGGATCTTTATATAAAATGCCGTAGATGCCACACATAGAAGTAGCCGGCGCTATGCGTTGCTTTTCATTTTAAATAAATACTCAATATTTGCTTCGCCCGTTTTAACTTTCATCCGCTCGAGTCCCAGAGTCCCTTCGCAAAAACCGCAGATCTCTTCCTGGGTTGCCGGTTCATAGGGCCAGCCTCCCAGCCAGTCTTTTACATCGGTCCAGAATGCCATCCCCCGGCTTGTCTGGTAATTTTTTATATAGTTTATTGACTGCTTGAGACGGCTTATAGATGTTGTGTTGAAAAATGTCCGCCATACATACGAACATTCCATGAGCTTTTTCCCCACCCAGGTTGACCGATTGTATTTTTTTTTAATGTCTATCCAGTAGGGCGTGTCGGAGGTCTTGTCATAAATGGCTATATAAAAAATGCTGCCCGGCTTTAAAAACGTGGCAGCATTCCTGATTGCTTGCCAGAGATTACCGGTGTGGTGCAAAACCCCCCATGAATAGACAATATCCGCCGGCTCAAGGGTGCGGATAAACTGCTCATCCAGTATTGAACCATGCATAACCTGCCAGTGCGGCGGGCTTCCAAACATCTCATTAATTTTTCGTGTCGTGGCAACTGAATAAGGGTCAACATCAAAACTGATAATGTGCCGGGCATCAGACTTAAACGCCGCCAGGGAGTGAATGCCGCTGCCGCAGCCAATATCAAGAAAATACATTCCCCGCAAATCTTTCAGTCCTAAGAATTTCAAAAGATGCTGCTGGGCGATTGCAATGCGTTCTTCAGAAAAATTTGCTTTGATGAACTGCGCCCAGTTTTTTCCAAAGGAAAAGGTTACTTTTTCCTGGGGCACGGTGGATGTCTCCTATCGTTGTCTCTAAACGGTAACTTTATAATCTCAATATGCTTTATTTAATAGCGACCTTAAAACTGTCGCAGATTATGCATAATAGCATCAATTTAAATTTTATTTTCGCAAAAATCTCCATAGTTTCATTAACCATGATTGCAATATCTTCTGTGCAAGTTGATATGTTTCGCTTGCCAGTATATCCTGATATTGCTGCTGCATCTGCTGGTACCTGTTGTGCAAGTCCTGGTATTGCCGTAAGTATTGTTGCTGCAGCTCGCGAAGCTGCAGATTAAGGATGTATTGTGGCTGGTGCGGCTGCTTAAAAGTTTGGTTTTGTATGTGGAGGTTAACCATCTGCGGGCGCTCCAGTAGCGCGCTGTCTTTATGTATTGGTATCGTCTCTGGTATTTTATAATCAAGCTCTTTCATTAACACTGCAGCATCCCCTGAATTTTTTATCATCTCCTCAATCTCTTGTATACACGTACTGATACTAACTGTTTTATTTAGCTTTTTATTTGAACGGAGTACAAAACTTTTTAATGCTTTTTCACAGTCGGCGTGCCAGGTAAGGTTTGCTCGTTCAAAAATGGGCTGTATTGTTTCCTGTGGCCTAGCAACAATATCTTCATAGCGCACTTCAACATAACGTCCTGTCGATATAAGTTTTCTTGAGTGGTTAATGATAGATGCCCAGTCAATGAGCCGGTCCCGCATGTAATCAAAAGTTAACAACTCATTATTCCAGTTTGCGCAGGATTCTATAAAACCAAATGGATTTCTAATCAAGTGCACCCAGATTGCTTGCGGAAAAACAATATGATAGGGAAGCCAGTCATACTGAAATTGAGCGGAGCCATTCCAGATTTCTTTATACCCCCATGCTTTATAGGTATGCGTATCTATGCTCAGTATGTCAACAAATGCATGTGCAATAATATTTCCAATTTTTTTTCTCGCTTGGTCTAATATATCATCATGAATTGTTGGAAACGCATCACAACTTGACTGGGGATTCATATCAGTATAGTGCTGCCAGTTAAACCAGAACCGGTCTTCCCATATTTCAAGCCATAAGCGCGGCAGAAGGAATGCCGTCTCGCCACGAAAATCTATGTCTGGATGCTGATTAAAAAGCCTGGTCAACAGGGTGGTTCCAGACCGTCCTGCCCCGATAAGAATAATCGGTTGATGAATATTCAGCATAGCTTATTCTGTGTCAATTGCTTTTAGCTTTGAAAACTTTTTATATGGTGGCAATTAAATTTGGTTTATTGAAATTCTCTCGTGCAAATTTACCAAGCAAGCACTGTCAATGGCGCTGCCACTCGTAACGCTAAACTGCAGCGCATCCACCCTTCTGTCATAAAAATGCGGCAAATCTATCCGCCTAACGCCAAAAGTCAGGAAAAAGTCTCCGGGTGCAAGATGCATGCTGACCTTGAAACAGCATTCTAAAATATCGCCCTTATTCTGCGCAGGAATCTCGATTTTATGGTAAGAAGTATTGGCAGCAAACATATCAACCCCCCGCGTGTTGCTAATGCGGCAGCCAAGGGTCAGGTTTTCCACCTGTTCATAAAAGAGCACTCTAAAAAAAATAGTATACGATGCGCCGCTGATTAACTGAGTCGTTCTCTTTGCGTTTTCATCCAGAATACCATAGTCAATAATCTCAGCCTTTTTGTCACCGTAGCGTATTCCTACTGAAGCATTTTGCATAGGGTTGATGGCAAGCCTCTTTAGTGCTTGCTGTTTGAGCTGTTGTCTTTCGGCAATGATCGTCGCTGGCCATGTTGTACCTTTCTCGTTGTTTTCTTCAAGGTTTTCTTCTGCTCCGAATAAAAGCTGGTGATATATTTGTGTGACATGTTTTGATTCTCCCTGCTCTACAATACTTCCATGCTCAAGAAGCAGGACAGTATCACACAGATGATTAATAGCATTGATGTCATGAGAGACAAATACAATTGTTTTACCCCGGTTGCGGAGGTTCTGGAATTTCCCAAAACATTTTTTTTGGAATTTTGCATCTCCGACCGAAAGTGCCTCATCAATAATGAGGATGTCTGGATCAACACTTACCGCAGTTGCAAAAGTGAGGCGTGCCTGCATCCCCGTAGAGTAGGTTCTAAATGGCTGATCAATTACAGCGCTCAATTCACTGAAGTCAATAATCTGATCAATCCTGCTTTCTATGTCCTGCCGCGACATGCCGAGACACAAACCGCCCATATAAATATTTTCCCTGCCGGTATAGTCTGGATGAAAGCCGGTGCCCAGCTCAAGGATGGCGCTTACTTTTCCGTTGATGATCACAGCTCCGGCTGTTTTATCAAGAGTTCCGGCAATTATTTTAAGCAGCGTGCTTTTGCCGGAACCATTTCTGCCGATAATACCGAGCACTTCTCCCCGCTTAACACGAAAGGAAATGTCCTTCAATGCAATAAATTCTTTATGCCGTGGCTTGCCGAGAATAACTTCCCGGAGCATATCGGATGGCCGTTGATAAATCCGGTAAATTTTTGTCAAGTGTTCAACGCTGAGGGCAGTATTATGCAAGGGGAAACTCATAGCACATTACCGAACAGGGATTTTAGTTTGCGGAAGGTCCGATAACCTCCGACAAAAGAAATGAGAGCCATGATAAAGCATACACCCCAAGCCCATGGATGTTCAAACCTTCCAAAATACAGAATGTCCTGATAACACCAAATAATATAGCTGAACGGGTTGCAATAGAGCAGCGGCCGGAAAATCTGCGGCACCTGGTCAGGCAGATAAAATATAGGAATGAGATACAGTCCTATGGTATTAAAAATCTGCACAAACTCTTTAAGGTCTCTAAAGTAAGCGCCAATCGCCGACAGCATATAGTTTATGCCGATTAAGGTAAAAATGTGCCCCATGAGTAAAACCGGCAGCAACAAATAGGTCCAGAGCAAAACATGTGTGCTGATAAGCACATACAAAACGAGAAAACCCAGGGTAAGCACCATAGAGAAAAGAGAAGAGATTACCACTTTTACCGGCAACACTTCAATGGGGAATACCACCTGTTTCACCAGGTTGGCATTGTTTACTATCACCACGCTTGCTTTTGACATTGATTCCTGAAAACACATCCATGGAATAAGCCCCGACAAGAGATACGCGGTATAATCCAAAGGCAATTCCGCAGTCCCCCCGACTTTCATTTTGATCACATAAGCAAAAATAAAAACATATACCCCCATGACAATCAGCGGGTGTATGAGCGCCCAGAGCATACCCAGGGACTGTCCAGCATAGCGGTCTGCGATCTCGCGGCGCGCCATGGCAACGGTTAATTGGCGGTGCCTCGTCAGCAAAAGCACAATTTCCCGGAATGCCTGATACGATATTGTTACATCAATAATTGACTTCATACAGACTTACGCTGTGCGAGGGTATTGAATATGAGCGGCCATTATAAAATCTTTATATCCTTCCACCGATACAAAGAAATAAGGGGCACGTCGTCAAACGTGAGCGTATACCAGGGTATATTATTTTTATAAATGCTCCAATAAAAACTATTAAATACCCCCTGCCGAGATAGCAGGATTAAAAATTCTGGCGTCTCGGGTGAAAAGTTCAAACTAACCGCCCCCTTTCGCATGGTGACCTGAATATCAGGCGTTATAAATCTAATATCCTTTCTTATCTTACCCTTGTCCTGTAAAAATTCAAAATATGCCTGATTGGCTAACCACATGCTCACCGCTGCGCCGCGCGGAATATCTCTGTTCAGCACCTCGAGAAACTCGCGACTGACGACATCATACCAATAGGTGGTTTCCATGCCCCGCATATGAGCGCCTTTTACACCGCCCACCAGTTCGTTATAATAACACAGTTCGTAGGGATGTATGCGCGCAGTTTGATATGCAGGATATATCAGGAACAACGAAAAGCAGACCACGGCACATGAATGTCGTATGATCGCTGTCTTTATCGCGCCCATAATATGCTCGGTAAGATAATAAAAACCGGCTCCGCAGAAATACGCAAAGAAAGGGAGCATATAAAAAAATTGTCGTATGCCGTCATGGACTGGGGCATTAGGCAGCATGGTTACCAAAAGAGGGAATGCCCAATTGCAGAAAAACAACATATTAAATGAATGCTGTGCCTTGTCCTTACATAAAACCAGCAGCCCCAGCAGAAACGTAAAGATAGTTGTTATCGGAATAGTAATCGCAGTCATCACCCAGGCATATGTCCAGGGAGGCGAAAATGAATAGGTTTTTCCCCCAAAGTAGGTCGGGATTGGAATGGTCTTGTGTCGCAACAGACTTGCCTGTAAAAAATCGCTGATTTTTGCAATCGGTTCATGCCACCAGCCAGGGTTTACCAGCACCGGGATTAACAACGCCACAGGCAGGGCTATAAAAATATTTTTTAATCCGGTTTTATTTCGGGATATGAGGCACCAGACCAGCAGTGGCACCGGCAGCAGGATGCCGGTAAACTTTGTAGCCATGGCGCATCCCCAGCATATACCACACAATACTGCCCCAGTGCCCTGCGTCAGGCCGCGCCAAAAAAACCAGCACGTCAGAAACCAGAAAAGCGTCAACGGGATTTCAGTTGCGCCGATATGGGCATCGCCAAAAAAACGCGGCATAGAGAGAAGCGCAAGGCTGCCGTAGAGCCCCGCCAGTATGCCGTACCGTTTTCTCAGAATTATAAACAGAAACACCACCAGCACCGTGCTTAACAGCGCTGGCGCACAGCGATACGCCACAAACTCTCCCCACTGTTTTTTAAGCAGCACCAGTGTTAGGCCGGTGAAAATTTTGTAGAGCGGAGGATGGGGGTTGTGCGCTATATCCCAAAGCCAATACTCATCCGTGACTTTTTGCGAAAGAATCGCACCGGTATTTCCATGAGCGAGTGCATTGAATAATGCCTGCATCCATTCCATGATGAGCTCTGATGATATAAAATAGTAGACTTCATCACAGGTCCAACCGATATCATCAGCCGTGCTGATAATTATTGAGAATGTAAAAACCCCCACCAGGAGGGCGCACAATATGGTCAGGAAATAACGGCGACCAAAACGATTATGGTATTGATGCATAGCCAAATTTCTTGCTTACTATTGCCCTGTTTCCCGCGCGTTGCATTTTAAAATAATCACGGCGGTATGGTCATCTTCTCGCCAGCACCATAATAATCACTACACACATAACGGCTATAAGCGAAAGCCATGCCCCTATGATAAAAGATAGCGGTTTAAAAATGAGGGTAACAATGTGCTCCCCTTTGTCCAAAAAAAGCCCTCTGAAAGCATAATTCGCTTTCACAATTGGTTTTTCCTCGCCGTTTACGTATGCTTTCCAGCCGGGATAATAGTTATCAGACATAAACAGGAAGCATGCGGAATGAGTCGTAGCTTTCAAATCTATCTGATTTATCTGATAGTTTATGATTTTGATAGTGTCAGATTTTTCAGGATAATAGAATTCAGGTAGCCCACTGCCATGCAGCTTTTCCATTTCCACCTGCGCTATATATGCAGTTGATTGCGGGTTGAAATCAGGTGATCTCATGCTGCGTAATACCTCTTCCTCATTTCCAACCACAACAACCCTTTTTACAAAAAACGCACGCGGCAGGCAGGTGGTATTTTCATATATTTTAATCGGTCCATCGTAAAGCATTTTTAAATGGGAGTCTTTTAGTGGAAACGGACTTATCAGATACCTGACATTGAGCAGGTTTAAAATGTTAGTGCGATAGGCTCGTTCTTCTGAAGACAGCACCTCTTGACGGGCAAAACTTTCGCGCACCGAATTGAATACGCTGTAATAATCGCGATTAAGCAAATCTGTGTATTCATCAACTGACGGCGTATGAACATACATGTTTAAATTTGGCCGCTGCTGTTCTTGAAAGGTTTGATACAGCCGGTAAAAAGGAATATTATACAGATGAAGAAAGCTCTGCTGGTTGGTAACATAAAACAATGAAAATATTCGCGCAAACGGCTCATGCGGTTTAAAAAACTTTACCGTGGCGGGTCTGCGGGTAATCAATGAAGCTGGAATGAGCGCATCCTGAGGCCTGCCAATAAAGGCAAGATCAGCGAGAATAATAAAAAAACTTACGGTCATTGCCACCGAAGCTCTGATCAGTTTTTTTCGCAGCAAACCGGTGATTATTAAAAACAGCGCAACCAAGATAACGGTCAGCGCAAGTCCTTTAAAAATGCAAATAAAAGAGTGCTCTTGGATATTTTTAAAATATTCGCTCTGAGGATAGCGGGTTACGAAATAGCCGTAGAACGTATCTTTAAAAATTCCTCCTCCTGCAAGCACGATTACCAGCAATACAAAAATCACCCTATATACGCTGACCAGTCCTTTGCCGTCATCCCCCCGTTCCAGCAGCACACATAAATACGCGCCGCCTACTCCAGCCATTATTGAGAGACAAAATGCACCGGGAAACAGAAATTTAACCGGATATTGAAGCATGTTTATCCCGGGCACCAGCTCGTATAATATCCTGAATAATGGCGTATAACATCCCGTGCTCATCACCAGAGACAAGAGAAGCAGTAAAAAAATAAAATAGCGTATGCGGTCCCTGCAGCAGCAGACAAACACTATGCTATAGAGCAAGGGGAAAACGCCTAGATAAACAGTATCCAGCCACGTTTGTCCAAACCAGCGCATTTGTGGAACCGTGGTGCCGAATACATAAGGGCTTAAGAGTTGTAGAAATTCAGCAGGATGGAATGACCATGTAGTGACGGTATCAAATTGCATGCCGCCGAAACGGGTTGAATGTGACACCAGTTCAAGCATGGGTATGATTTGAACTGATGCAACCATTACGCCGGCAGCAATGGTGCCGAACAGTAGCGCCCACGGTCTTAAATAGTTTTTTATTGCAAAAGACGGAGTTTGTATGATCGGCCAGAGCAGAGTGTAAAACAGTAAACACAACAGCGTTGTCAATACATAAAACGATGCGTCGCCGGCAAAGATTTGTAAGGATATGCCCAGCCCTGCTAACAGACTAAACCGTAAAGAGCCGGTCTTCAACCCGCGATGATAGAAGAGAACGATGAGCGGAAGCCATACCGCCGCTGCAAGGAAGCACACATTGTCAAGAATGGAAACAAGATAGCCGCCGTAGGCAAAGACTATCGCAGAAACTAATGCCGCATAGGTGCCATATTTCCATTCCCGCATCAAGAAAAACATTCCCAGACTGGCCAGAAAATAGTGAATCACAATAAAGTATTTATAGCCCAATTGAAATGGCAGCAAGTAGTAGATACTGCTGAGGGGATAAAACAGGCTGCTTTGCACATTTGCCTGAAAGGGCTTGCCACAGGCAAGATAGGGGCTCCAGAGGGGAAGCATTCCTGCTTTTATATTCTCTGCGGCAAAAAAATGTTGCGGATTGTAAAAGAGATAAATGTCCCGGGAGACAAAGGTGTTGTTTGAAAAAATAACCGGCGCAAAATAAAAAATAGTTACCAAGAGAAGTATTACAATAAAACCGCTATCTTTTTTTGTCATACATATCTCGTACACAGCTATGAGAAATCAAGCAGTTACCCCAGCCAGCTTTTCAGCTTATGAAATTTAAATTTTGAATTAAACAGCATACAGCAGCGGGAGCATGCAGGATAGGCTTTCACGTCTCTAAGTTGCTGTCGAACCTTTCTAAAGGATGCGCTATTCCAGACTGCAGAAAGAGGTTTATTCCTAATATTATCAATGGGCGGCAGGAAGCATAAGGGACTCAGGATAACAGTGCCGTGTGGTGTTATGGTAACATTTCGCCAGGGGGCCGTGCAGCGCCGCGAAAACACAAATGCGCAGGGATTAGCATAATAAATCAATCCTTCTTCAACCGAAAGATCCGGTTCCTGGTGAATACGAATGTGCGTCCGGGAGCACATTTTTTTAATCTGCGTTATCTGGGTATGAACTATTTCCATATCAATTGCACGGATATCAATGTCGCTGACATTAGTGTGGGCTGCAGGCACCGTGTCGCCAAACAACTGATTGTGAAATTTTACTATGGTATCATCCTTAAACCACAAATGGTTAAAGGTAATGCTTTCAATCGAGACTTTTTTCTCAATAAACCATTCCGCAAATGATATGAGATTTTTATAATTATGATTTGAGACAGTACAGGTAATATTAATGAGCGGAAATGCCTGGCGTGCAATTTCACGGGCGCTGACAATCTGTTCTATCCCTTCAATTGCACGCTCAAAGGTTCCCGGTACTCCCCTGATAGTATCATGGGCTTGGCCGATGTCATCAAGCGAAACTGTAATATCCAAATTCCTGGCAGTTTTGCATATGCTCACGAGGGGTAATGCATAATGCGTGAGAAGCGTCCCATTGGTAGTGATATGGAGAGAAAATTTTCGGTTGATGATTTTCTCAATGATCCGCACAATGTCTGGATAAAGAAATGGTTCTGTTCCAGTCAGAAGAAGGAGCGGTTTGGGGACAAAGCGCGCAAGATCATCAATGATATGGAGCCATTGCTCTGTTGTCATCTGATCTGTACCCCCCTGAATTGCTGCAATCAATGGTGACTCACGTGCATAATCATTTCGGGCATTAGCTTGCCCTATGTCACACATCCGGCACTTGAGGTTGCATCTGTCGGAGAGAATAAGACATACCGATGTGGGTGGGAAACTATATCCGGGCAACAGGCGGTAATCAATACCAAAGAAATCAAATGCATGAATAATCTTGCGTGAAGCTAATGATAGATAAGATCTGTTAGTGAAAATTTTTTTTGCGAGCTGGTGTATTTTCATGCTGCGTATTAGAGAAGACTTTTATAAAGCGCAATGTAAAGATTAACCATAGTGTCTATATCATAGGTGTGCTGCACCATGTTGTGCGCCTGCCGGCTGAGATTTTGTGCTTTTTCAGAGTTGGTCAGAAGGGTTGTCAGCGCTGCTGACATTTTTTTGATGTCACCTGGTGGAACCAGAAGACCCGTAACCCCATCCTCGATAAGATCAACATTTCCCGGCACACGTGTGGCGATGACCGGCACGCTACATGCCATGGCTTCAAGAATTGAGTTCGAAATGCCCTCGCTGTGAGAGGGCATTACAAAAATATCGGCGATTTGAAGAAAACTGAGCACCTCTTCAACGGCTGGTAGCATTACCACCCGGTCGCTGATCTGTAACTGCTCAATGAGAGCCTGCAGGTTTTTGCGCTCGGGTCCATCGCCCAGAATATACAACCGTGTCAAAAAACAGGGAGCTACGGTAGCGTAAGCGCGCACGAGAAAATCAACGCCTTTTTCCTGAGCAAGCCTGCCCGTATACAGGATGATTTTTTCTGCGCCGATTCCCAGCCTTTTTCTCAAAGCTGAACGCTGATCATTTTTTTGATAGACCCACACATCTACGCCGTTTGGAATGAGCGTTATAAAATTGTCTTTATAAAAAACCGTGTGCAACTCTTTAATCATCTCCCTGTTCAAGGCGACAATTTGTTTGGCACGGCGACACAGCAACAGAAATATAATACCCCAAGGAGTACGGCTGTTCCTTTTGATATCACCGTTATGGCCGCTTCCGGAAAGATTAAGCACGGTTTTTTTTCTTAAAAGATTTCCTATGCTGATGGCGAACGCCGAACAGTATCCGACCTGAAACGTATGAATGATACTATACCGATGGCGGTTTTTACTGAGGTACTTTGACAAATAAAACAAAAATACCGCTGCACCGAATATCTTAATGCGGGGGGAAGGAAGACGGGTGACGGGAACGTTTTTAACAAATTCATTTGCAAGCCAATCGTGGTAAAAACGACTGGTTACAACTTCTACCGAGAAGCCCTTGTGGATTAAGTGGCTGGCAAGGTTTAATACTTTTTTCTCCAGCCCGCCGATAAAGGGATAAAAATAACGAATGACGAAAATAATTTTGGCTTGAAACCCGGTTAAGCTGTTCATTGCTCATTGCAGAGAAGATTCGCGCGGTGTTTACCTTGGGATTTAATACCCTGCGTGCTGCTCAGTCGCTGCATCGCAATGGTCAGTCCCATTAATGACCAAAAGGTAGGCGAAACTGACACCACACTGAAAATAAAAAAGTCATTAATAAAATAACCGCAAAATGCGGCTATGATTCCACAATAAAGGATTTTTTGGTTTAAATTCCGTTCCGCCGTCATAGTTTTAATGAGCCAGAAAAGGAAGGTTATAATGATAAGGAGATACGCGGCAAGACCCAGCACTCCCTGTCCAATCGCGATGTCTAAATAATTATTGTGCGCTCTGTCAATAATGCCGCTGTAATGAAAGGTGCGGGCATATTCAAGATTAAATTTTTCCATAACCCGGGTATGCGTGTCAGGCCCATATCCCAGAATTGGGCGTTGCGTAATGAGCGTCAGCGCCATCTTCCACAGATACAAGCGGGCAGCAACATCTCCCTTATTAGGATTAAAAATCCTGCCTATTTTACCAACCGCCGTTGGGGTATTATTATCCCCGCGTATAATTTTTTGCGCCAGCGATTGTGACTCCCAGAGCACGCCAAAAATTATAAACAGGGCAGCGATGAAAATTAATTCCCTTTGCTTGCGCCAGGCTATTTTTTTGCTTAATAAAATGGCAAGCACAATAAAACTACAGCCAAAACTAAACCAGCTTGCGCGGGTAAATGTTAAAAACAGCGCAGAAAATAAAATTATACAGCCGGTCAGAAAGAGATATTTGATTCTGGTATTTGTTGCGTTGCAATACGACACGATTGTAAGAGGCAAGATGAGAACCAAAAATTTTCCCAAGAAATTGGGATTGCCTATCGTGCTGCCGGGCCGATTCTCTATCCCTCTCAGCAGTGGAATAAAATGTTCAGTAGGATTAAAACCTAAAAACTGGATAATTGCGTAGAGACTTATTATGGTTGCGGCAATAAAAAGTCCGTGTAAGAGTTTCTTAATCTGGTGCTGTGATTCAACGGCGTGGGCAAAGATAAAAACCAAAGCGATGTAAGCAATAATCGTAAAAATACCCTCCTCCCTGAATGTATCGCCATACATACTCAGCTTCAGATCGACTGATTGCACTGTAGAAAATAGGCTTATCAGACCATAGGCGAGAAGAGGAGAAAACAGAGGGTTTTTTCTTATCATTAACGGCTTTCGAACCGTTACCGTTTTCACTATCCAGAGTATGCACGCAATAATAAGCAAGGCATAAATTGAATCAATTTTTGGTTTATACCAATAGTCTAACGCAAATGGATTTATTATGAGAGGAACCAGTGCAAATAAGAATAATAGGCTTGTGACAATAATGCGATCAATCAGTGCCATGGAAATATTTTTTTATGTGCTAATTGAAGACTATAAACCGGGATAAAATTGCTTATCGCATGTTTAGAAATATTTTCAAATAAAAAAAGCAGAAACCTGCATTCGTCAGGTTCCTGCTTTTTTCTCTCCGTTGTAATACTTATGATGTCGTATATTTCTCAATACCAGACGGTTTGACCTGAATTGTTGACCCGGTTAAGTCTGCGGGCACACCCGAAACGGTAAGGGTAATAGTATAGTCACCAGGCTGCCCCTGAACATCAACAGATTCATACGTAAAACCAGAAAATCCCTGTTCAGCCATGGTCGGTTTTAACGTGGCGCCATTGCTGTTGCAGATAGCTACTAAGCCGGTGGCGTCAGTTTCCCAGTCAGGAATTTCTGCGGGAAACAGATTGTCAGACTGGGTTGAGGCATAGCCGGCAAGCGCACCTCTAATAGATTCTGCAGTTCCCACTGCTGCTGCAATGCGCGATTTGTCACGGTAGGCAATAAAATTAGGCACTGCAATAGCTGCCAGAATTCCTATAATTGCCACAACGATCATAAGTTCAATCAATGTAAAACCTTTTTCTTGTCTGAATTTTGAAATCATTTTAAATCCTCCTTTTTGTTAAACTCCTTGGTTTTTTTTGCATTAACTATTTGTTTATCAACTCCTTAAGAAGAATTAGATTGCTACTTCACCTCCTCTCTTTTTTAATTTCAGCATTTATTTTAAATTTTGTGAATCTATAATAGCAACTCATATGCCAAACGCTATTTTAAAAAATTGTTAAGTTTAATCAACCATTTATGTATTTTTGAGCTCGCGTGCTGTGATGTGTCTATTCTAATAGTGCCGATTTATGTCAAGTGTTAGACAAAAATTGTTACTTGGTGGCCCCTTGGGGTTCAAGCGAAGAAAGTACTTTTTTAATAAGGTTGTTGTGGACGTAATCTGGTTTGAGGGTGAGGACTCGATTAAAATGCTCTATTGCTTTATCTTTTCCCTCAGGTGTGAGGAGGTACGCCGTAGCAATATTAAAATGTGCTTCAATATAGGCTGGATTAATACTGAGTGCCCTGCGATACGCTTCAATCGCTTGGTTAAGTTTGCCTAAATTAAAATAGATAAGTCCTAAATTCAGGTGCAGTTCGGGCACATCAGGCTTTATTGTCAAGGCTTTTGCCTGATAGCTCAATGCTTGTTCGTAGGCTCCCTGCCGGCTGTATAATTGGGAAATATTATTGAGCGTCTGATAATTCCCTGGCTCAACAGCTACCGCCAATTGATAATGGGTAAGTGCTTTCTCTGGTTCTCCCTGCTGTTCATAAAAAAAGCCAAGGGCATTATGCACGGCACTGCTATGGGGCGACAATTGTAATGCGCGCTGATAATCCGCAAGCGCTCGGGTTTTATCGCCGCACTCGCGATACAGGTCTCCACGGTTCAGATAAACAGATAAAAACCGCGGCTTCAGCGCCAGGGATTTATTGAAATTTGCAAGCGCAGCTTCATTGTTTCCATTAAACTTATATGCCAGTGCCATATGGTTATAGGTTTCTGCCGACCGTGGATTTATATTGAGTGCCATTTCATAAGCTTTGATTGCCTGCGCGTAATCTTTTTTGTAGAAAAAAGCAAGTCCGAGATTGGCATAAAGTTTTTCAGCACGCGGATTCAGTTTTAATCCTGTATGTAAATACGCAATTCCTTGGTCAATTTTTTTTTGTTGTATAAGAGCATTTGCAAGATTATTAAGCGCCATGACTGAATTGGGCGCTTTTTTTAGGGTGTCAGTCCATATTGTTGCCTCATCGTTCCAGGTCCAGTTTCGCTCAATAGTCAAATAACTATATAGGATTAAGAGAGCTACGAGAATTCCGCAGCTCAAAACTTCTTTTGCATGAGTTTTGAGCACGGCACATCCATTGCAGCACACGGCAGCAAGCATAAGGCAAAACCCGATACTGGCTCCATATAAACGGTGTTCCAGGATGGGGACGCTCATCCACACAAATCCGCTCACCGGCAGGAGATACACCATTATCCATAGGATTCCAAACAAAACCTCTTTGCGAATGTTAGTCTTCAGCACACAAACCAAGGCGATAGAGGAAACCATGAGCAATATCAGTATCGTGCTTCCCAGCGGCCTGCTATACAGTGGCGGTGCTACGGTAAGATTAAAAGGAAACAAGAGCACCTTGCAGTAATAGGTATAAATGGCCAGCGGCGTGGAGAGAGCGGTGAATAGCTTTCCAAAGTTAAACGAAAACTGCGAAGGCAGGTTACTGATTGCATGACTTCTCAAAAGTAACAGGCAACCTATCACGAGAACTAAAGAGCTATATTCAGCAAGCGTTTCCCTGTGCTGCGGCGCTTTCCAGGCCCTTGTTTGGAAAAAAACATCAATGAGAATGAGCAGCGGCAGCGCAATGACAGCACTTTCTTTGGCCAGCACGGCGCACGCAAACGCTGCAGCAGCACTGCTGTAGCAAATTATTTTAAATTGAACTTTTTTGATCTTTCGTGCCAGCAGCTGTAAATTGAAAAAAAACAGCACAAATAGAACCATTAAAGAATCATTGCGGCCTGAAATCCAGGAGATGGCTTCGGTTTGGACGGGATGGGCAGCAAACAACCCTGCTGTAAAAAAGGCAACAACGCCTGATAACCCCAAATTAACAACAAACCAGTAGACCAGCCAAATGTTAATAATGTGGACTGCTACATTGGTTATGTGAAAACCAATCGGTCTTTGCCCCCACAAAAAATAATCCAGCGAAAAAGACACCCAAAGAAGCGGACGATAATAGGGAGCCTCAAAGGTTGGCTTAAAAAATACCGACGGCACAGAAGAAAAATTTTCAAGGTATTCTTTATTGCCCGCAATCAAGCCGTTATCATCCCAGACAAAGCCTCCGCCGAGCGAATTTAAATAGATAAGACAACCAAGAGCGGCAAGCACCATTATGTTCAGCGAGGACCGTTTAAACCACTCAATCAAGTTAAGACGTTCCACTTTCATTGAATGCAACAAATCTTAGCTTTAATATACTTTTCGCGGGTAATCACATTACGGCTACAGCAAGCCGCTTACAAGGGTATACAAACCGTAAAACAGGTTCCTTCCCCCTTCTTTGTGGTAAAGAAGATGGTTCCCCCCATTTCTTCTATAATTCTATAGGCAATGGAAAGACCCAGACCGGTGCCATGTTCTTTTGTCGTATAGAACGGCTCAAAAATTTTATCCTGATCATTCTCATCAATTCCGCATCCGGAATCCTGCACTGCAATTTCAACAAAGCGGGAGTGGCTTTCAGGTAATTTGGTTTTGCCAGCCGTGTCCAACGCATGGTCAGTTTCTTGATACCGTCCGCGTATGGTTATCACGCCTCCATCATGATTGATGGCCTGTGCGGCATTAATGAGAAGATTCCAGAGAACCTGTTTAAATTGCTGGGCATCGGCGTTAAAACAAATATCATCCGTCACTGCATAGCTTATTTTTATGCTCTTACGACAGTCAGGGCTATTGTGAAATAGCTGGAGTGTCTCCTCAATCATGTTTTTTAAATTAATGACTTCGCGTTTCTGGCTATTGGGTCGGGCAAACTGGATGAAATTGGAAATGAGTTGATTCAAATTATTGCTTTCCCGCACCACGATCTCCATCAGCCGACGGTCGTGATCGCTCAAATGAAGATTTTTTTGTAAAACCTGCACGGAGCCGCTGATAGATGTGAGCGGATTTCTAACTTCGTGGGCAATGCCGGCAACAAGCCGGCCCATTGCGGCAAGCCGATCCACACGCCTGACATAGGCCTCCATTTCCTTGAGTGGCGTCAAATCCTGAAACACCAGAATGGTGCCAATATCTTTGCCGGTACCGTCTCGTAATCGGGAATGGGAAAATCCCAGTCGCAGCACTTTCCCGTCAGAACGGGTAAAAGAAGCTTCGCAGCGCGACAGCACCGGCGCGCTTAATTGCGCGTCGCTGGTGCTCACCGGAATGACCAGAAGCGGGAAAATTTCCGCAAAGTGTCGTTCATATACCTGTGCAAAAACATATCCACTTATCTGTTCAGCCGCTCTATTAAAGGTTATGATTCTCCCCGCCTTATCAAGAGTCACCAGACCGCTGTTAATGCTTTGGATAATATGTTCGTTGAGCGCCCGCAGGGTTTTAAGGTCCAATTGCCGTTCGTCTAATTGAATGCGTATTTTGCGCGCCTGTTCAGCTATAAAGCTGCTCAATAGCGCTACCAGATAAAACGCTGACACATTGACAATTATGGGGAACAGCAATCGCTCTTCTGCATACCCTCGGGCAATGAACACAGCGCTCTGCAAGGGATGGATGATTAATGCTGCTTGCAGACCGATCAGAAGGCTGTAGCAAATGCTTGCCGCCGTTGCCAATAAAAACCCGCCCGACCGATACAGCAGTATGCTTGCCCCAATGATAGCTATGCTATACATGAATGAAAAGATGCTGTTGACGCCGCCGGTGATAAAAAGCAGGGCAGTAATAAGCATTATGTCTATGAAGAGCTGGGCATAACAGAGTAGTTTGAGGTTACTTACAGTGTAGATTAAAGCGGCATATATAATCGTAAGGACATAGACTGTGGCTATGAGGCCGTATAAATACATAAGATACGGCGCCTGATAGGAGGAATCGCGCTGCAATTGGATAATAATTGCGATACCGAGGAAGAACGTGACGATAATGGCCCTGAACAACATCAGCCACTGAAGCCGATTTTGCAGTTCGGTTTTCCCTGCCATAGGGTATATTTCTCTGGTCATTGTTAGCTGTACGGAAACGGAGATGTATCTGTTATCGCACGGTCATTCTTTCAGCCCCGTATCATTGACTCTTAATTTATCGAGCCGATAACGCATGGACCGGAACGATATTCCTAATAGTTTTGCCGCTCCTGAGATTGATCCTTTTGCCGTTCTTAGAGCTTTTTCAATGTATTGCCGTTCAAGACTCTCCAGCAGTTCATCAAGCAGCATACCTTCCGGAGGAATCTCTATTTCGCCGTGTGGCGATCCAGCATTGAGCCCCTGTTCGGTAAATTTGAATTTTGAAAGCTCGAGACTCTCGGGAAGCATGATGCTGGTGTTGGCAAGAGCAATTCCTTTTTCAATAATATTTTCCAGCTCGCGCACATTGCCCGGAAATGGATACTGCATCAGACAATCCATGGCATAGGAGGATATTTCCGTGACCTGCTTGCCTAATTCATGAGAATAATATTTCAGAAAATAATTCGCTAACAGCGGGATGTCTTCAGTGCGTTCCCGCAGCGGCGGTATATGAATATGTATGACATTAAGACGATAATATAAATCTTCCCTGAAACTGCCTTCCATGACCTTTTTCTCCAGGTTTTTATTGGTGGCAGATATAATCCTGACATCCACTTTTACTTCCTCGGTTCCGCCCACCGGTGTAAATGTCTTTTCCTGCACCACCCTGAGCAGTTTTACTTGCAGCATCAGCGGCAACTCTCCCACTTCGTCAAGAAAAATAGTCCCGCCATTGGCAATTTCAAAAAACCCCTTTTTATTCGCCATGGCGCCGGTGAAAGCTCCCTTCTTATAACCAAACAGCTCGCTTTCGAGCAGCGATTCCGGAATGCCGCCGCAGTTTATGGTAACAAAAGGCTGAGCACAGCGCGGACTCCGCGCATGGATCGCTTTCGCGACCAGTTCCTTGCCCGTGCCGCTTTCACCGCTAATTAGAACATTGGTTTTTGCCGAAGCTGCCCGTGGAATTAAATCAAAAACTTTTTTCATGCCCGGACTTATTCCCAGCAGATTTTCAAACCCGCCGGCGGCTATTTCGATACCGTGCTGGGCGATTGGTGCTGTTTTCTCCCCGCGGTTTGCGGCAGCGTATTTTTTCTTTTTCAAGGCGGCATCAATTTTGCGCTTTATGTCTTCAACATCAAAGGGCTTGGTAATATAATCATAGGCTTCCTGTTCCATGGACTTTTTTGCGGTCTCAAAAGAAGCAAACGCAGTTATCATAATAAAGACCGTTTCCGGGGAAAATTCTTTTACTTTGTGCAGCAGGTTGATGCCGTCCAGGCGCGGCATTTTGATATCAGCAATCACCACATCAAAGGTAGTTTTGCGGCAGTACTTTAAGGCGGTATCACCATCAGCCGCGCACGTGACGTCATACCCCTCCTGGTTGAGATATATTTCAAGCATTTCCCGAATTCCCGGTTCGTCGTCAACGATTAATAGCTTAGCCATGTAACCAAATCTCCTGTATTGGATTGCGTGCTTTGTTTCGCTGCTAAACAATAGACGATAAAAAAATTACATATATTTTAGCATCGGATTTACACTCACAAACTAAACTATCCGCACCGCATATCATGAAAAAATATGTCGGGAGGGAACCGTAACTGCCGAAAAACGGAAGGAAGAAATGTGCGCTCGGATTTGTCGGCTCAGCCTGCTGCCTGATAAACGATGGTGCCGGAGACGATGGTATATCGGACACACCCTTTGAGCCGCCAGCGGTGGAAAGGGGAATTTTTGCTCTTGGACTTGAAGGTATTGATATCAACGGTATATTCAGCATTCAAGTCAATGATAGTAATATCCGCATCGGCGCCGATCGCAAGGCGACCTTTATTAAGGCCCAGTATTCGGGCCGGATTGCAGGTTAGCTTTTCTGCCGCCTGCCTGAGGCTCAAAACATTCTGCGCAACCAGCGCGAGCGTCAGGGGTAGAGATGTTTCCAGTCCGATGATACCACATGCCGCCGCATCAAACTCTACATCTTTTTCCAGAGATGAATGAGGCGCATGATCACTGGCAATGGCATCAATGGTTCCATCGCGCAACCCCTGCTTAAGAGCCTCCACATCGTGCGGCGTGCGCAGCGGAGGATTTACCTTGGTGCTGGTATCAAAGGTCCGCACCGCTTCATCGGTCAGTGTAAAATAGTGCGGTGCTGTTTCCGCGGTTACCCTGACGCCCCGGGATTTTGCTTCCCGGATAATACGCACGGAACCGGCTGAGCTGACATGGGCAATATGCACCGGATGGTTAGTCCATTCAGCAAGCGCAATATCTCGTGCTACAATCGTCTCCTCAGCTATGGCGGGGATACCACGCAGCCCCAGGTATGCGGAGGTAATGCCTTCATGCATAACCCCCTGCGCTGACAGGTCATGGTCTTCGCAGTGACAGATGACCGGCAGGGAAAAATTTTTAGCATATTCAAGCCCGCGGCGCATTACGGCAGCATTTTTTACCGAACACCCGTCATCCGACAATGCCACCACCCCCGCTTCTTTAAGTTCGCCCATTTCAGTCAGGTATTCACCCCGCAGGCCCCTAGTAAGTGCACCCACCGGAAATATATTAATGCAGGCCTCTTTGCGCGCCTTTTCCAGAATAAATTCAGTAACCGAGGCGGTGTCATTGGGCGGGTTGGTATTAGCCATGCAAACCAAACTGGTAAAGCCCCCCGCTGCACCGGCACGGGAGCCGCTTGCTATCGTCTCCTTGTATTCATGGCCGGGCTCCCGCAAATGCGTGTGCATATCAACAAGCCCCGGCAGTATCAGGAGACCGGTTGCATCAATGGTAGCAGTAATGTCTGCTCGGCCGTAGGCCGAGGGTAGGTCAATCTGTTTACCCAGCGACCGTATTGTGCCATTTTCAACCAAAATATCCAAGTAATCATCCAGCCCTGAGGCAGGATCCAGTACACGTCCATTTTTAATAAGGAGCGCCATGATATACAAGAATTAGGAAGGTTATAAGGTTCTCAATCCCTCTGTTTGCCAATCAAAAGATACAGCAGAGCCATACGCACCGCTACACCGTTGGTAACCTGATCCAGAATAATGGAAAACGGTCCATCGGCCACTTCTGGCGCTATTTCTACCCCCCGGTTAATCGGGCCGGGATGCATAATCATCACGTCAGGACGCGCATATTTGAGCTTGTCCAGCGACAAGCCAAAAAATCGGGAATATTCACGAATTGAGGGAAACAGTGCCTGTTGTTGCCGCTCAAGCTGAATTCTGAGCATCATAATGACATCGACGTCACGTATAGCCTCGGCAACATCCGAAACAAACGACACACCCAACGCCTCAATAAACGGCGGAATCATGGTATACGGGCCGGAAACTTTAATTTCTGCCCCCATTTTACCGAGCAGAAAAATGTTTGAGCGCGCAACCCTGCTGTGGCTTATATCGCCGATTATCGCTACCTTCAGACCGGCGAGCGTTTTCTTTTTTTCTCTAATGGTAAAGGCATCTAACAGCGCCTGAGTAGGGTGTTCATGCGCGCCGTCCCCCGCATTGATGACCGGAATAGGCAGAGTGTCAGCCAGAATTTTGGGAGCGCCAGCGCTGGCATGGCGAATGACCAGTAGATCGGGATTCATGGCCTGAAGATTTTTTCCGGTATCCTTCAAGGTCTCCCCCTTAGTGGTGCTGCTGGTTGCGGTAGAAATGTTTATGACATCAGCGCTGAGGCGTTTACCGGCAATTTCAAAGGAGGTCCTGGTGCGGGTACTTGGTTCATAAAACAGGTTAATAATTGTTTTGCCCCTCAAGGTAGGGACTTTTTTAATATCACGGGTAGAAATTTCCTTCATGGATTCGGCAGTATCCAAGATGAAAAGAATCTCGTCTGCGGAAAGGTCTTGAATTGAAAGAAGGTCTTTATGGCGCAATTCCATACTGGTACTATGCCTTTTTAACAATCACCTGATCCCAGCCGTCATCTTCTTCCAGAAAAACCTCAATTAATTCGTCAACGGTCGTGGGGATGTTTTTCCCGACATAATTTGCCTGAATAGGCAGCTCCCGGTGCCCCCGATCTACCAGCACCGCGAGCTGGATGGATAATGGCCGACCCAGATCAATAATACCATCCAAGGCGGCCCGAATGGTTCTGCCTGTATACAGGACGTCATCGCACAAAATAACCCGCGCGCCTTTTATTGAAAACGGAATTTCTGTTTTCTTGAGCACCGGCTGCGAATCAATTTCTGAGAGATCATCACGGTAGAGAGTAATATCCAGCGCCCCTACCGGAACCGTAATGGCAGCGATCTCTTTAAGCTTTTGCGAAAGCCGCTGGGCAATAGAAACGCCGCGGCGCCGGATACCAATGAGAACCAGATTTTCCATGCCCCGGTTTCTTTCCCAGATTTCGTGGGCTATCCGGGTTAAAGTCCGATTTATATCCTGTTTGTCCATTAAGACTTTGAGTGTCGTTTCCACCATAAAAGCACTAAAAAAAAGCCTTCTCCTCTTCAACAGGGAAGGCTATAATGTGAATTGTTATAATTATAAATCGGAATTAGTTTTTCTGTAATATCCATTAGTTATTTATGGCATTGCCGATTATTATTGCCTTTCGCTTTCTGAAAATGTTTCCTACCACACCCCTTTTATCAGGTCAAGAAGAAATACAGACCGGACGTTCCCCCAAAATTTGCCCTGCAATTAAGGCACCCGGGTTGAGAACACCAAAACGAAAAGGTATGATGCGGGGAAATAATCACACGAGGGTCTGGGGTTCTTCATCGCCATAACACACCTGTCCGTACCCAGGAACACGGCAGGTGTCGTTATTCTGCAGTCCTTAGTCGCCTATGCAGCACCAGTGCCTACAGCGCTACTGGCTGCCTGCCCGCGGCAGGATACGCACAGCGCCGAGGTCGTGATACCAGCGGATAAGCATATTATTGTGGCAGAGAACAGCCCCCAGACGCTTCGTCATCCCATCAACAAAATATTTTGGGGAAGGTCCTATAAACACGGAAAGCAACTAATGTCTTGATATAACTAATGCTTTGACGTATTAATTCATTCATACCGTGTCTCTTTTCATGTCTCCAAGAATAGAAATATTTTTATGTATTTTAGGTTTGCGCCATTTTTCAACAATCTTAATAAGATTGCAATTCCTGAAATCGCTGAATGTTATTGGGATATCCCCTGTCCGTCTCTTTTCAACCCGGCCACCGTGCTCAGGGAACAGCTTGAACGCTCTTCCCTGGCTTGCACCATTAAGCCGGGAGCCCGCATAGCCATAACTGCAGGTAGCAGAGCTATTTGTCAGATAGATGCCATCCTAGCACAGATCTGCGGCTACATAAAAAAACTCCATGCCAAACCGGTTATCATATCCGCCATGGGAAGTCATGGGGGTGCTACGGCAGCGGGACAGCGAAAAATTCTCAATGCTTATGGAATTACACCTGAGCGGGTTGGTGCACCGGTTGTCTGCTCAGTAAAAGCTGTTGAGATTGGCAAGACCGATGATGGCATGCCCGTGTTTATAGATACAGAAGCATTAAAAGCTGAGGGCATCATTGTGGTCAATAGGATAAAGCCCCATACCAGTTTTCGTGCATCTCACGAGAGCGGCATCCTGAAAATGCTTGTCGTGGGATTGGGGAAAGAACGGGGAGCCCGCTCCATGCATCAGCGTGGTGTCAGAGGGCTTGTTGATGGCATACCGCAGGCAGCACGTGTGATCATGCGCCAGCTGCCTGTGCTGCTGGGAATCGGCATACTTGAAAATGCTCAGGGTGATATTGCTGCCATTGAAGCCATTGAGCCTTCTGAGATAGAAAAGAAAGAAGCTCGGCTGCTCCGCCGGGCAAAGCAGCTCGTGCCGATAATTCCGTTTAAGAAAATAGATGTTCTAATTGTGCAGCAAATGGGAAAAGATATAAGCGGCACCGGCCTTGATACCAATGTAATAGGCAGACGCATGATTGCCGGCGAACCCGAGCCAAAAACGCCTGCCATTTCCCGGATTGTGCTGTTGGATTTGTCTGAGCATTCCCAAGGTAACGCCACCGGCATTGGCCTGGCTGACATAATCACCCGGCGCCTGTATGATAAAATCAATTTTGAAAAAACCGCGCGCAATGTTATCAGTTCAACCTTCCTTGAGCGGGCCAAAATTCCCCTCATTATGCCTACGGATAAAAGTGCCATTCAACTGGGACTTATGACCTGTTGGGCAGCAGATCCTCGTGCAGCACGGATCATGATGATAAAAAACACCCGCTGTTTGCAGCACTTCTTCATATCAAAAAGTCTATTATCGGAAGCGCAACAGATTAATAACCTGCACTGGTGCGCGCAAAACTTTTCTCCCTTTTTGTTCAACAAGCGGGGACATCTAAAAACGTATTTTTAACAAACCGAGCCAATAATTGATCTTAGGAGATTATAAATAACGCTACTTTATCTTACATTTGAAGAAAGTCCTGATTCCCAAACTGCTTGACACCCTTTTATAAAAATATTAGTCTTATTACATAGATAATACGCGAGAGTGGCGGAATGGAAGACGCACTGGAATTAGGATCCAGCGGGCAACCGTGGGGGTTCGACTCCCCCCTCTCGCATGACTTTAGGAAAAGTGTATATGAAAATTGAAATGGAACAGGTAAGTTCGTTCAGGCAGAAAATGACGGTGGTGGTTCCTGCTGAACAGGTTGATAAGGAAGTTAACAGAGCTTACAGCACATTGCAAAAATCGGTGCGGTTGCGCGGTTTTCGACCGGGAAAGGCTCCATTATCAATTCTGCAGCGCTATTTCAAAACGCAGGTAGAAGAAGATGTCGTCAGCACCCTTGTTCAGGATTCCTACATAAAGGCGCTGGATGAATATCAGATCTCACCCGTTTCCGCCCCCATTATTGAAAAAGGTGTGTTAGAAAAGGGAAAAGACTTCAGCTATACTGCAAGTTTTGAGATCAAGCCCGCAATTGTCGTGCAGGGCTATACTGGCCTTGCATTAGAAAAAGAAAAAGTGCAGGTTA
This sequence comes from uncultured Thermodesulfobacteriota bacterium, assembly GCA_964594075.1. GTDB lineage: Bacteria > Desulfobacterota > WTBG01 > CAIYCZ01 > CAIYCZ01 > CAZQKW01. The sequence goes on along the minus strand of CAZQKW010000024.1, from coordinate 7,820 downwards.
CCGAGGCCGACATTGAAGAACAGCTCAAAAAGCTGCAAAATACCCATGCCACCCTCAAAACGGTGGAAGGGCGATCAACTCAGCCGGGCGACTGCGTTGTGATAGATTATGAAGGCACCGTTGAAGGAAGGCCGCTATCTGCAAACCCGATAAAAGACCATCTGTTAGAAATTGCATCTGATTCATTTCTGCCGGGGTTTTCCGAAAACCTGATCGGCCTTAGACCGGGAGACAAAAAAAGTTTTACCCTGCAGATGCCTGAGGACAGCGAGCGCGGTGATCTTGCAGGGAAACAGATAGATTTTGCGGTGGTAGTAAAGGAAATAAAAGAGAAAATTGTTCCCCCCCTGGATGATGAATTTGCCCGTGATCTTGGTGCTTACCAAGACCTTGCGGATTTAAAGCAGAAAATCCGCGAATCGTTGCTTGCTTTTAAAGAGCAGCAGCGTGAAGACCGGCTGAAGGACCGCATCGTTACCCTGCTAATAGAAAAAAATCCCTTTGAAGTGCCTCCATCGCTTGTTGAGCAGCAGATTCAGAGCATGCTGTCGAACACGCGACAAAGGCTTGCGGCGCAAGGCGTGAATGTGGAAAATTTTTCTCAGTCGGCAGAAAAGCTTTCCGAATTATATAGGGAGCCTGCAGAAAAACAGGTGCGTGCGGCACTGCTGCTTGAAGCAGTGGCAGAAGCAGAACAGTTGACAGTGACGGAGCAGGATCTTGAGCGCAAATATGAAGAAATTGCCAGAATTATTAATCGGGATCCGGTTTCTGTCAAACAAACTATAGATAGGAAGAACCTGACTGCTCAACTGCGCGAAGAAAAAGCACTTGCGTTTATTATTTCGCAAGCCACGATTACCGAAATATAGCACCCGTGTTTCACCTTTTCTAAATGGGAGTGTTACTATACGATGAAAACAAATCCTGTTATGCAACTGATCCCTTTTGTCGTAGAACAGACAAACCGAGGCGAACGAGCTTATGATATCTATTCCCGTTTGCTGAAGGACCGCATCATTTTTCTCGGCGGTGTTATTGATGACAATCTTGCCAATATCATTATTGCCCAGATGCTGTTCCTCGAGTCAGAAGATCCGGAAAAAGATATCAATATTTACATCAATTCGCCTGGCGGCATGGTAACGGCCGGACTTGCCATCTATGATACCATGCAGTATATCAAGAGTCCGGTATCAACCCTGTGTTTTGGCCAGGCCGCAAGCATGGCTGCGGTGCTGCTGGCTGCCGGCGAACCAGGCAAACGCTTTGCGCTGCCCCACTCGCGCATCCTGCTACATCAGCCTATGGGAGGCTTTCAGGGTCAGGCAACCGATATTGACATTCACGCCCGTGAAATTCTGCGCATGCGGGAGGAGCTCGATCAAATCTTGGTGAAACATACCAAACAGCCGTATGAAAAAGTTCACCAAGACACCGAGCGGGATTTTTTCATGGATGGCGAACAGGGTAGAGAATATGGTATAATTGATAAGGTTATCACCAAACGCGAACTACCAAAGATACAGCAAAGCGGAGAGTAATTATGGCCACCAAGAAGGGACCAGGGAAATACAGCCAGTTGTACTGTTCGTTCTGCGGTAAAAATCAGGAAGAGGTCAAAAAGCTTATCGCAGGGCCTTCGGTATATATTTGCGACGAATGTATTGAGCTATGTAATGATATTATTGCCGAGGAGGAAGAGCGGGAGGCTATTGCCCGCAAAAAATCCTCTATACCAAAGCCGCAGGAAATAAAGCAGTTTCTTGACGACTATGTCATTGGTCAGGAACGGGCAAAAAAAATTCTGTCTGTTGCAGTAAATACCCACTACAAAAGAATTGAATGGAAAAAGGGGTCCGACGAGGTTGATCTGCAGAAAAGCAATATTCTTATTATTGGCCCCACCGGCACCGGCAAAACCCTTCTCGCACAAACCCTGGCCCGGGTGCTTAATGTGCCGTTCACCATCGCTGATGCCACCTCATACACCGAAGCCGGGTATGTGGGAGAGGATGTTGAAAACATCATCTTAAGCCTCCTGCAGGCTGCGGACTATAATATCGAACGCGCCTCGCGCGGAATTGTCTATATCGACGAGGTAGATAAAATTTCCCGAAAATCTGATACCCCGTCCATCACGCGCGATGTTTCCGGAGAAGGCGTCCAGCAGGCACTTCTGAAAATTATTGAAGGAACGGTTGCCAACGTTCCCCCCAAAGGCGGCCGAAAGCATCCGCAGCAGGATTTTCTGCAGGTGGACACCTCAAACATTCTGTTCATTTGCGGCGGCGCATTTAATGGTCTGGAGAATATTATTGAGCAGCGCATCGGCAAGAAAAGCCTGGGGTTTGGCGCTGAGATTAAAAACCGCGAGGAAAAAAACATCGGCGAAATTCTTTCGCATGTGCAGCCGGAAGATCTCATCAAATATGGCCTTATTCCTGAATTTGTCGGCCGGCTGCCGGTGATTGCCACCCTTGAAGACCTCAACGAAAAGGCCCTTGTGGATATTCTTACCAAGCCCAAGAATGCCCTGGTTAAACAATATGAAAAACTGTTTGACTTTGAAAACGTTAAACTCCGCTTCAGCCAGGAATCTCTGATAGCCATTGCGCGGCAGGCAATGCGGCGCAAGTCTGGCGCACGCGGTTTGCGGGCTATTCTTGAAGAGATCATGTTGGATATTATGTATGATCTGCCGTCCTATAGCAATGTGGATGAATGCGTTATTAATGAAGAGGTTATTCTGAAAAAAGAAAAGCCGTTGCTGGTCTATGGCAAAAAATCTGCATGACGCGTCTTCCTGATTCAGGGCTCCCGCCGTTTCGGCGCTAACTTCGCAATAACGAAAGGTTTGGCAGCGTGATTTTTAAATCTAATAAAACCGGTGAAATAAAAAATAGTTTGTCAGAAGTGGTCTATCCCATGATGCCGCTGCGGGACATTGTGGTATTTCCCTATATGGTTGTGCCGCTGTTTGTGGGGCGCAGCAAATCAATCAATGCCCTTGAGGAAGCCCTGCGCAGAGACAAGAATATTTTTCTGTCCGCTCAGAAGGATGCCAAAATTGATAACCCGGCCGAAGCTGACATTTATACCCTGGGCACCCTCTGCGCCATTATTCAATTACTGCGCCTGCCTGACGGCAGCGTGAAGGTGTTGGTGGAGGGAAAACAGCGTTTTCGCATCAAAACCTTTGTGCCCCACCGCGACTATTTTGCCGTGCTGGCTGAGGCGGTTGAAGAGTCGTCTGCAGTCACTGCAGAAACCAAAGCCCTCATGCGCAGCATTATTACCACTCTTGATGAATACGTTAAACTGAACAAACGGATTCCCCAGGAAGTGGTAGCAACGGCCTCTGCAGTTGACAGTCCGTTCCGGCTGGCCGATATCCTGGCGCCTCAGCTTACGCTGCGCATTGAAGAAAAGCAGAAGTTGCTGGAAACCCTGGACATAAATGAACGCCTGGAAAATATCTACGCATACATGGAATCTGAAATTGAAATCCTGCAAATTGAAAAGCGCATTAAAAACCGGGTCAAAAAGCAAATGGAGAAGACGCAAAAGGACTATTATCTGACCGAGCAGATGCGGGCGATTCAGAAGGAAATGGGCGAGAAGGACGAGTTGACCAGCGAGATCCTGGAGCTGGAGGAAAAAGTCAAGACCAAAAAACTTTCGGAAGAAGCTCTGGGCAAGGTCAAAAAGGAAATTAAAAAACTGAAAATGATGCCGCCCATGTCAGCCGAGGTAACGGTAGTCCGCAACTATATTGACTGGATGCTGTCGCTGCCCTGGGGGGAAAAGACTGATACCACGATGGATCTTGCGGAGGCAGAAAAAATTCTTGATGAAGACCACTATGGCCTTAAAGAGCCCAAGGAACGCATTGTTGAATACCTTGCGGTGCAGGGGCTGGTAAAGAAAATCAAGGGACCAATTCTCTGTTTTGTCGGCCCCCCGGGAGTGGGTAAAACATCCCTGGCGAAATCCATTGCCCGGGCAACGGGAAGACGGTTTGTGCGGCTTTCTCTGGGCGGCGTGCGCGACGAGGCAGAAATTCGCGGCCACCGCAGGACGTATATTGGCGCGTTGCCGGGCAAAATTCTCCAATGCTTGAAAAAAGCCGGAACCGATAACCCGGTATTTCTGCTTGATGAAGTGGATAAAATGAGCATGGATTTCCGGGGCGACCCGTCTGCCGCACTACTTGAGGTGCTCGATCCCGAGCAAAACCATACCTTCAACGACCATTATATTGACGTGGATTACGATCTATCCGAGGTCATGTTTATTACCACTGCCAATACCCTCCACGCAATTCCGCCGGCGCTGCAGGATCGCATGGAGATTATCCGGCTGCCGGGATACCTTGAAACAGAAAAGCTCCAAATTGCTCGAAAGTTTCTGGTCCCCAAACAAATAAAAGCCAATGGCCTGGCTGAAACAAACATTGTGTTCTCGGATAAGGCGCTGCTCACTATTATCCGCCGTTATACCCGTGAAGCGGGGGTTCGCAATCTTGAGCGCGAGATTGCCTCTATCTGTCGCAAGGTGGCAAAAGATGTGTTAAAGAAAGGCCGGGATACCAAAATTTCACTGGGCAGCAACATGGTTTACAAATACCTTGGAGTGCCGAAGTTTCGCTACGGAAAAGCGGAAGAGAAAAATGAGGTTGGTATAACCACAGGCCTTGCGTGGACAGAGGTAGGGGGAGAACTGCTGGTCGTTGAAGTCACCACCATGCCGGGAAAAGGAAAGCTGATTATTACTGGCAAGCTGGGCGAAGTTATGCAAGAATCTGCCCAGGCTGCGCTGAGCTATGCACGCTCGCGTGCGGATCGGCTGGGACTGGCAAAAGATTTCTATCAGAATTTGGACATTCATATCCATGTGCCTGAAGGTGCGATTCCCAAAGACGGTCCTTCGGCGGGTATTGCCATAGCCACCTCCATTATTTCCGCACTTACCCGCATCCCGGTTAATAAGGATGTGGCCATGACCGGAGAAATCACCCTGCGCGGCCGCGTGTTGCCCATTGGCGGACTTAAGGAAAAGATTCTGGCAGCGCATCGCGGGCATATTTCAACGGTGATTATCCCTAAGGAAAATGAAAAAGATTTGAAAGAAATTCCACCTCAGGTCCTGAAGAACCTGTCTCTGGAGATGGTGGAACACATGGATGAGGTGCTGAAACACGCGTTAGTCATTGATAATCCAGAAAAGTTTTTAGTGCCTCAGGAGCCTGCAGAGAGCGGGTTCTTTCCTAAAGAGCAGGTTCCCGCAGAGCTGCCGACGCAGACACCGCAGTGAACCGCTTGAAAGCACCCTCATTTTTCCTGTTTGACTAACCGCATAAATTGGTGTAAAAGTTAATGCACATGCGGGCGGATAGCTCAGCGGGAGAGCATCGGCCTTACAAGCCGGGGGTCGCAGGTTCGAAACCTGCTCCGCCCACCATCACGTATAGATTCCCGCAAAGAAGGATTGGTTTTTAGTATCTTGCATTTCGGGGTTACCACATCGGGGGCGTAGTTCAGTTGGTTAGAACGCCGGCCTGTCACGCCGGAGGTCGCGAGTTCGAGCCTCGTCGTCCCCGCCAGATTAAATAAAGGGTTTGGAGCATATCCAAGCCCTTTATTTTTCTCACATTCCTCTTTTCCCTGCACTGCTACATTGCTGAAGTGGTGGATCGTTTTGTTTCTTTTAGAGAAGTCTTAATAGCTTAACTATAATGCGCAAATAAATATTTCCCAACATTTCTCTTGTTAGTTAACTGTGCCCATAAACATCGGTATCCCGATCCGCTGCCGTTTATTCTCTCCTTTTAAAAGGTGTTGTTTTCGTTCAGGTTGGTCGCCGCGCTCTTTCTCATGCTGCGGGTGGTCATGGGCAAGAAAACTGGTCCCCAGAAACACAGTATGTTTCCCGTACCTTTCATTTATTTTATCAACACTTGCATAGAGTTTTTTCATCTCCATCGCTTTCAAGGCATAGTTAAATAAATCCAGTTGGTTGACCGTGTGTTCTTCCAGATTGAAAAGCACAATGCCGGTCGCCCGGTACAGACATTGGCTGTCATAGACCTCATCAAAATGAGCTTCAATAACTTTGATGATTTCACTGGGAATGGCGGTTGGCCGGGAGAATTTTAATTCCAGTCCGACATAACGGAAGGTTTGGAGTTTCAGAAAGAAAGTGCCTTGAGTAGCCGCTAAGTTATAACGCCTGAGTTTGATGCAAGCGTTCTCAACATTTTTGGAAAGCTGGGAGAAAATAAAATCGCGGTTATTGGATGGGGGAGTAAAAGTTTTTACTTTCTGAACAGAGGTGTAGGTAGTTCTCCCGATGGTATCGAGCGGGAAAATAAACTTGCCGTTTAATTCCTGCCAGGTTTCATAAATGGGTTTGGTAAATTTGCTCTTGACCCACTCCTCGCTTTTTCGGGCAAACTCAAGGGCGGTATGGACGCCGACTTTTTTGAGATAGGCGCTGGTTTGCGGGCCAATGCCCCAGATGTCTTCGGTCGGCTTGTGTTTCAGAAATTCATGGATGAGGTAACCAGGGATTGCGGTGAACCCTGAGGGCTTTTTCCATTTAGAACCGATCTTGGCAATGGTTTTGTTGGGGCCCAGCCCCACGGAAAACGTGAAACCCAGATTCTCATACAGGTCCGTTTGGATCTTTTCAGCTATTTGAGGGTAGGACATCCTGAGCGGACGGCGCAGCCCAGTGATGTCCGCAAAGCATTCATCAATCCCGTATTCTTCAATGTCCGGAGTATAACGGCGGACAATTGCATAGAACCGTTGGGAAAGCAGACTGTAAGTTTCATAATCAGATGGAAGAAGGATAGCACCAGGGCAGATCTTTTTTATTTCCGACAGCCGCATGCCCCGCTTCACGCCCAGCGCTTTGGCTTCATAGCTGAGAGAGGCGGCAATACCCCGCTCTTTGCCGGTGATGACCGGTTTTCCTTTAAGAGAAGGATCCCGCGACTGTTCGCAGGCGGCAAAAAAGGCGTCTCCGTCAATATGGAGGATAGCCCGGGGAAAAGAATGTATGGAAAGCGGCTGATCATTCATCAGTGGTATTTTCTGATGACCGCAATTACTACGGCGGCAATGTTTAGCTCTGCGTCGGGAACAATGGTTTTGTATTTCTTATTGGCTGGCTCCAAAACCAACCGGCCGTTCTGTTTTCTGAGATACTTCATGGTCCATTCGTTATCCACTTCGGCAATCACAATGTCCCCTTCTTTGGGAGTGCGGTTTCTTTCAGCCAGCACCATGTCGCCCGGGTGAATACCGGCATCAATCATTGAGTCGCCGCTGACTTTTAGCATATAGGTTGCTTCTTTTTTAGCAATAAGGAACTCGTCAAGGCTAATGGTGTCAACCAGCTCTTCTTCGGCCGGGGAGGGAAAACCTGCTGCCACTGTGCCCAGGATTTTAGTGGCGCCCCAGAGGTTTTTGGGGATAAGTTTTCCTGCCGCGTCTTTTTGGATGACCCCCTGCGCCGCCAGCCGATCCACCAGTTTGCTCACGGCATTGGTGGATTTAAGCCCGGTTATCCGGGAAATTTCCCGAAAGCTGGGCATCCGCTTATTTTTTTTGAAAAACTTATAAATTTTATCCTGATATTTTTGCATACGCCTGACATTCAAAGGGGCCTTTTATTAATCTGTTTTATGCCGCATAGCAGGATTGTTTTGATTATTTTATATATGCAGTATAGTGAACAAATGTTCACCTGTCAAGCATTAGCTTCTTCTGGGTTTGTTGTGCATAAAGAATAGTCTTTTTAAGAGTCCTTAA
>CAZQKW010000023.1:0-58422 GCA_964594075.1 uncultured Thermodesulfobacteriota bacterium | reverse complement strand
CGTATTTTTTTGCAATCACTTTACGCCATCACTAAACGTTGGAACAAAGTCTAAATTTGATTCCTTCTCTATAGTATGTTTAATGTCGTTGCCTCGTGTTTTATCTGACAACTATTAATGGTCTCATAATAATAGTTACAGTGCAGTGCCTTATTTCATGGCCTATTTTCAAGAGGCACACATGAATAACAGGTCAATTCTATTATGAGACCGTTAATAATTGGTGTTTATAAGAGAGTGATTATAATGGAAAAATTTTCAAGGAAAATATTTCGAAAAATCTTGCTTTGCTTACTAATTTAAATACCAGAGCATTGTTTTGCTGAGGCAGTGCCACCATTTACATGGAATGGGATTAATTTTACTGCGACAAGGGAAATATCAACTGATCAGTGGGGTTCATCAACTGCCGGGGTTAGCCATAATGGTGTAATATCGTTATATGGGTCTTGTTTTCCCTATGGTAACCTTACTGCCTCATCGAGCGTGCAATCTACAAATTTAGCCCAAAAAAATGTAAACGAGATTTTCATACGTGGCACATTCACGGTTCAGGTTGCTGGTGAACGTCGGTCTATTGGCACTGCTAGTTTTGTGGCTTCTATAAATTCACAAACGATATTAACTGCAACTGCTAATGTTCACCAGGAGAATAGGAATGAAACAAAAACGTATTCTGACATTCATCTTTGGAGGAGGAAAGGTTTTTCAAATCAATATTTTGCACAATCTGTTGGCTATAACCCTATTCTTGTAACTCTGGATAATTCACAACCGTGGAATATTAGTTTTCAGGGGAGTGCCAGTAAGGATACTTATGCTCAACCGTCATATTCCCTTACAGTTACAGGCATCGAGATAATATATGGAAAAGGAACATGTGCATGCGATCTAAATGGTGACGGCAAATGCACTCCCGAAGATGTCCTATGTACTTACCAGGCAGCAAGCAGCATTTGCCCAACTATGTGCAGTGATTGTACAGCTATTTGTTGTGACGTAACCGGAGAGGGTCAGTGCACAAGCGAAGATGCCGAATGCAGGTTAAAAGAATCCCTAGGGATACACCCTAATTGCTTTGATAACTAATAATTATTATAGAGGGAAAAATATGTCATTTGTAAAACAAATCCACTCCGTCGTTCGTATCATAGTTATTATGACAGTACTGTTTGTTTTTAGGGAAAATGTTTTTGCTTTTGTGTTACCGGTATCACCTTTCACGTTTGATGGAATAAATTTCACGGGCGAGAGGTCATCAGAACGCAAGACATGTCCTTTTAATCCAGATTTTGACACTCAACTTTATGGCAGGGTTGAAGTATTTAATACAACCGAAGGCCAACATCTAAGGATTTATTCTGATCAAATAGTAAATAATTGCTCGGGTGTATATGCTACCGTTACAACCACAAATGTTGATTTGAGGAATATAGAAGACATGCAGGTTTATGGAACCTTTACTATCTATTCTCACTGCAATGATGATGGCGGTTCAGAAGCAAACTACTATATTAGTATCACCGATGGTACCAATAGCGTTCCTTTATATCAGGTTTCCTATAACTCGCCGCCTTGCGCATACTCCGGGTCAACACAAACAGAAACATTGTATGATATGCACGTGTGGAAGGATCAGATTAATGAGAATCAGCTTTATATTCAGTGGGTGGGGCGAAGTCCGATCACAATCAATACCAGTTCTTTAAGCCGCCAGAATCCCTGGAATATCAAAATATATGGCTTTGCAAAGAGCTATCTTAGTGGAAGTGCTAATGGCTGCGCAGGAATGGCTTATTTTAACTTTGAAATTGCAAAATTCAATATAACTCTCACATCAGTCCCTCCCTGCGATGTGAATGGGGACGGGGTATGTACTCCACTAGATGCTTTATGCACAACGCAGAAGGCGTCCGGTATATGCCCGACACTATGTGGCCCATGTGAAAATATTAATTGTGATGTTACAAGGGACCAGAACTGTACTGATGCAGATGCTGACTGCCGCTTTATGCAGTACATGGGAATACATCCGAATTGTTTTGAATGATAAGTACATGAATTTATGAATCTTATAAGGAAGAAGCGAATTAAGTAATTAAAAGAGGATAAAAATGAAAAACAGCAAATTAAAAAAAAAGTTGATCTATTTCTATGAGTTATTTTGGAAGGAAAAACTGCTTTTCTCAACTTTTGTTTTTATCAGCTTATTTGTTAATTGCTTAGACGTTTATTCTCAATGTTCTCTACATCAAATTGACTGGGATACTTTTGATTACGGATTAGTAAATCTTGATTCTTATTCATATAATTTACCTAACATACAAGTTGCAAAAGAGAATAAAATGGGTTTGCTTACGGATCAAAAAGAGGGATATTACGATTACATGTATGCTGGTGAAATAATTTTAAAATATGATGAACTAACCGATGAAACCGATGTAAGCGACCTTTTCTTATGTTTTAAACCCCAATCGTGTGAGTTTTATCTTCTCATAGATATCAATAATTCTCTAGCAGTAACTTGGGATCTGGAGCACAAAAAAATCTCTATTAATATGGGTCTTCTATTTGGAAATCCGCTTTCATCAGGATGTTCGTCTTTCGGTCATTTTCAACTATACAAGAAATTTGATTTTTCTAATGAATTTAAAGATACACAAAATAATGATATCCCCAGTACAACAAAAAATTTAATTGTTTTAATTCATGGTTGGAATCCCGACCCTGATGAAAATAAATATGAAGATGGTTATTGGCCTATGCTCATTAAGAGCATTGAAAAGGCCCTTATTGATTATCCAGATTGGAAACTATTTACTTATAATTGGTCAGCAGATGCTGCAACTGGACCACCATCTATAATTGGTGGATATAAAAATGGAGTTCAGGCTGCGGAAATTGCGCATCAACATGGTCAGCATCTTGGGGAACTATTGCGCTGTAAACTGCCAAATTTAGAAGCAGTACATTTCATAGCACACAGCGCTGGAACTTGGGCAGCGCGTTCCGCGGCACTCGATCTTGCTTTCTATACAGATGCTCTTATTCAAATCACTCTTTTGGATCGATTCATTCCTAATAAAGACAGCCAGCTTTGCAAATCAAGGATGGATGAGCTTGATGAGGATTTGATTAAACTAAGAAAGATTCGGGGCAATAATAAATCCCCCGTCTATTATTTGGAAAATTATTATACCACATTTGATTACACTGATTTTGGTTGTAATGATTGTACCGAAGGTGATTTGAATTGGAGTCTTCCTAGTATAAACAGAAAAATTGATAATTGTGAATTTACTATTTGTACAGAATGCTGTCCGATAGACTGCATAACTGTTTACCCATATGGCGCACATAATGGCCCAATAAAATATTATTCTGAAACGATATTAGGATATAATCATTGTGAGAATTTACCTGAGATTAGTGGTTTGGGATGGAATCTATCTATGGCAAAAAACGGCGCATGCATTGAACCCACTCTAATAATAGGAGCACCTTCTAGCAGTTTTAACCTCACAGGTAGTTATGCATTAACGGCCACAACAACCGGCGATTTTAACAGTGTGAAATTTAGATTTAGATTACCAGGAAACACACAATATGAATTAATTGATAATGCGGAGAAGAGTGGTAATGGAAATTGGAGCTTAAATTTTGAGCCGCTAAAATTCTCAACAATAAAAGCAGCATTAGGGAATGCTGCATCAATGCAAATTACTATTTCTGCCCAAGCTTTAAACAATACTACAGGATACACAATTGACAAATATCTTTGTGTAACGATAAAAAATGATCTGGAAACAAATCCTATAACGGGGGGTGGGGTTGTAACACCTGAAAATATTATTTTCAATGCCCAATACAACGAAGGCGACCCGAGTGGTATTTATTTAAGCCTTAAAAATATCTCTAACTCCCCATTTCACTGGACAGCTTTTTGTTCAGCAGACTGGCTAACCTTGAACCAAGATGAGGAGGATTGTGATGGAATATATGGATGTGCCACAGCAGTTAACGCACACATAGCTGGACTGTTTCCCGGACCTTATAATGCAAACATCACGATAACTGCAGACGGTATCGAAGGAAGCCCGTTTATTGTACCTGTGACCCTCAATATTACAGAATCAACCCCCCCCCAGGTTCTGAGTATCCTTCAAATGATGCATATGTTTCCGCTGGAGGTGTGGGAAGAGCATTTGGCGTTGAAGACCCTGATGTTTTACGTGTCGGTCTGAACAGAACAAGGGAGAGCTATTTAAAATTTAATCTTTCAAGCATTACCGGAAAAACAGTCTATAAGGCTTATTTAAAGCTGTATTGTAATAATGTTTGGGTAGATGGTCTTGACTATGTAAAAGTAATACCGGGTCGCGTGCTATCAAACTGGAATGAATCAACCATTACCTATGGAACAAGGCCTGTTTATACGGATGCGGGCTCACCTGTTACGATTAGAGGTACTAATGAAAATAGCTGGATTACCTGGGATGTGACTTCCATGGTAAAACAGTGGAACATGGGATGGTATCCAAACTACGGTCTGGTCGTGCGACAGTATGAAATAGGTAATAGCAGTTGGGTCAGTTTTTCAAGCAAAGAAGGTTCCTATAATCCGGTGCTTGAAATTGAAGTTCTTGAAGGTACGCCAGACCTTATTATTTCAACACCACAGCCTGACCCGCCGGTTTCTTCGCCATTTTATGTGGGGCAGACTATTAACTGGAAAACTGTCGTGAGCAACAGGGAGGATGGCGGAGCAAATGCAACAGAAACAGGCCATTATCTCGCCGATGCTCCCGATAATTTAGAGGCTGCTAAGAAAATAGGGGGTGATTCTGTCAGGATACTTCTGGGCGGGCAGAATTCTAAGGAAGAGTTCAGTTACACATTTAAATCTGAGGATGTCGGCATAAAATATTTCGTCTCAAAAGCGGACTGGGATAATACAGTAGGAGAAACTGATGAATCTAACAATACCAGTTATTATGGACCATTTGATGTAATTGCACCGCCCGTTCTACAAGTATCTCCGGGAAGTATAAATGTTGTCGCCTCCACTTTGGGTGGTACACCAGACCCGCAATTTATTGATGTTATCAATACTGGCGGGGGTGATTTTAACTGGACGGTTTCAACCAGCGGTGAGCCGTGGCTGGCTATAACACCGGCATCCGGTTCAGGAAATGGGATGTTTATGGTTGAAATTGACCCTGCAAATATCTCCGGAGAAGGCTTATATAATGCGACGATCACTGTAACGGCCGACGGCGCTGCAGGCAGTCCGAAAGCTATTCCAGTAACCGTAAACTATATTTTCAACGAACTCCCCACCCCCACTATCACTTCCATAACCCCAAACCCTGCAACACCCGGCGTTGATATCATTTCCTTTAGTAGTGCAGGGATAGATAATGATGAAGGTGGCGATTCAATAGTAGCGTATAACTGGCGTTCGAGCCTCGACGGAAACCTCGCTACGATGGCAACATTTACCAAGCTTGCTTATCAGATGAGCGTCGGCGAGCATATAATTTGCTTCAAAGTAAAAGACGATGAGGGATCCTGGTCACGAGAAACTGCACAGACACTCGTTGTCAATGATACTGCACCCACTGCACAAATTATATCCATAAGTCCTCTTACTGCAGATGCTGGGCATACGGTTGCCCTAACAGGTTCAGGAACTGACCATGATGAAGGTGGCAAATCTATTGTCAGCTACCACTGGAGAACAAATACAGGCTGGAGCTTTGATACAACTTCACCGGTTGCGAATGTTACTGATCTGCCGGTTGGTACAAATACCATATATCTGATAGTAAAGGATGACGAGGGGACGTGGTCTCAAGAAGTCGCAGGCGGGACCGTCACCATAACAGATAACTCACCTCCATATACCACCGGGCATATTCCGGCAAAGGGAAGTAACAATGCTCCATTAGATACGAAAATAGAAGTTTATGTCATGGATGATGGGGAAGGTGTAAACGTCAATACTATTGTTATGACTGTGGAAGGCCAGGTGGTAAAACCGGAGATAACCGGAAACTCAAAATCATACAGACTTGTTTACACTCTCCCACAAGGCCAGACCTATGCGTATAACCAGGAAATAAATGTCACTATTAATGCCTCAGACCGGGCGCCTACACCGCATGCCATGCCCCAGGATACTTATTCTTTCACCATTACCCAGGCAACGATAATAAAGCTTCCAGTGATGGATGATGCCAGAGTGTACTGTAAATATCCTGAAAGTAATTATGGCAGTGATGCAACTCTTGCAATCGGTTATACCGACCAATATCCTGACGGTGGTGATCCGTACAACCCAATTTTAACATATATAAAATTCGATACTTCACCAATTCCTGCAGGGGTAAATTTAGAAAAGGCAACCCTCAGGTTATATTGCACCAGCAAGGGTTCCCTGCCAAAAGTGTGGGCCAACGTTTATCTTGCCAGTAGCAACGACTGGGGTGAAGGGTCAATAAACTGGTATAATAGGCCCCTTTACTCAACCTCCCCCTCAGATAACAAGTCTTTTTTTGATACTGGATGGTGGGAAATAGATGTCACAGATCTTGCGCAGAAATGGTTTAATACAACTGGCACTGCTCCAAACTATGGCTTTGCCATTAATGCGGACGATGATGGGGTCTTTACCACGACATTTAGCAGCAAGGAATCATCTAACCCCCCAGAACTACTTATCCAATATACCGTGCCGGGTACAGGATATCTTTCAATCAATTCTGAGCCAGAGGGAGCAAACATATTTATTGACGGAACCGATACCGGCTTGCGGACTCCATATAATGCAGCAGTCAGCACTGGCAGACACTATGTTGGACTAAGAATGGACGGTTATGTGGACTGGGGCATAAATAATCATCAGCGCAACTATTTTATAGTCCATAATGGTAGCACAACAATAGTTGAAACAATTCTCACTAAGGGCATTGTATATGACCCCTGTCCGGTACAGGATGGATTTGTATCCTCCAGCAATCCGAATACAAACTATAAAGATACGTTTGACGGTCATAATCTGATTACCGGAACACTGACGCAGGAGGGAAACTGCAAAGCATATGTGCAGTATGATCTGTCCGGATTGCCACAGGGAATAGAAATTACCGAAGCGCGGTTTGAGGCGTATGTCACTACACGGTCAATCAATTCCACACCGATGTCACTAAGCGCATATCAGGTAACAGGTGACTGGGATGAAAATGTTATCACCTGGAATAATGTGCCATCTTACAATCCCACACCCATCTTTACAAAAAATATTGATAATCTCTGGTATCACTCCTTCCCCATGACAGACCTGGTAAAGGGGTGGTATGAAGGAACAGTACCCAACAAGGGTCTCCTGATTATGCCAAATCCTTATCCCCCTACGGGGTACTATACATATATCGGAACAGCAACATGGCCGGAATGCAACAGGCTCGTCGTGATTTATGAGTTCCCTGAAAATGAGACCAATCCGCCGGTAGGAGAGATAATAATAAATAATGATGAATTAACAACAGATAACAGAACAGTTACTCTGACACTCAACGCAGAAGATGCTGAGCACGGCATGGGTGCGGGTTCAGCCATGATATTTAGCAATAACGGTGTAACATGGTCTGATCCCGAGCCTTACAAAACCAACAAAGCTTGGGAACTGTCAGATGGCGAGGGATTAAAGACAGTCTATGCAAAATTTAAGGATGCAGCAGGTAACTGGTCTGATATTTGTTCTGACAGCATTATCTTTATCCCTCCGGATACAGCGTCACCTGATGTTCCAGTAAATCTGACCGTATCCCCGAGCGGCTGGTCAAGCACAAACAGTTTTACCATAGACTGGGATAATCCCTATGACCCTTCAGGTGTTAAAGGTGCATATTATAAGATAGGAAGTGCGCCAATTTCTGATACCGATGGTAAATATACCACTGAAAGGCCATTTACTGTAAATTCACCCATTAAGGGTGCCACGACAATATATGTATGGCTTGTTGACGGCGCAGATAATAAAAACCATACGCAATCAGCCTCTGCAAATATTTACTATGATGGCACCCCACCGCTTATTTATAACATCATGACCGTTCCTCAATCATTGACATATACTTATCAGGGGGCATTGCGAGTACTTATCGATGTGTACGATGGCGGCGGTAGTGGGATAACAGGCCGTACCCCGCAGATAAGCTATCGGGTAGGTACCAGTGCCTACGGCATATTCATGGATATGGCTCATGGATCGGGAAGCAGATGGGTTTATGATGTTAGCGGAATTGATTGGTCCCAATATAGAAATGAGCCCTTACAGTTTAAAATAAGAATTTTTGATAATGCAGGTAACATGTTTGAATCAGGAGAACAATCTGTTCCTATTCAAAGTGGGTCGCCTGCGAAAGTCACAGATCCATTACCAGCTGACGGAACAACCGATGCGTCTGTTGCACCGAGCCTTAATTGGAGCGACGCAGATGGTGCAGAAGCATATGATGTTTATTTGGGAACTGATCGGGCAGAGGTGGAAAACGCCTCAAGAATATCAGCGGGTATATTTAAAGGAACACAGAGTCAAACATACTATAATCCAACACTGCTTCAGGTTGGTAATTACTATTGGAGGATTGATTCAGTTAATACGGGTGCAACAACCAGGGGAGATGTCTGGGCATTTGCCACTTCTGCAACACAGACCTTTGAAATCTGTAATGATGGAATAGATAATGATGGTGACGATTTAACAGACTGCGCAGATCCGGAATGCCAGGGAATTGACGATGATGGGGATGATGTCACGACGTGTAATGGCGACTGCAACGATACTGACCCAACTATCCATCCGGGTGCCCCAGAGCTCTGCGACGGAAAAGACAATCAGTGCCCGGGTGATCCTGGCTATGGGCAGGTTGATGAGGGATGCGGTTCATATGAAAGCGTATGCAATGATGGCATTGATAATGACGGAAACGGTTTGACAGACTGTGCTGATCCCGACTGCAATAATCAGAGCTGCAGTGATAATAATGCCTGCACCTTAGGAGACACGTGCAGAGGAGGAATATGCGTTGGCACATTGAAGGACTGCAGCAGCCTTAATGATCAGTGTAATGTGGGGGAATGCAACCTAGTTACTGGTGAATGTGGAACTCAACCTAAACAAGATGGCACTTCATGCGATGACGGACAATTTTGCACCGCAACAGATTCTTGTCACGCAGGGCAGTGCATAGGTAGTGGTAGTCCATGTACAGCAGGTCAGGTATGCGATGAAGTGCATGCTGCATGCCAGAATTGTCCGCATATTTTCTCGATCTCAGTGAATGTATCACAAATCACATCGACCACAGTAATATCCACAACCACAACTTCTATAAACCAAGGCGAGCAAGGACTTATAAGTTATTGGAGTTTTAACGAAGAAAGTGGTGCTGTTGCAGAAGATAGTTCAGTCAACAACTATGATGGGACTATTTATGGTGCCACAAGGGTTGATCATGGAACATGGGGTAAAGCTTTGAGTTTTAGTGGAAGCAATAGCTATGTTCAAACAAGTGGGGCAAACTTGGATTTAGGAACAAGTCCATTTACCATAGCTGCGTTTATAAAAACTACCTATAGCGGCTTACAGATGATCGTGATGAAATATCAACCAGAAACTGGTTATCAATTTAGGACTATTGACGGCAAAGTTAGTTTTTACACAACCCAAAGTGACAGTTCCAGTTACATAACCAGTAATACTACGATTAATGATGGACAGTGGCATCATGTGGCAGGAGTTAGAGAGATTGATGGGACACTGAAAATCTATATTGATGGTAATTTGGATACACCCTCTGCTCAGCCCCAGACTATAAGAGATGTAACAAACGGATCTATTTTGAGGATCAGCAGTGACACTCGTGACGTTGCTTATTGTTTTAATGGACAAATAGATGAAGTGCACTTGTATAGTAGAGCCCTAACACAAACAGACATTCAGGCACTTATAAATTTTGGCATGACAACGACATCTATTCAGGAATCTTCAACAACCACCACTCAACTAATCCAAGAATCCACATATGACTACACTATATCGGTTAATGATATACCCAAGGCCATTGATTCTTTAGGTTTTAGAGTGAAGTTTGACGAAACAGAACTTGCATATAATGGATTCAGCACAAATGGATGTCTCACTTCTAATTTTACCATGTTGTTGGTTCAGCATATATCAGAGGGGACTATTAGTTTAGGGGGATTTACTACCTCTCCCATTCAGCAAGGCGCAACGGGTCATGTTATTATATTAAATTTTACTAGAAAGGTCCAAAGTGAACCACAAATACGAATTGAAGAACCACAAGACGATATCTCTGGCTGGTGCCCGGGTCAGGATGTTTTTGGCTGCTGCGCTGGGCCAGACAAATCTCCCAGTGTAAAAATTAACAGCCCTATCCAAGGCACAACCTATTCTACAGGCAGTGCGATCACCTTTAACGGTACTGCAATAGATCCAGAGGATGGTATTTTGGGTGACAGTTCCCTTGCGTGGTCATCAAGCCTTGCTGGAACATTAGGTACTGGCAAAGCATTAACAGTAAATAGTCTCCCTGACGGAACCCAGGAAATTACTCTTACTGCAACTGATTCTAACGGAAACGAGGCAAAAACAAGTGTGTATATAACCGTTGGCCAGCAGTGCCCAGGAATTATCTCTATCGGTGAACTTAATGGTACCTATACAGTTAAGCTGAATAATATTCCAAGGGCTATGAATTCACTAGGGTTTAGGGTA
Organism: uncultured Thermodesulfobacteriota bacterium; assembly: GCA_964594075.1. Taxonomy (GTDB): domain Bacteria; phylum Desulfobacterota; class WTBG01; order CAIYCZ01; family CAIYCZ01; genus CAZQKW01. Next base: position 47,615 of record CAZQKW010000023.1, on the reverse strand, counting down.
ACCTATAATGCATCTGAGTTGGTCTATAATGGTTTTAGTAATTCTGATTGTATGACCGCTGGATTTGATAAATTCGACGTACGTAAAGAATCAGACGGGGCATTAATTGTGGGTGGATTTAGTAATAGTCCAATCGTGCAAGGCACCTCTGGGCATCTTGTACATTTAAATTTCAGCAAGCAAGTAGAGGGAACACCAAAAATAACAATCAAGGACCTAGTAGATGATGTGTCCGATTGGTGCCCAACCCCAGATATACATGAATGCTGCAGTGTAATTGTAAATGACTGTCAGATTAATTCTGACTGTGATAACGGTGTATTTTGTGATGGTCAGGAAATATGTACCAATGGAGTATGCCAAAGTGGAAGTGACCCCTGCCCTGATAACGAACAATTCTGTGATGGTACTGAATCTTGTGATGAGGATAGTGATCAATGCATGCACAGCGGGGATCCGTGCATAGAAGATGGTTATTTCTGTAATGGAATTACCCACTGTGACGAAGTGATAGACCAGTGTATAAGCAGCCAGAATCCCTGTAGCCCCGGTGAACAGTGTGACGAAGAGATGAGGGGATGCACGACAGGATGTGCTGAGGGGCAACAGAGGGCCTGCCCGAATCAGCAAGGCGTATGTGCTGGTTCACAAGAAACCTGCACAGGATTTCTGAGTTGGCCGGGTTGTAATTATTCAATGCTTTCAAATTATGAATCAGTGGAGGCATCATGTAATGATGCAATGGATAATGACTGTGACGGATTAGCTGACTGTGCAGATACAGATTGTGCAGGAATTTCACTTGGGAGTTGCGACACAGGAGAGTTGGGGATTTGTGCTGAAGGAACTCACAAATGCTCAGGCGGCCAGCGCATTTGTGAGCGGAATAATAATCCGGCTGCCGAAATATGCGACGGTATAGACAACAATTGCGATGGCAATATTGATAACAATCCCGGGGATGGGCAGACTTATTACCGCGATGCAGATGGTGATGGATATGGTGATCCCAACAACTCCACTAAGGTATGCAGTCAGCCAATAGGATATGTGACAAATAATACAGATTTTAACGACAATGATGCAACAATATACCCTGGCGCGCAGGAGCTTTGTGATGGCAAAGACAATAATGGAAATAGCCAAGTAGATGAAAGCTTTAATTTAGGCATTCAGTGCTTTAAGGGACTTGGGGAATGCCGCAGGGAAGGAGTTATGGTTTGCTCTGTAGATAAACTGACAAGCCTTTGCAATGCTGAAGAGCCAGGAGAGCCAGCTGCAGAAATTTGTGACGACGGAAGGGACAATGATTGTAATGGTAAAACTGACTGTGCAGACAGCAGTTGTGCCACATTTGAAGGCTGTTTATTTGTTACAAATATGCAAGTGGTGGCCGGAGTTTACCATACAGTCGGTTTAAAAACTAATGGTACGGTTGTTTGCACTGGTCCGATAGGGGGAAGCTATGATTACGGTCAGTGCAATGTAAGTGGATGGACGAATATAAAACAAATCGCTGCTGGTGCTTATCATACCGTTGGGTTGAAGGCCGATGGCACGGTCGTAGCCGTCGGGCGCAATGATTATAACCAATGTAATGTTGGAGCATGGGCTGGCATCCAACAGGTAACTGCCGGATACTCATCTACCTTTGGCTTAAAAAGTGATGGAACCATTGTGTCAGTTGGAGAAGATGCATATAATCAACGCACTAACTCAAGTAGTTGGACAGGAATTCGTCAGATAGCAGCTGGCTACAAGCATATCGTGGGCGTGAAACACAATGATACGGTTTTGGCTGTTGGGGATCAGGGGGATGGTAGGTGCAATGTTAGTGGATGGTCTGGAATAAAAGAAGTAGCAGCTGCCTGTAGCTATACCTTTGGTTTAAAACAAGATGGCACAGTCGTTGCGGCAGGAGACAATAGTAGCAATCAGCTTAATGTTGGTTCCTGGTCTAACATAACGCAGGTTTCAGGTGGTTTAACACATTCTCTCGGTTTAACAAGTAACAAAACTGTTTTAAGTGCTGGTAACAATGGGGATGGAAAGTGTGATGTAGGAAATTGGGTAGATATAATTCAAATAGCTGCTGGTTTTTATCATTCCGTAGGTTTAAAAACTGATGGAACACTTGTTGCCGTAGGCAGCAATGACAATAATCAGCGCAATGTGGGTGGCTGGGACCTAAAGATTGATGTAAGCGATACCACTCCCCCGGCGCTTGCCATTGTAAGCCACACCGATGAGCAACACGTAACAACAGCCTCGATTATCCTTAATGGCACAGCAACTGATGCAGGGAAGGGTGTTAGTGGTATTAAACAGGTTACAGTAAACGGTGATAGAGCAAGCAATGACACAGCATCCGGAAGCGGTACGGCTAATTGGAGCGCAAATCTGGCACTCAATCCAGGGGAAAATATTATTACGGTAGTGGCGTACGATAATAGCACTGCTATGAACAGCACAACTGTAACTATTACCATTTATTATGACAAAGAAGTTCTCTGTAACGATAGTACTGATAATGATCAGGATGGATTAACCGATTGTGCTGATCCTGATTGTGCTGGAATTTCACTTGAGAGCTGCAACACAGGAGAGCCAGGTGTTTGCGCGGAGGGAACTTATGAATGCTCTGGCGGGCAGCGTATTTGTGAGCGAAACAATAATCCGACTATAGAAATATGCGACGGATTGGATAACAACTGCGACGGGACCATTGATGAAACATTTAATGTGGGAAGCCCATGCTTTTCAGATGGAATTGGTGAATGCCGACAGGAAGGAGTTTATGAATGCTCTTCAGACAAACTTGGTACTATATGTAATGCTACAATAGGATCGCCGGTTCCGGAAATTTGTGATGATGGAAAAGACAATGATTGTGATGCGACTACAGATTGTGCTGACCCTGACTGTGCCACAAATCCGCTGTGCATGCCAACAACAACCAGCACATCAACTACTCCAGTAGTTGATGCTGATAGCGATGGTATTCCGGATAATACAGATAACTGTCCCGCAAAGCCAAATGGACCGAATCTTGGTACCTGCTCGTCCAGTTCAGATAACCCCGGTATTATCTGCACCAGTGATGGGGAATGCGCAGAAGGTTGCTCTTCTAATGGGTTATGCATTATGACCCAGGATGACACTGATAGCGACGGCATTGGTGACGTATGCGATATGTGTGTTGGAAATGGTTCTGCTGATGAAGATAGTGATGGATGGTGCGATTTGCAAGATAACTGCCCCAACGTTTGTAATACGCAACAGCTTGATGCAGATAATGATAGTATCGGTGATGTATGTGACGATCCAAATAACAACGGTTGCGGTGGATGTGGCCAATTACTTTGTGAAACTCCATGTTAATTTAACGCTTTAATTCTAAAGTTCTCAGAAGCAGGGTCAGCAACGGCCCTGCTTTTTTCTTTTCTGTAATGCCCTTTTTTTATCAATAGAGTGATCGTAAGCGCTCCACAAACCGCATCTTCACATCCCCCGCATAGCATGGCATAGTGAGCCTCAACAATAACAATTGAGGAGGTTCACTATGGCAGAAACAAATCACAGAAAAGCATCAGAACAGAAGCGGCAGTACTGGCAGGCACATGATAAAGCATGCCGTAAAAGCGGATTGACGCGGGAAGCCTACTGCACCCAGCACAATCTCAATGTCAAGACCTTTGCCTATTGGCGGCAGCGGTTAAAGAAAGCAGCAGTGCCGGTCAGGCTGGTACAACTGCCGACCGCAGTGCAGCAGCCACCAACGGCAGTGCGGATAGTGGTGAATGGCTGTAGCATAGAAGTGGCCGAGGGGTTCAATGCCGCAACCCTGGCAGAGGTTGTGTGTGTGCTGCGGAGGCTGTGATGTTTATAACCGCCCCTGAGCTGAAGGTATACCTTGCCCTGGGACACACCGATATGCGCAAGGCGATCAACGGACTGGCAATAGTGGTAGAGCAGCTGGAGCTTGATCCCTTCAGCGGTCACCTGTTTGTGTTCTGCAACCGCAGGCGCAAGATCCTGAAGGTTTTGTACTGGGAGCGCAATGGATTTTGTTTGTGGCAGAAGCGGCTGGAGAAGCAGCGGTTCAAGTGGCCGAAGACTGAGGCAGAAGTGCTGCAGGTGGGGCAGCGGGAATTGCGCTGGCTGCTGGACGGATTGAAGATAGCGCAGCAGAGCGCACACCGGCAGCTTCACTACACAACGGTGTTATAAAAAAAGAGATTTATGTTACGGCACTATGCATAAACCCCTTGCAAACAAAGGGTGAAACTGCTATTGTGGGTGCATGAGATTTGATGCTGCACAGCTTCCCACGACGGTCGCAGAGTTACAATCACTGGTTATTGATTTTGCAGAATTGCGGCAGAACTATGAGACCGAGATCAGCCTCTTACAGGAAGAGATCCGCATTCTGAAGCACCGCCTGTTTGGAAGGAAGAGCGAAAAGCTGCCGATTGGTACCGGGCAGCTTTTGCTGTTTAATGAGGCCGAGGCAGCAGAACCGCAAGAGCACGGGGCACCGGCAGAAACCATAGCAGTGCCGGCGCATGAACGGCGCCGAGGGTATCGCAAGCCGTTGCCGGATAATCTACCCCGGATAGAAGTCGTGCATGATCTGACAGACGAGCAGAAGCAGTGTGCCTGCGGGGAGCAGAAGAGCCGGATTGGGGAGGACGTATCCGAGCAGCTTGACATCATCCCGCCCAAGATTCAGGTGATAAGAAATGTCCGGCCCAAATATGTCTGTAAAACGTGTGAAGGGACAGCGGCAGATGAGCCGGCGGTAAGCATAGCGCCGCTGCCCGAACAGATGATCCCCAAAAGCATCGCAACCCCGGGGTTACTGGCCTGGAGTTTGACGGGGAAGTTTGTGGATGGGCTGCCATTTTACCGGATCGAGAAGATACTTGAGCGGTATGGGGTAGAGGTAAGCAGGCAGACGCTGTGCTGCTGGGCAGTAAAGGTGGCCGAGCAGTGCCGGCCTCTTGTAGAGCTTATGGAGCAGGATATCCTGAAAGGGTTTCAAATCAATGCTGATGAAACAACGCTGCAGGTATTACAGGAACCGGGCAGAGAGCCAACCACCAGGAGTTACCTGTGGCTGTTCCGCGGGGGAACCGCGCAGAGACCGGTGATACGCTATCAGTATCATGAGAGCCGGAGCGGGCAGGTGGCACAGGAGTTTCTCAAAGATTATACCGGCTATGTACAGACCGATGGGTATCTGGGGTATGACTTTCTGGGGCAGATGGCAGGTATTACCCATCTGGGGTGCTGGGCACACGTGCGCAGAAAGTTTGTTGAGGTAGTGAATGCCGTGGGGAAGGACCAAGACGGCAAAAAGAAGACGGGCAGCGGAGATATAGCCCTTGACTATATCGGTAAACTGTATCTGATTGAAAAAGAGTGCGCAGAGCGAAAGCTATCTTATGAACAGATTGCCCGGGAGCGACAGAGCCGTGCGGGGTCGATACTTGAGCAGTTCAAGGCATGGCTTGACAAGAGAAGTCCGCAAGTACCACCCGGCAGTACGCTGGGCAAGGCCATAAGCTACACGCTGGGTCAATGGGAGAGGCTTATCGTGCATCTGCAGGATGGCAGGTTGCGGCCAGACAACAACCGTGCAGAAAATGCCATCAGACCCTTTGTGCTGGGGCGGAAGAACTGGCTGTTTGCCGCAACCCCGGATGGTGCTCATGCCAGTGCAGCCCTGTACAGCATTATAGAAACAGCCAAAGCAAACGGACTGGAGCCGTACTGGTATCTGCGGTATCTGTTTGAGCGCCTACCGAAAGCTAAAACCAGAGATGAGTACCAAGCACTTCTGCCACAATATGTTGACCGGAGTTTGATCGGCAAACCATAACCATCCAGAGGTCTAAAAACACAAAAACCCGGCCGTGAGTTTTACCTCATGTGCCGGGCTTTTTATTGATCAAAGGGGTGGGGTTATGGAGCGCTTTCGTTTCCTCCCCAAGTGTTTTTGGGCAGGCAGTTTACCTGTGAACCTGATCAATATCCAGCGTCGCTTTTATGACTTCTTCAGTGGAAACTTTGACCGTAATGGGTGGAAACGTTGCGGCGTTTTGAGTGGAAACTTTAGAGCGTTATGGGTGGAAACGTTCCACCGTAATCAGTGGAAACTTTGGAGCGGAATAATCATAAGCTCCAGTCTTTAATAATTTGTTATTAAAAGCCAATTATGGTAATTATTTTTTTATGGTTGCCAAAGACATAGAGAAAGAAATTGAATATATCACCCGGGAAATAGTCCAGAAGTATCAGCCGCAGAAAATTATACTGTTTGGATCAGCAGCCGAAGGCTCATTCAACCAAGACAGTGACTTGGATTTTTTCATAGTTAAAGATGATCCCCGGCCAGGGGGAGATAGAATATGTGATGTTTCTGCGATGTTTGAACATAATATGGCAGTTGATATTCTGGTTTATACTCCTGCCGAGCTTGAGCAGTGCCTTCAATGGGGAGATCCGTTTGTAAAAGAAATTTTATCCTGTGGCAGGATACTGTATGGCTGACAAGGCGCTGATAAAAAGATGGGTTGAAAAGGCTGAGGAAGACTTTGGGTATGCCAGTCTCAGCTTGAAAGAAGGCATTTCATTCTACCCGCAGATATGCTGGCATTTTCAGTAAGCAGCAGAGAAGTATCTTAAAGCGTATATTCTGTCCTGCGAGTTGGATGTTTGACATCTGGAACCCCGATGGGCAACAGGTTAAGCCAGCAGAAGAGCGGAAAGAAAAAGCACAGAAATTATTGCACTGGTGCCGCGCCTCACCTTTGGCAGTCCATAGTAGAGGGTAGATGGTTGTTTTTATTCTGCTGTCAGTCCTGCTCCCGCTTCAAAAGCCTTGTTCAGTTCCTCCGGATACCGGGCAATGACACCGCGTTTCTTGTCGTCCAGCCCATGATGCATTCCTTCGAATCCACAGGCTGAAAGCGCTTCAACTGTTTCCACCCCGTGCAGTTTTAATATTATCATGATGTTCTGGATGATGAAATCATAGGTGTCGGTGTAGGGATAACCCCAGGTGCCGATCACCATTGCTCTTTTTCCGGGTTTGAGGCTCGGCTGGAATTTGAACCGCTCAAAGCAGTCCCACCGGTCAAAAAACGTGGAAAGCTGGGCGCACTCCCTTCCGGTGTATATCGGAAAGCCGATGATAATCGCATCCGCTGCGATAACTTTATCATAGATCGTGGTCATGTCATCCTTCACAATGCACATCCCCTCATAGCCAAGGTCCTTGCATTTTCGGCAACCCAGGCAGAACCCCATTTTAATGTATTGGAGCATTACCTTTTCACCCTGGGCGCCGGTGCTCAGTGCTCCTTTCAGCGCTTCATCGACCAGAAGATCGGTGTTTCCCGTTTTCCTCGGGCTGGCGCAAAAGGCAATTACCTTTTTCTGTTCGGGAGGCTTCCCCTGACTGGCAACTTGCGCCGGTCGCTCCCAGCGTTTCACCATAACCGGGCGCGCCTTGTCAGCTTCCGCATGGTCGTAAGTGTCAAGCACCAGCCGTTTATATTTTGCGGGGTCCTCCCACATGTGAAACAGGGGATCATAGCCCTTGTCCACGATATACCTGGCGGCCTCGATGACCAGGCCCTTATCCGCTTTCTGTATTCCGCGCGCTACCATAAGCAGGGACAGGATGTTGTTAAGCTTGCTCTCGCGTTCCCGGCGCATAATAGCGGGGGCAAGGCCGAGAAATTTTTCGTAATAAACTTTTCCCTCTGGTGTTAAAATTGGCTCGTTCAAAGTGTGCTCCCTTCGTATGATAAGGTTACCTGGAGAAAGACGATGCCGGCGGTGTAGCTTTTCTTAACCGGCCCTGTGCTTTGTAGATCGCTTCTTTTCAGTTTCAGTAGCCGGCTGCTTTTTCCCTATAAACAGCTCGCAGGGTTTGCGGTTGCATTTGCGTGTGCCGAGGTTTGCTATTACAATTCTGTAGAGCTGCATTTTCGCAGGCGTTATCGATGTAAGGCCATAAACTGATTTGTCCTTCACTTCTTCGAGGGCACCCTCTATGACAACAGAGGTGCAGGGTGTTTTCAGGCCCTCGTTATCCCAGCGCGGTTTGCAGATGGCAAAGCAAATCTTTTTAGTTTTCTTCAGGTGGGCCATTTTTCTGCCTTCAGCCGTGAGGCACAGCAGCAGCGTTTTTTTTCTGTAGATATAGCCCATGGGCAGGGCATATGGGGCGGCGCCCGCAAAGCAGAGGATGCCGTGCCGGTTACTCTCAAGAAATGTGTTAAGTTCCGCCGCAGTCAGTTTTTTGCCGTAGGACATTTTTTCCTCCCTTATAAAATTGTTTCTATCGCTTCCTATGATTACAGCCCGTGGCTGGCAGCACGGTTGCCCTTCCGCCCGGTTTCGGTGAGCGGGATGACGCAGACCGCGGCGCAGAACAGGGCGGCCGCCATGAAAAGGAAGCCAGTCCACTGGGAGCCGGTCAGGTCCATCAGCTTTCCCGACAAGATCGGGCCGATAAACCCCGCAGTATTGCCGATCATGAAAATCAGACCGACTGCGGTTGCCGCAAGCTGCTGCCCGATCGTTTCAAGTTCAACCGGGATGACCATCAGCACGGTTGCAATAGTGCCGACCGCAGCCCCGGCAAGGATCAGCGCGGCGACTAGCGGCGCGCCGGCAAGAGTCGCAAAACAAAGCATGCAGAGACCGAGCAGGGCTGCACAGCCCAGCAAAAACGGTTTCCTTTTTCCAGTCTTATCGGATAGAAAACCACCCAGTATGTTGAACACCACACTAGTGGCCATTAGCAATGATACATAAACACCGGCGTTTGAGATTCCCCGCTCCTCAAGGCTTGCCGGAAGGAGGGCGAAGATTGACATTAGCCCGAGCATATTAAGCGCGTAGAATGCTGCAAGCAGCCATAGGTCCTTCACGCCGAGCACCTTTTTAAAGTTTGCTGCGATATTTTGCCTGGGCTTCTCAGCGCCGAGCACCTGTTTTTGCCTGAAGAACACCATCCAGAGCACCCCTGAAACCAGCACGAATACCGAAACAACCAGCATGATGTTACGCCACCCGCCCAGAGCAGGGGACAGCACCGTCGCCGATATACCCATGGCAATCGCGCCGCCGATGCCCATTGAGGCCATGGCGATGCCGTTGGCCATGGCGAGCTCGCTTTTCGGGAACCACATGCCAAGTGCCTTGGGCATGTTCGGACCAACGATGGCAACGCCTGCACCCATAATAAACATAAACCCGATGAGGCTGGTGACTCTTCCGGCAGCAGCCCGAAGAAGACTGCCGCCGGCAATAATCAGGACAGCCATGCCGAACGCCCAACGCGATCCGATCCGGTCACTGAGGGCGCCACCGATCGGTGCAAAAAGCAGCGAAGCAAGCGTCAGGGCTCCCATGATCATTCCCATCTGTGCTTTGGTCATGGGTATCTGCTGCTCGATCTCTTTGAACAGTGGGGGAATGCACTGCATGGCAATTGTGGCAAAGAATATATTGAGAAGCAGAAGCGCAAGCACCATCCAGCGAAAGCGGGCGGGTTGTTCTGTCATGGCGTCATCCCGAAACTAAGGTTGTTTTACTGTACGATAATTTTACCCTTTAGCGCAGGGTACGTGGTTGTGTCCGGCCCAATGATACTCGGGATTCTCTGTACCATATAATCAAATTCTCCTTTCTCAATAAAGCAGAGGCTGGCAACCGCTCCGAACGGAATCTTGTTGGAAATAAATGCCCCCGCTTCGTTGACGACAAAGTGAACCGGGCTTTTGCAGGCAATGCTTACCTGTTTGCCGATAAAGGTTATTTCAATCAGTGTTCCCGACAGGTCATTAATCCAGATCACCGTTGTCCCGGCGTTAACTGTTACCGACTGGATGCCTGCTCCGGTCAGGGAATCAAGGCGGATGATTTTTTGTTCCAGTTTTCTTTTTTCCGGGAAGATCTTCCCCTCCTGTCCCTCTGCCGCAGCAATGCAAAAGCACAGCGCCCAGCTCACGCACAAGAAAACCGGTAATATGATTTTTTTTCTCAATGATAGATTGTTCATATACGTCCTCTCATGAAAAAGCCTCAGTCAACAGTAAACTGAAGGCTGGTTTAAAATAGTTCTACGACTTAGATGATCACGTTAACCTCCCATTCGAGCTCGTTCGCTCATCATTCTGGTTCAAATAGAGCGGCCCAATCTCCTTAACGATTTCTCCCAAACCAGGGAATATGCGGGCTTACTCTATTACTCCGTAGACCATCAATGTTTCCAACGTGTTCACGCTATAAATGATGTTACGTTATCGACCTGCCAATGCTGGATTGTATCCTCCCTGTGTCTTCAGCACCCCATAGGCGATCGTTAATACCTTCCGTGCCAACGCCACTACCGCGATCTTCTTCCCCCTGCGTCTTTTGATTCGCTCAAAAAACTCCTTTAAAATGGTTTTGCCCCATAACTCTTCATCCGCGTTATGGCGTGCGCACATTGTAATAAGACCCGCCGCACCTCACGCCGCCCATCCCCGTTGATCCGTCCCAGATGCACGACCTCCCCACTTTGATAGATCCGCGGCGTCAATGCCCCGTATTCGGCTACCCCCTTCTTACTCTCAAACCGCCCTGCGTCATCTATTGCACTCACGATTACCCGTGATGACAGCTCTCCAATCCCCGGTATACTCTTTAGTAACTCTATATCCCGGCTCTCTATGGCGACAATACCTTCGGTCAACTCCTGCTCTGCTTCCACTAACCCCTCGATGCACTTCATATAACTGCCGATAATCTTCTGCTGTGTCTTCCCGATCCGCATCTTCCCCAACTTCTCCCGCCACTGTACTCCCTGAAAAAATTTCTCCGGCAACCGGTACCCTTCCTGCTTCAAACACCCACGGATACTGTTGATTAACGCCACCCGTTTGCTCTGTATCCGCTGCCGCGCACTCACCAACTCCCGCAACTCCCGGATTGTCCCTTCTACGATGTGCACTTTCCGTGGCAGCATATCCCCACGCCCTAACTGTGCCAGCTTCTTGGCATCGATCTTATCTGTCTTCCCTCTGCTCTGATTTATCCACTTGATCTCATGGGGATGCTCCACATGGATATGTCTCCTTTGCCATCAGCGCCAGAAAATCAGCCCTGATCCTGCGCTCGGTCTTTAATGTCCCCGTCTCCTATCAGAACAATCTGTGAAACAGCGGAGGTGCCGGTATGCCTAAAATTGCTCGCTTTGTTATTTGGATCTGTTCAAAGTTTGCCCGCAAAGAAATAGAACAGATTATTAACGTGGATATGTATTCTGCCATCTTCTTCAGCGTTAATGCAATTAACTTTAACTGTTTAATAAACCGTCCTCAATTACGCGGAGGCTGCTTCCTATTACTGCCACCGCGTTAACCTCGCCGTTAAAAGTCCGGTCGATGATCTCAGCGCCGGGGATGAAACCTATATCAAAATCAACGGCACACACGCCTATACCTTCCTGTTCATCTCTTCCCAAAATCACGCCATCACCGCTTACCCTGTCGCTGACAACAGAGGCACTGTTCCAGCTCTTGCGGCTCTCTCCGAAGCCATCAGAACCGCTCAGCCAGACCAGTCACTAGTCATTGTTACCGATGACAACCCTTCCTATGCTGCTGCCATCCTCTACCTCAATTCCCTCCCTGATAAACACCCCGCTATAACCCATCATAAAGTCATTGGCCTGCACAACCTGGATGAACAATCAACCGCGTTCAGACCTTTTAAACAAGTCATTGAGCGCCTCAACAGAACCTATAAACAGCACATCAGACCGTCCCATGGGTTTAACTCTCCCAATGGCGCTGTCGCCCTTACCACCCTGTTTGTAACCCACTACAACTTCCTGCGCCCCCATATGGTCCTCAATTATCAGCCGCCTATCCACCTGCCGGCCCTGGACTCAATCTCTACCATTCAGGGCAAATGGGCCAAAATATTGTCTCTGGCTGCCTCTTTTGAAATTCCTTCCTCCCCTCTACGGCTTCCTTGTCTCGTTGTGCTTCCTATCTTATGTCTGTTCCCTCGTTTTCCTGTTATTCATTCTCATACCCTATTTTTCAAAGAACTTTTGACATAACCTTCGAAAATAAGTACCCGCTTTTTTATTGCCTTCTGCGCCCATTCACCCCGTAACCAGGCCGACCCCGGCGTCAAAGGCTTTTTTCATTTCCTCAGGGTACCTGGCAATGACTCCCACTTTGCTTTCGTCCAGGCCGTGCAGCATGCCCTCAAAGCCGCAGGCAGAGATTGCTTCCACAGTCACAACTTTGTGCAAGTTGAGCACTGAAATGATGTTTTCAATCACATGGTCATAGGTATCGATATGGTCATAACCCCAGGTGCCGATCACCAGTGCCCGTTTACCCGGGGCAAGCCCAGCTTTTAGCCGGAAACGCTCAAAACAGTCCCAGCGGTCAAGAAACGTTGAGAGCTGAGCGCACTCCCTGCCGGTGTAAATGGGAAAGCCGACAATGATGGCATCCGTATCCACTATCTTTCCACACAGATCGGTCATATCGTCCTTCACAATGCATATGCCGTCATAGTCAGGGTCTTTGCACCTGCGGCAACCAATGCAGTAGCTCATTCTGATCTGCTGCAGCATGATTTTTTCTCCCTGAGCCCCGACACTTCGGACACCCTTTAACGCCTCATCGATAAGCAGGCTGGTATTGCCGTGCTTGCGCGGGCTGGCGCAAAAGGCAATGACCTTCATCTGGTCCGGTGTCTTTGCAGGCTTTGTTTTAGCAGGCTCCCAGCGTCGCACCTGTACACGAATTGCGTTGTAGGCGTCCATATCTTCAAACGTGGCGAGAAACCGCTGCCATATGGAGGGGTCCTCCCACATGTGGAACAGCGGGTCATAGGATTTGGGAATCACAAATTTTGCAGCTTCTATAACGACGTCGGAGCCCGCCTCGCTGATCTCCTTTTCACGCATAAGCAGTGAAACCATGCGGATGATTTTCCCCTTTTTTCGCTGATGAATTATTGGAGGCCAGAGGGACAATATTTTATCCAGCAGCTGCCGGCCTTCCGAGGTTAGCATTGGTTCATCCATTGATCGCTCTCATTGTAAGCATTTTTCCTGTTGTCGTGCTTGAACGGTTTTCTTCTGCTGCGTGCTTTGCCGTGCTGTGCTCAATACCCGACTTTCTGCATGTAGTCGAGGGTAAAGATTTGCTCGCTCAGAGGCATGCTGTATTTGCCGTAATGATAGGACAGGCTGGAATGCACTCTCTGAACATCGATCGCGCCGCCACCAAACGAGCACCAGATCGAAACGCCGTTTTCTCCTTTAGCCGCGGCGGTCCAGGTGGGCAGGATCTTCCACATCTTACCCTGCCGGTCATAGCGGTCCGAGTAAACCATCACATAGGTCTCGACATCAATATACCAGTACATCTTACTGTATATAAAATAGGGGTCTTTATTGGTTGCCTCGAGCAGGTATACCTTGCAGCGTTCGTGGGGAAGCCCGGAAACCATGCAGAGACCCGGTTCGTGAATCATGTCCGCCTCGCCCTTGCCATGCCTGACCGCCAGGATCTCCTTAATACCGATAAGCTTGTAGTCATTCTCGAAAATTGCCCCATCCCATCCCCAGTTGTCATAGGCGCATACATCACCGCCGCTGGTGGCATCCTGCCTCATGGAGGCGTTGCGCCTGATTACCCTGCGTGCAGCCGGCGACCATAACCAAGAGTCAAACGGCCGCGTGCGGTCATTGTATTTGACCTCAAAATATCGAGTGTTTCGCACCATGGACGGCTCAAGCTGGAGTGTCTGGTAGGCGAACCAGATGTCCTTGGGGTTAGGCGTAATGGCCGGCACCGGCGGCAAATCAGTCCTGCCGGTAAAGTACATGAAATAGCCGCCCATGAGCAATTTCATCTGGTCATACTTCAGGCGGCCGTCAACAATCCAGCCCTTGGTCCAGGCATCCCGGGTATCTCCCCAAGTGTAAACATTGAAATTATAGGCAACTTCCAGGCCGTTTTTGGGGGATGGAAAAGGAACGCCCGACACGTAATTTAGCAGCTCATTTTTACTTCCGATTTTTGCGGTGCCCGCATATTTTCTGGTAAAATTTATCATTCCTGGTGTCGGCGTAAACGGTTCATAGGGTACGATCTTAAACCAGGATTTACCCCACTTTTCCGTGTTCTTGAAAACTTCATACATGGAGTCAGGCACATATTCTTTTACCTCATCAATGTTTGCTGAATCAATTTTTTTTCCGGCCCATTTTTTTTCCCACTCGCGCACCGCTGCAAGCTCATTCTCTCCGTATGAATAAACGGGATACTTTACCTCTTCAGCATAAGTGGAAATGGAGGGAACCGTCAGGATTCCCGCCAACAATACCAACAGTAATGCTTTAGTTTTGCTGCGCATGGAGACACCTCCTTTTTATTTATTAAAAATTTCTTTCTATGCCGAATGTTATATAATCAGTATTTTTAGAGATAGATTTATAGAAGTTCACATAGGACAAATTGATCTTCCAGTTGTTCATCGGGGTAATCGTTAACATGGGCGTGTACAACCCTCCACCGGTGGTCAGGTTATGCGACACGGCAAAGGCCGGAAAAACGCGCGCTTTGAAAAAGTCATAGCTGAAGGATGCGGTAAGCTGGGTCGAATTGCGCCGCGACGGCGGAATGCCGAAAAACTGTTTGATGGTTCCTGCCACTCCCCACTCATCTTCCGGTTTTCTGTCTTCAATCCAGTTCTGAATAATTTGTAAGGTCATCTGCAGCCAGTTGTTGTTGTTCCGGGGCGTTATATAGGGAATATATCCTTTGGTGGTCCACGAAAACGCCACCGCGTACCTGTTTAAACGTTTATTCGCTACGGTGGGTAATATTGCACCGGGGACCGTCCGGTTAAAACTCCGGTGATAGTCCATAACACTTTCGACCCGTATTATATTACCGTCCAGAACCGAAACACCCAGAGGAATTTTAAAGTAAAGGGGGCGGTTCAAGGTAAATCCAACAGTACTCATGAACGGGTACGACCAAGCATTTTCTACACGCTTATCCAGAAGCAGAGACCAGAAAAAATTCTGGTAGCCCTTGTTACCGGCATAAATCGGGGAGCTGATCCGGTAGTAATAATAGAAAAGCGTCCAGTCAAATCCGCCGAGATATCCCCGCATCCGCACCCCGGCTTGGGGTTCGCTCCATGATTTCGGTCTGTCCGAATAGCGCGAACGGATAGCGGCCTGGTCAAAACGCTTATAGAAGTCATAGGGAGGGGTTATCCCTATAGGCGGATAGGCGCCCCACGGCGGTAATAAATCGGGCTGAAAGTCAGGAACCAGGATGAATTCAAAAATCATATTCATCGGCGCATTCGGCGGCGTATAGAGAAAGTTGGCCATCCACAGACCACGCTTTACATCATAAAAATTGGTGAGAAATGCCTGATTAACCAAACCCTGCAGATCGCTCGGGTTCACAATGTCAGCTATCCGTACGGCACCGGTTTCACCCCAGTTCAGAATCTGTTTACCGATGCGCAGTTCGTATTTGTCAGTGACGAAATTGAGAAACGCCTCGCGGCAGATGTCCCTGAAGGTGTCATAATAGCGCAGATCATGTTTGGCCCTGCTGGTCGAATAAAGACCCATCGAGCGGTTATATTTTTTGTCAATATCCAAGGCCGCATCATAAAAGTTCTTAAGGACCACCCGATACTCCAATTTGTAATCCGGGCAGTCGATCGCACGCCAGGTGGTCTCCAGCTTCAGCGAAGTGCGAGAATTGGTTAGATCATACCCATCGCCGTTTCCGATAAAGGATCTGCCAGCGTGCCATTTTCCCTCTTGCTGCAAGGTAGCGTTGATAATGAGACGCTGGTTGTCAAAAATGAGGCAGAAACCAGTGCTGGCGTTTGCCAGCAAAACGATAATAGCGCCGATCCATAAGATGAAAAATGAAAGCTTTTTTTTCATGGAACCCTCCTTTTTGTTGAGATATTGCAACCCTGTGCATGCATGCTTAAACTCAGTTTTTAGGCATGCGTTCCGTCGCTGCCCTTGGGAGATTTTCACCCCAGTCGATGCTTTCACACTGCCCTGAAGCGAGAAAGCCCGGCTTGAAAAGCAACACCAGCACAGGAACCAGGAACACCGCGCCCAGGCAATTGAGGAGCAGAATGACGGCGAGCATTATGCCCATCTGTGCCTGGAACTTGAGCGGTGACAGTGCCCATACCAGCAGGCCAATCACCAGCGTCCCTGCAATATAGATGATGGACTTTCCGTAGCTTTGAATTGAGCGCAGCAGTACATTATTCAGTGAAAGCGCAGGGTCGAGCTTCTTTTCCTCTTGCATGCGCGCCAGCAGGTATATCCCGTAATCCACCCCCATACCGATACCTGCGGCAGAAACCGGAAGCGTTGAAATTGAAAGTCCGATCTGGTTTATGGCCATATAGGCAAACGCCATAAAGTTGGAGATGAGCAGCGGGATGGTGAGGATTAACCCTGCTTTTAATGAGCGGAATGCGAGCGTGCAGAAAAACAGCACCCCTAGTAGCGCAATGATCAGGGTCTGAAGCTGCTTTTCGGCAACCACCTCATTGATGGCGGCCTCCACTCCGATTACCCCGCCCGCAACCTCAAAGCTCATGCCTTCTGCGAGGTGTGGTAGGTTGGCGATATATTCCTTGGCGGTGGCGATGGCACGTTTAATCGTAGGGCCGGTCTTGTCCTTATAATAAACGACGATGTTACTGAACTTGCGCTTGGGGTCAACAAACCTGTCCATATCGCCGGGGTTGCCAGAGGTGAGCAGTAGATAGAGATAGAACTGCGCCTCCTTTGCGTCAGCCGGCATGCCGATCCACTTGGGGTCATCTTCGTGCATCATCTTGGGCATATAGGTGATGGGAGAAATCACATCTTCAGTGGCGACCGCACCCGAGCGTTCCATCATGTAAGAGGAAAAGCCTATAATGTCCCGCATGGCACTATAGTTTTCCTGCAGTGTATTGTCTTTATTGCCCTTGAATATTATGTACATCGGGTTCAGCAGTGGCAGATTCCGGTTGATTCTCTCAGCATCCTGATTATAGCGAGAGCCCGGGTACAGGAGATTGGAGCCCACCTGTGCATCACCGACGATCAGATGCTCCGACCAGTAGTAGGAAAAGCAGAGGATCAGTATGGTTGCTGCAACTACATAATACCGCCCCGGTCCGATCAGCCATGGTCCGAGCCAGTCGGCAAAATGGTTGGCGAGGCCCCAACGCTGCTGTTCGTGTAAGCGTTCTTTCTGTATATGCCGGAGGAAGCCGGCAGAAAGGGGTGCATAGGTTAGCAGCAGGGGAGTAAGGATGAGGCCAATAACAACAGTAATCATTGACCAGAATGCGCAGGCTATGGAGATGTTTTTCAATACCTTTATGGGTACGATGGCTATGATGGCAATCCCGAAGGCATCGGTCAAAACACTGGTAAGGCCCGGGATGAACATCTGCGTGATCACAACCGTGGCTGAGGCGGTTTTGTCGCCGTGGTTCAGATATTCTTCATGAAAGCGATTATACAGCTGGTGAGAATGGCGGAAGGCCATGAGCGAGATCAAAAAGGGCATGACAAAAACCAGCGGATCAAGATTATAGCCCATCATAGCCATCAACCCCAGTCCCCAGATGCCGGAAATCAAACCGGCCGACGGAACAATAAGTGTGGCCCAGAGAGAACGGTATGCCATAAAGAGCAGCGGGGGAATTACCAGCGCCGTTGCCAGCATGATATAATTGACCCGTTGTGTCAGGGTTCTAATAACACCAAGGTGCATCGGCAAACCGGCAATTGAAACCACGGTATTACCATCTTCGGTGTTTGAACGGATTTCTTCAAGCAGTGGATATAGCGCGTTGTAGTCGGGCTTGTCAGTGAGAAAATCGGCGAAGATGAGGGTGTTTTTGGTATCCATGGATACATAGCTGCCGTAAAAGCTGCTGGAAAAAATATTCTTCTTGAGCTTTTTTAATCCTTCGTGTGTGGTGGGGACTTCTGGCCACATAAGGGGTTCGACGTTTATTCCCCAGGAGGTATAGCGGCTGACCTTGAGCTTCATCGATGCTATTGATACGATCTTATAACGGTCGATACCCGGCAGGGCCTCGAGCCGGTCCGTTATGTATTTCACCTTTTTCAGGGTTGTGACGTTAAAAATGTCACCCTCTTTCACGGATACCATGATGACCAAAAAATTTGCGCCGCCGAACATTTTTCTGAATTCATCATTGAGTCTGATGTATGGGTGTGTTGTCGGGAGGAGTTGAGAAAAGTCGGTGTAGACCGTGAGGTTTCTTATCTGCGCGGCAAAAAACAGCGTTGCTGCGGCAATGGCAAGCAACACCACAGCCCGGTATTCTATGAGAACTGCGGCAAATCGGTTCATGGGTTAAAAGTCGCTCTGTTTCAAAGGAATTCCAGAGACCATTTCCCAGGTCTGCCCCCCGTCTTCACTGCGTACGATGGTGCCGTGCTCCCCGACGGCAATCCCGTGCAGGGCATCGGAAAAATCCAGATCCCTGATCCAATACCGCGTCATCAGGGATCCAGTCATCTTTTTCCACGTCATCCCGCCGTCAGTTGAGCACATATATTCCCCGTATTGACCCACTGCCCATCCACGATTGCCAATAACCTTTACTTTGTAAAGAGTAGGTTTTTCAGCGGCTAGCGGGCTCTCCAGCTTGCGCCAGCTTTTACCGCCGTCTGCGGTATGGATGATAATGCCGTCCATGCCGACTGCCCAGCCGGACGCGTTATCTTTAAACCACAAGCTGTAAAGGGAGGGCACCGGAGAAAGCCATTCTTTTTCCGAAAGCACGGGATAAATCTCACGGCACTCCCGGGTTTCCCAGGTGCTGCCACTGTCCGCAGAATAGAGCAGAGTTCCGTATTCGCCGGCGATCCATACGTGCCAGGGATCCACAGCAAAAATAGCATTAAGCGTCGGCTCCTTAGGCTTTAGGAGAAGATATGCACGATCCCTTTCCAGCTGAGCGTCAAGGGGCCCTCGTAAATTCGGACTCTGGTTTTTCCAGGTTTTACCGCCGTCATCGGTGTGCAGCACCGTAGCGGAATAGCCAACCGCCCAGCCATGATTTTCATCGGAGAAATAGACGCTGAATAAATGATTAGTGGTGGGGCTACGCTGCGCTGTCCAAGTTTCGCCACCGTCAGCGGTCTGTAGGATAGCGCCGGCCTTGCCAACCGCCAAGCCTTTCAGGGTAGTGACAAAGAAGATGCTGCAGATGTCGGCTACGGTACCGATGCCCTGTTTGTTCCAGCTTTTACCGCCGTCGGCAGAGTGGAGGATAAAAGGCATGTAGCCGCCTACCCAAATATTTTTGCTGTCTGGCGAGCACACGGCGAAGAGGGGCTTTGCGGTAACGAAGCGGGCAGGTAGGGAGGGTTTTTGCGGGAGATTGTCAGTGCCGGTGCAGGCGGATAGACCAAGCAGGAGAAGACTGCCCAGAAAGATTAAGCTGACAATGCTGTGCTTTCTCTCCATTTTTGACTCCCGGGGATAGCGGCCGTTTAGCCCGTAATATGCACTCTGCGAATGGTCCGGTATGGGCGCCAGCTACCGGGAAACAAGATTATTGTTTCATGATCCCTTTGTACAGAAGGTCAAGAAAAACCTTAAAATGCAGAACGCGATCAAAGCGTTTACTCACGCTGAAATAGGTCAGAAATGATCCTATAGAAAGGTAATAAAAAAGCGTTCCGACCGCCTGCGAATCACATTCTCTGAATTTTCCCTCATCGATTCCCCGCTGGATCATGCTGGCGAATTCCTGCACCCGGTTTTCATAGAAACGGGTTACCTCACGCTTTATCTCAGGGTCACGGGTGCTGATGGACAGAAACTCCAGGCAGAATTTAAACAGGTCGATATTTTTTTTGAACACCTCATCAGACCGTTCGATACGGCGCTTGAGGTAGCCAACTGGGTCATGATGCGAATACAGAACGCTCTGGGATGTTTTCGTAAAATAGCGGTCGATTTTGAAAAGGAACAGGTCGACAAAAAGTCTTTTTTTTGATTTAAAATAATAATAAAGCGCCGACTTGGTAAAACCAACTCTTGCGGCGATATCATCCAGTGAGGTCTTGTGGTAGCCTTTTCTGTTAAAGCAGGCCAGAGCTGCATCGAAAATCGCTTCTTTTCTGAGTTCAGCTTTTGATTTTCTAATTTTCATGCGCATAAATTTTACTAACTGGTTAGTAAATTAAATATGCTAATACACACACGATGTCAATAAAAATCTTGCTAAGCGCCTATATTTTTTCTTGACGGCCCGGGATGCTCTGACAGTGCTTGAAGGAGAAAGCATATCAGGTGTTCAGGCCGGCCTGCAGTGCTGGTGCGTGATCCTGCTGTCATATGCCGGTGTCGTATAGAAACCGCCGTGAGAGTGAAGGATAAAATTTATTAACTGGGCGCGGAGTGGAAAGTGAGAAGTGAAATGCGGCAGAGGGCAGGCTTCCATTTACCGGGTGAAGTGCTGAAAAATTATTTTTGCCCTCATTATGTCTTTCTCAATCTGCGCGGCAAGGGTATTTTGAGCATCACGAGTATCTTGCTTTACGAGACGCCCTGCCCTCATACTTGCGACCTGTTGTAACAATGGCATATTATACTGGGATGAGAAGGGAAGAGATCCTGAACTTGAAATGGACACAGGTTGTATTGCATGAGGGCAAAATTAGCCTGAAGCCGGAGGATACCAAGAATAACGAAGCACGGGTTATCTACATGGAAGACGAACTACTGGAAGTAATAAATTTTCAGAAAACATTGCGAGATGTTAAGTTTCCTAAATGTGAATGGGTCTTTTTTGGAGAAACAGGGGAACGTATCAAGGATTTCAGGTTTGCCTGGGAAGTAGCCTGCAAAGCAGCGAAATTGGATAATAGACTATTCCATGACTTTAGACGCACAGCAGTAAGAAATATGGTGCGAGCTGGAGTGCCGGAACAGGTTGCCATGATGATATCAGGGCATAAAACAAGAAGTGTTTTTGATCGGTATAACATTGTCAATGAAGATGACCTGAAAAAAGCATCACAGAAGGTTACAGCGTACCATCAAAAGAAGGCCTCTAAAGAAAATGGGCACAATTTGGGCACAATCAAGGCACAAGTGGCACCAAATGCATTAGATGAAGTACCTGCATTCCATTAATAGCAAAGGGGTTGAGACGTTGATAGTCTTTAAAAGGCACATTAATACTGACCCTGTATGTAACAGGGTTGCTGAAACCCTGATGATTACTGGTGCCTGGGACGAGAATCGAACTCGTACAGAGCTAGGCTCCGAGGGATTTTAAGTCCCTTGCGTCTACCAATTCCGCCACCCAGGCACAAGCCAGAACAAAATCTTTACGCTCCCCACTATACAAACTATGCCGGTGCGTGTCAAATTAGAATTTAGCCGACGGGGAGCGCATTGGTGCGCTCGCAATTGAATTTGAACATCGGCCAGCAGCCGGTGTCACCCTCTGCCGCCTTGAAACAGTGCAGTTTGTTATCATCGCCGCCCACATACAGGTAACCGTTGCAAACAGCAGGCGATGATTTTGAACCCAGCAGTTTGATATCCCACACCTTGGCGCCTGTTTTGGGGTCAAGGCAGTAGAGCTTATTGTCCCAACTTCCAAAGTAAAGATACGCACCGGTGATAACCGGCGAACCCACAATGTAATAATCTGTTTTAAACCCCCATATCTTTCTGCCGGTCTGCGCGTCCAAGCAATACATCACATAATCGCGACTGCCTATATACACCGCATTCCCATATACCGCAGGTGACGCCCATACGCGTTCGCCGGTATCATGCTCCCATACTTTTGCACCGGTTTGCGCATCCAGGCAGTAGATTTTATTGTCCAGCCCGCCAAAATACACATGCGTTCCAGAAACCGCAGGGGACGACGCAATTGCGCTGCCGGTTGTGAATCCCCACACCTTAGCCCCACTCTCTGCGTCAAGGCAGTACAGTGTGCGATCGAAGCTTCCCACATATACAAAATTATGGCCAAGAGCCGGCGTGCTGGCAACAAACCCGCCGGTTTTAAAGTCCCATACTTTTCTGCCGGTGGCTGCCTCCAGACAATAAATACTTTTATCATAGCTTCCGATATAGACCCGATCATTGCCGACCGCCGGCGAAGAGATAACGGTGCCGTTTGTTTCAAACGCCCACACCTGTTCTCCCGATGCTGCATTCAGGCAGTAGATTTTTTTATCGTAACACCCCACATAAAGGCGATCAGCGACAACGGCAGGAGAGGAGCGAATGACTCCGCCGGCAGTGAATTCCCATATTTTGTTTCCTGTCTTTGCATCAAGGCAGTGCAGTTTTTTATTGTCGCTGCCCACATACACGCGCCCGTCAACCACCGCCGGCGAAGAATCAACATCCCGCGTTGTGTAATACTCCCACACGGTTCGTTCCGGCAGGGTTTTTAACGGGCAGCCGCTCAGCCCCAGGGCGCCGCAGAGCACCTGCACCATGATGAGAAAAATTCTTAAGCGTTTCACCTTGCTATAGTTCCTGATCCATCGGCATTAACCGCGCCGCTTCCATGTAACCCGGAAAACGCCTTCCCGAGGGTTCACATACTTGATAATGTCCGGCACAATTGCTATGATGCGATAATTGAATGCCGGTGAAAGTTCCTTAATGCCCAGCGATTTAAGAGAGTCAAAAATTCGCATCTTTTTCAAGGCAGCGTTAAACTGACGCGGATTTTCCCTGCTGCTGTAAACCGTTGCGGTGCCCCACACCTGCACGCCTTTATAGCTCCAGAAATCCTCGCGCGGATGGTATGGTTCGGCAATAGAGAAACAGACCCGCCTGTTTACCGCAAGATTGGCGAATTTACCACCGCCCTCGGACAGAATATAAAAGGTGCGTTCCACCAGCCGGTATTCCAGAGGCGTAGAGCGCACGACGTTATTGCGGCCTGTGCTCAGATGCAGCACATTATTTCTCTTTAGGAATTTAAAGAGCAGCGTTTCAAATGCCTTGACCGATTTGAACCGTTTGATGACAACCCCCTGTTTTTTCATGATCGGAATAACAGGAGCGGGAACCGGCTGCTGGATAATCGTCGCCATACGTTCGGCCACCTTTCATCAGTCACTTACATTAAACACACTAACTTTTAGTGCCGGCATACGTGTGTCCGCACACCGGCCTATTCGGGAATTACTTCGCGGATGACGGTTTCCTTTATTGCTGCGAAGCGCTCTTGAAAGTCCGGATATATGCCGTTTAAAAACCGCTTCAGCGTCTCAATCTCAAGTTTAAGCGCATCAATTTCAGTGCGACAGTTGAGCTTCAGGTTCATAACTTCATTGGTGAGCAGATCAAGTTCTTCATCCAGAAGTTTATCTGGTCCTTTGCTCATACCGCACCTCCCCTCTTTAAGGAAAATGTTTAACGATTCACGGCGCCATGGGTCAAAGCCGTTGGCGCTTAACTCCGTATCGTTTTTTGAAATATACTATCCTGCGCGGTTCAGTCAACGACAATTATCCGCAAGCAGAATCTTACGGTTCTTTTTCCCACGTAACGTTTCTAAATCCCCGGCGCATGTCAAGATAGCGGATGCGGGTGGGTTCAATGGTGATGATATTAAAATTAACGGCGGTAGCCATCTGTTCAAGGCCGTGCTTTTTTAGCGCCGCGGCATTACGGCTGTATTGGTAGATGTCTTGAAACCGCGCCGGATCGTCATTCTTTTTGAATACCGATGCCAGTCCCCAAATCTGCACGCCGGTTGCACCGAAGAAGTCTTCCATGGGGTCATACGGATCGCAGATCGAGCAGCACACCTTGGGATTTGTTTTGAGGTTGGCAAATTTCCCGCCGCCCTCAGAAAAAATATAAACGGTCAACCCGTTATTGAAATATTCAAGCGGCGTGGAGCGCGGTTCATTGTCGCGGCACGTGGCAAGGTGCAACACATTGTGTTTATTCAGATAATCAACGATCAGCGCCTCAAAATCTTTTTCTGTAATGGACTCTATCAGGGTGATATTCAATTTTGCAAAAAGCGCTTTTTCCCGTTCATTTGCCTTAGGAACAATTATTTTTGCCATGGTCTTGACCTCCTCGCACTTTGGTTTGCGATGTTTGGTATTTATTGTAAGGAATCAGAAAAGATGTTTAGAAATCGAAGGCAAATTATTCGTTCAAAGACTGCCGCAGCCGTGATAAACACTTTATAGCACAACATCAGGAAGGCTTTAAAGAGAAATTATGGAGTCAGGCAGAATCTGTTTTATTGTGAATCCACAGGCCGGCAGCCGCACGCGGATCCGGCGCATTCTGCGGTTGATTGAACAGGATCTCAAGCCGGTTGGCATGGACTATAGCACGGTCTCAATAAGCGGGCCGGGAGAGGGTGTCCGTGCGGCGGCAGAAGCAGTATCACAGGGATTTACCGTTATTGCCGCAGTGGGCGGCGATGGAACCGTGAATGCGGTCGGGCAGGCGCTGATGGGCAGCACCGCCGCCCTGGCGGTTATTCCCGCCGGCTCCGGCAATGGTTTTGCCAGAAATCTGGGGATACCGCTCAGGCCTTCTGCAGCGCTTCGTTTGTTGCGTGCGCCGCGTTTCATGCGGATTGATGCGGGCATTATCAATAATAGATATTTCTTTAATATGGCAGGTGTGGGGCTTGATGCAGAAATCAGCAAACGTTTCGCGGAATTGACCACCCGCGGGACGGCGCGCTATTTTCTGGCAGGACTTAAAACCTTTTTCAGGTATAAACCCGCAGCCATACGCATTCACGCTGAAAGCGGAACGTTCAATGCACGCCCGCTGGTGCTGAGCATCGCCAACGGTGCGCAGTATGGCAGCGGCGCAGTGATTGCTCCCCGCGCAGATCCGGCTGACGGAAAGCTTGATGTATGTCTGATAGATATGCTTTCGGCCTGGAAGGCGATTGCCAATCTGCATCGTCTTTTTGACGGCACTATACACACAATGCCCGGTTACCGTTCATTTCAAACCCGCGCGCTGTGCATTGAGCGGGCTGCCCCGGGGCTCATCCAGGTTGACGGCGAACCGTGCGAAGCAGATGCCGAGTTTGAGGTCAAAGTGCTGCCGGGAAAACTGCTGGTGGTGGCGGGAAAACCGATATAGCCTTATAAAACTTTCAACACTTCCAGCCATCCCGGTCGGCGTGCCAGCGCCTCGGCAACTGCCTGCTCAGATCCCAAAACTTTTACAATCCCATTCTTCTGTGCTTTTTGCAGCACGCCGCCAAAGGCTCTGAAATGCTCAACAGTGGTGGAGAGCACCTCGTCGCGCATCTGCTGGCGCAGGCGCTCGGTATTGCCAATCAGGTAGCGCTGCAGCGAGGTATATCCCTTGGCGTCAGGAAGCATATGCTGGTCAATCTCGGCAATCGCACCGATAATCGCCCGCGTCAATTCATCCGTTGAAATGGTGGCGGAGTCAAGAAAGTCTGCAGCCCCGTCAAATGCCTCTAAGGTCTTCTGGAGATTGGGGTCGCGGTAGGAGGTAAAGGTAAGAACGCCTGAAAAGCGGTCAAAATGGCAGCGCGCGCCATAGGCGCCGCCTTGCACCCGAACCCGGTCCCAGAGCCAGGTGGTGCGCAAATAGCCGACGATTACGTGGGCTGATCCGTGATAAACGTAGCCGTGGCTATACAGGTGTGAGCCTTTGCCCACATAGTTGACAGGGGCCGGAATAGTAAGCGCTTCCTGTGCCGCGGGCAGTTGCGGCAACCACTTTGTTTCCAGCAGTGGCTTGGCCGGCAGCGCCGCAAGAAAATCCTGAACGCGGGCTTCACAGGCTCTCCAGTTTTTTTCATCGAGCGTGACATTCGCAATCATCGCCCGGGCATTGATGAGCCGCTGCCGTATCTCTTCAAGGCGAGCACGCACCGCGGGCCAATCATGGTCAACAGCATCTGCCAGCGCGCGCAAAAAGAATAGATAGCTCACGCCCTTCATCTGCTCCTCAGCCCAGTCGGCCTCGCTAAAATGTGCGCGCAGACGCATATCCACAATCTGGCTGCCGCCGGGAATAAGTTTTTGCTCATGCTGCGCTTTTTCTTCAAGCACCATTTGCCGAAACCGCTCGCGATTATCAAGGCGCACGCCGGAGAGCACTGCGGCAAGAATTGCCAGCAGTTCCGCAATCTGGGACTGCAGCGCCTTGCCGCGCAGAAACAGCCAGGACCGGCTCTGCCTGCTGTCGTGCGCGGCTGAATTAAACAGGCTGGTGCGGATGCCACCGGTTTTGCGGTTGATGCGCTGCACCAGCGTTACGAAATCTTCCTGTTCGGTTCCCATTTCCAAAAGCGCCCGGCCAAATAGCGGCACGTAGGGAAGATACTGCTGCGGCACCTGGCGGAGATCGAATCCCACATCAAAATACAGAATGCCGTTGGTGTGCAGGTCATGATAGAGAACCGGGGGGTGCTGATATTCACTGCAGGCGAGCGGAATAATCCGGTTCTGTTTTTCAATATCAGAGAGGCTGAGCCGGGGGATCGTGGCAAGAGCCTCCGGCGAATCGGGCTGCGCCTGCTTTTCGTGCAGCTCGCGGGTATTCTGGATAAGCGCGTCCAGTTCCGCATCGCTCAGGGATGAACGCACTGCGGACAGCGCCGCCTGTTCACGCGCCCGTTCTTGTTCGCTTAGATTTGGATCCGGTTTAAGGATGAGTGTCGTGCGGTGCCGATTGTGCAGCAGGAAGCGCTCGATTATCTGTTCAAAATACCTGTGGTTTGATGCCAGGTGGTTTTTTACCGCAGAGAGCGGCGCCTCAAAGGCAACAGTCGCCAGCGGGTCTCCCCCGTAGAGCCATGTGGTGAGCGCGCGCAGCATGAGCAGCAGGCCGCGCGGAAACTGTCCGGGATTATTTTCCCGCAGCCGGAATTCCACAGTATTGAGAGCGGCCTCAATCGTCAGCGGATCAATACCGTTGCGCGCCAGTCCGGCCAGGGTCTCAAGCACCAGCGTTTCAACACGGTCAGCGTAGTTGGTATCAATGCCTTTCAGTCCGGTTGACAGGTAGATCTGGCGCAGATCGCTGTCGAGCCCCACGCCGGCAATGTCTTCGCCCAGTCCCGAATCAATCAGCGCTTTGCGCAGCGGCGAGGCCGGCATGCCCAGCAGCAGATATTCAAGGATCGTCAGCGCAAGATTCATTTCTACCGCAGCAGTTTCTACCAGCAACCAGTTCATGGTCAGCATTCCCTTGTGGCGAGCAGTTGTGTCAGTTCCGGTCGGGTAGGGCCGGGTGATGCGCAGCGGCTGTGAAAAACGCGGCTGCAGGGGCACCTGGGTGTCAATCTGCCGATAGTCAAAGTCCTTTAGATACTCCTCGGCCTTTGCCAGACGGGCGGGAATGTCGTCATCGCCGTAGAAATAAATGCGCGCGTTTGTGGGATGGTAATAGGTCTGGTGAAACGATTTAAACTGTTCAAAGGTGAGGGAGGGAATTTCCCGGGGATCGCCGCCGGAGTCGAACCCGTATGGCGTGTCGGGAAACAGGGACTGCTGCGAATAGAGCGCGAGCAGATTTTCCGGCGATGAGTACGCCCCCTTCATTTCATTAAACACCACCCCTTGGTAGATGAGCGGCTGCTCGCGGCTGGCGAGCTCATAGTGCCAGCCTTCCTGCTGTAGCACAAACGGCGTCAGGCGCGGATAAAACACGGCGTCAAGATAGACGTCTATGAGGTTATAAAAATCCTTCACATTCTGGCTTGCAACCGGATAGCAGGTCCGGTCAGGGTAGGTAAAGGCATTGAGAAATGTCTGCAGCGATCCTTTCAGCAGTTCTACAAACGGTTCTTTTACCGGATACTTGCGGGAACCGCACAACACCGAATGTTCCAGTATATGCGCCACGCCGGTTGAGTTGCAGACCGGCGTTCTGAAGGTAATGCCGAAAACCTTGTTTTCATCGCGGTTAGAAAGCGACAGCAATTCAGCGCCGGTTTTTTCGTGGCGATAGAGCCGCGCCTCCGTTTCGAGTTCAGGTATTGCCTGGTGCTGGATAAGCTTGAAGCCATGGACTACTGTCATTGTTTAGTACCGTAGGGAAAAAAGTTAAATATGCGAATGGTGTTGTGTGCTGTAGGGATACACTACTTAATCAGTTTTTTCAAATAGATATTAAAGACATTTTCCAAGAAGTTATTCTCGAAATTAAGGCAACCTGCGCGAAAGCACATAAACGCAATAGGATACATTGTGAAACATCAACACCCCAGACGCTTCTTCATCCCCGATAATAGATGTGGGCAGCGCGCAGACAAATAAAAACAGCACTATTTTATTTGAGCGCTTGCGCCAGATCTTGTTTTAAATCTTCCCGGTGTTCGATGCCGACAGAGAGCCGAATCAAGCTGTCCGTGATGCCGAGTTTTTGCCGCTCTTGTTCTGGAAGGATGCGGTGAGAGTAGGTTGCGGGGTGCAGCACCAGCGATTCAACGCCGCCTAAGCTTGCCGCCAGCGTAAACAGTTTCAACCTTGACAGAAACTTTTTAACTGCCGTATAGCCGCCTTTCAATTCAATGCTCACCATTCCGCCAAAGCCGCTCATCTGTTTTCTGGCAACATCGTGCTGAGGGTGGCAGGACAACCCGGGATAATAAATCTTTTTTACCTGCGGATGATCTTTCAAATATTCTGCCAGGAACAGGGCATTGCGTTCATGTTCCCGCATCCGGATCGCCAGGGTTTTAATGCCGCGCAGAATAAGCCAGCAGTCCCAAGGGCCGGGAACGGCGCCGGCAGCACTCTGATAAGACTTCAAGGCGCCACATAAGTGCTTGTGGGAGGTTGCTACGGCACCGCCTATAATATCGCTGTGTCCTGACAGGTATTTGGTCGTGCTGTGGACAACGATATCTGCACCAAGCGCAAGGGGACGCTGGAAGTAAGGGCTTGAAAAGGTGTTGTCAACAGCCATTAAGACATCGTTGTTTTTGCTCTTAATCATTTCTGCTAATTTTTTCAGATCAATAATTTTCAGAAGCGGGTTGGTAGGTGTTTCAACCCAAACCAGTTTTGTCTGCTTCTGCATGGCCTTCTGGAAGGACTTTAAATCATCTACATCAGCATAGGTGACCTTCAATCCCCAGCGCTTAAACACTTTTTCCAGGAGCCGGTAGGTTCCGCCGTAGATGTCATCCCCGACGACGATATGATCGCCCGATTGAAAAAGGCTGAACACTGCGGCTGTGGCAGCCACACCGGAGGCGAATGCCAGGCCGAAGGCGCCGCCCTCAAGGGAGGCAATGGTATTCTCTAAAACTTTTCTGGTCGGATTGTCTGAGCGGGAATATTCATAGCCTTTATGTTTGCCGATCGCTTCGTGCTTATAGGTGGATGTCTGATACACGGGGACTGTCACGGCACCGGTCAGAGGATCCGGTTCCTGGCAGTGAATAGCCAGTGTTTCAAATCGCATAGCTCCTCCCATCCGTTTTGTTAAAAATTAACCATCAGGCTACAGAGAAAACCTTTATATCAATAAATAAAAACATAAACAATAATACCGTCAAATGGTTGAAAGAAATTTAGAGGACAATCGGAGGTTATCAGCGAAACTATTTTCACCTGTCCGGAGTCGAGCTGGGAAACTTGTTTCCCACGGCGCATGTGAAAGTGTCTAAAGGCAGGAGAGGTCGGGGAAACAAAGGAAAATAAATCCACCCCCTTTTTTGGTCCTTTTCGTTGTCATGCTGAACGCAGCTCAAAAATCTCATAAGACGGTGAACCGGGACAGATTTATTTTTTTTTATAGCAACTCCCTATTTGTTACGTTGTTACAAAGCGTTCCAATTCCCTCGATCCTGATCTCAACCACATCCCCAACCTGCATAGGCCCGATGCCGGACGGGGTGCCGGTCGCGATGACATCCCCCGGCAGAAGGGTCATAACATGCGAAATAAAAGACACCAAAAAAAAGACTGAAAAGATAAGATCGCCGGTTGTCCCGGACTGCTTCTTTTCGCCATTCACATATGTCTCTATGACGGCTCTTTCAGGATCAAAATCCGTCTCAATATAAGGTCCCAGGGGGGCAAAGGTGTCAAACCCCTTGGCGCGCGTCCACTGCCGGTCTTTTTTCTGCAGGTCGCGGGCGGTAACATCATTGAAGCAGGTATAGCCCATGATATAATCAGATGTTTGCTCGACATGCACCATGCTGCATTGCTTGCCGATCACCACGCCAAGCTCGCCTTCGTAATCAACGCGTGTTGACATGGCGGGATAGAGGATGCTCTGCCCCGGGCCGATGACTGCCGTAGATGGTTTTAAGAATAGAATCGGCTCTTCAGGCACATCCATTTTAACCTCTTCTGCATGGGAGCGATAATTAAGCCCAATGGCAATAATTTTTGACGGGAGGCAGGGGGCCAGCGTCTCAACTTCTTTGAGGGCAACTTTTTTATTTAGAGTAGTGTAGGTGCCGAAGATGTCTCCGGCAATTTCCCTAACAGCGGCGCCTTCAACAGCCCCATAGAAAATTTTATCATCTTTTTTAAATCGTCCCAATTTCATGCAAAGCACCTCGTCCCGTGCAGCAGTCAACAACAAGGATAACACAAACAATTATGTTGAGTTCCGGCTGCCGGCTCCTGACTTCTGATTTTAAAACTTCTAAATACTTAATTTTTATCCTACCGTCAAGCATTGCACTGCTTGCAGGGAGGGTTTTTCTCACAACTTTATCCACGCAATTCAGGCACAGCGCATGAGAACCTTAAAAACGCAATAAGAATAATATGGGAAAGCCCCCAGACGCTTTTTTATACCCGCCAACCTAATAGTACGGGAGGGTCCTAGTGCTTGAGAGATTGACACCCTGGCAAGAAGATGTTAAAAAGTTTGCCTGTACCTAAAACCACATCTGAAAAGTTTTTTTATACAGGTCTAACAGTGAACACCATTGAAGTTGAGCATCTTACTAAATTTTATGGGCCAGCCCGCGGCATTATTGATGTGTCGTTTTCGGTAAAAAAAGGCGAAATCATGGGATTTCTCGGGCCAAACGGCTCAGGTAAAACAACCACCATGCGCATTCTTACTTGTTTTTTTCCTCAGACCAGCGGCACGGCGCGCATCTGCGGCTATGATACGCTTAAGGCCCCCCTTGAAGTTCGCCGGCGGATTGGATACCTGCCGGAAACCGTGCCGCTGTATTTTGATATGCCGGTGTTTTCCTATCTCAAATTTTTTGCGGAGGTAAAGGGCGTTCCGCGCAGTAACAGAAAGCATACAGTTGATGAAGTAATACATCGCTGCGGCATCGGCGACGTTGCGCACCGGCTTATCGGCAAGCTTTCAAAGGGATACCGGCAGCGCGTGGGTATTGCCCAGGCGCTGATTAATGATCCGGAAGTGCTGATCCTTGATGAACCCACCATTGGCCTTGATCCCCGGCAGATCATTGAGATTAGAAACCTGATAAAAAGCCTGGGCGGGAAGCAAACGGTTATTTTAAGCACCCACATCCTGCCTGAAGTAAGCATGACCTGCGACCGCGTTATCATTATTCATGAGGGAAAACTGGTCGCAGTGGATACACCGGAAAATCTGATAAAACGTTTGCAAGAGGTTCCCACAGTTTTGGTAAAGGCTGCCGGGCCGGCTGGAGAGATTGGGGAAACTATACGCGGCATTGCAGGGGTTTTGAGTGTAAAGCAAATGACCGACAGCGAGTTTGACGTCCCCAGCTTTCAGGTAGAAACACAAAAAGACGTGTTTGTCCTGAATGACCTTGCCCGCGCCATTTATGAACATGGCTGGGATTTGAAAGAGATTAGGCCGGTGGACATGACGCTGGAGGAGATATTTATAAAGCTGGTAACCAGGGAAGAACAAACAGAATTAGTGAATAGTGAACAGTGAATAGTGAATAGTGAAGAGTGAAGAGTGAATAGTGAAGAGTGAAAAGTGAATAGTGAAGAGATAAAGGGTCGGTTACCTGAATGAACACTTTTGCCATATTGAAACGGGAACTTGCGGCATATTTTACCTCGCTTATTGCCTATGTGGTCATCGCGGTTTTTCTGGTGATTTCCGGCTATTTTTTTTATACCAACCTGGTAATGTTTGTCATGTGGGTGGGGGCTGATGTCAAGCTGGGGCTCTGGCAATATACCTTTCAGGATATACGCTTTATTATGCTCCTGCTGCTGCCGCTGCTTACCATGCGTCTGTTTGCAGAAGAAAAAAAACTTGGCACTATAGAATTGCTGTCCACCAATCCGCTTCGCGACAGCGAAATCCTCTTGGGTAAATATACCGCATGTCTGACGGTATTTTGTGTCATGCTTGTGCTCACCCTTCTTTATCCCGTGCTGCTGGCGATTGTGTACCGCGTTGAGATTGGCCCGATTGCAGCCGGTTATCTGGGCTTGTTCCTGCTGGGTGCCTCCTTTATCGCCTGCGGTATTTTTATCTCGTCGCTTACCGAAAACCAAGTGGTGGCGGCTATTGCCACTATTGGGGTGCTGGTTTTTTTCTGGTTTATTGATTGGAATGAAGGGATTGCCGGAGAAACGGCCATGGTCATATTGCACCAGTTTTCTCTGTTTGAGCATTTTTTTACTTTTAGCCGCGGCGTGATTGACACCAAAGATATTATCTATTACCTCAGCCTGATCGGGTTTTTTCTGTTTTTAACCATGCGATCCCTGGAATCACGGAAATGGAGAGGCCTCGCATGAAGCCGGGATCGCGCATTCTAAAATGGGGGGTGCTGCGCTGGGTGGAAATGGTGGTGCTGGTGCTGCTGTTTAGCGGCATCTTAGTCCTCATTAACATTATTGCCTACCGACACAGCACTCGCTTTGATCTGACGCCAGGGAAGCGCTACTCGCTTTCACCCCAGTCGGTGCAGATTCTCAATACGCTCACCGACGACCTCACAGTCACCGTTTTTTACAAGAAAGGCGAGGGCAGTGCCGTCAGAGATTTGTTAGAGCTATTTTCCCGCACCACCAGCCGGTTTCGCTACCATGTTTTTGATCTTGATAAGAACCCCGCGAAAGCGCAGATGCTGGGAGTCAGAGATTATGGTTCCGGCGTTGCAGAATATCAGAATCGCAGGGAGAACGTCCGGTTCCTTACTGAAGAGAATGTGATCAATGCGGTATTACGCCTGACCGACCGCAGCGAAAAAATAGTGCGCTTTGTTTCCGGACACGGAGAGAAAACGCTTGGCGGAGACGACAATAAAATCAGTTGCAGCAGTCTAAAAAATGCCCTGGAGCTTGAAAATTATCGTGCCGAGGAGCTTTCGCTGCTGCAGGCAAAAAAAATCCCCGCTGATACGCTGATTCTTGTTGTAGCCGGTCCGCAGAAGGATTTTTTGCCTAAAGAGCTTAGTCTGGTCAAAGACTATCTCCAGCAGGGCGGCAGGGCGGTATTTTTGTTTGATCCCTATCCGCTTCCGTTGCTGGAACAATACTGCAAAACACTGGCAGTTGATCTGCCGCATGAAATTATTATTGACACGGAAAGCAAACTGTTTGAGCTTGACGAGATAACGCCGCTTATTTTTCCTGAGAAGCGTCATCCCATAACCCAGCATTCCAATGAGGGATTTGTTTTTCCGCTCTGCCGTCCGGTCATTCCCCGCGCCAACCCACCGGAACACATTACCGCTTCCGTGTTCGCTTTTTCCGGCCCCCGAAGCTGGGCAGAACGAGATACGAAAAGCGTGTACGAGGGGAAACAGCGTTTTGACCGGCAAACCGATGCGGTCGGTCCAGTGCCGGTTGCAGTGGCGATTGAGCGCTCTGGCACGCCTGCGTCCGAGGCGGTGGGCACTGATGCGCCATCGCGTCCGACAATGCGGCTGGCGATTTTGGGCGATTCAGATTTTATCACCAATAACTATATTACGGTCCTGGGCAATAAAGATTTGTTCCTCAACGCCATAAACTGGCTTGCCGAGCGCGGTGAATTGATGAGCATCCGGCCCAAATCAGAACCGGCAACGGTTTCCATGCTTTTTCTCACGGAAAATGAAAATCGGCTGGTTTTATGGTCTGCGGTCATTATTCAGCCGCTGTTGATTTTTGCCATCGGCATGGGCATTGTTCTCTGGAGGCGCATGCGGCGATGAATGTAAAAAGACTCGCCTTCTGGGCAGCAGTTTTTTGCGGCCTGCTGTGCTATGTTGTCATGTTTGAAGCGAAGGCGCCCCGAACTGAAAAGGCCGCGGCTCCGCAGCAGATAAAGGTGTTTCCCTTTCCTTCGGACTCGATTCAAAAAATTATCCTGCAGGCAAACACGCGAAAGGCTGAATTACTAAAAACTGCAAACGGCTGGGAACTATCTGCCCCCCAAAAGATGGCGCTCACCCAGGAGAATGTTGAAAGCCTTATCTCGACCATTACCAGCCTTATACAAATCGAAGTGGTGAGCGAGGATGCGCAAGACCTTCGCCAGTTTGGACTTGACGAACCCGCGATGAGCATTGCGCTTTACCGCGGCAACGACAATCAGCCCGTCGTATTGGATGTCGGCAGCAATACCCCTACCGGCGTGAGCATGTATGCCATGGTGCGGGGCAGCAATGAAGTGATACAGATCGGAACCCTGCTCCGGTTTTCCATCAATTCGTTTTTTGATATGCTGGACCGCGTGCGTTCCTCGTGAACAAATCCCACCATTGCTATTTTTTTTTTGTAGTTCAGAACCAGTTACGCATTTTTTGCTTTATTTTTTTGTTATATATGATAGTAGTAATTTCCCATTTAATCTATCAGCGGGGTAATTAGAGGCTCATATACAGAAATGAAGGGAGTTATATGGAAGAACTGGTTATAGGCAGAGATGCAATGGTGCCGTGGTTGTCGGAACTTCTTGCCAGCGGCCGGGAAGTTATCGGCGTCAAGCGGCATCTTCAACACTACCGTTTTGAACGGCTGGAAAAACCTGAGGAAGCGGTGCTGGATTATGATGTGACGTTGCAGTCCCCAAAGAAATTTATTTTCCCGCCCCGTGAGAATCTGGTGACCTTTACCGGCGGGCAGGGCAGCACGCCGCAAACTGAGACGACCGAGCGGGTTATTTTCGGTGTTCACCCCTATGACATTCATGCGGTTTCACTGCTGGATGATGTTTTTAAGGATGGCCAGCCTGACCCCTATTATTTGCAGCAGCGGGCGCGGACACTGCTGGTCGGTGTTGATGTGTTAAAGCCATCCCTGAACGCCTTTTGCGGCAGTATGGGCACGGCAACAGTTGACAGCGGGTTTGACCTGATGTTGACCCCTATAGAAGATGGCTATTTTGTCCGCGTCGGATCGGAGGCTGGGAAAAAAATTCTTCCCCAAAAATATATCAAGCAGCCGACAGACGCGCAGCGCGCACAATTTCACCGGGAGCAGGAAAAAGCGCAGGTGCGGTTTGCGTTAAACCGGGTTGAAGCCCCGGTCAAAGAATTGCCGGCGCTGCTGGAAAAAAACCAGCATCATCCGGTGTGGGAGGAGCTGGAAAAACGCTGCCTGGGATGCGGCTCATGCAACCTCGTGTGTCCGACATGTTACTGCTTTGATGTGAAAGACGAAGTGAGCCTTGATCTCTCCAGTGGGGTTCGCTATCGCACGTGGGACGGGTGCCTGCTCAAAGATTTTACCCGTGTTGCCTCCGGGGAAGTTTTTCGCGAGTCCCGCGCCAACCGAAATCGGCACCGCTTCTTTCGGAAAGGGAAATATATGATAGAAAAATACCACAAACCGGGATGTGTGGGGTGCGGGCGCTGCACTACCCACTGCCTCGCAGACATTAATCCGGTCGAGGTATTCAATGCCATCGCACAGAAGGAGGTTCTCTAATGCACGCTGCAGAAAAATTGAGTTCTCCCTACCTGCCGGAACCGGCAACTATACAAAAGATTACCCCTCTCACGGAAACCGAAAAGCTGTTTCTTATCAGCCTTGACAGCGGCCGGAGCCTCGGCCATGTGCCGGGTCAATTTGTGGAGGTCTCGCTGTTTGGCATCGGCGAGGGGCCCATATCTATTTCATCACCTCCTTCACCGGACAATACCTTTGAGTTGGGTATTCGGGCCGCAGGCAATCTCACCCGGGCGCTGCACAATCTGAAAGTCGGCGATCGCATTGGCATTCGCGGACCGTTTGGCAACGGCTTTCCGGTAGAGACCCTTATGGGTAAGGATCTGCTGTTTGTTGCCGGCGGCATTGGGCTGGTGCCGTTGCGTTCACTCATAAAATACAGCCTGGAACATCGCGCAGCGTTTGGCCGTATCATGATCCTGTTCGGCGCGCGCTCGCCCAAAGAGCGGCTGTTTACGTCCGAACTTGCGGAGTGGGCGGGGCGGAAAGATGTTGAATTTCTGGAAACGGTTGATCGGGCAGATGACAGCTGGAAAGGAAATGTGGGCGTCATCACGACCCTGTTTAAAAAAATCACCATTGATCCGCGCAAAACTGCCGTGCTCATTGTTGGCCCGCCGGTCATGTATAAATATGTGTTGCTTGAGGTGAAGGTCAAGGACGTGCCCAAAAGCAACGTCTGGCTGTCCCTTGAACGGCGTATGAAATGCGGTTTGGGGAAGTGCGGCCATTGCCAGATTAATAATTATTATGTCTGCCAGGACGGCCCGGTGTTTGCGTATCCCCAGATAGAAGACAAAGAGGAGGCACTGTAACATGAAACCTAAAATTGCTTTTTTTGATTTTGCCAGTTGCGAGGGCTGCCAGCTCCAGGTAATTAATCTTGAGATGGAAATACCGACGCTGATTGAACTGGTGGACATTGTCAATTTTCGCGAAGCCATGACTGATGCGGCTGACGACTATGATATTGCATTTGTCGAGGGCACCATCACCCGGGAATCGGACATTCCCCGCTTGCAGAAAATACGGGATCATGCCAAAATACTGGTAGCACTGGGCGCCTGTGCCTCATCTGCGGGGCTCAATGCCTTAAAAAATAAAATGGGCATGGATACCGTAAAAAACATTGTCTATGGCGATAAGGCACATCTGTTTGAAACATTTCCGGCGCGGCCTATCCATGCGGTGGTAAAAGTGGACTACCACATTCCCGGCTGCCCGATTCACAAGGAGGAGTTTGTGCGGGTGGTGCAGGCGCTGTTGCTCGGCAAACAGCCGGAAATCCCCGATTATCCGGTCTGTGTTGAGTGCAAGCTGAAGGATAATGTGTGCGTGTACGAGCTGGGTCAAAAGTGCCTGGGGCCGGTCACGCGTGCGGGATGCGGCGCCTGGTGTCCGAGCAATGTTGACGCGTGTGCGGGGTGCCGCGGATTTATCAGCGATCCCAATAAAAACGCGCAGACAGACATTATGAAAAAATACGGTCTCACTCCGGAGATGATCATGAAGGAGTACCGTTTATTCAATGCGTATACGGAGGACAGTAATGAGTAGCCAGAATCTTACTATAGACGTTCATCATGTGACCCGCGTAGAAGGGCATGGCAATATTGAGGTTAACCTGAAAAACGGGAAAATTGAAAAGTGCACATGGCATGTCGTGGAAGCGCCCCGTTTTTTTGAGGCTTTTTTGCGGGGACGGCCGTATCAGGAAATAAATCACATCACCTCGCGCATCTGCGGCATCTGTTCAATCGGCCATCAGATGGCATCGCTTAAAGCTACAGAAGCGGCGATGGGGGTTAAAATATCCGAGCAGACGCGGTTATTGAGAAAGCTGCTGCTGCACGGAGAAAATATGCAGAGTCATGTGCTGCATACTTATTTTCTGGTTGCCCCCGATTTTTTTGGCGTGGGCAGCGTGTTCCCGCTGGTCAAGACCCACAAGGATGTCGTGGTGCGGGCGCTCACGCTTAAAAAACTGGCAAATGACCTCTGCGATGTTGTCGGCGGACGGACAGTGCACCCCATCCGCTGCAAGGTGGGCGGATTTTCCTGCCTGCCCAAGATTTCAGAATTGGAGCAGATGCGCGCCCGGCTTGAAGCGGCGCGGCCCGACATGGATAAGACGGTTGAGTTGTTTGCCTCGCTTAAGATTCCGGCGTTTGAGCGTGAGACAGAGTATGTCGCCCTGTTTGCCAAAAATGAATATCCACTTTATGAAGGCACACTCTGTTCGTCTGACGCCGGGACGTTCAAGGACGAGGATTACCTGACGGTCACCAATGAATACATTGTGCCCCAGTCAACGGCAAAATACACCAAGCACAAAAGAGAATCTTTTATGGTCGGCGCGCTGGCGCGGTTTAATATCAATCATGCGACGTTGCATCCGCAAGCCAAGAAAGCGGCGGCGGCGCTTAATTTGAAAGCACCCTGCCATAACCCGTTCATGATTTCGGTCGCCCAGGTGGTTGAGATCGTGGATTCGCTGGAAAACGCCATCGCGCTTATTGACATTATCCTCAAACGGGGACTGGTTGAAGAGGCTGCTGAGATCCAGCCGCAGGCCGGCCGCGGCGTGGGAATTGTTGAAGTGCCGCGCGGCATACTGTTTCATGATTACACCTATAATGACCGCGGCGAGATTGTTGCGGCCAATTGCATTATCCCCACGAACCAGAACCATGCGAATATTCAGAAGGATATGGAAAAATATCTGCCGATGATCCTGGACAAATCCCCTGATGAAATTCGCCTTAACTTGGAAATGTTAGTGCGCGCCTATGATCCCTGCATCTCCTGCTCCACGCATTATCTGGATGTGACATTTTTAGAATAAACACGTTCATAATCGGGATTGCAGGAGGCCTTTTCCCTGCAATCGCTGAAAAATATTACACTAACACTGGTAAAAGAAAAGAGGGAAGGCAATGAAAAAGATTTTAATCGTTGATGATGATCCCGACATTGTGGAAGCGATGCGCATGGTGCTGGAAGCGCAGAACTATGAAGTGCACAGCGCTATAAACGGGACGGATGGACTGAAGAAGGTCAAGGAAATCAATCCTGATCTCATAATTCTCGATGTGATGATGGACCAGCTTACCGAGGGGTTCCAGGTAACCTATACCTTAAAAAATGCGGAACCCGGCTCGGAATATGCACCTTATGCCAAAATTCCCATTCTTATGCTGACCGCCATTGGCAAAGAAACGCACATGAAGTTCAATCCGGAAACTGATAATGAATACCTGCCGGTTGAGGCGTTTCTGGAGAAACCGGTGCAGCCAAAGATTCTGATTGAAAAAGTGAAAGCACTGCTGGGCGCATCGTAAAGATGGGGGTCTTTACGAAGACCGCGATGGTAATCCCTGGCCTGGGGTATCAGCTCAAGGGTGATGATTCGCTGGATATAGAAGTTGTCTGTAAAGTGGCGAGGCGCGCATTGCCGGCAGGGACGCGGCTTTTTTATGCGGGCCGTGGGGATGCACGTGTTCGCAGCAGCAAGGAAGAAATGTCTTCACCATGTTTGAGCACCTGAAGGAGGGTTTGCTCAAATGGGCCGCTTCTCGTCACTCAAACAATACTTTTTGCCGGGGGTGCTTTCAACCCAGATCAATGCCGCGCTGGTGCCGCATTTTGCTGTTGACGCGCGATATTATCTGCCCGGAAAACAGCAGGCCGAAGAGGCGGTGGTTATTGCCCAATGGCTGGTGCGGCTGCGCTGGGTTGCCATCTGCGGATTTGTGCTGCTGGCAGGTTGTTTCTGGGTGTTTTTTCGTCAGTTGATGCCCATCGGGACGCTCTACAGCCTGTGCGGCATCATCTTTCTTTACAACCTGTTCTTTGCGCTGCTGTTTAAAAGTCAGAAACAGCTTACCTATCAAACCGCCATATTTTCCATTCGCCTGCAAATTTTTTTAGACTGGCTGGCGCTGCTCCTGTTTATTCATTTTACCGGCGGCATCTTCAGCCCGCTGGTATTTTTCACCATTCTTCACGTCATCATTGATGCCATGATCTTTTCTCCCGCCCAGTGTTACATTTACACGACCGCGTTGTTAATCGGGCTGGGAGTTCTCATTGTGCTGGAATATGTGCTGCGCATCGTTCCGGTCAACAGCCTGTGGCTGGGATCCCAACCGCCGCCTCTGGAAACAGTTCCCATGGTTATAGCCTTTATTCTTTTTTCCTTTGTGCTGTTCTGTGCCACCTTTCTTGCCACCTCCATCATGGGCCGCTTCCGGCAGCGAGAATTGGATGTGCGGCGGCTGAGCGGCAATCTGCAAAAAGCGCTGACCCGTATGGAGACGTTGTATGAAGCCACCAAAGCAATGGTCACCAGCTATGATCTCGAAACCGTGCTGAACCGCATTGTTCAGGATAGCGCGCGCATTATGGACGCAAAGGGCGCGGCAGTGCGCCTGCTGCAAGAAGGGTCGCGCGAGTTACGGCTTGCTGCAACCTGGGGTCTGTCTGATGCCTATCTGCACAAGGGGCCGGTCACGACAGAAGACGGGCTCACTCCCAAAAGTCCCGAGGATGTCATTATGGTAGAAGATGTGGATACGGATGGCCGGTTGAAATACCCCCAGGAAAACCGGGAAGAAGGTATTCGGTCAATCATTTCCGTGCCGCTGGTGCACAAGGGAAAAATTATCGGCGATCTCCGCATCTATGGAAAAACGCGCCATTACTACACGCATGATGAAATATCGTTTCTCAAAATTCTTGCCGGCGGCGTGGCGGTCATCATTGATAATGCGCGGGCATGGAAAGCGCTTGAAGAAAGCAACCGCAGAATTATTTCCTTTGCCTACCGCATCGGCCATGACCTGAAATCGCCGGTGGTTGCCATTCAGAGTTTGCTCACTGCCATGCAGGACGGCTTTGCCGGCGATGTGCCCCCGAAACAGAAAGAAATCCTCAATCGGTGCATTGGCAAACAGGAACAGCTCCTGCAGCTTATCCGCGACCTGCTGAATCTGGCAGAGGGCCAGATGTCAATTGAAGGGCACAAGCTGGTAGCCATCCAGCTTGATACCATTGCTGCCGACTCCATCAAGCTGCTGGAAAGCGTCGCGCGGGAGCGGGGAATTACGATTCATTATACACATCCGGAGCAGCCGGTTATGTTTCAGGAGGTGCCCGGTGATTTTCAGCGGCTGTTTTTTAATTTGCTGGACAATGCCATTCGTTATACGCCAGCCGGCGGTACGGTAGCTGTGGCGCTGAACAGCACTGCTGAAACAATTTCCCTTATGATCAAAGATTCGGGAATTGGGATAGAGCCCGAGTATAAGGAAAAAATTTTTGACGAGTTTTTCCGTACGCCGCAGGCAAAACAATGCCGCACTGACGGGACCGGTCTGGGGCTGGCAATTGTCAAAGGCATTGTGCAGCGCTATCGCGGCGACATTCGCGTTGAAAGCGAACCGGGGAAAGGCACGGTATTTATTATTACACTTCCCCGGCAGTAACTACTTACGCCCTTTATCATGCTGCATCATTCCTTGATTGAGATGATACCGGTTGTATAGAGCAGCAACACAATGAGCGCCACCGGGGTAACATATTTTATGAGAACGTGCCAGATATCATAAAAGTGAAATGCATTCTCAATTCGCCGTATTTCAGCTTCCTTTTCACTATGGGTAAGTATCCACCCGGCAAAAATCGCGATAAAAAGCCCCCCGATCGGCAGCATAAAATTTGTAGCTATGATATCGCAGGAATCAAAGATACTTTTGTGGGGAATGATCGTGACGGAGCGGAACAGGTTGAAGGAAAGGGCCGAGGGAATGCCGGCAAGAAAGATTATACCACCGATTAAAAAATCGGCTTTTTTACGCTGCCAGCCATGCTCGTCGATAACATAAGAAATGACCACTTCCAGGAGCGAGATGGAGGAGGTAAGTGCTGCAAAAGCCACTAAAATAAAAAACAGAATAGCAACAATATACCCGCTGGGCATCCGGGCAAAGACCTCAGGCAAGGTTATGAAGAATAACCCGGGGCCGACTTTTGGATCCACCTGATAGGTAAAAACGATGGGAAAGATCATGAGGCCTGCCAGCAGGGCATAGAGGGTATTCAATCCCACTATCTCCAGCGATGATGACGAAATGTTGGTGTCCGGGTCAAGATAACTGCCATAGGTAATCATCGCACCCATCCCCAGACTCAATGAGAAAAAGGCATGGCCCAGCGCTTCCAATATGCCGGCAGGGGTGAGTTTGGAAAAATCAGGCCTGAATATAAAGTTAATGCCGTCGCGGGCACCGGGAGTCTGAAGGGAATTAAACGTCAGCAGCAGCATGATCGCAAACAACGCCGGCATTAAAATTTTATTCCACCGTTCAATTCCGGAACTGACGCCACCCCGCACGATCAGAATGGTTAAAAACATAAAAACGCCATGCCAGAAAATTTGTGAAAAAGGGTCTGCCAGAAAACCATCTAATATTGTTTTTGTTGTATTTGGCTGAAAAAAGTAAAATGCCGCATACCAGATGTAGCGTAATATCCACCCCCCCACCACGCTGTAATAGGATAAGATGACAAACCCTGCGGCAATGCCCAACCACCCGACCAATGGCCAGAATGTGTTGCTTCGTAGAGAGCTGAAAGCGCCGACCGGATTTTTTTGCGTGCTACGGCCAATAATAAATTCGGCAATCATAATGGGGATGCCGATTATAACAACCGCTATGATATAGGTGAGGACAAAAGCCCCGCCACCGTATTGACCTGCCTTATAGGGAAATCTCCATATATTCCCCAGCCCGATTGCCGAGCCTGCTGAAGCAAGCACGAAACCTAATTTGCTTGCCCAGTGCTCTCTTTGAGGCAATTGCGTAGAGTCCACAATAAGTCCTTTCTTTTGTTCAAGATACGCGTTAATATTATAACACCGCAGCACGATGCCATATTTTCCATCATAAAAAACAAAATTATAAAAGGCAACCCTATTATGAAACAGAACCTTCCCCAACAATTAGCGCTGAAATTCAAGCAAACCGCAGCAGAAAACCAAAACGCCCGGGGTAGCATGCGGAACATCAACACCCGGGCGTCTGGGGGTCATCGCCGCAACCCAATCGCCTGAGCAGGGAACACGGTCGGAGCGACCTGCAAAAGGAAAAAAATCAAGCGGTAAGAACATAGGAGGCTATTTATGAAGAACAGCTCAGCTGTTAAAACATTTTGTGGCCGCTTCAACTCCGCCGCTGCAAACATCTCCCTCAGCGGTCTGATCCTTCTGACAATGCTTTTAGCCAACACCCGTGCTGAAGAGACGGTTCTTGAACAGTATGTGAAAACGCCAGACAGTGCTTTCGAATACCGTCTGGTCAAAACCACATATGAGGTACTGTACACGACCTACATTATTGATCTCACCTCCCAGCAATGGCATGCTGAAGAGGTGCGCCCCAAAAAATGGAAACATTGGCTGGTGATAGTGGAGCCGCGGCTGCTGGGTGCCTATACCGAATATCTTCCGTTTTTTTCATTAGTCAGAACAGACACGGCGCTGCTGTATATTATCCGGGGCGATGCAGACCATGAAGATCGGCCGTCTGCAGCTTCAACGCAAGCCGTACAAATGGCGTTGCGCAGCCAGTCAATTGTTGCGGAGATTCACGGTGTACCGATTGGACCGGTGGCCTTTCTTGATGAGCAGCCTGAAACCGACTGGTGGGATAATCTTAACCCATTTGACAATGATGAAGATAAAGTGCTCCGGGAAGAGGATTCCCTGCAGGCGCGTTCCTTTGATCTGGCATTAGCTACCGGCGATATTACCTGGGCGCTGATGGCGCCCATGACCAAAGCGGTGGTGCGCGGCATGGATGTAATCCAGCAATTTTTGCAGCAGCGCTACTGGGGGCGCAGGGTGGCGAAAGATTTTGTGCTCACCGGCCATTCCAAGCGCGGCCATGTGGCATGGCTCACTGCGGCTCTGGATAAGCGGGTCGTGGGCGTTGTGCCTATTAGCTATGATCTACTTAACCTGCCTGAGCAGATAGCGCTTCAGGAAGCATCCTGGCCGGTGCGCAGTCCCGAGCAGGCAATAAATGAAGAATTTGATCTCTACAATCGATTCAAATCGGCAACCGGCTATGCGCTGATTGCCAATATTGATCCGTACGCATACCGCGATCAACTAAACATACCGGCCCTGATTATGGTGGGAAGCAGCGATAATTATTCATGCTCTGACAGCGCCAGCCTCTATATAAAAGATCTTCCGGGCGAGGTGCGCATTTCCTATGCTGCAAATCAGGGGCATGCCATTAATGAGCTCCCGGAGATACACAACAACCTCACTGCATTTTATCAGCATATTGTTAAAAATCAGCCCCTGCCGGAATATACCGCGAGCGGGCTGGAGGATGGTATGTTTACGATTACGCCGGTAATGCAGAAACCGGTGGCGGTTAAACTGTGGACTGCTGCCAATCCTGCGGCGCGCGACTTCCGGGAAGTCGCGCGCATAGCGTGGACTGCTACTGCCGTTGAGGAAAATGAAGAGGGCGTTTACACCGGTGTGGTGCCCCAGTCAGCCG
Source organism: uncultured Thermodesulfobacteriota bacterium (assembly GCA_964594075.1). Lineage (GTDB taxonomy): Bacteria > Desulfobacterota > WTBG01 > CAIYCZ01 > CAIYCZ01 > CAZQKW01. Next base: position 3,068 of record CAZQKW010000023.1, on the reverse strand, counting down.
CGGGTGGTTATACAGCCTTTTATATTGAGTTAACCTATCAAGGGGACTCGTGGGCTATGCCTGCGTACCTTCTGGCAACCCCAATTACCATTTTGGCAGATTGAGCGCAACCGTTTCGTCTATCTCAAGGAAGCACCTGACATATTTTCAATGTTTGATTTTGACCAGCGTAGTTGATGTGATGCTTCACTTTGGATGCGCGGCGAACAGTATGGCGCGATGTTTCGTGCTTATTCAGCAAGCGGCGGCAGGGGGTCAACCGGTATCTGATTGAAGATAATTTCATTGCGCGGCAGGGCAATCACCGCATAATTCCTATCCTTAACAATGTCTCCAGGATTGAGAATCACCATTTGCTGGCCTTCTTCATAAAAACCGTTGTGGGAAAAACCGAACAGCAGAAACTTGACTTCGGGATGGTCTTTGAGCACCTGCAGCGACAGTCTATGCAGATCAAGTTCTGATTTATCAAGCAGCGTTGCCCCGAGATTGTATTGCACGAAGAAATAGTAGCCTTCGATGTCAATAATCGGGTCGCCAGGGGGAATGCGGTGCCAGTTTTCGGGTCCGCCCGGATCCGGCTGGTTTGCAAGCAGGTTGTAGTAAACCTGAAATCCCCTGAATTCATTTCTCCCGATGTCCGTTAGGGCGATGTTGCCGCAATGGATGATATGGGTAACCTGCTGACGGTCAAATTCGGCGGCCAGTTTTTTCCAAAATTCAGTGTCAAGGTCGGAAATGTCTTTACTGTCCGAGACCACCCCGACATTTAAAAACCGTTTGATACCCCGTGTTGCCGGTATCCTGCTGAAGAGTATTTTGTTGGTGTCGGTGTCAATTATCGCATACTCATATCCGCCCAGTATTCCCATGGGGTCTTCAACCGCTCCGGGATTTATAAAATTAATCAGCGGGTTCTGCATGAAAATTTGATGATGGGTATGCCCGGAAAAAATAAATCGGACGCGGTCATGATCGCGCCTGATTTTGTGCATCGTCTCCAGCAGCGCGACTTCTGAACCGTATAAAATTTCAAATGAACGCTTATGCCCCACATAGATACGCACGCCCTCAAGATCAACAATACGGTTATTGGGTAGAGTAAAAATCCACCCGGGCGGCGGCTCGTTAAAGTCGGGGCGGTGTTCTGCAGCCTGTTCGTCAGTCAGTGCGCACACCACGGGAATATTGCCATACCGTTCTGGCTTTAGATGTTTGGGATCAATGTCGCCGCAATGAATGATAGTTTGAACGCCCGCTGTTTTGAATGTGTTAATGATATGGGGCAGGGCGTTCATTCGGTCGTCATGCGTGTCTGAAAGTATGCCTAAAATCATGCTCGTGCACCCTCTGTTCTAAATTGCAGCGAAATTTAATTGAAGATTAAAACATCATTCTTGCAGCAAATACCGCAATCAAATCGCCAAAAAAGACCTGCCATGAAGTCAACTTTTTCTGCACGGATATTGCGCAGCGGGTCTTATGATTCGGTGTGGGGTTTTAAGAAATGCTCTCTTAAAAACCGCCACTCATCCTCATCCATTTCCCACTCACAATACACGGCAATCCCTTGATAGTTCCGCGGGAGCGCTGGATACGTGCGTAAGCCTGCGTGGATGCCCGGCAGAGCGTTTGCAAGATTTTCCACCGCGGGCAGATGATAGCCGGCGTTTTCATCCTTGTAAGCGGGCACGCCAAGCAGAACGCTTGCAGGACCTGACCATTCAAGGACGTCGTGTGTCCATGATTTTATTACATATTGATAGACTTTCTGGAACCGAATTGCAGTGTCATACAGCATCACGACCACCTGATCGGCACAGCGTGCAACCTGTTGATAGTAGTCTTTGTCCCAGTGCACATCGGCAAAGGGATGCCAGAGAGTCGGCGGCGGATAGGCCGCAATGGATACAATTTTTCCCCGGGGCAGAGACTTCCTGACCTCCTGCAGCAGGGTTACATAATCGATATTTCCTGAACGACAGGGTTCGATATTAATATGGATGCCCGCAAACTGCGGATACCGGCGCAACAAATCACTTATTGACCGGGTAAAATTCTCCCGCCATGCGGGGTTTGCGGGAAAAGCTTGCACGCCGGTGACGCCGCCAACCCAGGGCATCACCCTGAATCCGGTAAAAATTTGAAGAAACAGTTCGGTCTGGCTTTCATCTACCGGAGGAATATATCCTTCGGGGGTGGCAGGGCAGAGATGCGGGAAAACATCGGTGATGTTATGCTTCTGCAGGTGGGCTGCAAGCTGACGCATGTTTGCGGCGTTTCTGAAAGATGACTTGCGGGTCACTTTATTGTTGCGGTCAAACCACTCGTCATCCCCCAGCCAGCCATGTTGAAGCCATATGCCATTGCGCGCAAGGTCATGCGAACCATCGTAAATTATTTTGCCGGGCGTCCACATCTGGTAGCCGGATAAAGAAAGCCCACCGGTAAAAAGAATAACCAGAATTATTATTAGTCGCCCACGCCTCATACCGGTGTTCATCATTGGTAATACTGTATCCCATCCACGCTTAACGTGTCAGCGCCAGCAGGCAATCCACACGAAATCACATTTTCTATTGCGTTACGGGACAACCCACACCTGTCTCTGTGTCCAGTATCCCGGCGTAACCTGCCGTTCCTCCCAATGTCCCAGCACCCACACATTTCGGCTTGCGTCGTAATACTGATTGACCCAGTACCGTTGTCTTGTTTCCGGCACCCAGACCTGTTGCATTTCCCAGTGGCCGGCAGGGACTGCAACAGCAGCAGGCCTATAGGAGAGGCGGGTAATGGCATCGGCAACAATGACCGTCCCCAAAACTGCTGCCGCAACCTCCCAACCACTATATCCATCATACCAGCCACGACCGCCACAATAGTACCTTTTCCCCTGGTCACCGTAATAGTGTCGACTGCCATCATAGCCGCCGGCATAAACTGATGTCGCCAGTGAAATACATAAAATAAAGATTACACCAGAGGGTAAGTGCTTCAACAGACTGTCCTCCTTATTTATGAAAATTCAAAACTTGAATACCCCGCTTTGTAAGCGGGGATGAAAAGTT
>CAZQKW010000022.1:0-58564 GCA_964594075.1 uncultured Thermodesulfobacteriota bacterium | reverse complement strand
CTGATTTTATCGATATAAAAGTCGCTTTTTGCTTACTAAAAACCCAAATGATCGACAAATCTTTCCATTCGGGGTTACCCTTTTCAATTAAAGCAATTTTCCATTTTCTCTTATAATATTTTAGCCGTTTCTCTCTTTTAATGGCATTCTCAGGATCGCTAAATATCTCATAGTAAACAAGTTTATCGACATGGTATTTACTGGTGAATCCTTCAACAACTTTGTTTTTATGCTCCCATATTCTTCTTATGAGGTCAGAAGTAATACCAATATATAACGTGCCGTTTTTTCTGCTCGCCAGAATGTAGACGTAGTATTGTTTATGCATTCTTTTTTAGATCCTGCGGTCAAGCCGCAGGATGACGCCCGTTGTACTGGATAACACCTATTGTATTTTATGCTTATTATGTTGCGGGCAGCCCTGTGAACTAATGACGAGGTTGATTGTCATCCTGCGGCTTGACCGCAGGATCCAAGAATTCAAGTGTCTATTATCAGGCGACAGGCGTAGGATGCCTATGAGATTTTTTTGAAGCTTATAATTCCCCATTAAATGCCCGCCTCAGTAATGCCGTTGGCAGTTTGTTGATGGCGTCGAGCTGTTCCTCAAGGTGTTCTGATAGCTTTTGAGCCGCTGCCATCTGTTCATTCAGTGTCGCTGCAATGCGCTTTTGTTCTGGGAGAGGGGGGAGAGGAATTTCGAGGTTTAAAAGTTTATCATTCTTGACAGCACTTTGCCCTATCCACCTGTTACATAGATTTTCAAATACCTTTTTATTCCATTGTAATATTAACCAAGAAACAAGATAACCTGAGTGCATCTGTTCCTTATTTACCCTGAGCCTTGTGAAATGATTGCTATATACTACTGGTTCTGAATAACCATAGAAAAGAGCACTTTTGCCAACAAGCTCGGCACTATTTGTATTATTAAAGAGTACATCCCCTTTTGTCAGTTGATATTTTAAAATTGTATTCTTTTCTGCTGGCACACGAATAAAATCTCCCAGCAATAAGTTACCTCTGGTATCAACATTATTCATCCTGACTTGTATTATACCCTTTGCATCCCGTTCTCCACACGCAAACCCCGATTGAGCTTCGGTAATTACTTCCCCCAATCTCACCCACCGCCAACCTTTTGCTTCGGGGCTGTTGAAAACAGATCGGAGGTATGCGGCGGGGAGGGCTTTGGCAGCAGCCAGTTGCGCTTCAGCAGCAGCACGAGCCTTTTCAACCGCTGCCATCTGTTCATTCAATATCGCTGCAATGCGCTTTTGTTCAGGGAGAGGGGGGAGAGGGATTGCTATCGCTTCTAATTCAGATTTATTGATAGCTTGAAAAGTACTGCCACTACCTTTTTTATTAAGTTCTGGTTCAATGAGTTTAAGCCAGTTGTATAAAAAGTGCAAAGATATTGTCTGACCAGTTCTTATTGCAGCCAACCCCCTCCCTATACAGCATCTCTCATTCGCTAAATTGGTTGGGCCAACCGGCGCACGTACAGAGATTAAAATATCATCTCGCAAAGCAATTTTTATAGGTTCAACACACCATGTGCGTGCAATAGGTGTTTGATTTCCGAAGTCAGCTTTTCCTTGATAAAATGGTAATCCTTCGGGTGATTTGCGGTATGTGTTGCTCGATGGGGATTGCCCCATTATTATACTGCATACCTCCCCCAATCTCACCCACCGCCAACCTTTGGGTAGGGGCGCACGGCCGTGCGCCCCTACGTTTTTATATGACCCTGCATCACCAGGATTTGTCATTGGCCATCACCTGTTTCTTATGCATCATCTTTTGCATCGATATTTGATTTTCTTTGTCTAATGTCCATTGTGCGGGATTGTTTGAAATATATTCGCGAATACGCGTCAATTCCTTTTCATTACGGATGATTCGTTCCTGGTAATTTCTCTGCCAGACGGGAATTGCAGGGGTGTCACGCATCTGGTTAATACATTTTGTCACGACAGATTTATAACCGGCAATGAATGAACCCAATGATTTCGGTGGACGATATGGCGTCCGCAGTAGGGGCGCACGGCCGTGCGCCCCTACATGGCCGTGCGCCCCTACATGATTATGCACCCCAACGCGGCCGTGCGCCCCAACAATGATTACAATCCCGTGCAAATGATTTGGCATGACAACAAATATATCCAATTTTATTTCTGCACGAATTTCCCCGGAACGATGCCACTCACTGTTGGCTATTTTCCCCAACTCATTCAATCGCATTTCACCGTCTTGTATGTCTCCAAACAAACATTCACGCTGGTGGGTCACGATGGTCACGAAATACATCCCTTGCTGGGTGTAATCATAGCCTTGTAAACGGATTGAGCGCCGCTTGTGTCTTATGCCATTACCCCTCACGCTGCAAACATCCTCTCTTTTGTTCTCAACAGAATGTCAGCAGGATTGCCGAGCTGTTTAAGGGCTGCCAGCCCACCCGCCTGAATAACTTCCGGTATCTTGAAGATGTTTGGGTTCTCAAGACTGTCAGTTCCTGCTCGCGCAAATTGCGCTGCCATAGCCTTTAATGTAGCGGCGGCAGACACCGGCAATTCAGATAGCCACTTCTGATTTTTATACGTGAAGGCTTCTGCCCGCTCGCTTCTGGTTCTGGGGCTCATGCCATAGCCAAGCTCCGCCAGCACATCATATAAATCATACTCACTCATGTCCTCAACCCGCTGCACTATGATTACTGACCGCCCCGCATCGGGCATCTGCGCAATAAGTTCGCTTCGTTTTGCGGGCACTATCCAGCGGGAGCGAAACTCAGCCAGAGTAGGTGCTTCCTCCACCAGCTTTGCGGCAAGCCGCTCTTTATACTCTTCAATCGTTACCGGAACCGCTTTGCCGTCAACCTCGGTTACGATATAGCGCCCGGCATCGGTAATATGTATTTCAAAACCTTCGACAACGATGGTCGGTTCAGATGGGGGCGACGGGGGCGGCTCACCTTCTTTTGCTTTTCGAGGAGTAAACTTTGTTTTAAATTTCTCCCCAAAAAGCCGTGTTGCATCCGTATAGTCATAGACCCGGAACATGAGCTTGCCGGTGGGGGCATACAGCCGAGTGCCCCGGCCAATCATCTGATAGAAAGCGATGGGCGAGCGCACATATTTAAAAAACACGATGTTCTGCACGATGGGCACGTCAACACCGGTGGTGAGCAGATCAACCGTTGTGGCAATGAAGTAAGAACGGGTTACGCCGCGCAAATCAGCCAGATACTGTGAGCCACCAACACTTGCCGTGCATTTGAAGGCATAATTGTTAAGACACGGCCGGTTGTTATCCTTGCACCACTGTGCATAGAGGTTATTCAGGGCTATGGCAACATCATCAGCGTGTCTGTCACGTCGGCAAAAAATAATGGTCTTTTGCTCCGGTCCGCCGGTCTTAAGAAAATGGCTAAACAGGTCTTGGGTCATAGCCTTTACCCTCTCAGGCATAAGGAGCCTATTCTCAATATCATGCGCATTATATTGGTCTCGGGCATCAGCAGCATCAAGCTCTTGCCCGGTTTGCGCATCGATAAGAACTTTGCCGATTAAATCTTCCCGTTTTACCCCTGCTTCTCGTTCATTAACCTGTTTATTGTCATGAAAAAGGTCAAAGCAATGGATTTCACAGGCAGCAAGGTAGCCGTCCTCTATGCCCTGGCTCATGTCATACTCATACACCGGCTCGCCAAAATATTTGAGGTTGTCTGCAGAAATCTGGGCGTCTGCCTGTGCCTCTTTGGTCTTTTCAGTAATTTCAAGTTGGCGGGGTGTTGCCGTAAGCCCTATTTGAACCGCATCAGGATTGCGGGTAAGAACCTGTGACCACTTGCCCCAGGCAGAACGGTGGCACTCGTCAATAATAACGTGGCTGAAAAAGTTTTCCGGGTAAAAGGTGGTGAGAAAGTTTGCCGTTCCATCTTCTGTATCCACATCAAGAGTCTGATAGGTAGCAATGTGGATACGCGCATTGCGGGCATGATTTAAGCCATCTGCATCTTTATAGACTTCAGCCGCCTCAGAGCCAAACACATTCTGAAAAGCGCCCAGCGCCTGGCTGCGCAATTCATCGCGGTCGCAGACAAACAGTGCACGTTTAAGCTGCCCGGCATCGGCAATGCGCTTCAGCAAATGGACGGCGATAAACGTCTTGCCAGCGCCGGTGGCAAGAGAAAGGAGCGCCCGTTTGGGTTGGTCGGTCTTTTCACAGATGACGATTTTCTCAAGCACCGCCCGAATGGCCGCATCCTGAAAATAGCGGCGAGTAGCCTCCCCACCGGTATAACGGATAAGCAGGGGACGGGCTGCCGGTTCAGTCAGGCCGAAGCCCATGCCTCGTTCATACCTCTCGCGCAGCTCATCCGGGGTGGGAAATTCTGCGATGGGGCGGGGTGCAATGGTCAGGCCAGTGAACCGGTCATACTCAACAAACTGGTGGCCGTTACAGGAGAAAACAAATTGAACATTGAGACGTTTGCTATCTGCATAGAGCTTTGCCTGTTGCAGCCCATGTGTCGGGGGCAGATCTTCAGCTTTGGCTTCTATGAGAGCCACAGCCACAGGCTGGGTATCACGATTGACCTTTATGCGCAAGACGTAATCAATTCTGCCTTTTGACCGCTTGCGGGGCTTGCCGTCAACAATCTCGATGGTGCCTGCGGTTTCCTCACGCCGGATAAGCTCTTCAGTCCAGCCGCGAGCATGTATGGCAGGATCTATCAATTTGGCACGAGTATCTGATTCGTTCAGGGGCATAATCACCCATTGGGATATTATTTGATATAAACTAAACCCATCAACACTGCTTATTATGCCAAGGAAAATAGCAAACAGGATACAGTGCGTCAATTAATAATATAGGCGAAAAGTAAAGGATATATCCATAGCTGGCAGGTTCAAAACTTTTTTTGATTTTCTTTAAGTCCTCTGCTATTCTCACTTTTTTATCAACCAGCTCTATTTCAACTCAGGAGGAAAAGTATGAGCGGAATATTCGGCATCGTTTCGAAACATGACTGTCTGCAGACACTTTTCTACGGCACGGATTATCATTCTCACCTCGGCACCGAATATGGCGGACTGGCGGTTCTGGGCGAGCATTTTGAGCGCCGCATTCATAATATAAGCCAGAGCCAATTCAAAGCCAAGTTTTACGAAGACTACCGCCACATGAAGGGCAACAAAGGGATCGGGGTAATCAGCGCGCTTGATGAGCAGCCCATCTATCAGAAATCGCGGTTTGGTCCTTTCTGCATCGCAACTGACGGTATTGTGGAAAATGCCGAAAAACTTGCCACAGATTTGATGGAAAGGGGCATTACCTTCAGCGAGGTCAGCAAGGGGCCGGTTAATATTTCAGAGCTCATTGCCAAGCTGGTAAGCCAGGGAACTGATTTAATAGACGGCATAGAAAAGATGTTTGACGCGATAGCAGGTTCCTGCTCCCTGCTCCTGCTGCATAAGGACGGTATTTACGCCGCGCGCGACCGGCTGGGCTATTCGCCGCTGGTGGTCGGCAGGCGCGATGATGCTTGGGCAGTCACATCCGAGACCATTGCCCTGGTAAACAATGACTTCTCCATCGTGAAATACCTTGAGCCGGGCGAGATTATTCTGCTCAATGATGAAGGCATGGCGCAGCGAAAGCCGGGCAATAAAGCGCAGCAAATCTGCTCTTTCCTCTGGATTTATACCGGATTCCCCGCTTCAAATTACGAGGGGATAAACGTGGAAGTGGTGCGGGAGCGCTGCGGCCGCGCCCTTGCCCGCAGGGATACCGATATAACCGTAGATATCGTCGCCGGCATCCCGGATTCCGGCACATCCCACGCTATTGGTTATGCCATGGAGTCAGGCAAACCGTTTAGAAGACCGCTGGTGAAATACACGCCCGGATATGGCAGAAGCTATACACCTCCCTCCCAGGATATTCGCGACCTGGTGGCAAAGATGAAACTGGTCCCGATTAGGGAAATCATAGAAGGAAAAAGCATCATTATCTGCGAGGACTCCATTGTGCGCGGCACGCAGCTTAAAAATTACACCATCAAAAAACTCTGGGATTGCGGGGCGCGCGAAGTTCATGTCCGCGCATCCTGTCCGCCGCTCATGTTCCCCTGCAGATTCAACCTCTCAACCCGCACCACCCAGGAGCTTGCCGCGCGGCAAGCCATAACAGAACTTGAGGGGGAGGAAAATGTTAACCTAAAAGAATATTTAGATGACCGCTCGCAAAAATACCAGAAAATGGTTAATCAGGTTGCAAAAAATCTCGGTGTCACCACGCTGCGCTATCAAAAGGTTTCCGACATGGTAGAGGCTATTGGGTTGCCCCGTGAGAAGCTGTGCCTCTACTGCTGGATGGGCACCGGGCCAGAACAGTGACGAATCTCAGGACTTTCCCCAAAATTAATTTACCGTTTGGTGTAGAGAGCGCCCCTTTTCATTCCTGCTCTGTGCCTGCTCTCATGCCGCATGCCGCATTTTAAAAGGCATTTTTAGGGGAAATCCTGGACGAATCTCGCTTGACAGGAAAAACAAAATTTTTTATAGTGCCTCAAAAAATAAGCCATTACAAATTCTTCCCATCATAGAACGGCACACGGAAAATGCGTTCAGTGCTGACCAGGGCGTGTTCATTGCTGCTCTCGCGCGGTAAAATCTGCCTGCATCTGTCCATGAAATATTCATCTGCCCTTTTATTTTTTAGTGTGGTGCTTGTGCCGTTGTGCTGCCGCGCTGAAGTAATTATCGGCGGCGATACGCTGTATGTGGTTCAGCCGGGAGATTGCCTCATCAGCATTGGCGCACGGCTGGGCGTCAACTGGACGGCCATAGCAGAACAGAATTGCCTTGATATTAATGAACGGCTTCAGATTGGCGACCAGCTCATGGTCAATACGCGGCGTATTGTGCCCTGGGTTCTGGAGAACGGTATTATTATAAATATCCCCGAAGGAATGCTGTATTTTTTTAAAAAGGGTGTTCTCACTGCATTCCCGGTTGGATTAGGGAAGAGCGATAGAAAATGGCGCACGCCCATTGGAAAATTTAAAATTACCGACAAAGCAAAAGATCCGACCTGGCATGTGCCGCTGTCCATTCAGGAGGAAATGAGGATGAACGGCCAGGAGGTGGAACGGATCAGGGAGCCGGGGCCAAATAATCCGCTGGGCCGCTATGCGTTGAGGACTTCGCTGGCGGAGATTTTGATTCATGAAACCATCTGGCCAACGACCGTGCATCAATTTCGCAGCCACGGGTGCATCAGAATGCTTCCTGAACACATTGAGCAGCTCTTTCAACTGGTTGCGATAGGCACCTCAGGGCAGATAATCTATGAGCCGGTCAAGGTTGCCGACACGGGAGACGGTCGAATATTTCTGGAAGTGCACCGGGACATCTATAAAATGGTTGGCCCGTTGGCTGAAGAAGTGAAAAAACGGATCGCAGCGCGCAATCTTTCTGATAAAGTTGACTGGGAGAAAATAAACACCATAATCAACGAAAAATCAGGCATTGCGGAGGATATTACCCTATGACATCACGGAGAGATTTTTTAAAAACCATCGTTACCGCTGCGGGGATGGTATCGCTGCACAATATGTTATCTGCACAGGATCTCCTTGCCGCGCTCAGGCCTCGCAGAGTATTAAACCTGTATAACCCCCACACCGATGAGCAGCTTTCACTTCCCTATTCACCCCGCGGGATCTGGAGCAAGGATGATCAGGAAAAGCTTAATTATTTTTTACGCTGTCATTTCACTAATGAGATAAAACCCATTCCGCCTGCTCTCATAAACGTGCTCTGCCGGGTAAAAGACCGCTTTGCACCGTCTTGCCAGATTAAGGTAATATCCGGATATCGTTCTCGGGAATATAATGAATATCTACGCTTGACAGGTCATCAGGTGGCAAAAGAAAGCCTGCATCTGCAGGGGCTGGCCATTGATTTTGCAATTCCGGGCATTCGTAACCGTGATATTTACCGCTATGCACGCAGGCTCAAAAAGGGCGGTGTTGGCGGGTATCCGGATTTTGTTCACATTGACATTGGCCGCGTGCGCTACTGGTGAATTAGGGAAGGTGGATTAACAACGGGGGTTACGGTTTAACCGTAACCCCCGTTGTTATCAAAAATCGTCTTTGGCAATGTCTAAAAGGACAAATCCGGTAAGCACATCAAGCATATCATAGACATTAAACGCGAAGTTTATGCCGATGATGCCTAACTGCGCCTGCGCACCAAACTCAAGAGGGTCCGTATAGACATTTGATTGTGTTTCATCAATCACACTGATTTCGGCGCCGGCACGATTGTCTATGCCAAACGGCCATGGTATCTGAGGTTTCCCGCGTGAACCGCGCAATCCCACATACATGCTCGTATGGGCACCTACAAACACATCTGCCACCTCTGTGGCGCTTGCGCCGGCTGACAAGCCCGGTCCTACCCGCAGACGCAGGCGGACAATATCAAGCACGTCAAAAAGCCGGTTAGGCAGATAAAAGACAACACTTTTGACTACCCCAGCTTCTGCTGTGCCGGTTGTGCCCGGGGCCAAAGCACACAACATTCCGGTTAGTATTACCATGGTAATAAGAACTTTTTTATTCATAACGTTTTCTCCTTCTGGTCTTTTATTGAACGACATCCGCAGAATCTTTTAACAGCTCAGAAATCGCCGGACACTCCTGTTCGGCAAGTTTTTTATGTTTCGCAAGATCATCCGCCACCTCTGCCAAACCAATTTCAAGAAGCCGTTTGCGCGTCGGCAAGCCATCCTGAGAGCATCCGCGATAGACGTAATATTCATCCAACATACCGGGGAGGTCAACGGGATTTTTTTCGCCGCGCAGCGTTCCTTTGCGGGTGTCGTCTTTGCGGGTAATGCCCAGCAACGCATTGAAGCAGCGCTCAATCTGGTAAGCCCGTTCAGCGGCAAAAAACAATCCGGAAGGGTCTCTGCCGGTTATGGCATGGTACATGTCCCCCATCTCCTTAATCATAATCAGGGGATCGCTCCAAACATTTGAGTTGATGATGGGGAGAAAGCAAAGCCCCAGACAGTCCATGATCATCTTATAGTTTTCCTGCCACCAGACTACCCGTCCCTTGGCAACCGGGCTGGTGTGGTCTCCTGCATCAGGCGGCACATTTGTGCCGAACATTTTCTCAAGCATTTCCTGATGCCCTATTATTGCCGCAAACGGGTGGCCTTTCAGATGATCTCCCCCGCGTGTTGCTACTGATGAAGCCAGACTCATTGGCAGCGCATACGTGCAACTAAACGGAAAGGACATGCCTTTAGTGTGAAACCCGTATTGCTCGGCTGCCGGCCCGATACGGGATGCTAAGGTGGGCGCGTTTTCCGCCAAAAGATTGCCAAACCCGATACGCTGCGCAGTCTGGCGCATGAGCGTTTCCACCACAGCGGTATTGCCCCAAGTCAGCTCCAGTCCCCCGGTTGCCTCTGAACTAAGTATGCCGCGCTGAAAGCATTCCATGGCAATCGCGGTATTAAAGCCGAACTGAATGCAGTCCAGCCCCAGGCAGTTGCTAAGATGCGCAAGGTGCAGCATAGCAGCAAAATCAAAAATACCGAGATTTGGCCCGAGGTTCAGCAGGTGGCCATATTCTACCTTGTCGCCCTTTTCGCCTTTATAGGGACCATCCCTAATTTCCCATTTCTGTGAACAGGCAACCGGACAGCCATAACACGCCGTTTGCCCGGTTTTAAAACTGTTTACAAACAGGTCCAGATCATATGCGTCAATCTGCTCCGGGGTCAGCGGTTCCTGTTCGTTTTTTATGCGGGTGTGCTCTGCGATCTGGGAAAAGTTTGTCAAAGTGCCATACTGGCGTTTCAGGGTCGTTCCCGGGCCTTTTAACCAGACATTCCGATAATGCTGGGCAATCTGGTCCGCTGCGTTTTTATCTGCAACCGGCACCAAGCCCACACCCTGAACAACCTTAATAACGATCGCTTTAAGGTTTTTTGATCCCATAACGCAGCCCATGCCGGTGCGTCCGTTGGTGCTCACCCGTTTGGTGCCGGATAATATGTTGGCATAACGCACCAGATTCTCTCCGGCAGGGCCGATTCGGGCAGTTTCGCATGGGCCGTATTGTTCATGGAGTTTGCGGTCGGTTTCATAAATATCAAGTCCCCAGATGTTACGCGCGTCAACAATGTGGGCCGGTTTTCCCGGTTCAATAAGCAGCACAACGGGCTTAGAAGCCTTGCCGTGAAGAACAATATGGTCATAGCCTGCCTGTTTCAGGCGTACCGGAAACCACCCGCCGGCATTTGTATCGCCAAAAATACCGGTGAGCGGGCTTTTTGCAGTAACCGTAAAACGGCTGGCGCAGGGAAACTGTGTTCCCACCAGGGGCCCGCAACCAAAGATCAGGGGATTCTCCGGTGACAACGCGTCAGCTTGGGGATTTGTGCGCATGCAGTCATACAGCAGCCGGGCGTTTATGCCTGAACCCCCGATATAGCCCTCGATATAATTAAGAGAAAGATCCTCGTCCCAGGCTTTTGCCTGCGAGAGATCAACCCGCAGTATCTTACCTCGCCATCCGAATAAACTGTCCGGTGTTCCCATACGTGCCTCCTGATAACATTGAAATCAATACGTTCTGTTTAATCTATCTTTACTGCTGGTGCAATAGAAAATGTGGCTATTCGGGAGTGCAGTAGAAATTTATGGCGTGCAAAAACGAATAATAAAGGGTTACTGCGTCGCAGTAACCCTCAAAATACGTTCCTGAAAAATTAAAAAACCGAAACAATGCCGGTACGTTCAGGATCCCGGTGCCGTCGTTGTGGTCTGAGGCGGTTTTTCATCGCCGGCAACCCAGATGGGTATTCCTGAAACAATCTGCGTCGGAATTGACCGCAACTCTGGTAAAAGAGGGGTGGGATCAAAATGCAGATAGGCGTCATAGGTGCCGTCCCTGACCCCTTCACTGCACAGTTCCTGATCATCATAAAATTGTTGTGTTATAGTAGCATATTTAAAATAATCTTCTGATAGCCGCGACGAGAGCTGACCGACGCACAGCTTTGCCGTTGTATCAGCCAGCACATCATCAACGTCTTGATACGGCGAATCGTTCCTCACATGTATATACCACGGAGTGCCAAAGATCGTGCAGGTAAACCGCGCCAGCTTCCTTCGTCTCTCCGGGATACCCCCGACTTTAGCCGTAGCGCCCAAAGCGCCGAGAAAGTCGGTGATATCAAAGTCCCCATTATTTAACCCGGTAAAGACTAAACTGCTGCTTGGCGGATATATCAGATACGGTTCTATCTGGATAGCACCAGGGTCAGGAGCTGGCGGAATACCGTAACCCTTGCCGAGCTCATCAATAATTGCCCGCATAAGGGCAGCATTAACTTTATCAAATATCCGGAACGTCCCCTGCTGGTCACTAACATCGAAGGTTCCCACCTTTATTTTTCTCTTATCCAATATATTTTTAAGTACACCGACAGGATTTTCGGGAAACGGGTAAATTGGGACGCCATCTTCTTCGATGCGCGGATAACAGTCTCCAATATTGACCATGAGAGGCCCGGCAACAGGATCGCTGTTGATAATCTCCCTATATTTTCCGCTGTCTATGACGCGAACAAACGCTGCATCCAGTGCATCAACCAACTGGTCTTTGCCCACCGCCGGGTCTTCTTTGCTTATGCACCCTGGCAAAAAGACTGACAAAACTCCCAGCACTATTACCATGAACGCTAAATAACCCCCTTTCTGCATAAAAACCTCCTTTCTTGGTATGTGGTGTTGTCAATAATGATCCACCAAGCACTTAAAAAACCCTCGGCGAAACTCCGGGGACGTCTGTAGGCACAGCCAACTCGTTTCTTATTGTGTTCGGTTTTTCACAGAACCGTTGACAATTCCTTTACAGAAGTTTTAACCATATCATTTGTATGTATATAAAAACTTAATTAGTTTAATGTATAATATATGTTTTCATAAACAGCCAGAATTAATTGGTACCTAAAAAAGCCATTGAATCCTGATAAACCAGTGGCGTAAAATGATATAAAAAGTATTGGGAGGTTGAAATGCAAAAAGGTGGCACGATCGGTATTATTTCTGACACCCATGATAACCGACCGTTTATCCGGCAGGCAGTAGACATTTTCAACCGCAGCGGTGTTTCATTGGTCATTCATGCAGGAGACTTGATTTCTCCGTTTACGGCGCTTGATTTTAAGAGCCTTAACTGCCCCATGGAAATTGTTTTTGGCAACAATGACGGCGAAAAAATCGGGCTGACTGCCAGTTTTAAAGATCTGGGCAACATTCTCCCCGGGCCGCGAACCTTTATCTGGCAGAATAAAAAGTTTTTGCTGATGCATGAGCCGGGAAGCCTTGAGGTAGCGGCAGCCAGTGCCGGGGTTGATGTTATCATTTACGGCCATACCCACGAAGTTGACGTCAGAAAAGGTTCGCCGCTTATCATCAACCCGGGCGAGGCAGGCGGCTGGCTCAGGGACAAATCCACCATCGCCATCCTTGATGTAGAAACCATGGCAGTGGAAGTGAGAGAGATACAAATATAACCGAGAAATAATGATGCGCATCTTTTCGTATCAGATTAAGCGCGCCCTTCTGGTTCGCCTTCCCCCGGGGGACGATCTCCTTGCCGCGATCACGGCGGTCGTGGAGCGTGAACAGGTGATGCCGGCGGTTTTTTCTGTCATCGGCGCGGTCACCAACGCCTCGTTCGGCTATTATGACCAGCGGCAGCGCATCTATAAAACCCTGCAACGGGACGGCCGGTTTGAAATCATTTCCTGTAACGGCAACTGCTCGCTCAAAGACGCATCCATACTTGTTCACGCCCATATTCTTTTCGGCGATGAACAGGGCGCCTGTTGTGGTGGGCATCTCATGTCGCCCACCACGATCTGTGCCGCGGAGATGCATCTGCTGGAGCTTGACGGCCCAGCTCCAGAACGGGTCTATGACGAGACCACCGGCCTGTTTCTGTGGCGCTGATCCATGGCTTTTACAGAGTCTCTCACGGGTTGTTGAAAAACGTGATAGGATAAGGGCAGTAACCCGAGATTCATTCTTAACATATTGAATTGCCATGCTGTCGCTGCAGTTGAGATTCTTCACTTCCTTCAGAATGACACGTTTTCAACCGCCTGCTAATGATAGATTGGCGCGCGATCCCGCTGAATCTCATTATGCCTATAATATAAACAAAAATATCTGAAACCCTTTTTGCGTTTCACGGGACATGGATAAAAAAGACGTTGCAGCAATCCTGAACGATATCAGCACCCTGCTTGAGCTCAAGGGGGAAAACCCCTTCAAAAGCCGCGCCTATGCTGCAGGTGCCCGGGCAGTTGAGGGGCTTGAGGAAGATTTGCTGTCTGTGATTAAAGAGAACCGCCTGCGGGAAATTAAAGGCATAGGCGAAGGGCTGGCGCAAAAAATCACCGAGCTGGTACTCACCGGACATCTTCCCTATTATGACGAGCTGAAAAAGGATCTTCCGGCAGGGCTTCAGGAAATGCTGCGTATCCCCGGCCTCGGGCCCAAAAAAATAAAACAGCTCCATGACCAGCTTGGTATCTCCTCAATCGGCGAGCTTGAGTATGCCTGCAATGAAAACCGTCTCGTGGAGCTGCCGGGGTTTGGGAAAAAATCCCAGGACAAGATTCTCCAGGGCATCGGATTTGTGCGTAAATATCAAAATCAGTTTCTCTACAGCACTGCCTGGGACGTTGCAGAACCAATATTTACCATGCTGTCCCAGATGAAACAGGTCATTCGGGCAAGCATTGCCGGAAGCCTGCGGCGCAGAAAAGAGCTGGTAAAAGACATTGATATCGTGGTGAGCACGTCGGACAGCGCTGCAGTAATGGAGCGTTTCACCACACTTCCTCAGGCTGAAAGCATCATTGCCAAAGGCGATACCAAATCAAGCATCATCACCGCGACGGGCATTCAGGTTGACGTGCGAACGGTTTCTGACCGGGAATTTCCGTATGCACTCCACCATTTTACCGGCAGCAAAGAGCACAATATTGCCATGCGCGGCCGTGCCATTCAAATGGGCATGAAGATGAATGAATACGGGCTGTTTAAGGGAGACCGATTGATTTCCTGCAAAACTGAAGAAGAGATTTTTAACGCACTGAAGCTTGATTATATCCCCCCCGAACTGCGGGAAGACCGGGGCGAAATTGCAGCAGCAGAACATCACCGGTTGCCGCGCCTGATTGAAGAACAGGATATTCACGGCACCTTTCATGCCCACACCAACCACAGCGACGGTACCTGTAGTCTTATGGAACTGGCTCGGGAGGCACAGCGACTGGGCTATTCCTATCTGGGGATTGCCGAACACAGTCAGAGCGCCCGTTATGCCCGCGGTCTAACCGCGGAGCGGCTCATGGCGCTGTTCAAGGAAATGGATGCCCTTAACCGGCAGCTAACAGGTTTCCGTTTGTTGAAGGGCACCGAGGCAGATATACTGCCGGACGGAACCCTTGACTATCCCGACGAGATTCTGGCTGAATGCGACTTCGTCATTGCCTCGGTTCATTCGCACTTTAACCTGAGTGAGGCGGAAATGACCGCCCGCATTAGTCGCGCCCTGCGCAATCCGCTGGTAACCATGCTGGGTCACCCGACCGGCAGGCTGTTGCTGTCGCGCGAGCCCTATGCGGTTGATATGCCGCGTGTCATTGAAGCTGCGGCTGAGGCTGGTGTTGTCATAGAAATAAATGCGCATCCCTTGCGCCTTGATCTTGATTGGCGGCTGTGCCAGTTCGCGAAAACAAAAGGCGTAAAAATGGCGATTAATCCTGATGCCCACAACGTGGCGGGTCTGCGGGACGTTTCTTTTGGGGTGAATGTGGCACGCAAAGGTTGGCTTGAACCGGCAGATGTTTTAAATACACTGCGTTTAGGGCCCCTTTTAACCTTTTTAGACCAGAGAAAAAAACTCGCGTCGTGCTGATGCAGTGCATGGCAACCAGGGTATATTCATGAAAATTATCTTTGCCTCTGACATTCACGAGGCGTTCGGCACTCTCACAAAATTATTTCACAGCACTGATGCGGACCTTTATATCATTTCCGGAGACCTGGTTTACTGCGCCTTTCGCTCATGGGAACTGGCGACCCGCTTTACTGAGCTGCAAAAGCAGGTCTTTTCTCTTGGCCTGCGTAGGGGCATAGGCGGCACCCGCGAAGACATAGCCCAGGTGCTTCTCGCCCATCCAGACGCATCGGCGGAAGAAAAAGCGCTGGCGCGCGATTATCTCGCTATGGCAGCAGAAGCCCGGCGCACCATGCTCAAAAAATACCAGCGCATGGCGCAAATTTTTTCCTCATCCGGTAAACCGCGGATCATTACCCTGCCGGGAAACTATGACATGGACCTGTCGCACACCGCGCTGGCGCCATGGGATTTGCATAAGAAGACCCTGCGCATAAACGGCATTACCATTGCGGGGTATGGCGGTGCGCCGGTATTTACGCCCGGCATCCCGGAGAATCTTCAGGTAAAGTTTAACGAGCGTCTTGAACAGACAAAACTCATTTCCGAACCTTACCGGTTTTTCCAGCAGGCAGCGCCCGACATAATGCTGGTTCACCATCCGCCCTATGGCTATTTAGACCGGCTGGCAGTCTATGGCAGCATCGGCAGTATCGGCTTGCGCGACTTTGTGGATCAAAATTCCGTGCGGGTCATCCTCAGCGGCCATATGCATGAGGACTGGGGAGCAGTGTTTAAGGATGACAAGGTATTTATAAACCCTTCCAATTTCGGCCGGGTGGTAGAAATCAGGCGGGTGAAAAAGGGCGGGTATTTTGTTGAATTTTTAATGGATGGAACTAATTTCAAGGGCGGCATGTTGAGACAGATTGAAGGGGGGCGGATTTTTGATGTGGAACAGTGCAGTATGCGGGATGGGAAATTCCGTCTGCTGGTTATGGACCTCAAGCGCTATCGCTATCTGTCAGCCATAAAAAAACGAGAAAAACATATTGAAGCAATCCGGCTGTTTAACCGGCTGCGCGGATTTTTTCAAAAATTTGAGACGCCGGCAAGCCTGCGCCGCATCCGGCAACTCGTTCAGCTTGCTGAATCGCTGGAGGCGCGAGGCCATGAGGTTGCATTTCATTTATTGGGTTCGCTTAATTTTGGCATGGCAGAAGAAGCATCAGATGTGGATGTGGTGCTGTATTTCAGGGACGAGCAGCTTGCTGTCCCCGATGACGTTTCCTATCCGGTGCCGGTTTATGTTCAAGAGCACCTTGAGGAGCTTAAATCTCAGGGATTGGTGCTCTCCATATGCGACTGTCTTAACCTCGCCAGAATCCAAGATGCCATCCAGCGTGAAGATGCCGACAGCCTGCTGCTGCAGCGTTTTGTTTTTTATGATTCAACCTGCCGGTGCATTAATCCCCGCCCCATAAAGGAGATAGAACATCTGCTTACGGTGCGGAATTGGCTGCGGATCCGCGTTGAACAGGAGCTGCAGCAGTATTTCCGCATGATGATCAGCAGTTTTCGCCACGCCTACTCATTTAAAAAATATCAAATGCGCCTGCGGGAAAAGGGTATGACCGTTCCTCCCTATATTGAAGAACTGATCTGGCATTACCTCCAGCAGGCGGAGAAACAGACCAGAGGAAAAAAGTAAAGCCGGCCGCGCTGGTTAGTAAAATTGTCAACCCCCCATGCGCCGGTACTTCACGCTGCCACCGCTCGTTCCTTCATTTTTCTTCCTGCCATGTCGTTTGTCGGATTTCTCAGGGTAATTTTTTGCGGGAACTGCGGTTGCAAAAAGAGGTTGACAAGGACCGAAGAAAATACTATTCATACCTCAATAGTTTATATATAAAGTATTTTATATTTTTCTATTTATGCGAATTATCTTAATTAATACTAACCAGGAACGCTGGCCTATACCCGCAGCGCCCATTGGGCTTTCGCTGGTTGCTGCCAGTTTGAGAAAAGCCGGTCATGAAGTGCGGGTCATTGATCGGATGTTTCTCTTTTCAAAAAAAGAAGAACAGGCAATACTTTCTGAGGCAATAACAGAGTTTAAACCAGAGCTTATTGGCCTTTCGATTCGCAATATTGACAATACCTGCATGTCGGCGTTGCGCTATTATTTGCCGGATATAAAAGAGCTGGTTGACCTTCTGCGAACGCTGACCGATGCGCCGCTGGTCGTCGGCGGTCCCGGCTATTCCCTGTTTCCCGTTGACGCGTTAGGCTTTCTGGGAGCTGAATTTGGCATTCAGGGCGAGGGAGAAATAGCCTGTGTAAAGCTGGCGCAGGCCCTTGCCGAAGACGCGCCGTATGAGCAGATTGCAGGTCTGGTCTTTAAAGCAAACGGCAGCTATCAATGCAATCCGGCGACACTCATACCCGACCTGGAGCAGACGGAGCCGGCGGCATTTGACCTGCTTGACTATAAAAAGTATATCCAAAAGAAGAGTTATATTGGCCTGCAAACCAAGCGCGGCTGCGCTTTTAATTGCGTGTACTGCGAGCATCCGCGGATAGACGGAAAAACCTACCGGCTCAAAACCCCCGCCCGGGTGGTGGAAGAGATTATTGCCGCACAACGGTTCTGGAATCTTGACTATTTTTTCTTTGTTGACAGCGTGTTTAATTTTCCGACCGAACATGCCTGCGCTGTGTGCGAGGAGATCATACGGCGGGACGTTAAGATTAAGTGGTATGCAAATGTGAATCCGGTCGGCATTTCAGATGAAATGGCTGCCCTCATGGCGCGTTCGGGCTGTATTGGCGCAGATGTGGGCATAGACGTGGCGTCGGAGGAAATGCTTGAGCGCATGGGCAAAGGCTTCACGCAGGCAGACATTGCCACGGCCGCTGCCTGCTATCGCAAAGCAGGCATTGCCACGTCATTTCAACTGCTGTTGGGCGGGCCGGGTGAAACCCGCGAGACAATTGCCGAGGGATTCAGGTTTCTGGAACGCATCCCGCAGCCTGATAATATCCTTACTGTCTTTGGGATACGCATTTATCCGGATACGCCGCTTTTTAAAATGGCACAAGCAGAGGATATTGTGTTTATGGGAGAGGCAGGAGATTACCTGAGCCCGACGTTTCACCTGCCTCATGATTTTACGCCCCAAGACTTTCAAATGGTTGAAAACTGGTGCGCACAATATCCGCACTGGTCCACTCCGCTCAACCCCTGGCAGTATTTTAATGTCATGCGGGCAACGCGGGTACCGCAGTTTGGCAAATTTAAAATTAAGGATTAGGAGGGTGGCGATGCAGAACACGCTGGCACAAGAAATATATATTATTGACGAGACGCTGCGCGACGGCGAGCAGGCCCCCGGCGTATGTTTCTCCTACAAAGAGAAAGTTAAACTGATTGAAACCATGGAAGAAGCGGGGATAGACATCGTTGATGTCGGACTGCCGATTGTTTCATTAAATGAAGCAAAGAATATTAAGAATATCCTCAGCAGGAAATGGCGCATCAAACTGGCGGTATCAATTCGCGCCAAAAAGCAGGACGTGGATGTTGCCCTGAATTGCGGCGCGCGCGAGGCGTTTTTATTCACGCCGGTCAGCGATCTGCATCTGCACTATAAATTTAATACCTCGCGCCAGCAGGCGGAAGAGCGGGCGCTGCAGTCAGTTGAATATGCGGTCCAAAACGGTCTCATCGTGGATTTTGTGGCGGAGGACACTGCCCGTGCTGATTTGGATTTCATCATCCCCCTGTTTGACCGGGTCGCGCGCGCGGGCGCAGACAAAATTATCATCTGCGATACCGTGTCGGTGCTCACGCCGGCCGGCATAAAAGACCTTTGTCTGACAATCAAAAACCGGATGAAAGAAACCATGCGCTTCGGCATCCACTGCCACAATGACTTTGGGCTGGCAACCGCCAACACTCTGGCCGCCATAGAAGCGGGCGTTGAATACCCGACCCTGACGGTGAATGGCATCGGCGAACGGGCCGGCAATGCTTCTCTGGAGGAAGTGGTGATGGCGGCAGGCAATCTCCTGAAGGTTAAGCACCACATTAAAACGGATATGCTCTATGCGCTGTCTAAACTGGTGGAGGACTATTCGGGCCTCATTATTGCGCCCAACAAATCCATTGTTGGATATAATGCGTTTCGTCATGAGTCGGGAATTCATGTGGACGGCATTCTCAAGAATCTGGAAACCTACGAGCCGATTCGTCCTGAAGAGGTTGGCAGAGAACGAGCATTTGTGCTGGGCAAACACTCGGGAAGATCCTTGGTGCGCCGCCTTCTTGAAGAAAAAGGCATTGATGCAAAAGCCGCCGAGGTTGACCGGATTGTGGCTGACGTAAAAAAAGAAAAAGAAAGCGATTCCAAGGGCGCGTTCCAATTTATGAAAAACATTGTGGAAGTTTTTAATCAGAAGCACCTTGGGTTTGATGAGCGCGTGTTCTGGAATATTGTCCAGCGGGTTCTGGACAGTTCGCGGAAATCTGAACAGAAGGGCATCGCCTCAAAGTATCTCGAAACAAAAAGATCGTTGTATGCAGCCGAATAACGGGCTGAGATTTCTGTCTCTGGTGCCCCTAAAACACATAAACCACTCAGCACCCCCGGTGCTCTGTGGTTTTTAATATAACGTGCCATGCATAGCAAAGACACCTACACGCATACGATACTGTTGCAGCACTGTGTGAATCCGGCGGGGCTTGCAGACGGGGAGTATGCGGAATTTCACCTTGATTGTATTCTGGGCCATGATCCGACCATTGCACTGCTTATAGATGATTTCAGACGGCTCGGCGGCACAATCTGGGATAAAACCCGCGTGCTGTTTACTGCCGACCATTTTGCACCGCCTGCATCTGAAGAGCGCGCAGGAATACTTAAAAAATTTCTTGATTTTTGCAAACAGGAGCACATTACAAACCTTGAGCTTTTTACCGGTATCTGCCACCAGGTGCTGGTAGAGCATCCCGCCGCGGTACCGGGCGCGCTCATCATCGGCGCAGATTCACACACGGTAACGGCAGGCGCGTTAGGGTGTTTTGCCACCGGCATGGGATCTACCGATGTGTTGTATGGTCTCATCACCGGTAAAATCTGGATGCGTGTTCCCGAATGTTTTAAGATAACCTTTACGGGGAAGCCCGCGCCTTTTATTCTTGGCAAAGATATAATTTTAAAGCTGCTTGCCGACCTCGGCGAGGATGGCGCCCTGTATCGCTCCCTGGAATTTGTTGACCATACCGATTCGGGTATATCCATGGACAGCCGTTTTTCCATTTCCAACATGGTGGTGGAGGGCGGCGCCAAGGCGGGAATCTTTATTCCTGACGGCATAACCGCCCGTTATGTAGAAGAAAAGAACGGCAGTCCAGGCGAGCAGTTAACCGTGCCTGATGCCGCACAATATGAGCGGCACATTGTCTGTGATGTTTCCGGCCTCAGCCCCATGGTGGCGATCCCGCCGCATCCCAGTCATGCAGTTCCCGTTACTGACGTTGCGGGTGAGCCTCTTGATCAGGTATATATCGGCTCATGCACGGGCGGACGGCTGGAGGACCTGAAAATCGCGGCCACGATCCTGAAAGGAAAAAAAACAGCGCCATTTTGCCGGCTGATCGTTATCCCTTCTTCAAATAAAATTTATCTGCGCGCGCTCGAGGCGGGATACGTCAAAACCCTTATTGAAGCAGGCGCTGCCATTGCCAATCCGAGCTGCGGTCCCTGCGGAAAAATTGACAAGGGCATTATAGCCGCAGGCGAGACCTGCCTGGCAACATCCAATCGGAATTTTGACGGCCGCATGGGCGGCACGGGCAGCAGGGTGTTTCTCTGTTCCACGGCAACCGCAGCCGCATCGGCCCTTGAAGGGAAAATCACTGATCCGCGAAACTATTTCAATTAAAGCACTGCGGCGCCCCGCACAAAACACACGGTGGGCGGTGATGACGAGCAGCTGAACACGGGACGGTTATGTTGAAAAAATTGTTTACTGGAACCGCATTTATACTGGGCGATCATGTCAATACCGATATTCTTCATCCGCCCGACTATTTCAGCCTGCACAAAGAGCGAATCGCCTCAGGCCTGTCGCGGGGCGCAGAAGATTTTATATTAAAAATGAAAAAGGATGATATTATTGTTGCTGGCCGCAATTTCGGCTGCGGCTCAAGCCGCGAATCCTCTGCGCGCTCATTTGCCTATAACGGCATTGAGGTTATTGTTGCCGAGTCGTTTGCCCGTATTTTTTACCGGAATCTGACCAATCAGGGGATTTACCTTATAACCTGCCGCAACATCCAAAAGGCAATAGAACCCGGAGAATTGATACGCATTGACCTTGCAAAGAACGAAATCAGCAGTCACTCCCGCGGCTGGCGTCTTCCCTGCGACCCGCTGCCGCAGTATGTTCAAAACGTTCTTGAACACGGCGGGCTTATTACGTTTCTTGAACACCAAATGAACAAAAACCCCTAATCCGCAGGGCGGCGGATTTCTTCTGCAGTGCGGAACACGCGTTTCTGCAGCAAATAAAGGAGAACGTAGTGGAACCAATTGACTTTCTATTTGTGCATGTGCCCAAAAAGAGCAGCTTCTATAAACCGCTCGGTGAATTCATGAACATAACCTTCATGCCCATGGGGGTCTTTGCCATGGCAGATTATCTGTGCAAACACGGCTTTCGCTCACAAATCATTCACCTGGGCGTCGAGTGGATTGAAAACCGCGATTTTTCCCTCATTGAATGGCTCAAGGATCGCCAGGTAAAGGTTATCGGCATGCCGATTCACTGGCACTATCAGGCATATGATACCATTGAAGTGGCAAAACAGATAAAGGCCCGTTATCCTGACATCTGCATCGTGCTCGGCGGTTTCACTGCAAGCTTTTTTGCCCGGGAAATTCTTGAGAACTTTTCCTGTATTGATGCGGTGGTGCGGGGTGATGGGGAAAAACCGGTGCTGGCTCTTATGCAGCAATACACCACAAACACGCCGGATCTGGCAAAGGTGCCGAATCTTTCCTGGCGTCGGGGAGAGCAGGTTATTGAAAATCCGCTTTCATATGTGGCAGAGAAAAAAGACCTGGATGAACTGGACTTCACAAACCTTGCGCTGCTGAAAAATTACCCGACCTATGTGCGCTCGTTCAGCTTTCCGCTGGCGTGGATGAAGCATTTTTCCGCTGAAAAGAATATAAAACATCATTCCATCGGCACCTCCCTGTTTCCGCTCGCCATTGGCAGAGGCTGCCCGGTAAACTGTTCGTTTTGCGGCGGCAGCTATGAAGGCCAGTTAATAATCAGCGGGCGGAAAAAAGTTATTTTCCGGGATCCCGAGAAGGTTGTAGATTCCATGGAACAGGCCAAGGCCTACGGCTATCAGACCATGTCGGTTTGTTTTGATCCCACGCCAAAAGACGATCGTTATTTTCTTGAACTGTTCAGGCTGATTCGCCAGCGAAAGCTGGGGCTTGACTGGTATTTTGAATGCTGGTCACTGCCCACCAAAAAATTTATGGAAGCATTCAAGGAAACGTTTCCCGGCCAGTATTCAGTGCTTGCCATCTCTGCGGAATCCTCGTCGGAGCGGGTGCGAAAACTGAATAAAGGGTTTTTTTATACCAATGAAGAGCTTTTCCAGACCCTGGATTTCATGAAAGAGAAAAATATTTATCTTGATATGTTCTTCACCGTCGGCATTCCCTATGAGACCGTTACCGAAGCAATGCAGACCAAGCAGATGATGCGCACCATTAAGAAGCGATATAGCAGTATTTTGAAGCGCATGATGGTCTGGACGATTCAGATAGAACCCGGGGCGCCGCAGTTTTTGCATCCGGAAAAGTATGGCATCGTCAGCGACCGTTCCACGTTTATGGATTTTTATCGCTCTCACGGCGGTCAGGATTCTGACACCTATTCTGCCCTGGGATATTATAACAATACGTTTTTCCCGAACGGGGCGGAGAAATACAATGCCCACGAGTTTTCTGAGGAGCTGCAGAAACTAAAATGCCGACACTTCTGTTTTCTGCACCCGGACGCGCGTAAATATAATACCCCCTTAAAGGGCAGAATATATTGCGCTTACCGAGCGCTTTACTGGAAATTGCGGGGTCTGGATAAAAAACCCAAAACCCGGGATATATTTACCTAACCACACGGAAAGCAGCCCGCGCGCAGCCATTCCATTGGCTGAATGCTGACGGCCGCCGACCGCTCAACACGTTACACGATGCCACCAACCGCGTCTTTTCCGCCATACGATTATGATGTTGCCGTCATCGGCGCCGGACCCGCCGGCATGACTGCTGCCATCCGCACCCGCTGGGTAAAAAGCTACAAATCAGTGCCTTGCAGTACCGTGCTGATTGACGGGGCGGGCCTGGGGGGGCTTGCCAAATGGCGCTCCTGCATGCTCACCGGCCCTTCCTTTCATCTTTCCGGTAGCGAGGTGGTAGGCCGCTTCCGCCAGGATATTGAAGACCTTGAAATCCCGTTGATCACCTCGCATGTGGTGAACATTGATTTTGAAGGGCCGGTGAAAACGGTTTATACTGAATCCGGCGCGGTGGTGCGGGTTCTTGCCGTGATTATCGCCACTGGCTTTCGCACCCTGTGCAATGAGCAGGATTACCTGCAACACATTGCCATTACGTATATGGGCTATGAATTTTTTGCGGAGTTGCTGTGCAATTTTTTTAACCTTGAGGGACGGCACACGGTGGTGGTTGTCGGCAACGAGTTCACCCGCAACCTTGTTGATCTTATTGAATCATGCAATAACGGCCGTCATCAGATAATATACCTGATCAACACAAATACCCATAATCCGCACTTGCCGCAGGCAACCGGTGCGGTTATTCAGGGAAAGATTTTGCGCTATGAAGGCGACCGGTCGCTTGAAGGAATACGCATCATGACGAAGGACGCAGGGGAGCAATTCATTCCCTGCAGCAAGGTGCTGCTGGATTACAATTCCTATGAACTCGCGCCGCTTTATGAGTTTGATGTGTCGCCATTGAAAACAACCGTCCGCGGGTTTATTAAGGTTGACCGGGAAATGCGCACAAACATTGCCGGGGTGTATGCGGCCGGCGATGTTACGGGACTCTATGCCACGGTCGGCCGCGCCATTGGCGATGGCATCGTTGCCGGTTTCAGCGCCTATCAGGATATCTTTAAATTGAAATTCAAGCAGCAGCCTTGTCTGTTTGCCTATGCTGCCCGCGATATTAAAATCACGCCGGGATTTAAAGACTTGCCGCGTCTCCGGCCGCATTTAAAACCCAAGGTTATTGTTTCCTCCGAGCGCGCTGCGCAGCTCGCTGCGGAATATGCCGCCAAACACCAGCTGCCTGCTGATTCGCTTGCCCGTCTGGTAGCGGCGTGCAACGGAGTGCACTCAATCGCTGAACAGCGTGCGGGGTTTAACCTGGAACAATCTGTGGTAAACAACCTTATAGAATTTCTTGTTGAGAAAAAAGCCGTCGCTTTGCATCGCTAAGATACCGGCATCACGAAACAACGAGAAGGGACCTCTTTAATCCGTTACAGTAGCATGGGTAATCTCGGCAACCGAATTGCAGCGTTTATTAAAACCTCCTTTGAACACGCGGATGAGGCGGTGTTTAACACCCTTGCGTTGGAGGTGTTTCGTTTCCAGTATACCGCGGTCCCCCTCTATAAAAAACTGTGTGACCGCAGAGGCATCACCCCTGGCACGATTGCTTCCTGGCGGGAGATACCCGGCATTGCTACCGATGGATTTAAGCTGGCTGATCTTTTTGCGCATCCTCCTGAAACAGCACAGCGCGTATTCAGCACCAGCGGCACGACCCAGGGAACAAAAAAAGGCCGAGCGCTGTTTTCCGCCCACGGCCTTGAGCTCATGAATGTTGCCATTCTGGAAAACGCCCGGCAGTATCTTGTTCCGGACAACAGCACACTCAGATTTCTGATCCTGGCCCCGTCGCCGGAAAGAGCGCCGCACATGATCATGGCGTATGGCATGGAACAACTGCGCCGGGCATTTGGCGTGCCGGGCAGCAAATTTCTTGTTGGTGACCAGGGTTTTATCCCCGAAGAGCTGATTCAGGAGCTGCGCTGCGCCGAACGGGAAAACGTTCCGGTAGCTCTTGTCGGGGCTTCTCTGGGCTTTCTGGCTTTTTTTGATTACTGCCGTGAACGAGGAATCTCTTTCTCCCTGCCGCCAGGCAGCCGCACCCTTGATGCCGGCGGATATAAAGGAAAAACCAAGGCAATAGCGCCCGATGATTTTCGTGCACAGGTTTCCTCCTGTCTTGGCATACCGCCTGAAATGAGCGTGAACCTGCTCGGCATGACCGAGCTGGGCTCGCAATTTTATGATAATTCCATAAGAAACCACTGCAGGCAGGCATCAGCCAGGCGGTGCAAAGAAAATCCGCCCTGGACGCGCACCCGGGTGCTTGATCCGCGCACCATGAAGGAGGTCTCGGTTGGCGAAAAAGGCATTCTCTGGCACCTTGACTTGACCAATGTTGAGCGGGTTGCCTGCATTCAAACTGACGACATTGGCCGGCGTTGTGACAACGGATTTGAGATTCTGGGCAGAGCCCGCGCCGCAGAAGCCCGCGGCTGCTCCCTGTCTATTGAGGAGTTGACAAAAAACCCATGAAAGAACTGTTGCTCAGAGGCTACTATCTGCCTGAAGCGCTGCGCACAGAGATTACCAGCTTCAGTTATTCCGTTCATGAGTTTCCCGAACAGGACACCATAATTCGGGTTGAGTTTCCCGCAGTAACACCTGCCTTTTTAGAACGGGTTATCGCCTGTTTGAAGGCACACAAAGCGTATCTGGAAAAAAAATCCGTTGACGAGATTGCCTCAATACTTGATGCCGCTTCGGAATGCTGGCTTGACGACCGGTACGCAAAAAAGGGCGCTGCAGTGGAGGCTATTTCGCTGTTTACCGGTTTTTCTCCGGAGATGGTAAAAGAATCACTCCGGGTGGAACATCTCTCCTCGCGCAAGGACGATCTGCTGAGGGCAGTGCGATCCGAGCTGGGGGACCCCGCGTTTCTGGATGGGTTTCATTATTCGAAAGACCGCCGCTGTTTTTCCAAGGCCACCGGTCCGGATCTGACAGCCGCAATCTTTTCCTCAAATATTCCTGGACTTCCGCATTTAAGCATCATGCGTTCATTTCTGGTTAAATCCCCGATCATCGGCAAGGCGTCGCGCGAAGAGCCCATTTTCCCGCCGCTGTATGCAGAAACGCTCAGGGAGCTTGACCCGGGCATCGGCGACTGTGTGGCGATACTTTCCTGGCGCGGCGGCGATGCAACAATTGAGGATATTCTGTTTCAGCACTGCAGGGTAGTCATTGTATATGGCAGCGAGGCGACCTGCAATTCAGTGAGCAGACGGGTGCCGCCTGCAACCCGGGTGATTCCCCACAGTCATAGGATAGGGTTTGGCGCAGTGGGCAAGGAAGCATTAAGCAGGGCCCACGCCCACACCGTAGCGGAGCGGATTGCCTATGATGTTTCAGTGTTTGACCAGTTTGCCTGCATCTCGCCGCAGGTTTATTTTCTGGAAGAAGGCGGAGAGGTCAGCCCGTGGGAGTTTGTGGCAGTTTTAGCCCAAGCCATGAAGTCCCTTGAAAAAACCTTCCCTCCCGCTCAGCTTACCATTGAGGATGCTGCCGTCCTCAGGCATATGCAGGCGACCTGCGAGTTGCGCGAGCTTGGCGGCGAAGACGTGTGCATCATGGCCGGTGAAAACCTGGGCTGGACCATCGTTTGCGAACCCCTGCGTGAATTAATTCCCTCGCCGTTGCATCGGTTTATCCGCATAATCCCCGTGACAGACCTGAAAAACATTGCCGCCTATCTTGAACCGCTCAAGGGGTATATGCAGAATGCGGGAGTTGAAGTGGCGAAAGAGCGGCGGCCCGAGCTGTTTAATCTGCTGGCCAGCCTGGGCGTTTCCCGCATCTGTCCGGCCGGCAAAATGCCAACCCCTTCCATGATGTGGCACCATGACGGCCTGGCGTGTATCGGCGAAATGGTGCGCTGGACTGATGCTGAAATGTTTAATGAAACGTGACGATATACCTTCCGCCGCTGCTGTGCCATCAGCACGGTTCTCATGAATCATACTGCCTTGGTTTCGTGGCTCTGCGCCTTGTGGCTTTTGAATTTTAGCCGTGGGCAGGTTCCTGAGTCATGAACCTCCGGCACCCGTAACAATCCTTATGTGAAGGAGGTAACCGTGAGCACCGTTTTATATCTGCAGGCTTCGCCGCGCATTGAGCGTTCTTTTTCAACAGCAGTGGCAAATGCATTTATTGACGCCTACCAGAAAGCGCATGCCACTGATAAGATAATTACTATAAATCTTTTCCACACCGAACTGCCGCCTTTTGACGGTCTGGTGTTACAGGCAAAATATGCCATTATGCACGGGCTGTCCCACATTGAAGAAGAGCGGGATGCCTGGCGGGCAATAGAACGGTTGATAGAGGAATTCAAGTCGGCAGATAAATATGTGATTGCAACCCCTATGTGGAATTTCTCCATACCGTATCGTCTCAAACATTACTTGGATATTCTCGTCCAGCCCACCTACACATTCAAGGTCACCGATGGCGGGGGGTATGCCGGACTGGTTACTGATAAGCCGGTTCTGTTGGTGTGCGCGCGCGGCGGTGAATACCCCGCCGGCACTCAGGCCGAAGCCTTTGATCTGCAGGTAAAATATTTGAAATTAATTCTTGGCTTTATTGGCTTGACCGATATCCGATTGCTGGCAATTGAGCCAACGTTGAACAGAGGGCCGGAGGTGGCGCAGCAGAAGAAGAGCGAAGCGATTGCGCAGGCACGCGCAATGGCGCAGTCTTTTTAGCGGCATACTGCTAAATTAATGACACAACCTGCCATAATACCAGCACCGCATAAATTCCCAGAATGCCCAGCATCACCTGCTTGACGCTGACGGACGTTCGTAAAATGTAAAAATTTTTGTGGATAAGCAGCAAAAATACGCTCAGGTAACTGACGCCATATTTTACGATTAAAAACAGCGGCGTGTTTACCTGCAGGTAAAATCTCATGATGGGGTTTGCTTCAGTGGCGCCTTTGTTGACGAGGCCAAGGGTCAGGTAGCCGTCCAGGACCGAGAGCAGGAAAATGCCCACAATCAGCATAAGCGAGCGTTTGCTGTAAAGATCAACATAATAGCCGCGCTGCGCGTCTTCTGCCCGGCGCACCTGTTTTCGCCTGCCTCCCAGCAGGCAGATACTCTTGAGCGAGCCGGGATTTTTTCGCCGGTCGTGCCGTTGTCTGCGTTCACCGTGCGGTGTGTATTCTGCCATGTCTCAGTGCCTGGTGCATTGATTTGAATAATAGGGGATATGTTTTCAGCCTTATATAGTATCGGGTTAAAGAGAAATTTTTTTAGCTGTTGCTGCCTGATTTATTTGGGTTTAATGAGGAACGATGCAGTTAGGTATCGTTGGGCGTATCCGAACCGGTGCTGAACGTGGGGATGGGCCATGAAAGCCGCTTAAACTCAAAAAAGGAGAAGAATTTCCTGAACGGGTAGTTGAAAGTGGTGGCTCTTATAAGCTCTTAATTAATGGCGCGTCGTTGCCGGAGGAAAAATTATCCGCCTCAATATTTAGCATCTGCAAGAGATTGCTGCCATGTGATTACAGAATATATTCCATGACATAATCATCCATATAAAATCCCTTGCCGATATCTTTTTTGACCGATTCCGTGATGGTGAATCCTATCTTTAAATACCTGTCTATGGCGATCTTATTATTCTTATTGACCGTGAGCCATATTTTTTTGCACCCATTCTTTCGCGCCTGCTCAGCGATAAACCCAAACGCTTCCCCGCCGTTGCCTTTATTCCTGAAATCGCGCGCAAGGTAAATTTTGCTCAAGAACAGGCTTCCCCCGGTTTCCACGGTAAAGCCTATATAACCAATGGCTCTCTCTTCATGGGTCAAAAGATAATAGCGCATCCCTTCCTTAATCTGCTTTTCTATGGCTGCGGGCGACTGGAAGGTATCTATCATATAGGCGATTTGCTCCTGACTGATTATTGACGGATAATATTCTTCCCATATCTCTTGTGCCATGCGCGCCAAATGGCAAATCTGGCTTTTATCCGCTACTTTTATGAATTGCATAATCATCTTGTCGTCCTGCTGTGAAAATTTTATAGATTATCGCCCGCTATTTAATGTGTTGCCAGTTTACCTGCGAGTCATACTTAAAAATCTCGTTCTGTGGAAATTCTTCGATGACGGAAGGATTGCTTATGCCGATGTAGAAAAAAATTTTACCAGCCACCTTCGGCGGTGGAATTGTCTCTATTGATGATGCGTGAAACGGCTTAGCGCTTTCTGAAAGTTTCTGCACATCAATCCATCCCCTGCGCTTCCAGTAGCCAACTCGTTGAGCTGACCCATGGTAATAATAATTTATTATTTCATAATACCACCATTGATCGGCAACAATCAAATCATCCGCCGTTGTTATGCTGTTTAACTGCATGAGCGCCGTTGCAGAAGGGCAGCGCTCATGCCACGCATAGTAGGGGAATAGGGAACCGGCGTTGATAACCGCAATGGCTGCTATACAGAGTATCGGCGTTCTGCATGTGCCGGCGGCAATGACTGCAAGCAGGTAATACAGCGGCCAGATAACGAGCAGCCCCCGTAAAAGCCAGGCGGGTGTGGGCATCAGCGCAGTGCCTGCAAGCAATGCAAGCACTGCGGGGATGAGTATGCAGAGCACGAGAATGACTATATTCTGTCGCTGCGCTGCGGTATATTGCGTGCGTCTAATCCAGCCGCAGCACAATATCATTACAAAGGTTACCGAACCGGCAATAGCCAGAAACACATTTGCCGCAGGCTGCGGATATGCCACATCAGGACCTGGCTGCAAACCGGTTACGTTCCGCAGCGCTATGGTGCCCGCATTAAGCATGGTAATGAGGGCAAGCACCGAACCAAGGGTGGTCCGCCGATCCAACGCTTCGGTCACAATAAAAGTGCCCTGTATAATCTGCATGAGCGGCAACATCAAGGCGAGCACCCCTGCTGCACATAATACGCTCACCAGGCGCCACTTTTTAATAACGACCAGAGCGCAGAACTGGGCGCAGATCAGCAAAAAGCCGTAGCGATGCGCCCATGACAATAAAACAATACTCGCTCCGTAAAAAAAAAGGTTGCGCGGCGCACAATCTCTCAGGCAACGAAACAATAGCCCTGTTGCCAAGACGCCCAGGAAAGCCAGAAGAATGTAGGCGCGCAATTCCTGGGAATAGAATACCAGCATTGAGGATACCGCGCACAGCAGGGCGGCATACAGGCTGTTTATCCGCGAGAAGGTTGCCTGGCGCATGGTCCAATACACCAGAGGTATCATGAGCGTCCCAAAAAATACCGAGAGAAGCCGCATTGTGGCAGGGTGTTCGCCGACTGAACGAATCACACAATGCAGCAGTATGTAGTATAACGGCGGGGTAGCATCTGAAAGCGCAACGTGCCACATATGTCCAAACGGCATCCTGCGGGCAAACGACCAGCTACACACTTCGTCAACCCAAAGAGGCTCGCCGAGGTTTATTATTCTGAGCAAAAATCCGCCAGCGGTAATGAATGCAAGCGTAAGAGCAATTGAGAGCTTATTTGTATCCGGCATAATCGCAGCGGTGCCATGGTTTACTATTTGTTTTAAACCGACAAAAAATTTTATTATGATTAAAAAGTTTATTACGCAAGAAATTTTTATCAGGACGCGCTGCGAAGACAATCCTTACATAGCCATTAACCACCGTGGTGAGAACTCGAAAGAAAAAAACAATAAAAAATATACGTTATCAGACAATTTTATTAATTATCTTGAATATAAACAATTTTTTTGATATAAATTAATGAACATGGCTTACCCCTTCGTTGCTTAAGGGCGACTGATGACACGCTCGCACGCTGGGTTCCTACGCCCGGCTACAATAAAGCTCATTGTGGGAGCAACGTGGCAATCTGAGGGATGCGCTTTTTCTGTCGTCGCACTGCCGGCGTGCA
Source organism: uncultured Thermodesulfobacteriota bacterium (assembly GCA_964594075.1). Lineage (GTDB taxonomy): Bacteria > Desulfobacterota > WTBG01 > CAIYCZ01 > CAIYCZ01 > CAZQKW01. The sequence goes on along the minus strand of CAZQKW010000022.1, from coordinate 27,412 downwards.
GTATGAATAGTAACTGCCGGATATAATAAAGAGGGAACGGACACTATGATGTATTACCTGATTTTTTTGGCAACTTTTCTCATCCCCGACCAGGCCCTTGCCTATATTGACCCGGGAACCGGTTCCGTGGTTTTTTCCGCATTGGGGTATATTATCGCCAGTGCCGCCGCTTTTTTAGCCTTGTTTTTACGGCCGATTAAACACCTCCTCAAAAAGCTGTTTAGACGAAACGGAACTACCTCCATTAAGGGCGACGAATCCGAACACAATTAATTGACAGGCGGTTACCGTGAACAGAAGAGAGTTTTTGCGGGATTTCAGTTTTCTGGTCACCTCATGTGCAGTCTCAGGAAATCTGATCATGTCGGGGTGCACGGAGAGACTGCCTATTTTCAGAGGAAAAAGAATGTTTGACCGAGTTATTGTTCTGGGCATAGACGGGTTGGACCCGCATCTTACCGAGCGGTTCATGCAGGACGGCGATTTGCCTCATTTCTCGGCATTGAGAAATACCGGCGCGTATGCGCGCAGTGCGACTTCAAATCCGCCGCAAAGCCCGGTGGCTTGGAGTGACATTGGCACCGGCACCGATTCAGGGTCGCACGATGTGTTTGATTTTATTCTGCGCCATCCTAAAAAATATCTTCCCGACCTCTCAATCCTGCGGGCAAATAAACAGAATCTGTTAGGTTCCCGGGAAAAAATGTTTGAGCCGACGTGCAGGGCTAAATTCTTCTGGGATTATACGGCTGAGGCAGGCATTCCCTCTGTTTCTATTCGCTGGCCCATGACCTTCCCGCCGCATGCGAGTGGCAGCAAGGTTCTTGCCGGACTGGGCGTTCCGGACATCAAGGGCGGCTTAGGCAGGTATTTATATTTCAGCACCAATCCGTCCGACAAAGCGGGGGATGGAGCAGAAAAAAAAGTCCTTTTAATTTTTTCTGATAATAAAGCCACAGCCCAGATCAGTGGTCCCTACACTATGGGCATCACGGGCAAAAAAGAAGCCACGATTCCCTTAGAAATAGAAAAGCGCGACGGCAAAACCCTGCGCTTGAGCGTGGCGCACAAAACATTTGACCTTGCGCCGGGGCAGTGGTCTGACTGGATTCCCATGGAATTTTCCGGCGGTCCGTTAAAGAAGATTTCCGGTATAGGGAAATTTTATCTGGTCAGCAGTGAGCCGGACATCAACCTATACCTCACGCCGCTTCAGGTTAACCCCAAAGACCCTTGTTTCATCATTTCCTCGCCTGATGACTATGCCCGGGAGCTGGGCAGCGACCTCGGCGGATACTATTACACGTTGGGAATTCCGGAAGATACCAAACCGCTGAACGAAGGCGCCATCAGCGATGAAGCATTTATTGAGATGTGCGATGCCATCATGAAAGAGCGGGAGAAGATGCTTCACTCTGCCCTGGGGAAATTCAAGGACGGTGTCTTTTCGTTTGTCATTGATACCACAGACCGAATTCAGCACATGTTCTGGCGGTTTGAAGACAAAAATCACCCCCTCTATACGCCTGAAGGAGAAAAACGCTACGGTCAGGTCATCCGCGATTATTATAAGTGGTCAGACCGGATTGTCGGCGATGTCATGAAGGAGCAGGTCAACGACCGGACCCTTTTTATCGTCCTGTCTGATCACGGATTCAACACCTTTCGCACCGGCGTCAATATTAACCGCTGGCTTATTGAACGGGGTTACATGTCGCTTAAGGAGAAACCTGATCCTCAGGATAAAGAGGGTGGCGCGCTGTTTCGCCATGTTGACTGGAATAAAACCAGCGCTTACTCGCTGGGGTTTTCCAGCATCTATCTCAATCTCAAGGGCAGAGAGGGGAGCGGTATCGTGCAGCCCGGCAGCGAAGCGAAACATCTTGCCCAAAAAATTGCCGAAGATTTAACGTCGTTTAAAGATCCGGCGCATACGCAGCAGATTGTGAAAAACGTTTATCTCCCGGAACAGATCTATGCGGGAAAGTATATAGAAAATTCTCCGGACTTGATCATTGGATTTGCCGCGGGGTATCGCATGAGCTGGCAGACAGCAATAGGCGGAACACCGGAGCAACTTGTGGAACCCAATTTAAAAAAATGGAGCGGCGACCATATTGTTGACCCTGCGCTGGTATCCGGGATTTTATTCGTAAATCGGAAAATAGCCACCCCTGCTCCCAAAAGCCTTGACATTGCTCCCACCGTGCTGACTGCCATGGGCATCAAACCGCCCCGGGAAATAAAGGGCAAGAGCCTCATATAAGCTCTGTTCCTGACCGGGACACAAGGGAATGACACGTTTCAACCAGATCTGCTAACACCCGATTAATAGTGAACTTTTGACGGCGTATAACATACGCCGTCAAATCATGAACGGGAGGGTAATAACATGAACATAGTAATCTTCTGTGTGATTATGGGGTTAGCCCTTAATTTCGGCATGTGCCGTGACCTGTCGGCGCAAGAGCAGGGCTCATGGAAAAAAGTTTCAGGAGTGTATGCTGAGTTTGATACTACGGCGGGCAAGTTTGTGTGCCGACTGTTTCCGAACGAAGCGCCCAAAACCGTTGCCAACTTTGTCGGACTGGCAGAGGGCACCAAGGAATTTGTTGATCCGGCATCGGGAAAAACGTTGAAGCGGCCTTTTTATGACGGCCTGATTTTTCATCGGGTGATTCCGGATTTCATGATTCAGGGTGGCGATCCCACCGGCACCGGCAGAGGCGGTCCGGGCTATAAATTTGCAGATGAATTTAACGCAAAATTAAAATTTGACTCACCGGGGAAACTGGCAATGGCTAATGCCGGACCGAACACCAACGGCAGCCAGTTCTTTATTACCACTGCCGCGACGCCCTGGCTTGATGCCCGCCACAGCATCTTTGGCCAGGTGGTGGAAGGTCAGGACATTGTGGAGAAAATAAGCCGGGTAGAACGAAACGCCCAGGATCGGCCGCTGAAGGATATAACCATCAAAAAAATAAAAATAATCAGAATACCGGAGAAATAGTCGGGCTCATGTTCTGCTCACCTGAGCAGAACACGGCCTCTCCCGCGCCTGTGCAGTTTAAAACCGTCCGCGCCCTGACCTGCCGGAGCTTTTCTGGCTCCTTTGGTCTCGCGCCTCGCTTACGGTTATCCTTTGACCGTAAATGGTCGTTCCCTTACACTTAACAATTGCTTCCTGTGCTGCTTTGGCCTCGGCCATCTCCACAAAGGCAAACCCCTTTGAAACGCCGTTAAAGCGATTCCTGATTACCTTTATGGAGACACAGGAACCAAATTCTTCAAATATTTTTTTCAAATATTCTTCTGTCACGTCATGGGCAAGGTTGCCGACGTATAATTTATTATTAGCCATACAGGTGCACCTCCTAAAAATACGGCGTACGTAAATTCGTGAAAAAAATTGCCCTCGGGAACATAGAGAATCCCAAGGGCGACAGTCAAAAAGTGGATTTCTAAGTTACTGAGATACTTAAAATGTATAGTAAATTCGCCACAATGTCAATATAAATCACCATGTTTCGTTATAATGATTCCCGAGGCTTGAAACGGTGATTACCTTCCAAAGCTGGCGAGGCAGGGTGATAATAAACGGCCATTCTTCAGTCGCGATGCTCCCTCAGAATGACAGTGTGCCGAGAACGCCCTGCCGTAAACCGCGCCTTACAAAAGAGTTGACGTAACTGTTCAGAAGTATTAGCATTAGCTTAAGCGGGCGATTAGCTCAGGTGGATAGAGCGTTGGCCTCCGGAGCCAAAGGCCGGGCGTTCGAGTCGCCCATCGCCCGCCATTTTTGCTGATTATTCATGATTAAATAATCTTGAGTGCCTATGGCGAGGCGGACTTACGGCGCGCTGAACATGGGGTGACGCTGAAAGGAAATGTCCCATGTCGTGTGATAGCCTATCATGCCAAGCTGTGCGCTGAGAAGTATAATGAAGCATCCCTGGTTTACAACCGAATTGATTTTCCCTACGCGCACACTATTGCTCAGGTGCTTGAAAAGTAGTTGATGGATGAAACCGTGCTTATCGGAGGGCGCGCCCATTCAGTTGCGGATGTTGAGTTCATAGCCCAAGCAGGATTTCCCTTTGCGGAAATAAGCATTCGCAGCCCGCGCGAATTCCATAGCGACCTGCATTTTCTAAAACGCATACAGGATGAACACCGAATTTTCTATCTTGCCCATGGCCCGGAAGAGGACAATCCCTGGAGTCCGGAAGCCCTGCGGGAGAATTTCCTGCCGCGGATAAAGGCACTGTTGCACTGTGCGGCAGAGCTTTCAATTTCACTGTTTACGGTGCACTTCTGGATTGACCATCGTTTTGTGAGCGAGGATGTGGTAAAAGAAAAAATTAAAATACTGCAGGACGCGTCCGCCTGTGCCAGAGAACACGACATCATGCTCTGCCTTGAAAATTTGAGCGAAACCAGTTTTGATTTCGCGCCGGCTTTTGCGGCGATTGCGGATCTGGGCATGACCCTTGACATTGGCCACGGCGAACTGCTGACCACAAAAAATACCGCCCATGATTTCATTGCCCATTGTTTCCCCCGCATATGTCATCTGCACATTCATGACAACCGTGGCGGCGATTCTCCGCAGGACGATCTTCATTTGCCCCTCGGCGACGGTGTTGTAGATATTCGCGCGATCCTCGGCAGCCTGAAAGCACAGGGCTACAATCAGACCATGACGCTTGAAGTGCAGCCTGCCCAGCTCATGAGCGGGAAGAACTTCATTGAGCACATCTGGCATGAGCCAACCTTTTCTGACACGGGAACTTCGGTATGAAGGAATCAGCCATTTTGCAGCACCTCGAAGAGATCGCCGAAAAGCTGAGCATAAAAGTTGACTATGTCAACCTGCGCAAGGACTATTACAATCTGAAAAGCGGCCTGTGCAAAGTTAAGGGGGAATACCGCATCATCATAGACAAATATCTGCACCTGTCTGAAAAAATAGATGTGTTGATTGACGCGCTGAGCGAATTTGATATTGACGGCCTTTACGTTCAGCCCTATGTGCGGCGGCTGTTTGAAAAACGCCTCTCTTCGCTCGGCGCCGCGCATGCCGAGCAGCGCACAGATAATCACCCTGCCCAATAAATTCGCGTTGTGTAACAAACCATCCATACCGGAGATACGCCTATGGCACCTGCGTGGCTGGAACGGCAGTTTGAACTCAGCAAACGGCGCACGACCGTGCGCACCGAACTGCTGGGCGGCGCCACGACCTTTGTCACCATGGCCTATATCATTATTGTAAATCCGGCGATTTTAAGTTTTGCCGGATTTCCGATTGGCCCGAGCACGGTCGCAACCATCCTTGCTGCGGCATTTGGCTCAATATTGATGGGCTTGTATGCCAACCGCCCCATAGCTGTGGCGCCCTACATGGGCGAAAATGCCTTCATTGCCTTTGGTGTGGCGCCGCTGGGCATTGGCTGGCCCCAACTGCTGGGGTCGGTGTTTGTCAGCGGCTGCGCATTTGTGGTCATAACCCTGCTGCGCATTAGAAGTTGGCTTGCCAATTCCATCTCGCCCAGCATGAAACACAGCTTTGCGGTTGGGATTGGCTTGTTCCTTGCCTTTATCGGCCTCTATGAAACCGGCATTGTAACCAGCTTTGTAACCGGACTGCCGCCCCAGTCATTGCTGGATTCGCATTCTGTGGTGCTGCGCGCGCCGGATTTTCCCGTTAAGATCGGCAATTTGCGCAGCCCTGAAGTCCTTTTGGCGCTCCTGGGCTTCTTGCTCATCAGCGTATTGCTTTATCACCGGGTGCGGGGAGGCATCTTGCTGGGGATTGCGCTTACCGCAGCGCTGGGATACGGGGTGGGAATTGGCCGCGCGCCGGGCGCTATCGTTGCCCTGCCCTTTACCGGCGAATATAATCTCAGTGCAATTGCGTTTAAACTTGATATTGCGGGCGTCTTCAAGCTGAAGTTTTTACCGGTGCTGCTGACACTGTTTCTGATGGGGTTCCTTGATACGCTGGGAACGCTGGTGGGCGTGGGCGCCGCGGGCAATATGATTGACGAACAGGGTGATTTTCCCCAAATTGAACGGCCGATGATGGTGGATGCCGTTACCTGCATGTTCAGCGGCATGATCGGCACCTCTACCAGTGGCGCCTATATTGAATCGGCGACCGGCATTAGCGAAGGAGCGCGCACCGGTCTTGCCGCCATAAGCACCGGCCTTCTGTTTGCGGTCTCTTTATTTTTTATACCACTCATTGAGCCGCTGCAGCATGTGCGGTATGCCTACGGCCCGGCACTGATTGCGGTCGGCGTCATGATGATCGGCTCTGTAACCAGAATAAATTTTACTGATTTAACCGAGCTGGTGCCGGCCTTTATAACGATTGTGATGATGGTCTTTACCTACAATATTGCCAATGGTCTCACCGCCGGACTGGTGGTCTATCCGCTGTTCAAGATTTGCGCCGGAAGGGCGCGCGAATTAAACTGGGGCGCCGTAATTCTCGGGCTGGTCTGCAGCGTTTACTTTATTTTTGGCCTGCCGCATTAATTATATTGATGCGTGGTGACCGTGGGCATCAGTATTTTCACCGAACCGGTTGTTGAAAAACATGATATTATTAATAGCTATGCAAAGATATTTGACTCAGATTATTAATATATGTGAGAATCTATACACACGGCCGTTTAACTGATACGAGGTGTTTTATGCCGGATAATTATCTTGATAGAAGCAACTACGTCAGAGGACTGTTGCTATTGATTGGCAAAGACAGAAAAATAACCGATGCGGAACGGAATTTTTTGGGCACTGTTGCCAAAACCCTTGATTTTAATGAAAGCTTCATTGAAAATGCCCTTAATGAGTTATTAGAAAATGCCTATTTGGATCATGAGCCGCCCGTTTTTTCTCAAAAAAAGTATGCTGAATCATTTCTTCAAGATGCCATCCAGTTGGCCCTGATTGACCACGACTTGTCAACCGAAGAATTGAATTGGGTGCATTCCGCGGCAGCGGCAAATAAGGTATCCGAAGAATGGCTACAAACCACATTGGCGCATTATCTTAATGATACCCGGCCAGCCGCACAACCGGTGTTTCAGGCGGAAAAGATAATTGATGGCAAGCGGTGAAATAATAGGGCGTTCTCCGCAACCTTTCATTGGTGGGGACGAAACAGCGCGTGGGGGTTTTTCTCTGCCTGACCGATTGAGCCGGGTGGTATCTTCACGGAACAATCCTATGATGAGACTAATACGCAGAGGGTCGTTAGCTCTTTTTATTTTATTAAGCGCGTGTGCGGTGATGCCTGATATGCCGCAGCGCCGGCCGGGCGAGGAACAGCGGCTCATACAGGAAGCGCAGAAAGCATTAGACGCAAAAGCCTATGTTGACGCCATTGCGCTGTTTCAAAAATTTACCAGCACCTATCCGCAGTCAAAGGATTATACGATTGCCCTGCAGCGCCTTGGAGAATCATATGAGGGGCTGCTGGAGATGGAATATCAGCGACGCATCACTGCCGGGGAATCGGCTGAGCAGGCTAAGAAGGATTTTTTAGCAAAGTATGGCCATTATAATTGTTGGAATGATGAGCCGAAGGGGCTGGCTTATAATCGCGCCGCGTATAAAATGATTCTTGAACAGTATCCGGACAGCCCCATTGCCGATGAAGCTGCCTACCGCATGATTCAATGGGAAGATAGCTATCATGGCCGCCCTGAGGGCGTGCTGCGCGAGATGAAACAGCTTGAGGAAATTTTTTCAAAATACCCTGAAACCTCCTTTCGCCCCATGATACTCTATCAGATGGCGCAGCGCTGCCAGATTCTGTATGAAATGTATTCTTTTTCGCCCGCGCCTGACGTGCGCGATGCGCAGAAGGCTCAGGAATACCGGGAAAAAGCCATCTACCTGTATAAACTCACGCTGGAGTCCCCGGATCACACTCCCTATGCTGAAAAAGCCTGGAAGGATTTGGAGGTGCTGCAAAAAGGCGGGCGGATATATAAATTTGATAAATAATGAAGCCTGTGCCGATCGTTAACGAAGGAACTCCTTCAGATTAGTAACCCCGTAGGCAATTTCCGGATGTTGATCGCGCATGTGCTTCGCCACGATCGCCAGAAGTTTTTTCACACCGGCAGTCTTTATGGGGTCAGTGCCTTGATAAATCCGTATCGTGGTTCTCGCCTCTTTCACCGATGCCTGAATAAAAAACCGCTGCGGCGGCCCGCCTTCAATTGCTATCGCCTCTATGAGGAGCACTTTCCGGTTCTGACTGATATAGATATCCTGCGTTTTTAAAATTTCACCTTCGGTGCGCTCCTGGATAGGTTGAAAGCCGGCATAGAAACGCTCAAGATCAACCGTTCCATCAAGAATAATATGCGGCATAAATGTTTTATATGGCAGTGATTGGTTTATGAATTATAAATACCATGATTATACATGCAAATACAGAGAAATTTAACATCAACTAACAAGCAGGGGGTGTTTTCTTTACAGCCGCTGTTGTTTTATTGTTTGTTAGTAAGATTTCATGGTGCGGGACGCTGCAAATTGGCACACCATCCACAGCGTCCCAAAAAAGTTTTAGGGCTCTGCGGGATGCCGGGTAGGGCGCCAAGCGATAGTGATACCGTGCCGCACGCGGCTGGCGGATTCTTCTGACGCTGAACAGATCGTGCGTCGCAAGAAACAGGGCGGTTGCAATTTTCCCAACATCGCGCACTGTTAGCGGTTCCGGCCGGGATAACGACGTCGCAGCGCGCGGCATTTCTTTGAGTTCGTCTGGCATCCAGACACGCGCAGCTATTTCGTGAAGCTCCGGCACCAGTATCGTCTGCCTGCCGATTTCCGGCAGGATACATCTTTTTACAAAATTTATCCACCGCGACAATTTAAGCAGCGTTATGAGATCACGCCGTGAAAATTCTTCAGTCTCGACGGGAAATAAACTTGAACGAAGCATACTATAATCGGCCAAGGGCGGCCTGCCGCTGCCGTATAACTGTTCGTAAACGGCAGTGCCCGGGGTGGGATAGAAGATGCTGGGTCCGATCAGCGTTTTCTGCCCCATGAGATAAAACAGCGATTGCAGCATCTCGTCAAGAGTATGGCCCGGAATGCCCAATATAACATAGGTGATCGTTGGCAGGCCGTGTTCAGCAGCCTGGAGGAGCACACTGGTTGCTTGTGCAGGGTCATGCGGACGGTTTATCTCAATGCTTGCTCTGCGGGATATGCTGCCTAAAGACAGATCCAGATGGTGAAAACCAGCGCGTTTCATGGCGGCGATGAGCTCTTTGTTCAAGGAAAAGATGGAGACGCCGTTCATGGCGCGGAGCTGCAGTTCATCTTCGCCAAATTCTTCAATGAAAAGATGTAACAGGTGTTCTGCCCGCTTCTGATCAAGGGTGAAATTGTCATCCTCAATATCAAACACCGAAATACCAAAGATTTCTCTGCACTGTTTTACTTCCTCCAGGATATTTTCAGGCGAACGCGTGCGAAACGTTTCGCCCATGACCTGCGAAACAGAGCAGTAGGTGCACCGCTGCGGGCAGCCGCGGCTGGTAATCAGCACGGTATACGGCTGTTTGCCAATCGTGTAGAGCGACAAATCTAACCGGTGCCGTGCCGGAAAGGGAAGCGTATCAATTTCATTGATAAATCGGCGCCGGGGATTAATGCGAAGTGCGCCGTTTAGTTTATACCCCACCCCGTCAAGCTGCTCCGGGATGCGGCCGCGTTGTATATGCTGCAGCAAAAGCGGCAGGCTCTCCTCTGCTTCGCCCAGCACGACATAATCCACGCGTGGCTGCCTGAGCACATCCAGGGGGGCAGCCGCAACATGCGCGCCGCCCATGATGACCGGGACCTTCGGCAGCATTGACTTTACCAAAGCGGCAACCTGCAGTGCTTCGGGGCAATACGGCGTAAATTGAGCAGAGACGCCAACAGCATCGGCAGCGCTGCTGCTGATGCGGCGCGCTATTTCCTCATAGGAAAGCCCGAAGTGATAAAAATTCCCGAACAGCCGAAACGGGCTGAGGTCGCCCCCGGGATAGAATTTTTTTATGAATGAAAACGGTTCTGGTAGCGGGATTGATTTTTTTTGGGAAGTCACCTGGCAATCAAGTATCTCAACATCAAAGGCGCGGCGCTCAAGGGAGGCGGCGAGATAGGCCAAACCAATCGGCTGGGTTCTGATAGCGGTTTGATAAAAATCCCGCACCGGAGGTTGGATAAGAAGAATTTTCATGAGGTTTTACTACGGAGAAAGCGTCGGGTTTAAAATTTTTTACCGGAGCGCGATGACCTCCTGTTCGGGGATTGCTCACAAATCCCACGCAATCGGCATGGAGAATTAATAATAGGCTATGGAAAAGGTTTTGAATTCCCCGGTAAAGGGCTCCCTGTTCACCGCCACAGAGGTCACCAGCGCATGGGGCGGGCCGGTGCGACACCACTGCACGGCTTTTTCCACGTCGTCCTCCTCGCCTTCAAATACCGCTTCTACCCTGCCATCAGGGAGATTCTTTACCCATCCGGTAAGATGATACGTCTGGGCAACTGCTCGGGTTTCGGCGCGAAAAAAAACGCCCTGAACTCTGCCTTCAATGATAACATGCGCGCGTATTTTCATTATTAGTTCAACCCTTTTCTTGCGTGCGGCAGCACGGTGTGGCCAGGTTTTTATGCTGCAGCCGCCCCTGATGTATGCAAAACAATCTACACCAGAATTATCATTTTATCAATAACGGCAATTGTGTTATAGTGACAAATATAACTATATGTATGCTAATTAATTATGGTGGGAACGGTATGCAAAAACTGACCGGTATTTTTTTTCTGGTTATACCTCTTATGGTTCTGGCATTTGTGGTCGGCTGTGGTTCGCACAAAAACAATGCCGGCAATCCACAGGAAGAAACCCCGGTAGCCGTGAGCGTTGTGACCGCTGTTAGAGGAAATATTTCGTCATATATTCACACTACCGGCACTGTGTATCCGGTGCAGGAAGCATTTTTAAGCCCCAAGATCGGCGGCCGGATTGAACGAATTTTTGTTGATGAAGGCGATCGCATCAGCGCTGGCCAGCGCCTGGTGCAGCTTGAACAAAGCAAGCTGATTATGGCCAAAAAAGAAGCGGCAGCGGCGCTCAACACCGCCCAGGCAGAATTGAGAATAGCGCAACTCAATCTGGCGAACATTAAAAAAAATTTGCACCGAATGGAGGAGCTGCATCGCCAAAAGGTCATAGACGACCAAAAATATGATGACGCTAAAACCGAATACCTGAATGCAGAAGCGCAGCAGCAATTGTCGCGCGCCCGCGTGGAGCAGGCTGCCGCACATTATGCCCAGATGGAGCAGGACCTTGCCGATTCAGTCGTGTATGCGCCTTTTTCAGGCTTTGTGGTCGCGAAGTTGATGAATGAAGGAGAAATGGTCTATACCATGACCCCCTCAAAGGTGCTGCATATCACTGATTTAAGCAGGGTAAAAATTGAGTGCCCGGTGGCAGAAGCAAAAAAGCCGTTTATTCATCCCGGCAAAACAGCGCGTATTGACGTTGACGCCCTGCCCGGGGAACAGTTTGTCGGAACCATCAGCACCGTCAATCCGTTGATTGACGCCTCCAGCAGAACGTTTAAAGTAAAAATTGAGATCGACAATCCTCATTTCAAGCTTGAATCTGGAATGTTTGCGCGCATCAAGATCCTTGAGCAGGAAAAGAAGGATGTGGTCCTCGTTCCGTTAAAATCCGTGCTTGAACGCGACGGGAAAAAAGTGCTCTTCATCGTTGAAAACAACCGGGCCAGAATCGTGCCGGTTGAACCGGGCATTCATGACCATACCACGACCGAGATTTGCTCCGGGCTGGCAGGCGGCGAACAGGTGGTAAGCGAAGGGTTTTATGCGTTAACGAACGAGGCGCCGGTTATCCTCTCCCCGCCGGTATCATAATCATGAATCTTGCTGAACGTTCCATTCACTATCCCGTAACCACCATCATGATGGTGCTCATTGTGATGGTGCTCGGCGTGGTCTCCTTTACCCGCATCGGCGTGGATTTTTTCCCCAGTCTCGATTATCCGACCGTTGCCGTTCTGACCCGTTATCCAGGCGCGGCATCTGAAGAAATTGAAACCTTGATTACCCGCCCCCTGGAAGGGGCGGTAGCAAGCGTTGCCGGCGTCCAAAAAATAAAATCAACCTCCCAGGAAGGGTTTTCGCTTATTCAGGCGGAATTCCGCTGGGGCGCCAATCTTGACTTTGCCGCTCAGGATGTGCGCAACATGATGGAAATTGTCATCTCCAGCCTGCCTGATGACATTGAGCGGCCCATCGTCTTTAAAAATGACACGGACACCATGCCGATTCTTTTTTATGGCGTCACGAGCAAAACCGATCGCGACTTGCGCAACCTGCGAAAGCTCATAGAAGACCAGGTTGAAAAACGGCTGGAAAATCTTCCCGGTGTTGCAGCGGTCGTGGTAATGGGTGGGCTTGATCGGGAAATCCTCATTGAAGTTGATCGGGATAGATTAAAAGCGCTTAACCTGTCCCTTGCCGACATCAAACGCATTATACGCAACCAGAACATGGATATTCCGGGCGGCCATCTCATCAGCGGCAACCAGGAATTTATTGTGCGCACCATGGGAAAATATGCCAGCGTAGAACAGATCGGCAACACTATTATTCGGGCGGAAGACGGCGGACCGGTTTATATCAAAGATGTCGCGCAGGTTAGAGACTTATACAAAGAGGTCAGAAGCTATGGCAGAATGAATCAGAAAAATGCGGTCATCTTCTATGTGACTAAAGAGTCCGGCACCAATACCGTTGAGGTGGCGGATGCAGTCTTTGCCGAACTTCTAAAAATTGAAAAAGGGCTGCCGCCCGATGTGGTGATTCGGGATGTGTTTGACACATCCAAACTGGTGCGCGATTCCTATACCAGCCTGGGGACTGCAGTGCGCTGGGGCGCCCTTATTACCATGGCGGTGATTTATCTGTTTCTTTTTAACCTCAGCGCAACCCTCACCCTGGTTATTGCCATCCCGTTTGCTATTGTTGCGACGTTTGTGGCCATTTACTTTGTTGGCTACACCATGAATCTGGTGACCCTGTGCGGACTGGCATTGGGCGTGGGGATGATGGTGGATAACTCAATTGTCGTGCTGGAAAATACGTTCCGGCATATTGAGCGCGGCGCAGAGCGTAAGGAAGCTGCCCGCCGTGGAGCGACTGAAGTAACTATGGCGATTACTGCTTCCACCCTGACCACGGTTATTGTTTTTCTGCCGCTCATTTTTGCCCAGGGCATGACCGGGCAGCTCACCAAGCCGCTGGGGCTGACGGTGACATTCTCCCTTATGGCATCGCTGGTCGTTGCATTGACACTGGTTCCGGTAATTGCCTCCCGTATTTTAAAACTCCAACCCCGGACCAAAGAGCAACAATTCTACAACCGCTTAAACGTGCTGCACCGCCGAGCAGTGGCATATACACTCAAACATAAGTGGCGAACGCTTGCGTCCGCGTGCGGCGTATTTATTTTCAGCCTGTATCTTTTAACCTTTGCCGGCGGCGAATTTTTGCCAAAACTTGATGAAACCTACACCACTGCAGTTCTTCGCATGGAACAAGGCACACCCCTTGAGGAGACCACGGCATTTGTCAATAAAATTGAACAAGCGATAATGTCAGAGCCGGAAGCCCGTTCAGTGCTTTCTCTGGTGGGCCTCTCGGAAGTTTCCCAGTTTGATCTCATCATGGGTGTAGGCCCTTCGGGGGTGAATGAAGCAGAGATTTTCTATGAGATTGCGCCGAAAAACGAGCGGCAACGAAGCGGCGTGCAATTCATGGATGTGGTGCGATCTAAAATTCCTAAACTGGTAAACGGCACGTTCTTTTTTCTGCAGACCACCGACTACATGACCATGGGCGGCGAACGCCCGATCGAGATTAAATTGTTTGGCCGGGATTTAACGGTGTTAAAACAGAAAAGCGATGAAATAGCAGAACAGCTGCGACGTATCCCGGGGGTAACGGATGTTGAGAATGCGTTAAAGATGGGCAAACCGGAACTGCAGATCACTGTGGATCGCACAAAGGCTTCCATGCAGGGAATTACGGTGGAAGATGTTGCCGATACGATTGAAACAGCATTTCTCGGCAAAGAAGTCACCAAATACCGCGAGGAAGGGGATGAATATGATGTGCGCGTGCGGTTTGCCGAAAAAGACCGGCAATCATGGGCCCATCTCTCCGATGTGCTGATTGCATCTCCCAAAGGCTTCATGGTAAATGTCGCGGATATTGCAAGCATTCACGAAGGAAAAGGGCCGATAAAAATTCAGCGCGAGGACCAGCAGCGGGTGGCGGTAATCAGCGCCGATACCTATGGGCGCGACATGGCAAGTGTCAGGGCTGATATCAGGCAGGTGCTCGATGCGCTCAAACTTCCCGAAGGATATTTTGTGCGACTGGGCGGGTCACTTGAGACCATGCAGGAGTTTCAGGTAACCATGTTCTGGACCTTGATTCTGGTGACCATTCTGGTTTATATGGTTATGGCATCGCAGTTTGAATCCCTGTTCCATCCGTTTGCCATAATGTTTACGGTTCCTATGGCCGTAATCGGGGTGGTAATTATGCTGTTGATTACCGGGACGACGGTTAATGTTATGTCGTTTATTGGCATGATGATTCTCATGGGGGTGGTGGTAAATAATGGCATCGTGATGATTGATTATATTAATCAGCTCCGTGCTGACGGCAAGGAAAAAACCGATGCTATCATCGAAGGTGCCGCCACCAGGTTGCGCCCGATCCTTATGACGTCCCTTACCACCGTGTGCGGCTTGATACCGATGATTATTAGCCGCGGCGAAGGCTCGGAACTGTTTGCACCGCTGGGGATAACCCTGTTTGGCGGCATGATCAGTGGAACGTTTTTGACGCTATTGGTGCTGCCGGTGATATATAGTATGGTGGATTCAGCACGCATCAGGGCACGCCGGCTGTTTCGTCAAATATAGCTCGTCTCCCGAAAGGGTAAAATTATTTTGCATTTTTTCATGGCCATCAGTATTTAATAGACAATGATATTTATATCATAGGACTATTTTGCAAATGAAAATAACCTGTTATAGTTTTTTTGTGGAAACGGGCTATCAATTGCTTGCCACGATTTCGCCGTTAAACGCATGGTCTCACTTTAAAGAGCTGCAATCGAACCAATGGCTACCATATGATCAACTCGCAGAAATCCGCTGGGAAAAATTGAAGAGGCTGCTTCTCTATGCCTATGAACACATACCTTTCTACCGCCAATTATGGAAAAGTTGCGGAGTTAATCCGCACAAATTTACTTCAATAAATGATATGCAAGGTATGCCGGTAATCACCAAAAAAGAATTGAAGGTTGCCCAGGACAATGATGAATTTCTTCTTAGCAAAAAAAAAGGGTATGAATATGCATTTACCTCTGGCACAACAGGAGAGCGATTCAAAGTACCATTCAGCTTCTCCGGGTTCCAAAAGAAATATGCCAACCATTTACGCCAGATATATGCTTCAGGATGGCGTCTGGGTATGAAATCGGCAACGCTTCATTATTCAGGACACTCACAATTCAAAGGCAAATATTCGGGAAGACATGATGATAGAGAGCCGTTCATGAATTTTCGGGAAACAGCTCTTGGGTTAGCCCATAGAAGACGAGTTTTAACGCCATATTTTGAAACCTTTTCAGGGAATGATATATTTCCCCGACAGTGGTATGATGAACTGAAAGTCTATAAGCCGTATCTATTTGAAACCATGGATTTTAATCTGCTGGTGCTTAAAGACTATATTGATCGTAATAACATGGAAAAACTCTCGATTCCGATCATATACGTTTTAGGCACGTATAGTCTGGCTCTGCGCAACGCGATGGAAAAGTTTTTTAACGCCGAACTTTTTAACCGTTATTCACCACACGAAATTGAGGGCGTAGCTTTTGCCTGCCATGAACACAAGGGCATGCATATGGCAATAGATTCATATCATATAGAGTTTCTCAATTCGCATAATCAGCCAGTTTCTCCTGAAGAGACCGGTTTTATTACCATAACTGATCTCGATAATTATGTACTGCCGCTCATACGATATCAAGTGGGTGATTTAGGTCATTACTACGCAGGCAGGTGTCGATGTGGAAGGGGTTTGCCATTAATGGGAGATATTGATGGGCGAGCCCGTGATCTGTTTACTTTGAAAAATGGCGAAACAATTGCACCGGCTAAAATAGCTGCCGTGCTCCAGGATGAATCTGCCGTACGCCTTTTTCAAATCGTCCAAAGTATTGAGGGCACAATTACTGTTTCAATAGTTCCCAATAAAACACTTTTTACAGACACAGCGGAAGAAAGAATTAAACACCGGCTTAATGTGTTATTAGGCAAGGATGAAAAAATAATCATCGTTAAAGCCGAGCATATTGAGTTGGAAAAAAATGGCAAATGCTGTTTTGTGAAGCGAAACTTATCAGCAAGCAACAATTGACACCTGACCTGCGTATAAGGAAGTGATTATGCACATTCCCATGAGTAAGCCATCGGTTGGAAAAGCTGAGCTTGCATTACTTGAAGAAGTGTTCACAAGTGGCTGGCTTGGTGAAGGAGGGGTAACTGAACAGTTTGAAAAAGCTGTTGCCGCATTTACTGACGCGCCCTATGTCGTTGCAGTAAATACTGGTACATCTGCCTTACATCTTGCCCTGCATACTCTTGGCGTAGGCCGTGGGGACGAAGTGATAGTGCCTTCAATGACTTTCGTCAGCGACCCTATGGCGGTTATTTTGACTGGTGCGCGCCCTGTTTTTTGCGACATAAACCCTGATACCTTAAATATAGACCCTGAACGAATACCTGAATTAATTACATCAAGAACTAAAGCAATTATGCCCACTGATTTTTCCGGACTGCCCTGTGATATCGCGGCGATACGGCGCATTATTGGCAGCAATGATATAAAAATTATTCGTGATGCCAGTCATTCGTTTGGTTCTAAGACAAATGGTCGTGTTGTCGGTGTCTCGTCAGGTGAAGATATAACATGCCTGAGTTTTGACCCCATCAAAAATTTTACCTGCGGTGAAGGAGGGGCACTGTTACTTAAGGATCGCGATCTTGCTGAAAAATTGCGCTCACAAAAGATGCTGGGTATTGTTAAAAGCACGTGGTATAGTTTTTCAAAAAAGAAAATGGAGGATCGTCGTGTTGAGCAGCTGGGGTTTCGGTATCATATGAGTAATATCAATGCAGCAATCGGGCTCGCGCAACTTAAAAAGTTTCACAAGTTTGCACGCCGGCGGCAGATGTTAGCAACACGCTATGATAACCTGCTATCAAGAAATAAACACATTACCCTCTTTAAACGCAATTATAAACAGATTGTGCCTTTTATGTATATCATCCGTGTTCCTGCACAAGATCGGGACAATCTTATTAAATTTCTGATTGATCACGGAATCCACGCCGGCCTGCGATATTATCCGTGCCATCTTCAGCCATTTTTTGGACACAAAAAATCAAGACGGCTGCCCGTGACTGAGCAGATGGCAGAAGAAATGCTCAGCATCCCTCTTTTTACTGATCTTACCTTAAAGCAGTTGTGCTGGATTGTGCGAACAATAAACTCCTATTTTAATCAAAGTGCTAAAAAAAAACATAATGACTAAAAAACACTTAGTAAGAATCGCGGACTGGGGTGTTACCGAAGAGACGGTGATCTTCGCTGATGATTTCGTCTTAGAAAAAATCCCGGCACAGGGAGATGTACTTGACATTGGATGTGGGAGAGGCAAGTTTGATGGAAAGGTTGCGCCGCTTGTCCGCTCAATTACTGCTATTGACATAATGCCAGAGGAAATTGAAGCGGCAGAAAATTCGAAGCAACATGCAAATATTAATTTTATGGTATTTGATGCCGAACAGTTAGAACTACTTCCCGGCGAATTTGATGCTATTTTTTCCCGATACTGTTTTCACCATCTCAATATTCATAGGGTAGCCGCCGGCATAAAATGCAAACTTAAACCCGGCGGAAGATTGATCGCCGTAGATTGTCTTGAGAACTATTGGAAGCTTTCAGGCAGTCTCTTTATCTTATTTTATGCGATGAAAAGGCTTGGCATGATTAAATTCTTACAATTTATGCCGAGGCTTATGTTTTTCTTTACTCCAAAACGATTTCAGCATGTGAAAAGTGATATTCGGCGCATTAAACAAGAGAAACGCTACCATTTCGATGATTTTAAAAAATTTTACACTGACTTTTTTCCCGACGCTGATATCGGACTGATTGGGTGTGCCGGCTATATTGATTGGGTGAAAAAATAGGCAGGAGTATATATTATGTATAAGGGCAAAAAGGTCGGCGCAATTATTATAGCTTATAATGCAGAACGGACACTTGCTGATACCGTAAATCTTGTTCCGCGGGATATCGTCGATTATTTAATCATCTGTGACGATGGAAGTACTGACCGAACACGTGAAATAGGCCAGCTTCTGGGGGTCGCGACTTTTTCTCATGATCAAAATCTCGGCGCAGGGGCAAATACACGCCGCGGTTTTGATATAATGCTGAAGAAAGGTGACATGGATATCGTTTTGTTGCTTCATGGCGATAACCAGTATGACCCAACAAAAATCCCTGATGTAATTGATCCTATTGCTAATGGAACTTGCGATATGGTGCTGGGCCGAAGAATAAAGTGGCGGGAAGGCAAGATGCCTTTTTATAAACGTATTGGCAATAGCTTTCTGACCGGTATTCAGAATTTCGTTTTCAAGAAACAGCTTGCCGATTATGCCACCGGTTACAAAGCATTTACCATTGATGTTCTAAAAACGATAAACTATCGGGAAAACAAAAGTAATTTCGAATTTGATCCGCAGGTCAATGTTCAGGCAATCATGCACGGGTTTAGGATAATGAATGTTGACGTTCCAACAAAGTATTTTGCCGAGGCCAGCTCTGTAACCTTTACAAAATCAGTCCTCTATGGCTTTCAGACTCTGAAGGCAACAATCAGCTATTTTTTATATAAACATGGAGTAAGAACCAAAAGCTTGGAGACCCTTTTTAAAAAAGCCAACAATGCAGGGTAATTTGGCGCTCTCTTTAAATCATCATTGTTTGTTCCAATAACTTCCCATTTCCGCTATCGTCAGATCCTTCTCGGTGAGTCAGTGGTAAGCAGAATTTTTTTTAAAATTATTACAGTTCTATTTTTTTTAATGATTGGCCTTCTTTACAGTTATTATACTCCTCTCTGGTTGCCGCCCGACGAAGAGCTGCATTTTGCCTACTGCGAATATATCGCAAAAAATCATTCTCTTCCTCAATCAATCTTATCAACTAAGCAGGCGCGCATTAGCCAAGCCTTCCACCCTCCTCTCTATTACCTGATTGGATCAATTTTCTGTTCAAAAAAGCAAAAACCAATACACGAGCTTCTCACTGTGAATGATGGGCCCGGCTTCAGTATTATTCAACATCCTGAAGGGGAAACATCAATTGCGCAACGTGCCTATTTATTGCGCATTTTTTCGCTCTTATTTAGCCTTATCACAGTTTTTTGTGTCTATAATTTAATGCTTTCTCTTGTTCCGGGAGAAACCATGCTTGCCACTGCAACAAGTCTGTTTGTTGCCACAAATCCACAATTTTTACACATTTCTGCCTCTATTTCAAACGAAACACTGGCAGCGACGTTTTCAACGATTTATATTGTCGTTCTTTTAAAATACTGTTCACAACGTGATAGGCTTTTTCATTCTGTTACATTGGGTGTAATTCTCTCTGGATGTCTTTTAACCAAAACATCCACTGTATTTTTAATACCCTTAACTCTTTGTGTTATCTTGTTTTATCGGTTCAGATATTGGAAACGCTTGGTGTTGGAATGTATTGTACTGTTTGGAATCGTTTTCATAATTGCAGGATGGTGGTATCAGGAAAACTGGATGCTTTTTACCAATATGCAAACTGCACAACCCTGGTTTATTCGCACAACAGCTTTATCTATAGAAAATATCAGTAATAACTTTATATATACGTTTATGTCGTTTTTTGGATATTTCGGATCATTACAGATTCCCTTAAAACCCATTCATTATTCATTTTATGTTACTTTGCTGCTTATGGGCATTATTGGGTTATGCAAACTGACAATGAAGCGCCATGTTAACAAATTTCAACAGGAGGCGTTGGTCATTTTATTTTTCGCTTTTATGGGCGGATTGAGTATTTTTATGAGTCTAAATATGAAATACTTTGCTTTTCTGGGAAGGTACCTGTTTGTGGTGTTGGCTCCCATTGCAGCACTTATCTTTTTTGGACTTTGGAATATAATACCTAAAAATTATAGAAACCTGTGTTTACTATGTATATCTATTTCAATGATTGTGTTGAGCTTTGATATTATTTTTAACATTCTAATGCCCGCGTATGCTAAGCCACGACTCGAAGAGGGTGTGACCCAGCAGGCGTTTTGTTGTCTATCCCCGATCATTAAAAATTCTCAAGCCGTATCGCAGACTTTTACGGCCTCTCAGAATAATCTTTGCGCTATCCGCATAATGTTTTCAAATTTAGGAAAACAAACAAAGCATAACGTGCAATTTACCATTAAAGAAATGCAACCCGTCGAAAAAGTGCTGCATCAGATCACATGTTCCTTATGTGATGTTAATATTGCCTCTCGATATTACATTACTTTTCCGCCCATTATTAATTCAAAAAACAAACAATATCAGTTAAGAATTACCCTAACTGACCCTGTCTCTCAAAACATTTCTGCGTGGTATGAAAGAGAAAATGTGTATCCAGAAGGAACAATGATGAAAAACGGCACAGAACTTCTAGGAGATCTCTATTTTTCTACTTACTATTTTACAGGGGATATACCGTACTCGCCATGGGAAGGATCGCGCGCATTGGTAATTCCGATGGGGTTGTATATTCCAGTAAAAGAATTACAGTTCTATTATGAATGCGCACCCGAAATTCGTTTAAAGTCGGTGACACATAATAAAATAGCCCGTTTTGAAAAGGCATTCAAAACCATAGAGCCATTTTTACTAAAGCGCACCTTTTGATGAATCGTTTCACTGTTATTGTTTTTTTAAGTGTGATCGCAGCTCCATTTTTGCTGCTTGATTACAACCACTTCCCCTATTCTGACGGTGCGGAACATGGTGCAGCAGTGCGGGCACTCACGCGTGATTTCATTCATCCTGGCGATCCCATGCTCAATCTGCCTGATTCAGCTTCGCCTCGCTATGTTCCCTCCATTTTTATAATGGCGCTGTGTATGAGACTGTCGGGGCTTGATGTGCTTGTGGTGCTTAAACTGTTTGAATTCGCCGGCTTTGTTTTCTTCCTCGTCTCTGCAGCTTTCTTTGCCATGGAATATTTTAATGATAGAGGACAAGCCCCGTGGTCGCTTGCCTGCCTGCTGTTTCTCTGGGGGCTTGGCTGGAATGGGGCTAATGCATACATGTTTTCTGCAATTCTCTACACCGCGTATTATCCTTCCCTGGTGTCTTTCTCGCTCGCCTTTCTTGCGCTTTATTTTCAATTGCGTTTTTTACACCACAAACGACCCAGATTTTTTGTCGCATCGGTCTTTACAGGCGCATTCTGCTTTGTCAATCATCCTGTAACCGGTATTTTTTTCTTTGTTTGTTCGGGCCTGATCTATCTTGAACGGGCTGGCTTAAACAAGAAGGTTTTAGCCTGCTATACCGTTACAATAATAACGGCAGTGTGCTTTACCCTTCTCTGGCCCTACTATAATTTCTTTAGTTCCTTAATGAAAGTTGTGGCGGGCGAGATGCACAAAACTATGGACTATCGGTTGACCCGTGAATATCTCTATTCACAGCCGTTGGTTCGGTCAGGTGCTGCGCTGGCAGGAATTCCCGTTGTGATATATTATCTTTTGCAGCAACGTTATATATTACTATGGGCAGGAAGCATGGTGTTTGGTTTCCTCTACTTATGCGGTTTTTTTGTAAACATCAGCCTTGCCGAGCGCTGTATCTTTTTCCTGCTGTGTCTGTTACAATTAACTACATCAAGGTTATGCCGCGAATTGTCCGTAACAAATATCTGGACAGTTAGAAGTAGAATAAATAAAATTATATATTATGTTTTTATCCTACTTCTTGGGGGTGGAATAATAATTCAGGCTGTCTTGACGGTGAAGGAATTTGTGCGTCCTGCTTTTGCTTTTACAGCAGGTTCGGCAATTCCCCACTATGTAAATCCTAATGCCATACAGCATGAACTAAAAAAATATCTCAAAGATGGGGATGTGGTTTTATCGGACATCTACTCATCCTGGGCTGTTCCCGTGTATACCGGTGCGAAAATTATTGCGCTGTATCATACCGCTCCACATATTATAGACAATTTGCAACGCATAGCTGATGTTGAGGCATTCTATAATATCTCAACACCAATTTCAGTCAGAACTAACATTTTAAAAAAATATGGCGTAACCCATATCTATTTGCACTATATTGTTGATGGAAAGCAGCTTGTGCCAATTTTAAAAGAATTGGGGTACGCTGAAATTGTTCACCGCGATTTGTTTTCCATTTTTTCAGTGCCAAAATAATTGCACTGTTTATATTTCTTTTTTCCATAACACTTGGGATACACCATATCTGTGTTTCCTCCTAAGTGTTGCACTTAATTATTGAACTGAGGTTGTTAAAAATCGAGAGCGAATAAAGAATAAATATTTCAAGTAATTCCAACCTGACACCGATTGGTTGTCTGTTTTTTTACATTATTTAAATCGATATAAAAACTAAACATAATGGTTAATAGCATGATTAACATGGGAATTCTTGGCGTTGGCAGATGGGGGCCTAACATACTCCGTAATTTTGTCAGCATGGAGGATGTCCGGGTCAGCGCTGTTTGTGATACTGATGCTCATCGGCTCGAGGCAATAAGCAAACGTTACCCTGATATCGAAACAAATTCCGACGTAAACGATATAATGGCCAACCGTAAGATTTCGAGCGTGGTCATTGCCACACCTCTTGCTACGCATTTTCCTCTAGCAATACAGGCGTTGGAATCAGACAAGCATGTATTTGTAGAAAAACCGCTTGCGACAACTTCCCAGCAGTGCGTAGAACTTATCGAAATTGCCGACAAAAAAGCTTATCCTGTTTGTCGGTCACACATTTAAATACAATGCCGGCATCCGGGCTGCTAAACAGTATATAGATAGCAATGAGTTAGGAAATATTTATCTTATTGATGCAAGCAGAACAAATCTTGGTCAGGTGCGCTATGATGCGAATGCTCTGTGGGATTAGAGCGCCGCATGACATATCCATTTTTTCTTACTGGCTTGGTGATAGTCCCTATTCAGTTTCAGCTCATGGCGGATGTTATCTCAATAAAAACATTGCTGATGTGGTGTATGCAACATTTGTATATCGAAATGGCATAATTGCTCATGTGCATGCAAGCTGGTTGAACCCCAGAAAGGTTAGAGAAATTACCGTGGTGGGGGAAAAAAAGATGCTTGTATGGAATTATATGAATCTGTTAGTGCCAATTCGATTATATAACGTGGGCTTTGATAAAGAAGATCACTATCAGGATAGTTTCATAGATTTTCGTCTCTCAATTCGTGAAGGAGAAGTGGTCATACCGCGAATTCAACTTAATGAGCCCCTTATGACCGAATGCGTCCATTTTATAGAATGTATCAAGACGGGCAAACAACCACTTACAGATGGTCATGACGGGCTGCAGGTAGTGAAAGCATTAGAAGCAGCCACGCGTTCTATTAATGAGCAAAGCCGTATTATAACGATAACCTGAAACCTCTAAACACTGTGAGTACACATTGCGGAAAATTATTTATGATTCCCTTGGTTGATTTAAAAATTCAGTGTGAGAAGCATAGAGATGAGTTTTTGAAAGCAATTAATTCGGTATTGGACAACACCGCATTTGTGCTTGGAAAAGAAGTAGAAACATTTGAAAAAAGGTTTGCAGCTTTCGTTGGGGCGAATTATGCTGTCGGTGTAGCATCTGGAACTGACGCCCTGCATCTTGCCCTTAGAGCTGTGGGAATTAGACCCGGGGATGAGGTCATAACCGTTACCAACACTTTCTTTGCCACGGTGGCAGCTATTGAACTTGCTGGCGCTCGACCGGTTCTTGTAGATTGCGACGCTACGACCTATTTGATCGATGTGAAGGCATTGGAAAAGGCTATTACGCCAAAAACAAAAGCGATTATTCCCGTGCATTTGTACGGCCAGATTGCAGCTATGGATGAAATTAATGCCTTGGCAGAACGTTATAAACTGTACGTTATTGAAGATGCTTGTCAGGCTCATGGAGCACAGTATAAAAATAAGAGTGCTGGTTCATTAGGAACGGCCGCGGCATTTAGTTTCTATCCCGGCAAAAACCTCGGGGCTTTTGGTGACGGCGGAGCGGTTACCACCAATGATCCCTTGGTCTATGAAAAACTATTGGCACTTCGAAATTACGGATCGCCCCAAAAATATTACCATCCCACCTTTGGCATAAATAGCAGGCTTGATAGCATTCAGGCCGCCATCCTCAATGTCAAGCTTAAATATCTGTCGGCATGGAATCAAGCCAGGCAGCATGCCGCTGAGCGGTATAAAAATAATCTGAAAAATAATCCCCAAATAACACTACCCGCTACGGCAAAAGATTCATCCCATGTTTATCATCTGTTTGTTATACAGGTTGAAAGAGAACGGGACAAGATTATACAGCGGCTTGCGGACCGGGGAATTTTTTGCGGTATTCATTATCCCATACCGATACATTTGCAGGCTGGCTGTTCGTCACTTGGCTACAGACCAGGTGATTTTCCCAATGCCGAGGCAATTGCGCATCTTATAATTTCGCTACCTATTTTCCCTGAAATTACAAATGAGCAGATCGATTTTGTTTGCGAGAGTCTTAACCAATTACTATAACGCCAGACAGCGCCGTGATTGAGGGAAAACGCATCATCTGTATTGCGCCATGCTATAATGAACTTCATAAAATTGACCGGGTTGTCTCGCGCGTCATTGCCACTGGAGTGGCGGACGAAATTCTTGTTGTGGACGACGGTTCAACGGATGGTTCGCCAGAAACAGCGAGGAAACTGGGCGCAAGGGTGCTGACCCTGGGGCGCACGCAGGGGGTAGTCGCAGCAATTCGAAAAGGGATTGAATACAGCACTTCTCATGCGTTTGATATAATTGTTATTATCGCGGGAAACAACAAAGATGAACCCGAGGAGATTATACATCTTGTTAAACCCCTCATTTATGAGGGGTATGACTTTGTGCAGGGCTCCCGGTTTAAGAGAGGTGGTTATTATGGAGAAATGCCTTTATATAGAATTATTGCAACAAGAGTCGACCCGCTCATCTTTTCGTTAGTATCTTGTAGATGGGTTACTGACAGCACCAATGGATTTCGTGCGTTCAAGACATCATTGTTTCAGGATAAACGAATTAATCTCTGGCAGGAATGGCTCGACGAATATGAGTTGGAGCCGTATCTGTATTATAAGGTCATCAAACTTGGTTATAAAACAACTGAAGTGCCGGTAACCAAAATATATCCACCCAAAAACCTGGGATATACCAAAATGCAACCTATTACCGGCTGGTTGAGTATATTGCGCCCGCTTTTTTATCTTGGTCTCGGCATACGCAAATAATCAATTATTGATATGAGACAGAAAAAAATTTTTATTCACAAAGATGCCGTGGTTGAGTCAAACCATATTGGCGAAGGCACACGAATATGGCGTAATGTTCATATAATGCCGGGGGCAATAATTGGAAAAAACTGTAATATTGGTGAAGGATGCTACATTGAAAATCATGTGCGGATCGGAAATGGCGTTACTATCAAAAATAATGTCGCTCTTTGGGATAATATTACCATTGAAAATGATGTTTTTATCGGTCCCGCTGCGGTTTTTACCAATGACTATACCCCACGCGCTCAAAACAAAAAGAACCCAAAAGATTTGGATAGCATTGTCATTAAACGGGGCGCCACCATTGGAGCAAATGCCACTATCGTCTGCAGGCATACTATAGGTGAGTACGCGTTTGTTGGCGCAGGTGCAGTTGTAACCAAAGACGTTCCGCCTCATCATGTTGTCTATGGTAATCCTGCCAAATTTAAAGGATTAATGTGTGTGTGTGGGCAATTTATTTGTATTGCAAGCGGTTTTTTTGAATGCATTTGCGGTAATAAATATAAAATAAAAAAAAAGAGACTAATTACGCTTTCTAAATTCTTTTGACTCGTTGTTTATATTAAGAAATTAATAGATTCAATCTGCTCCAAATGCGTTTTTGATATTTTTTTCTAAATAGTACATTAATGAATTAACTAGTTTAATAACAGGGAACTTAGCTATGATTCTATATATCAACTCTGACAAAGTAATTGGTTTTTTCATCGCAGGTTAAGGTTATTATAACGGGAGTGTATACTTTGTAACCCACCACCATGTATGTAAATCTGAACAACTTGTTGATCCTTCCTGCTTACACTCAATAAAAAAGACAGGGACTTTTCAGCTTGAAAAATTTTTCCCCAATCAAAAAAAATAACATTTTAAATAACCCCTTCATTTTCTTTATCTTATGTGTATTGGGGGTAATAGGCTCCATGATGGTTAACTACGGGACGGGTAAATACGGCATCGGAGTTTCCCCTGATTCAGTAGGATACATCTCAACCGCACAGAGTTTGTTGAACCGAACAGGATTTCATCTTTTTAATGGCGAACCTTTTGTACAATGGCCTCCTTTATATCCATTACTTCTCGCCGCATTGGGTTTGTTGGGTATCAATCCATTGGTGGGTGCCAAATATTTAATGTGATAGCATTTGGCTTAACGGTCTTTTTTTTCGGTTGTCTACTTTTAAAGGGTTATTAAATCCAACTTTTTGTTTTTCTGGGGTATCCTTTCTTGTTTATTTTCAGTACCACTACTAAAGGTTTCTGTAATGGCGTGGTCAGAGCCAATCTATATTTTTTTATCCATTTTATTCTTTTTATTACTTGCCTCCTATTTTGAAAAACCAAAGTCGCAAAAGCTTCTTCTCTGCTCTGCAATTGCCTTATTTGTCTGCCTGCAAAGATACATTGTCGTTATTCTGGTTGCAAACAGGGTCACTATCAATCCTACTGTTTGGACAAAACGCTCATCTAAGGTTATGGGACCCCATAACCTTCGGGCAATTTAATGCTTCGATCATTTGGGTTTTTAGTAAGCAAAAAGCGACTTTTATATCGATAAAATCA
>CAZQKW010000021.1:0-59767 GCA_964594075.1 uncultured Thermodesulfobacteriota bacterium | reverse complement strand
AACATAGTGATAGAGCCGATTCAGCAGCAGGGGCAGCCGCAGAGTTGATAAAAAGACGGTCTGGTGCAGGCAGGCCAGGCTCATGGACACAAATACTATAAAGGCAGAGCTGTATGAGCGGCTCTGCCTTTTTTAATACATCATAAACATCATTTGCTTCAAATTAGTTATTTTGTTTCTTAAACCTATTGTCAAGCAATGGAGGTAGGTTAGCACATGAAAAAAGGAATTTTAATAATTTTGTGCTTTTTCCTGAGCCTCATTTCCTGTGAAACGGTTCCCATAACAGGGCGGCAACAACTCAGCTTAGTTTCGTCGGCACAACTCAATTCTTTGAGCTTTCAAGCCTATCGCGATTTTCTATCCAAGAGTAAAGTTATACGGGGAACGCCGCAGGCAAACATGGTGCAGCGTGTGGGGTTTAATATCCAGAAGGCAGTGGAGAGGTTCATGGCCCAGCAAAATCGCTCCTCTCAGTTGAGCGGGTATGCTTGGGAATTTAATTTAGTGCAGGACAAGCAAAAAAATGCGTGGTGCATGCCGGGGGGCAAAGTTGTTGTCTATAGCGGCATATTACCGGTTACCGCCGATGAATCGGGGCTGGCGGTTGTCATGGGACATGAGATAGCCCATGCCATTGCCAATCATGGAGGCGAACGCATGAGCCAGGGACTCTTGGTGCAGATGGGCGGCATGGCGCTTTCAACGGCGCTTGCGAGAAAGCCGCAGCAAACCCAGGAATTATTTTTAAACCTGTTTGGCGCCGGCGCTCAAGTGGGCATACTTCTGCCGTATAGCAGAATCCAGGAATCAGAAGCAGACCGGTTGGGAACTATTTTTATGGCAATGGCGGGTTATGACCCGCGCAGCGCAGTGGCATTCTGGCAACGCATGATCGCATCTGAACGCGGCGGTGCAGCACCACCAGAAATTTTAAGCACTCACCCGGCTGATGCAACCCGAATGAAAAATCTCAACGCCTATATCGCTGAAGCAATGAAATATTACAGAAGATAGGGCACCATAAGATTTTTATACATTATTCTATAACATGGGCAAAGCGATCTCAGGGCAACTGGATTCTGCGAATGACGATTAGTGACAGGGCCTATCAGTGTCAATAAAAAATTTCAGGGGCGGCATGCAAAAATACTTGCGCTCCAGTCGTTTTTCACTATAATCATCCCTGTTTTTATAAGTTGCTGACATCTATAGCAACAGACGCGCTCGCCTTGTTATAAACTCTTCACGCATAAAAAATATATTCGCAATAAAAAAAGGTTATTGGCTATTTTTTTCATAAGGGCTGCGAACGTTTTATGGCGCGATTAATCTTCGGCATATGGGCTGATGCATGCATTGATAATCGGGGGAAAGCCCCTGATGAGCAGGTCGTTCCCGCCGGATTCCCCATCCCGGCTGAATTTCAACCTCATAAAAAAGTCTTAGCCTTTATGGGATGGGCGGGGTTTGCCTTGTTTGATGAACGGGTAAATGTGATTGATATGTCTCGCGCTTATGCGGCTGCCCTTCAGGAGTATTCGTGCGGCAAGTGTTTCCCCTGTCGGGTAGGCACAAAGATTATGCACGACCTGCTGCTCAAGCTGCAGCAGGGAAGGGGCACCGCTGACGACCTTTCCTGTTTGGAACATCTTGCTTGTGATATACAGAAAAGCGCTAAATGCCAGATTGGCCAGACTGGACCGGCGCCAATCATTGCGTGTATCAATAATTTTAGAGAAGAATTTATAAATGCCGTAACTGCGCAAACACCAATTCCCCAGCAGCGCTATCTGTCTCATCTCACGGCGCCTTGCACTGACGCATGTCCGGTGCACCTTGATATCCCCTTATATGTTGAGCTGGTAAAGGAACGCAAGCTCAAAAAAGCTGCCGAGGTAATGCGCGAGCGCAACGCGCTGCCCGGCGTCTGCGGAAAAGTCTGTGTGCGTCCCTGTGAATTCAACTGTCGGCGGCTGTTGCTTGATGAAGCAATTTACATTAAATCCATCAAACGATACGTTATTGAATACGAGTTCGCACATGGTCAGCAATATGCCATACAAAGGAAGGAACCCCCGCAAGATGCCCCGGTAGCTGTTGTCGGAGCAGGCCCGGCAGGCCTTGCCGCGGCATTTTATTTGGCCCGCGAAGGATATCCAGTGACTATTTTTGAGGCCCTACCTGAGGGTGGAGGCATGGCTGCGGTCGGTATCCCCGACTATCGCTTGCCCAGAAATTTCCTTCGGTATGAGATTGCGGTTATAGAAAGCATGGGCGTTAGGATAATCTATAATACCAGAGTCGGCAAAGATATTACCCTCCAGGATATTAGGGACAGGGGTTACCGTGCCGTTTTTATCGGCGTTGGCGCACATGACAGCAAAAAAATGGGTGTTGAAGGGGAAGATAAGGGATACCAGGGGTTCATACCCGGAGTTGTGTTCCTGCGCAATATCAATCTCGGCCTTGATGTGCCCCGCGGCGAAAAGCTGGTAGTGGTTGGCGGCGGTAATGTCGCTATTGACTGCGTGCGCTCGGCATTGCGCATTGGATTTAAAGAGGTAAAACTGCTTTATCGCCGTTCTCGTTCCGAAATGCCCGCAGACGCTGTGGAAATCAAAGAAGCAGAAGAGGAGGGCATTGCTTTTCATTTTCTCACCCTCCCCAAACGGATTATTGCCCAGGATGGCGCAGTCAGAGCGGTTGAATGTATTCGCATGGAACTGGGTGAACCTGATGCCAGCGGCAGAAGACGCCCAATCCCGGTTGAAGGATCGGAATTTGTCATAGAAACCGACGTCATTATTTCAGCTATTGGCCAGGATAGCGACCTGTCATTTATGAGTGAAGAGCAGATAACGGTCAGCAAATGGGGCACTATCCAGACTGATGAGAACAGTCTTATGACATCCCATGACGGCATATTTTCCGGGGGTGATTGCGTCACGGGGCCCGCTTCTCTGGTAGAGGCTCTTGCAGCAGGCAGAGATGCGGCACTTGCCATAGACAGATATTTAAAGGGCGAAAAACCTGAGCTTCCGCCCTATCGGAAACTGGAAAAATACGTGCATCACATAAAAGTGTTTAACGGTAACGAAAAAATAAATTTTCTCGGCGGATGGGGCAGGCCACCTGCTGCGTGCCTGCCGGTGGAAACGCGGATTGCTACCTTTGATGAAGTTGACCTGGGACTGGGCGCTGCAGCGGCAATTCACGATGCAGCCCGCTGTTTAAGGTGCTATCGCGTAGCGCTGCTTGCGGTAAATGAATAAACAGGGAGCAGTCGTGTGATTACCCTGACTATTGATGGAAAAGAGATTACTGCTCGTCCAGAATTAACCATACTGGAAGCCGCACGACAAGCCGGAATTGCCATTCCGCATTTATGTTATCATCCCAAAATTCGCCCCATCGGTTCCTGCAGATTGTGCGTGGTGGAAATAGAAGGGGTGACCGAGCCCATGGCTTCATGCACGACACCGGTTAAGGAGGGGATACGGGTAACAACCAGAAGCCCCCTTCTTGACCGACTCAGAAAACAAGCCATTCAATATATCCTGTTGAATCATCCGCTTGAGTGCCCGGTGTGCGACAAGGCCGGGGAGTGCCAACTTCAGAATTTGTGCCATGAATTTGGCATTACTGAACAACCGTTTGCGGTTGAAAGGCCGTCATTTCACATAGATTATTCATCCCCCCTTATTGAAAAACATGATGCCCGATGCGTGATGTGCGGACGCTGCGTCAGTGTTTGCACGGAAGTCCAGGGTGTCCATGCCCTTGATTTTATGCAAAACGGCTATGAAGCGCGAATTGCGCCGGTTAGCGGAACTTCACTTGATTGTGAATTTTGCGGTCAGTGTGTTGCCATTTGTCCGGTTGGCGCTTTTATTGACAAACTTTTTAAATATAGAGCCCGGGTTTGGGAATTAACTAAGGTGCGTTCCGTCTGTCCTTACTGCGGCACCGGGTGTGCTATTGAACTTAATCTGAAGGATAAGCACATAGTTCGCGTTACATCAGACGACACGGCAACCGCCAATCGCGGGAATCTCTGCATACGCGGCCGTTTTGGTTTTGGATTTGTCCATAACCACGGCCGTCTTAAATCACCGCTCATTAAGCGGCAGGGTCGGCTTGTGTCCGCAACATTGCATGCGGCCCTGGATTTTGCCGCTGATTCATTTAAAACACTTATTACGGCATATGGTCCTAATAGTATTGCCGGACTGGGTTCGCCGCATGCTTCAAATGAAGATAATTATTTATTCCAAAAATTTTTCAGAACGGTTCTGGGAACAAATAATGTTGACAGCGTTGCGCGTTATAGTCTGCTCCGCGGAATCATCCCCCTGAAACACAGCATCGGGTTCCCCGCTACCACCAATTCCTACCGTGATATTGAAGAAGCGCAGTCAATATTTATTGTGGGTTCAGATTTTAGCGCTGAAATGCCGGTGGCTTCACTGCCGATTATACGGGCTGCGCGAGATAATGATGCGCGGCTTATTATCGCGGCGCCGCTGAACACTAAACTTGATGCATTTGCGACCACCAGGCTTCGCTATCGCCCACAGTCGGAACTGATGCTGCTTGCCGGCCTTGTCAAGGCGATCCTTGATTGCGGACTGGAAAACAGTTCCTTTATTCGACACCACACGGAAAATTTTGACCAGGTGCGCGCAATGTTCTCTTCTGTTGAGCTGGAAACAGTGGCCGCGCACACCGGAATTCCCGTCGCGCTTATTGAAAAAGCGGCGCGGGAGATTGCGCGACCTGCTGCGGGTGCTGTTATATGCAGCGATTCTTTATTGCGGCAGGTTGATGGGGAGAGGGCTGTTCGCGCTGTGTGCAACATTCTCCTGCTGACCGGGCATGTAGGCAGGGCAGGATGCGGATGTTTTTTCTCAACAGGCAGAAACAACCTCCAGGGCCTTTGTGATATGGGTGTCACGGCTGATATGCTGCCGGGGTATCGTCGCCTTGCTGATAACAATGCGCTGACAAATCTTTGGCATAAGGACATCCCGGTTGCGCGGGGATTGAACGCCACAGAACTGATTGAAGCAATAGAACAGGGGACAATAAAAGGGTTGTATCTCATGGGATGCGATCCGGTAATGAGTTTTCCTGATGCCCAGAGAACACGCGCAGCTCTCAAGAAGCTGGACTTTCTTCTGGTGCAAGATCTGTTTTATACTGAAGCAGCGCAGATGGCACATGCGGTACTGCCGGCGGCGTCATTTGCTGAAAAAGAAGGATCGGTAACCAGCGGCGATCGCCGCATCCAGTGGATGAATCGAGCCCTGGTCCCGGATTCTGGTGTGCTGCCTGACTGGCGTATTATTCAGGAACTTGCCCGGCGCTTTTCTGAGCCAATGGATTATACGAGTTCGTGGGACATCTTTCACGAGATTGAAGCGGCTGTTCCCCAATACCGCGGCGCCCATCATCGTGTAATGCAACGCCACGGCGTGCAATGGCCTATTACAGACGGGGGCGCTGGTACTGTATTTTTTCAAAATCCTGATTTGCGCGGGCGATTTTTTGCGGAGGCACCAGAACCCCTTCAAGAGGAGCATGATGTGGAATTTCCTTTTGTCATGCTCAGTAACAGTTCCCTATACCACTGTGGCACGCTCTCAACCTACGCGGAGGGGCCGCTTGCAGTTCGACCTGCCCCATGGCTTGAGATACATCCGCACGATGCAAACCGCCTCAGCGTCCAGGACAACGATATGGTTAGCGTGCGTTCGCGCCGGGGCGAGATTGTCTGCAGAGCAAACCTCAACAGCTCAGTGCCTGAAGGTATTGTGTGTATTCCCGACCATTTCCGAGACGCTTCACCAGCAACGTTGACCTCTTCTTCACCAACCTGCCGGGTGCAAATTCAGAAAAAAACATGATGCCGGGCATCCTGTGCGCTGGCACTGGCACGTGATAATATGATAGAAAAAATTGTGTCCGCAATACCCTTCCTTTATTTTAAAAATCTTCTCCCTTTTAATCATGTGCTTCACGCCATATCAACCCGAAACGGCGGATACAGCACCGGCCCTTATCAGTCGCTCAATGTGGGAATAGACACGGGTGATGAAGATGGGGCAGTATTAAATAATTATTCTGCTGTCAGCAGAGCACTTGAATTTGATCTTTCGTTACTGGTAGCATCGCAGCAGGTTCACGGGGCACAAGTAATATGCGTTGGTAATGAACACACAACATTGAGCCGATCTCCTCTGGTTTTGCCATTAACGGGCTATGATGCGCTGATAACCGCGGAACCGTTCATTACCCTTATGGTGAGAGTTGCCGACTGTGTCCCCGTGATACTGTTTGACCCGTTTCAGCACGTGGCAGCAGTCGCGCATGCCGGGTGGCGCGGGACTCTTGCAAGAATTGCAGAACAAACGGTTACAGTAATGAGGTATCGTTACAACTGCAGGCCAGAACACATTCTGGCGGGGATCGGTCCGTCCATAGGTCCCTGCTGCTGTGAGGTGCAAAGGGAAGTGGCACGACTATTCAGCTCAAAAAAACCTGATATGGATAGTTGTATCCAAAAGAGGGAGAACTCACTGTTTTTAAATCTTTGGGAAGCAAACCGTCGTCAACTTATGATGCAGGGCATTCCGGAAGGAAATATTGAGGTAGCCCAGGTCTGCACAGCCTGTCGCACAGACCTATTCTTCTCCCACCGACGAGAACAGGGAAAAACGGGACGGTTTGGGGCGTTTGTGGGACTGAGAAGATGAACGAATGCGGTTTGCAGCCCTTTTCCTGGAGCGCAGTTGGATGAGGGTGTCTTTTTTCCATGCCACATCGTTTTTTTCCGGAAAGTCCAGCATAAAGTGAAGCCCACGGCTTTCCTTTCGTTTAAGTGCGCAACGGATTATAAGATCAGCTATGGTAGCTATATTTCTTAGCTCAATGAGATCGGCAGTTATCGTAAAATTCCAGTAGTAATCGGTAATTTCCTGCAACAGCAGTTTAATCCTTCTTTGAGCACGCTCCAAGCGTTTGGTTGAACGCACTATTCCCACATAATGCCACATGAGTCTGCGAATTTCGTCCCAATTGTGGGCAATCACTACCGATTCATCAATATCTGTGGCATTCCCGGGGTCCCATTCAGGAATTGAGATTTTTTGCAGATTGCGCGCTGGTATTTCCTGAACGGCCTTGCGTGCGGCACGATGGGCATACACAAGAGCTTCAAGCAAAGAGTTGCTTGCGAGCCGGTTAGCGCCGTGAAGTCCAGTGCACGCGACCTCCCCAACTGCGAACAACCCCGTAATATTTGTTTCGCCCCAGGTATTCGTGACAACGCCGCCGCAGATGTAGTGAGCAGCCGGCACAACAGGGATCGGTGTGGTTGCCATATCTATGTTAAATGAAAGGCACTTTTCATAGATATTAGGAAACCGGCGCCGAAGAAAATTAGAACGGCGGTGTGTTATATCCAGGAAAACGCATTCGTCACCGCTTTTTTTAAGCTCGCTGTCAATCGCTCGTGCAACTATATCGCGTGGCGCAAGATCTTTGAGGGGATGGTACTTTTCCATGAACGGGGTTCCGTCTTTTAACCGCAGTATTCCTCCCTCGCCTCTGACTGCTTCTGAAATAAGAAAATTTTTAGCCTGCGGATGATACAGGCAGGTGGGGTGAAATTGAATGAATTCCATATTGGCAATCCACGCTCCTGCGCGGTATGCCATAGCAATGCCATCGCCGGTGGCGATATCTGGATTGCTGGTATACAGGTAGGTCTTTCCCGCCCCTCCCGTTGCCAGGACGGTTACCTTTGATAGAATGGTGCTGACGGTCATGGTCTTATTATTCAGCACATAGACCCCGTAACATATATTTTTATTCCCATTTTTGAAACCAAGTTTCTTTGAGGTAATCAGGTCTATACAGATATGGTTTTCAAATACCTGGATATGCGGATCTTCCGCCACTTTTTTTAGCAGTATTTGTTCGACTTCGCGGCCGGTCAAGTCTTTACAATGTAATATCCGTCTTCTCGAATGTCCACCCTCGCGTCCAAGATCAAAAATAAGCTTTCCTCTTTTTTTGGTTTTAGTAAACGGGACGCCCCACTCCACAAGTTCTCTGATGCGTTCCGGCCCACCCCGCACAACCATCTCTACTACATCCGGGTGACATATGCCGTCACCTGCTCTCAGGGTATCCTGAATGTGCAGATCAAAGGAGTCTTCCGCATCGATAACCGTCGCGATACCTCCCTGAGCATAGTTCGTACTGGACTCAACAGAGGATTTTTTTGTGACAATCGCAACGCTTCCATACGGGCTGACCTTAATTGCGAAGCACAGTCCGGCAATGCCGCTGCCGATAACGAGAAAATCAGTTTTAATTTCCATAGTGCTGTAACATTTTGTAAACTGATTAAAACCTATCCGACAGGGATACATCTGTCAAGATAAAGTTTAAAACAGTCCGCTCCCCTGAAATTAACCTTAGAGAGAGCCAGAGCCAGTTGCCATTGTCAAAATAATTAAACTATAGTACAGTGCATTCTTGTATATTTTTATATAATAGTGAAGAGGTTGCTTTTAACAAGCACGGTACCAATACGATGTTGATATTAGGCATTGATACATCATGTGATGAAACAGCAGCAGCCGTTGTATATAATGGCAAGGAAATACGTTCAAATGTTATTTCTTCGCAGGTAAATTTCCATAAAAAGTATGGCGGCGTTGTTCCTGAAATAGCTTCCCGAAAACATCTTGAAAGCATTGTTAGTGTTGTTGCCGACGCGCTTAAACAGGCTGGGGTTACGCTCGCTGATATAGAGGGCATTGCAGTTACCCAGGGTCCGGGACTCGTCGGGTCGCTGTTGGTGGGAATAAACATCGCCAAGGCTATTGCCTATTGCCGCAAGCTGCCACTTGTCGGGATTAATCATCTCGAGGGGCATATCTGTGCTGCGGCTCTTGAGCTTGATACATTTCCTTTTCCTTCGGTGACGCTGGTAGTATCAGGAGGCCATACCAGCTTGTATTTGGTAAAGAAATTTGGGGCGTATCAGCTTTTGGGTAAAACGCATGATGATGCAGCGGGAGAGGCTTTTGATAAAGTGGCAAAACTGCTGAACCTTGGTTATCCGGGAGGTGTGGTGATTGAAAAACTTGCACAGAAAAGCACTGCTTCTCATATTCCGTTTCCGCGCCCGCTGCTTAACGCAGATACTTTTGATTTTAGTTTCAGCGGTTTAAAAACAGCTGTGTTGTATTATGTCAAACACGTGGGGGATAAACTGACAGAAGATATGGTGTGCACCATTGCCGCCAGTTTCCAGGAAGCGGTCGTGAACATTTTGGTAGAAAAGACTATCAAGGCGGCAATACAGTATGGCGTGAAGTCAGTTATACTTGCCGGAGGCGTGGCCTGTAATTCAGTGCTTCGACAACGCATGCGTGAACGGGCAGAAGAAAAACGACTTACTGTTTATATTCCCTCCCCAATTTTATGCACTGATAATGCAGCGATGATTGGCGCAGCGGGCGAACATCGTTTGCGTCCAGGATCTGCCTTCCCATTTACAATGAATGCCTTATCCCGATGGCCCTTGGAATAAAGAATAATTCACTTCATTGACGAGGTACGATGGGGAATAATTTGATACCGCGCGCGCCGGTATTGATGGTTATCTTTCAATGCCAGAAAAGGAATTGCTGTCATTCTTTTTAAAGACCGGCATGAGAAGACCGGTGAGAACCCCGATGCGCCGAAAAGAGACCTTATACATTGCTGCACGATTATTTTTTAGAATTTACTTTCTTGTGTGCTACCGAGTCCATAAGCATGGGCAGGAGCATTTGCCGCAATCCGGGCCCGTTATCCTCGTCCCTAAGCATCAACGCTGGACGGATATCCCGCTGGTAGGACTTTCAGTTCCTTTCGCATGCCATTACATTGCAAAAAGCGAGCTTTTTATAATGCCGATCCTCAAGCAGTTAATAACCTGGCTGGGCGGGGTTCCGTTGAACAGGCTGCAGCCTATTAAAAGTCGGGAATCATTCAGATATATTGAGTACCTGTTGCGGCAAAGGCAAGCAATCGTCCTGTTTCCCGAGGGGACATATTTTCCGAACACGATGGGGCCTGGCAAATATCGCCTTATACAGAAACTCCTCGAGCTGCAAAACCAGTTGCAGGAACGCGATCAGGGAAAACTCTTTCCATTTTTTCCCGTTGGCATTCACTATGGAAAAGAATACGTGAGGCCAGCGGTTCAGATTATGATCGGGCAGCCTCTTTATTGCCGCCGTAGTGATGAGGCACAAGAATTTACAGAAAAAATAATGGCAAATATTGCGCAGCTCAGCGGCATACGAACTGATTGGGTTATGCTATAAATGCTCGCCAAAGATATTTGAAATTTATGCGGCTTCTGATTCATTTGTTCGGGCACAGTGCTCGCCGGAAGGGGGCGCAGTGTTCGCCACAGCCATCGCTCGCACCGCCCGTAACTGCTTTCATCAAAAGCCAAACGCTGCGAATATGAGAGTAAAATTCTCAGAGTTAAACAGGTAAAAATCTAATGATAGGTATTCGAGGGCGGGCTGATTGTGGTTTCTGGAACCATTTCTTTGATAATGGCAAAAATAGATGCATCATAATTATGATTAGCTGCCAGGGCTTGTTCAAGTTTAGTAACGTATTTTTTATATTCAAGGATATTAAAATGTGAGTTTTTAAGCATGCGTATTTTTTTTGTCGTTGTATCAATAATATCTTCGCCCTCCCAGTATAACTCCTCATGGAGTTTTTCGCCGTCCCGCAGACCTATAAACTCGATATTAATATCTTTATAGGGTATTAATCCGGAGAGTTCGATTAAATTTTTTGCTAAATCCAGTATTTTGACCGGCTCTCCCATATCAAGAAGAAAAATCTCTCCGCCTCTTCCCATGCTCCCCGCCAGCAGCACCAGTTGCACCGCTTCAGGAATGGTCATCAAAAATCTCGTAGCCTCGGGGTGGGTGATGGTAATAGGCCCTCCCTCGGCAATTTGTTTTTTAAAAAGAGGAATAACACTGCCGCTGCTTCCTATGACATTGCCAAAACGCACTGAAATGAATTTCGTGGGAACGGAACCGTATACCTGCAGCAGTTTCTCCGTCATTCTCTTGGTTGTCCCCATTATACTGGAGGGGTTGACTGCTTTATCAGTGGAGATAAAGATAAATTTTTTCGTCCCATGTTCCATGCAAACCTCTGCAATGGATTTTGTTCCAATGACATTATTATGAATGGCCTCAATGGGATCTTTTTCCATTAATGGGACATGTTTATAAGCCGCTGCATGGTAAACAATACTGGGCGCATACTCTAAAAAGATATTATGTAATTTCTCTTTATTGAGAATGTCCCCAATAATAGAAGCGACATGTAAAGAGGGAAATCGTTTGCGCAGTTCAATGTCAATGAAATAGAGGTCGTTTTCATTACGCTCGTACAATATAATCATTTTGGGGTTATACCCTGCCACTTGCCGGCAAATTTCCGAACCAATTGAGCCCCCGGCGCCCGTGACGATGACGGACTGGCCAGTTAATTCATTTTTTAAAGCTACGCGATCGCTCTCTCTCCTAAAATTGATAGAGGGTCTCCCTAATAATTCTTCCGGATGCACATCACGCAACTGGCTGAAAAAAGTTTTGCCCGTCAAAATATCGGCAATGCGCGGTAAAGAGCGGTATTTTATATTCGCCCGCTCGCAGAGCCTGAATATTTCCTGAATATCTTTGTGCGGGGCAGAAGGAATTGCGATAATAACTTCATCAACATTGTATAAGGCAGCAAGTTTAGGGATATCTTTGGATGTTCCCAATACCTCTATGCCTCGTATTTTAAAATTCTTTTTTGCGGGATTATCATCGACAAAACCTATCGGGTTCAGTTGTAAATCTGAACTGTTTCGTATTTCATTAAGGATCGTTACCCCTGCATTTCCAGCACCCACTATCAGAATATTCTTTTTTGCCTTAAAGTATTTTTTTGTTCTAAATTCTTCACGAAATATTCTGGTCAAAAGACGCATGCCGCATAAAAATAAGAAGATGATGAGAGTATCAAGAATAAATACTGAGCGTGGGTATGATGTTAACGAGAAAAAAAATACCACAGAAGCAATAAAACAAATTGAACTCAATAAAACAGCTTTTGAAATCTTTACTATATCTTCTATGCTGACAAAACGCCACCAGCCGCTGAATAAATCAAAGTAATATAAGAATAACAACCTGGTCAAAATAAGGAGGGGGACAGTCTTGACGAAATTTTCAATTTGGTTCGGTGGAATCTCGAAGTCGAATCGCAGGCCAAAAGAGAGGAAATAAGATACAGGGATTATTAGCGCCTGGACTGTTATTATGAAAAACTTTCTGTGCTCAAGCAAAATTTCAGAGAATGACAATTTATTTATTTTCATAGTATCAAATTACCTATATCAAAAAATATCGTTAATAGCAAAAATAAACGATACAGACAAACAGGCAGGGACCATGTATGCACGCTTCACAATACATCGGACGGCGCACATAATTCTTTATCAGTTGAAATTAAAATAAAATAAATTTGAATCATCGTGACCCTCTTAGTATAATATAAATTTTAAACCCTAAGGTGCAATGTGAAAAAAATTTAAAATATAGGGCTTTGACAAAATCCCTGATGTGCCCCATGAAAATTAAAATCATTTTGATCAACTTTTAAAATGCCTCCTTTAGTTAGTGTTGTCATACCAACCTATAACCGTGAACAATACCTTCAAAAAGCACTTAACTCCGTGTTGGCACAGACCTATCAGTGCTTTGAGATTATAGTAATTGATGATGGTTCAACTGACGATACCGCAACCCTAATACGTTCTTTTAAGAAAGATATTACTTATATCTATCAGGAGAACCAAGGCATATCAAAAGCACGGAATGTTGGCATTAGAAATTCCCGGGGCGAATTTATTGCATTTCTTGACTCAGATGATTACTGGTTTCCCGAAAAAACAGAATTGCAAATTGCATTGTTTCAGAAGCATCCTGAATATGGCATGGTAGCCTCTCGCTGTGCCTCAATAAGGTTGGACGGACGTTATCGGGAAACAAACCGGCCAGGGTCTTCAGGTTGGGTGCTTGAGCAACTTTTTCAAGCAAACTTTATTCGCACATCATCCGCGATTATTCGCAGGGAATGCTTTGATAGAGTCGGATTGTTTGATGAAGGATTAAAAGAATGCGAGGAATATGATCTGTGGCTGCGTATTGCAGCCCAGTATCCGATAGGTTTTATCAACAGATCTTTAGCTGTTTATATTGATAATCCAACGGGAGTAAGTACTGACAGCCTAACCGGTCGCCTCTATCGGTTAAAAGTATTGGAAAAAGAGTTTTTAAAAACAAAAATTCCATCAAGGTTGTATAATAAAAGAATCGCCAATACCTGTCATTACATTGGAAGGCATTATTTTGAAAAGGGCCAAAAAAAGCTGGGGAAAGATTATTTGATCAAAGCACAACGATTAAGACCAATGTATTTAAAAAATGCTGTTTATTTAATTTTATGTTTAATTTTTAAATGATTTTAAAGATTTAAATATATCATTATTTAACTATAGCTAATTATTTTTTATTAATTTATTTAAAAAAGAAAAAAATGATAAAAATTATGCCTACCCCAAAAATGAAAAATATTACTTGACTATATATTAATAACGAATATAATATTTAAGTGTAAAAAAAATTAGCCGTATAATTAATTATTAAATTAACAAGAATAATAGCTTAGCCAGCCTGAATAGTTACAGGGGGGAATCGGGGACGATGCATGAGAACGGCACATTAAGGGTAAATTAATATGGATAAAACAGAAAAGGTTATTGGTTTTCAAAGGCTGGTTTGTAAAAACCCTGCATGTGGGTATTTATTGAAAAAGATTTATTTTGTTGAAGGATGGGAAAAGAGGGTTGAGAGTAACGGAGTTTCAATGGTAAGGAATAATGGGACGAGTTATTATGAGTGCCCGCATTGCAAGGCTAAAAATTTTGTAATAGAGCAAGGAGAAAAAATTATACTTGAAAAGATTATTCGCGTTGAATGTCAGCAGCCGACCATGACTAACATATAAAATTTTTTTAAAACACGAAGTGAAACGGTTACCACATTTTCTAATGATGTGGTAACCGTTTTTTTGTTATGCAAAAGGCACCTATTCCGCACCAATTCTTTGTGGGCTATGAAATATATTCATCGCAGCAGCAACGCCTTTATTCAGAATAATCTTAAGGCAATCTGTTGCGTTTTCTTTTATCTGCGTAAGTTTTTCTTGCTCTTCATCGGTAAAGGGTTGCAAAACAAACTCTTTTGCCATGAGATGTTTTGGGGGTCGTCCGATACCTATTCTCAAACGGATAAAGTTATCCGTCAATAAAGCTGTACAAACAGATTCAACCCCTCGATGCCCACCACTTCCTCCCGCTGTCTTGATTTTAATGCGACCAAATGCAAGATCAATATCATCATGAATAATAATTAAATCCTCGGTGCGCAGGCAATAAAATTTAACCAGTTCCCGAACTGCCGTTCCGCTGGTATTCATGAATACGCCGGGCTTAGCCAGAATTATCTCATGACCATTGATCGCCCCCCGACCGGTAAGTAAGTTCGGATGTTGTCCTCTGAGATCTATACGGAACTGCTGCGCAAGATGGTCAATTATTACGTAGCCAATGTTATGGCGCGAGAAGCGGTATACTTCACCAGGATTTCCCAAACCGATAACCAGCTTCACATGAATCACCAGGCATTTGCAGTGTGCCTCTCGATGTCTTTTTATTCAGCTTCCTTTTTTTCGGCAGGCTTCTTTTCTGCGGCGGGCGCAGCAGCTTCAGGGGCTTCTTCAGCAACCGGAGCTTCTTCTTTCACCACGGTGGGAGCAATAACACTTACCACTGGGGCGGCAGCATCTTCGTGAATTTCGTAGCGAGGAGAAATAGCAAGGTCACTGACATGTAGAGATTGGCCGATTTCCAAGGTTGAAACATCAACTTCAAAGACTGTTGGTATATCGGCTGGAAAACATTTTATTTTTATTTCACGAAGAATTTGCTGTAGAATTCCTCCTTTTTGTACACCAGGAGCTTTGCCAATAATGTTAAGCCGAACAGGAACAATAATCTTTTCATCCATTCTCACCGCATAAAAATCAACATGCAAAATTTTATTGGTAATTGGATCCCGTTGAATTTCCTTGATCATTATATTTTTTTCCTGCATGTCAGGTTGATCTTCAATGCTGATTTTGTGCAGTATGTGCTCCCCGGTGCTGCGACCAGCTGGCTGCAGCAACGCATTAAAATCCATTGCATTGATAGAAAGAGGTATTGGCGCTACATTGTGGCCATACAGTATTGCCGGTATCCATCCGTTACCCCGTAAACGAGAGGCGTTATTTTTACCTGTTTTATCTCTACGCTGTGCTTTGATAACCACGTTGTTGTTATTCATAGTTTCTCCCAATAAACGTATTTCCACACTCGTAAGGCGCGCTGCCTTATGCATTATTACATAAGGCCCTCGGATTGCTTTTAAATAAAAAGCGAGCTTACGGAATCATTTTTATGAATCCTTTTAATTGCTTCAGCCAAAAGCTGGCCAACCGAGAGAACGGTGATTTTGTTTGTCAATTTGGTTTTATCATGCAACGGAATGGTATTTGTTACCACGAGCTCCTTGATGCTGCAACGGTTTATTTTTTCGATTGCCGCTCCAGAAAGCACCGGATGTATGCAGCACGCCGATACACTTTTAGCGCCTCTGGCGTCAAGCGCATCAGCAGCTTGTGTGAGGGTGCCAGCCGTATCTACTATATCATCCATAATCAATGCCGTTTTATTTTTAATATCACCGATAACATTCATAACCTGTGATTCGTTAGGCCGTTCACGGCGTTTGTCAATAATCGCCAAAGACGCGTCCAACCGTTTTGCAATGGCCCGCGCTCTTTCCACCCCTCCGGCATCAGGAGAAACGATCACGAGATCATTCTGGTATTTTTCGCGCATGTAGTCAAGAATAACGGGGGTAGCAAATAAATTATCAACGGGTATATTGAAAAACCCTTGAATCTGTCCAGCATGAAGATCAAGCGTTAAAACCCGATGGGCGCCTGCTGCAGTAATTAAATCAGCAATCAGTTTAGCAGAGATGGGCACACGAGGAGCAACTTTACGGTCTTGGCGAGCGTATCCATAATACGGTATGGTTGCAGTTATTCTTTCCGCAGACGCCCTTTTCATAGCATCTATCATGATGAGCAGTTCCATTAGATTTTCATTGACCGGAGAACACATGGATTGAATAATGAAAACATCCTTTCCCCGAACATTTTCCTGGATTTCAACCATTATCTCGCCGTCGCTGAACGTGCTTACTTTGGCATTTCCAAGCGGCACATTAAAAAAATGGCAAATTTCTTCTGCCAGCGGACGGTTAGAATTTCCTGCAAAAATTTTTAGATTATCCAATGACGGCGCCTTTCTCGAATTACAGATTATTGTGTTATATATGGCCTATCCTATTAAAGGCTACGGACAATAAAGACGTTATAGGAAGTCATGCTGAGTCGTTGGAATGCTTCCCGAGCATGTTGCTCATCACTAAATATTCCAAATACTGCTGACCCACTGCCACTCATCAGAGCACCACACGCACCGGCCTGCAGGAGGATATGCTTTATTTTTTGAATTTCCGGGTAGCGCCGGGTCACGATACTCTCCAGGTCATTACCCAGAACACCAATAACATCGTTAAGCCCTTTAAAATGACGCAAAATACTAATCTTTTTGCTTGTATTTGTCAATACCTTATAATTTTCATAGGCCCATTTCGTTGAAATACTGAAACCGGGGAAAACAATTACAATCCACAGCGGGATATCTATCTTTACCGGAGTCAGTCGCTCACCAATCCCTTCGGCCAATGCCGCAGGCATATTGTAAATAAAAAATGGAACGTCTGCCCCGATCTTAATACCCAGGCTGAATAATGCGGTTTCTTCCACATTGCATTTCAGGAGATTATTTAATCCGGCCAGCGTTGCTGCGGCATTTGTGCTGCCACCACCTAATCCCGCCCCGACAGGAATTCTTTTTTTAATATGAATGGATAGTCCCGTGACAATTTTCTGCTGCCTCAGAAATAAATCAGCTGCCCGGTAGGCAAGATTGGAAGCATTGGTGGGAACTAACGGGTTATCGGTGGTAACACGTATACCCTGCCGAGAATCAGATTTAAGAATCAGTGTATCATACAGACTGACTTTTTGCAAAATGGACTGAATATCATGATAGCCATCTGCCCTTTTTCTGATAATCTTCAGAACTAAATTTATTTTAGCTGGCGCATGGACTGTTAATTCAC
This sequence comes from uncultured Thermodesulfobacteriota bacterium, assembly GCA_964594075.1. Classification (GTDB taxonomy): domain Bacteria; phylum Desulfobacterota; class WTBG01; order CAIYCZ01; family CAIYCZ01; genus CAZQKW01. The sequence goes on along the minus strand of CAZQKW010000021.1, from coordinate 42,314 downwards.
TCAACCACAATATTCCTATTCTGGTGCCCCTTTTTCCACTTCTTTAACATAACGCATGCGAAGATCATAGAGCAGATTGGTGAGGAGGGCTTCTTCTTCTCGGGTAAGATTTCCTGCTGTTTTATCTTTGAGAATGCCGAGGATGTCAATCGTTTGTTTCGCCAAACCAAGGTTGCGTTGCTTCTTGCTTGTTATTGGATCGGGAACTTCGCCGAAGTGATAGAGCACCGACGTGCTTAACGAGAGTATGAATGATGAGAAATTAACCTCTGGCGCCGCTGGGGGCTTTTTCCCCCCCGCTTTTTCAGCGGTTTGAGCATCTTCGGATTCTTTATTTTCTATTATTCTCTTATGTTCGCCGGGTGGCGCAGTCTTGTTTTCCGTCTTTTCAGAAGCAATGGGATTTCCCTGTTCATCAAAAATCCGTTTGTCTTTTACGGTGAATCCTTTATTTTCCTCCATACCGTCCCTCTTAACAAAATGACTTGATTTTAGCATCAATTTTTATAGCGCCGTATGTTCCCCGATCAACCTTTTTATCCGTTCTTCAACAGGAGGATGAGTGCTGAAGAGGGCCAAAAGAGACTGACCAGATAAGGGATTGACTATAAACATGTGGGCTGTAGATGGATTAGCAGCGAACGGAACTCGTTTTGTGGCAAGACTAATTTTTTTAAGCGCATTGGCGAGTCCAAAGGGCGAACCGGCAACCTGTGCTGCTGTAGCGTCGGCTAAGTATTCCCGTGAGCGGGATATTGCCAACTGAATTATAATTGCGGCCAAGGGTGCAAGGATTGCAAGCGCAATAATTCCAATTGCGCCACCGCCATTATTCCGCTCATCCCTGCTCATCCCACCGAACATGGCTGCCCACTGAGCCATGCGCGCTAAGATCATAATCGTTCCCGCCATTATTGCTGCGACAGTTCCGACAAGTATGTCTCGGTTACGGATGTGAGAAAGTTCATGAGCCAAAACGCCCTCAATTTCTTCTCTGTTCAAGAGCTTCAAAATGCCAGAAGTTACCGCAATGACTGCATGCCGGGGATTTCTGCCAGTGGCAAAGGCATTCGGTGAGTCAGAGTCTATTATAAAAACCCGCGGCATCGGTATTCCCGCACCTGAAGCAAGTTTTTGCACAATCCCATATAGCTCTGGCGCCTGCGCCTCAGATATCTCTCGTGCACCATACATTTTTAATACTATTTTATCGCTGAACCAGTAGCTCACCAGATTCATTATAAGCGCAAAAATAAATGCGTATATCATACCGCTGGTCCCGCCCAACATCTGGCCAATCCAGATAATCATGCAGGTTAACGCGCCAAGCAAAATCGCAGTTTTGAGTTGATTTCCCATGTGCAATTAATCTCCTTTCATGAGGTTATGAGAACATGGCATCTTTTCCCGTCTTTGTATTTCTCTCCATGTGTAATATATACGATGAAAAACGGTAATATGTGTAAAAATTGCTAAAAGCCAAATAACAATATCCATAATATTGAAAATAGCACCGGCGGCAAGTAAAATTATTCTTTCAGCACGTTCCATAATCCCCACATTGCATTGAGGAATAAATGCTTCAGCTTTAGCCCGGGTATAAGGAATCAGAACAGTTCCCAGAGATGCAATTGCGCACAAAGTGAGCAGAAATATTTTATCTTGGATTGCATAATAAATTATCAGGCTTATAAGCAACACCATATCTGAATACCGATCGATAACCGAGTCAAGGAATCCGCCAAAAGAGGATGTTTTATGAACCGTCCGTGCCGTTGCGCCATCCAGCATATCAAATAGTCCCGCAATCAATATAAGCACCCCGGCGGTTATCCAGTACCCCAATATAATTGCCGCGGCGGCCATGAAATTTATCAATAACCCGGTTAATGTCAGTGCTATGGGATGTATGCGTTCCAGCACTGTTTTTTTTATGAGCCACCCAAGTGGCTTATCTAATTCATGGCCAAGTATTGAGCTAATCATAGGTGTTTATAAGGGAAAAAACGAACAAATATGATTCCAGTGTGCGCATACATATAAGGGAAGAGCATGCTATCATTCTCTTCCCTTTTTATTTTCTTTATTCAGTTTGTCAAGAATAAAAATTCTTACGCACGTTCACAGTATTTTTTCATACAGAATTGTCTTACTTATTTGATTCTTCAAATTCTGCATCCACGACATCTTCCTGGCCACCTGCTTTTGCTCCTCCTCCACCAGGTGGGGGCGGAGGTGTTTGTGTGCCAGTTGATGCTTTCTGATACATTATTTCAGCAAGTTTGTGTGACGCTTTGTTCAGCGCTTCCATTTTTTCTTTAATCAATGAGGTGTTATTGGTGTTTATTGCCTCTTTTGTTTCTTTAATTGCATCTTCAACTGTTTTTATGTCATCCGGGGAGAGTTTTTCCCGGTTTTCGTTAAGTATTTTTTCTGTGTTATAGGTAAGCGTATCTGCCTGGTTCCGTATTTCAATTTCTTCGCGTTTTCGTTTATCCTCTTCAGCATGCGCTTCAGCTTCTTTAACCATTCGTTCTATATCTTCCTTGCTTAATCCACTTGAAGCCGTAATGGTTATTTTTTGTTCTTTACCCGTTCCTAAATCTTTTGCAGAAACGTTGACGATGCCATTTGCATCTATATCAAACGTTACTTCAATTTGCGGGACACCGCGTGGCGCCGGCGGAATGCCCGTCAATTGGAATTTCCCCAAGGTTCTATTATCACGCGCCATTTCACGCTCACCCTGCAGCACATGGATTTCAACGCTTGGTTGATTGTCGGCTGCAGTCGTGAAAATTTCGCTCTTGCGGGTCGGAATAGTGGTATTGCGTTCAATGAGTCGCGTAGTAACACCGCCCAACGTTTCGATCCCCAAGGACAGGGGTGTGACGTCAAGAAGTAGAACATCTTTGACCTCTCCAGCAAGAACGCCAGCTTGGACCGCGGCGCCAAGCGCGACCACTTCGTCGGGATTAACGCCTTTATGCGGTTCTTTACCAAACAGGGAGCGGACCAGTTCTTGCACTTTTGGTATGCGCGTAGAGCCGCCGACTAAGATCGCTTCGTCGATATCTCGCGAAGTGAGCCCGGCATCTTTTAATGCCTGAATACAAGGCCCCTTGGATTTTTCAATAATGTCATCCATCATTTGTTCTAATTTTGCCCTTCCCAGCTTGATATTAAGATGTTTGGGGCCAGAGGTATCTGCGGTGATAAAGGGCAGATTAATCTCTGTTTCCATGACCGAAGAAAGCTCTATTTTTGCTTTTTCCGCAGCTTCCTTTAAACGCTGCAGGGCCATTTTATCTTTGCTCAGATCGATACCTTGATCCTTTTTGAATTCGGCAATCAACCAGTCAATAATGCGTTGGTCAATATTATCACCGCCCAGATGGGTGTCGCCATTGGTAGCTTTTACTTCAATAACATTATCACCGACCTCAAGTATGGAAATATCAAATGTTCCGCCGCCAAAGTCATACACTGCAATAGTTTCATCCTTTTTCTTGTCTAACCCATAGGCGAGAGCTGATGCAGTCGGTTCGTTGATGATTCGCAAAACATTCAACCCGGCTATTTTCCCCGCATCTTTAGTGGCCTGCCGCTGACTGTCATTAAAATAAGCCGGGACGGTGATTACAGCGTCCTTGACTTCGGTTCCCAAATATGCTTCAGCCGCCTTTTTCAGTTTCTGCAAAATTTTCGCCGAGATTTCCGGCGGCGTATACTGTTTGCCTTGAATTTCAACCCGCGCATCGCCGTTAGGGCCTTTTACAACTTTATAGGGAACCATTTTCATTTCTTCAGTGACCTCTTCGTAGCGCCTGCCCATGAACCTTTTTATCGAATAGACGGTATTTTCAGGGTTCGTTATGGCTTGGCGTTTTGCCACCTGCCCGACCAAAATTTCGCCATCCTTGGTAAACGCAACAACAGAAGGCGTCAAACGACTTCCTTCCTCGTTGATTATGACATTCGGTTCACCACCCTCCATCACCGCAACAACCGAATTTGTTGTCCCAAGATCTATTCCAATCGCCTTTGCCATTGTTAACCTCCTTAGTTTGCATAAACATTAAATTTATTTTAGATGTTATAAATTTTTTTTTATTTTTTTATATGATAAGTATCATTGCATGAGAAGTCAATGCCTTGAGGGTGATTATTTTCCGGCAAATAGGCTGTTTTTTTTTTCGACTATGAGTTGTTCCAGATTTATGCTCTCCCTTAACGGGAACAATGGTTCATTAATTATCAGTTTCTCGCGCCGTATATCGTTCAAAACGGGTGTATTTATCAATAAATGTGAGCCGAATATCGCCGGTTGGACCATTGCGCTGTTTGCCAATTATAATATCTGCGGTTCCTTTATGTTCTGAATCAGGATTGTATATTTCGTCGCGATAAATAAAAAGAATTACGTCGGCATCCTGTTCAATTGCCCCGGATTCTCGCAAGTCTGCAAGTTGCGGTCTTTTGTCAGAGCGGTCTTCAACGCGCCGGTTAAGCTGAGATAGGGCAATCACCGGCACTTTCAATTCCTTGGCCAGCGCCTTAAGAGACCGTGAGATTTCAGAAATTTCCTGTTCTCTGCTATCTATAGTGCTGCGTCCCTTCATCAACTGGAGATAATCAACGATAATCATGCCCAATCCGTGTTCGGCTTTAAGCCGTCTTGATTTTGCCCGCATCTCAAGCACGCTAATTCCCGGGGTATCATCAATAAAAATCTTTGTTTCTGCCAGTTTACCAACCGCCATGGTAAGCTTCCCCCAGTCCGATTGAGCTAAAAACCCGCTTCGCAGCTTGTGCGAATCAACCCGCGCTTCAGAACAGAGCATTCTCAATGCAAGTTGCTCCTTGGACATTTCAAGAGAAAAAATTATGATCGGCAGCTTTGATTCATATGCAGCATTTTGGGCAATATTGAGGCAAAAGGCCGTTTTGCCCATACTGGGCCTGCCGGCAATAATGACCAGATCCGAGGACTGAAAGCCGGATGTAAGCTGATCAAGTTCGGGAAAACCCGAGGGGATACCAGTAATAAGCTCTTTTTTATTGTAAAGGGTTTCAATTGCTTTAAAACTGGCTTTTAAAACTTCTTTAAGCGGATAGACAGATGTTTTTATCTGGTCTTCGGAAATATCAAAAATACTTTTTTCCGCAAAATCAAGCAGTTCATTTACATCTCCCTGATCCAAATAACTGCGGCCAGCGATCTCCGTTGCAGAATGAATTAATTTTCGAAGTACTGATTTTTCCTTAACTATTTTGGCGTAGTATTCAACATTCGCTGACGTTGGAATGGAGTCAGCAAGCGTCGCAAGGTATGATGCTCCGCCAATTTCTTCAAGTTTGTTTTTTTTTCGCAAATGTTCGGTGAGGGTAATCAGGTCCGGGGGCTCATTTTTTTCGAACAGATCGATCATGGCCTGAAAAATTTGTCTATGCGCCTCTCTATAGAAATCTTCAGGCCTGAGAATCTCAAGAGATCGGGGAAGGGCTTCGTTTTCCAGCAGTATGGCGCCAATTACTGACTGCTCTGCCTCGATATTTTGGGGCGGTAGTTTGGGGGTCTGCTGGGGTGTCATGGCTTTTCAAGGGAAGACGGCACTCGCCATAAACGCAAATGCCACAGGTCGTTTTATTTATTATGAACTGCTGCTTCAAATCAAGCAGTTGTTTCATGTGACCGGTTTTTGCTTATGACCCGACATCTTATTCTTTTACAACCCAGAGTTTTAAGATGGCGGTAACTTCGGGATGCAGCTTAATGGGAATATTATAAATCCCCAACGACTTTATCGGCTCTGGCAAGTTTATCTTCTTGCGATCAATTTCGATGCCTTCAAGCTTCAGGCTTGACTCGATATCGATACTGGTTACTGATCCGAACAGTTTATCATCTTCGCCCACCGCTTTTGCCACTGTACAGGATATAGACTCAATGCGCGCGGCTAATCGTTGCGCCTCGCGTTTTGCCTTTTCAATTTTTTCGCGAATCTGCCGTTTCTGGTGTTCCAGCTTTTTGATGTTCTGAGAAGTGGCTTGAATAGCCTTTCCCTGTGGAACCAGATAATTTCTTCCAAAACCATCTTTAACCGTTATAAGGTCGCCAATATTTCCTAAACCTGCAATGTCTTGTGTAAGAATAACTTTCATAGCGTCCTAACCTGCTGCAGAAAATTTATGAAAAAAAATGTTATGGAATGCCGTTAGGCAACTATTGAACAGAAAGGCATTATTGAGAGTATTCGCGCTCTCTTTATGGCACGATTTATCTCGCGTTGATGTTTCGCGCAATTCCCCGATATTCTCCGAGGAATTATTTTGCCCCGTTCAGTGATGAAATAACGCAACGATGAATAATCTTTATATGAAATTTGGAGATTTTGATCAGCGCAGAAACGACAAGTCTTGCGCTTCTGATAAAACGATTTTCCTGTTGGTGATGTTCTTCTCAAGATTACCTCCGACTATATGATTCAAGATTCAATAAATAATCATTATTATGCCCTGTGATGATAACATTATGCAGCACAAAGTTATTAATATTATGCTATTTCAGAATCTGTTTCTTGCCGGTGTTTATTTTCTGCCGGTGTTTCCGAACTACTATCTGTTTCCTGCTTATGCATTTCAGCCGTTTCGTCCAATTTTAATGTTTTGAAACGTAACACATTTTCATTGAAACGGAGAAAATGACTGATTTCATCAAGAATTTGATTATTGCCCAGATAAGATAGGAAATAGAAATGAGCTTTTTGCTGTTTTTTAATGGGGTACTGAAGCTTTTTTTTGTCCCATTTATCTGTTTTCAATACTTTGCCATTAAGATTTGTGATTGTGTCATACAACTTGTTTAGAAGCCCTTCCATGGCCTCTTCACTTGTTTCCGGGTGAATAATTAAACAGGTTTCGTAGCCTCTCAATGCAAATACCTCCGGATGGTAATTTTGAAATTTTAAGCCAAAAATTGAACTTCTTTAATTTTTAGTCTGGTTACCGGCTGACGATGACCGGTTTTCTTTTGATAACCTTTTCTGCGTTTAGATTTATAAATGATAACCTTTTTATTTTTAGTCTGGCTGATTATTTCTGCAGCGATTTTGGCATTGGCAAGTTTCGGGGTGCCGATCTCATTTTTACCGCCATCGCTAATCATAAGCACGTCTTCAAGAAAGACCGTATCGCCTATTTTGCCCTCAATTTTTTCTACTGTGAGTATATCGCCAGCACTGACCTTATACTGTTTCCCGCCTGTTTTGACTATTGCATACATATTCATTTCAATGCTCCCTCAATGAAAATTTAACCCCTCATTCTATTAAGAGGGGTTCAAAGTTTTCTGTAATTTAAAGGTCTATTAGATAATTAAATTGCGGGCATTTGTCAAGAGAAATTGCTTCAGAGAAATTGCTTGAGGAATTTCCCCAAAAAATGTGATTGGCGGGAATGAAATAGCACCTTGAGTGTTCTCTGCCACAACAATGTGCTCATGAGCGGTATCACAACCCCGGCACCGGGCGTATTCTGTCCCGGCAGTCAGGAGGCAGTGCCTTCCCGACTTCTGGTGCACAGGGGTATGGGAACTGAACTTGAGACAAAACCGGTGTAAAAATCAAAAAAATATTGCAACCCGCAAAATCAAAACACGAGCGTATTGCGGCCCCGACACAATTTTGCCCCTTACCCGCCTCTAATCCAAATCTAATCAACTGATATTATATCATATTTCTTGCGATGCAATTCATTTCCACTGAGTCTTTTATGTGAGAGTGATTTTTACAACTGATACGTTTGAATGCTTTACGTGATTTTGCTTTTATGATAATCATAAACGTAAAAGAGGAAACGAATTCGGGTGTCGAAATTCAAGACACCACTATAGCTAATACCTGTTTATTCTTTATTGTTTTGTTATGCTTTCGTCTTCTAAAATATACGATGTCATCGTTGTCGGTGGCGGGCATGCAGGGTGCGAGGCGTGTGTCGCTGCGGCACGCATGGGAAGACACACCCTGCTGCTGACGCATAATCTTGATACCATAGCGTTTATGTCCTGCAACCCGGCTATCGGCGGGCTTGCCAAGGGTCAACTGGTCAAGGAGATTGACGCGCTGGGCGGGCTTATGGGCCGAGCCATTGATGCCACCGGCATTCAGTTCAGGCGCTTAAATACTAAGAAAGGGCCTGCGGTGAGATCATCCCGAGCGCAGGCCGACCGGCAGGCCTATCGTTTGTGGATGAAGCATGCGCTTGAATCGGTAACAAATCTTGAAATAAAACAGGCTGCAGTTGAAAAAATTCTGGTGCGCAATGGCAAGATAGAGGGGGTTGAAACAGCGCTGGGTGAACAGTTTATGGCCCGCGCAGTAATCCTTGCCACCGGCACGTTTCTGAATGGTCTTATTCACATTGGTCTCAACCAATTCCCGGCTGGTCGGATGGGTGAAGAACCTGCACGCGGTATTTCAAAATGTCTGAGAAACCTCGGTTTCACGCTGGGCAGGCTTAAAACGGGAACCACTCCGCGGCTTGACGGTAAAACCATCAATTATGATGTGCTTGAGATTCAGGAGGGTGATCCTGAACCGATACCGTTTTCTTTCGCAACTGAAAAAATTACAGCCCCCCAGGTGCCCTGTTATATAACCTACACTAATTCTGCCACCCACGCGATTATCCGCGAAGGGCTGGATCGCTCGCCGCTTTATACCGGCGTTATAAAAGGAACTGGTGCCCGGTATTGTCCATCTATTGAGGACAAGGTGATGCGGTTTTCTGAAAAGGAGCGACACCAGGTGTTTCTTGAGCCTGAGGGAAGGGATACTACCGAGGTATATCCCAATGGTTTAGCCACCAGCCTGCCACTTGATATCCAATACCGGATGCTCAGAAGCATCAAGGGGTTAGAGTCGGTAGAGATTATGCGTCCGGGATATGCCATTGAATATGATTACCTCAATCCCATCCAGCTCAAACTGACACTTGAGACCAAACGGATTGATTCATTGTTCTGTGCCGGGCAAATTAACGGAACGTCCGGTTATGAAGAGGCTGCGGCGCAGGGTCTGATTGCGGGTATAAATGCTGTTTTAAAAATTAATGGAGAACAACCATTTATACTTGACCGCTCAGAAGCATATATCGGAGTGCTAATAGACGACCTGGTAACCCGTGGGACGACAGAGCCCTACCGCATGTTCACCTCCCGTGCTGAGCATCGCCTTTTACTGCGCGAGGACAATGCAGACCTTCGCCTTATGGAAAAAGGTTATCGCCTGGGGCTTATTGAACAGAGCGCATTTGTCCGGGTGCAGAACAAGCAACAGGAAATAGAAAAAGAACTGAAGCGGATCAAAGAAACCAGGATACAACCTACATCGGAGGTGCAGGAATGGCTCAGAAGATGGGGCAGCTCCCCCTTACGGCAAACCGCGTCTTTACAGGAGCTGCTGCGCAGGCCTGAGCTTGATTATCGCGCATTTAAGGATTTGCCGCATTGTACTCCCTGCGTTTCTGACGATGTTTTGGAACAAGTTGAAATACAGGTAAAATATGCAGGGTATATTGAACGCCAGCAACAGATGGTGGAGAAATTCAGGCGGCTGGAGCAGAAGTTGTTGCCGCGTGATCTTGATTATTTTGCGGTGCCAAATCTTACCACCGAAGTGCGGCAGAAGCTCAGCGAAATTCGTCCCACATCATTGGGCCAGGCGTCGAGAATTTCCGGCATTACCCCTGCCGCCCTGTCCATATTAATGATCTATATGAAAAAATGCGAGGCAGGTCCATCCCCATTTTCTGGAGGAGAAGCTATGAGGCAACGATTATGAAAATAAAGGATGCAGCACATAAAAAAGCAAATACCGAGGGGCTTAAACGAGAATCACGCCAGCTGGGCATTGATCTGTTTGGCGTTGCCGACATTTGCGACCTGAAAAAACATTTTTTGCAGCTTGACCAAAAAATTGTACACGCCCTTAGCTATGGCATCTCCTTGGGCGTCAGGTTGTTAAAGCCCGTTATAGACGATATTCAGGATCGGCCGACGCCGCTGTATCTTCACCATTACCGCCAGGTTAATTATTTGCTTGATCGGGCAGCGCTTTCGTTAGCGCGAACAATTCAGGAAAAGGGGTTTACTGCTCTCCCCATTGCAGCATCACAGGTTATAGATTGGGAGGGACAAAAGGGCCATGTATCGCATAAGGCTATTGCGATAGCCGCAGGACATGGATGGCTGGGGCGGAATAATCTTCTGGTGCATCCGCTTTATGGCGCCCAGGTTCGGCTGGTGAGCGTATTGACGGATTACCCGCTCATTGCCAATGAACCGTTCAAGGGTAAATGTGGTTCCTGCAGGCAGTGCATTGCTGTATGCCCTGCACAGGCGATTAAGGAGGATGTGACTGCTTTTGATCATCGAAAGTGTTTTGAAATGCTGCGTGGCTTTAAGAACTCCGGCAATATCGGACATTATATATGCGGCATTTGCGTAAAGGCATGTGCGGGAACCGGAAATAAGGCTCAGCCGTATAAACTGAACCGTGGCAAAAAAGTAAATACGGTAAAAAACCACTCGCGTGAAAATTGATAATGAACGGCACCTTCTTGCTCTTCTGTTAGACCGCTGCGGCACTTTTGTCGCTGCAGCTACCCTTGCCGATTTGCTGCATATAACACCAGCAGAGGTTCATCGCCACATTGAGGCGCTCCAAACCCGCGGAGCAGTAATCGCATATCATCACGATGCCGGATACTGCCTGCAGGAAGTTCCAGTCCGACTCTACCCGGATTTTATACATGATTCATTATCAACGGTGCGGATAGCCCGGCACATTTATTATTTCCCCAGAATTGATTCCACCAATAGTTTTGCAAAAAAGCTTGCTGCGGAGGGAGCTGCCGACGGCACGGTGGTGCTTGCCGAAGAGCAAACTGCCGGACGCGGGCGCATGGATAGAACATGGCTGGCTCCTGTGTTCAGCAGCATTTTATGCAGCATCATTTTTTTCCCCAAATTACCCCCTGCTGCATTGTTTCGGTTGACCATGATAGCTTCAGTGGCAATAGTTAACGCCATACGGCGGATCTGCGGTGTTACAGCGCATATAAAATGGCCTAACGACATTTATCTCGGGGGCAAAAAAGTATGTGGGATTCTAACCGAATTCTCGGCCGATCCGCAACAGGTTCTGTATGCGGTGGTTGGCATCGGACTTAATGTGAACAACGAATTTAGCGAACACCCCGAGCTTCAGAGCACAGCAACATCCCTGCGACTTGAACGGGGAAAAACGGTATCGCGATTTGCGCTTTTAGTAGCATTATTGGAGGAACTTGATGACCAGTATCACATACTCAATACCGGCGGTGTTGAGGCCATAAGAAGGTCATGGGAGCAGCATGCACTGATACGCGGTAAACGCGTTACCATCTTTTCAGGCGACAGAACAATAAGGGGCATCGCACAGAGCATAAATGATAACGGCCACCTTATTGTTATAGATACAAACGGTGCCTGCCAGGAGATTATCTGTGGCGATGTGTCGTTGCGCCTGGATGTGTAAGATAGGGATTGTTGTCGGTGCAGGTATACTGTGACTGTCCAAAAACCTCTGCCATGAAAACAAAACGGAGAAAACAACTTCACGCCTTTTTGCAAAAACTGACAGATAAGATTTTATCTGGCGGATCTGCCACGCACAGCGAGGCTCAGACAATCAGCGGCCTGGAGGGGCATGAAGAACTGTTTATGCTGCTGTTTCACGCCAATACAATCAGGAATCATTTCCGCAGTTCCGTTATACAGCTTTGTGCAATTGTGAATGCTAAGTCAGGCCGCTGTTCCGAAGACTGCATTTTCTGCGCGCAATCATCATATTATAACACATCGGTTAAGCAGTATTCCCTCATAGACATGGACAGCATTCTGGAAGCCGCAACAATAGCGCAACAGAACGGTGCCAGTCGTTTCAGCATAGTTACGAGCGGGAAAAGGGTATCCCCTCGCGAGTTAAAAAAAATATGTGACGCCCTTGGTGCGATTTCGCAGCAGGGGACGGTTATTCCATGTGCCTCGCTTGGCATACTTTCTCGCGGCCAGCTGCAGATGCTTCAAGAGGCAGGACTCACGCGTTACCATCACAACCTTGAAACAGCGCCCAGCTTCTTCAGATCCATTTGCTCTACGCACCGGTTTGATGAGCGGGTGCAAACCGTTCGCCTTGCACAGCAGATAGGGCTTGAGATATGCGCCGGAGGTATTTTTGGTCTGGGAGAAACGCGGGAACAGCGGGTGGAGTTGGCGTTTACCCTGCGCGATCTTGGGGTGGACAGTGTGCCGCTCAATTTTTTGCATCCCATTCCCGGCACCCCTGCTGCCAATTTGTCTCCTCCTGACCCGCTTGACATATTAAAAACCGTCGCATTATTCCGCTTTATCCTCCCCCGTACCGAGATACGGATATGCGGGGGCAGAGAAGTAGGATTGCGCACGTTGCAGCCCTTGGTGTATCTTGCCGGCGCTGATGGCATTATGATAGGCAATTATCTCACGACCAGTGGACGCAGCCCGGCAATCGATCTGCAGGAAATCAAAGATCTGGGCCTGACCTATGCCTGACGCCCAGCCCGTTACCGCTTATCCGCTCATTGAAGAACTCTGCGGCTATCGTGATTGGCCCGCCATACCGGGCAGAATTCTTCATAAGCCGTTTAGTTTCTATCTGGATAGCGCCGCAGTAAATTTTCCCGGAGCGCGGTATTCATATCTGGGATGCAATCCGTTCCTCATTTTTGCGTGCAATGGATCGTGTATAACAATCACACAAAACACGCACCAAGAAATCCTGCACCAAGATCCCTTTATTGCTTTGAAAAAGCTTTTTTATCGCTTTAAACTTATGCCACCCGATCAGACGCCCCCGTTCCTGGGCGGCGCAGTCGGTTATTTTGGTTACGATCTTGCCCGAGTTATTGAATCTCTTCCGGTCTCTGCAGCCGATGATATTGCCCTGCCCGACTGCTGTCTTGGATTCTACAGCACTGTAATTATTATTGATCATTTGCAGGAGAAAGTTCTGGTCGCATCCTCGGGATTTCCTGAAACGCGGCCCGCATGGCAACAAAAACTGGCGCAGCGCGATATAAATGAACTTAAAACCGCGCTGTCATTGTCGCCCGTGCACGACGCATCCGTTTGCAAAATGCCGGCACATACCGCAGCCTCTGAGGTGACAGCAACATTTGACCGGGCGGCCTACTGCAGGGCAATTCAGGTCGCAAAAAACTACATTGAAGCAGGAGATATCTATCAAGTCAACCTTTCACAACGTTTCAGGTGTCGGCTTCCTGAAAATCCGCTTGCAATATATATGCGGCTTCGGCGGATAAGCCCGGCGCCGTTCGCTGGATTTTTTCACGGCGGCGATTATCACGTGCTGAGCTCATCGCCTGAACGTTTTTTGCGTCTTTCTGGCTCCCTGGTGGAAACCAGACCAATTAAGGGCACCAGGCCGCGTGGCCCAACAACAGCCGAAGATCAGCGGCTCCTCAAAGAGTTGCAGGCAAGCGAAAAGGATCGTGCAGAACTTATCATGATCGTAGATCTGGAACGAAACGATCTGGGCAGGGTATGCCGCTTTGGAACTATTTTCCCGGAGGAACTGATACGGATTGAAACACACCCGGTTGTCCATCATCTTGTTGCAACGATTAAGGGTGAGCTTACGGAGGGTTCTGATCATATTGATTGCCTGCGGGCATGCTTTCCCGGCGGGTCAATTACCGGCGCGCCCAAAATTCGGGCTATGGAGATTATTGAAGAACTTGAACCGTGCAGAAGGAAAATATACACCGGCTCTTTTGGGTATCTGGGGTTTAACGGTGAAACTGATTTAAATATCCTGATTCGCACCATTGTGCATATTAACGGTACGTTTTATTTTAATGTAGGCGGAGGCATTGTTGCAGACTCTGATCCCGAGATGGAGTATGACGAGACCATGCATAAAGGAAAAGGAATTATGCAGGCGCTGGGAATAATAACGGATAATAGTTGGAAGACGCGTCAGCCCCTATGATAAGAGACCAGGATATAAGGGAAGTTTTTAAACAATATCATGTTATTGCTGTATATGGCATGTCCCATAATGCACAAAAAGCAGCCCATTACGTTCCGGCCTTCCTCTTGCGTCAAGGATATGTTATTATTCCAATACACCCAACGGCAGGCGTGATCTTAGGGTTGCAGTGCTATAAACGACTGGGTGAGGTACCAGCTCATATTGACATTCTTGAGGTATTTCGCCCCTCGGCGGAAGTAATTAGGATAACAGAGGAAGCTGTTGATAGAAAAAAGACGCACGGCGACATAAGGGTCATCTGGTTGCAGGATGGTATTTTTAATGAACAGGCGCGTAAAATTGCTGAAAGCGCCGGCATTGTTTTTATTCAGGATCGGTGCATGATGAAGGAGTATAAGCGGCTTTGCCCGGAGGGGACCGTTAGCAGGAAATAGTGCGGCTGCTTAATTATTGTGAGGTGTTTTTCATTAAAAAGAGCTGCTTTTATAGCATATTGCAATAAAACCTTTTTACGGAGGATATGAGTATGGCTTTTAAGATTAAAGATAATATCATCTGGGTGGGGAAGACCGACTGGGAATTGCGCAGTTTTCACGGCGAAGAGTTGTCAACACACCGGGGCTCAACCTATAATTCATATCTGGTGCGAGAGGAGAAGACCGTGCTGATTGATACAGTATGGGCTCCTTTTGATCGGGAGTTTGTGCGGCAACTCGGAAAGATAATTGATCTGAAAAAGATAGACGCGGTGATTGCAAACCACGGCGAAACAGACCATAGCGGCAGCCTGCCGGAATTGATGCGGGAAATTCCCAACACCCCTGTTTATTGTACCGCCAATGCCGTTAAGTCGCTTAAGGGTCAGTATCATCAGGATTGGAACTTTCAGATAGTCAAGACCGGGGATAAGCTGAATCTGGGAAGCAAAGATTTGATTTTTATTGAGGCGCCGATGCTCCACTGGCCTGACAGCATGTTCTGCTACCTGACCGGCGATAAGGTGCTATTCAGCAACGATGCGTTTGGCCAGCACTACTGCTCGGAACTTATGTATAATGATGTGGTTGACCAGTGGGAGCTGTTTCAGGAAGCCATTAAATATTACGCAAATATTTTGACCCCGTTCAGCATGCTGGTTGACAAAAAAATAAAAGAAGTGCTGGCGCTCAATCTTCCGGTGGAGATGATCTGCCCGAGCCATGGCATCATATGGCGTAAAGATCCGCTGCACATTGTGGAGAAATATACCCAATGGGCGCAAAACTATCAGGAAAATCAGATTACCCTTATTTATGATAGCATGTGGAACGGCACCCGCCGGATGGCAGAGGCCATAGCTGAAGGCATAAAATTAGCCGACAGCAGCGTCGCTATTAAGCTCTTTCACGTCGCACGCTCTGACAAAGCCGATATTATTACGGAGATTTTTAAAGCAAAAGCAATCGTGGTGGGCTCGCCGACCGTAAACCGCGGCATTCTCTCAGCGGTTGCCGGCATTCTTGAGGAAGTAAAAGGACTGAACTTTAAAAATAAAAAGGCGGCAGCATTTGGCGCGTATGGTTGGAGCGGAGAATCGGCAAAGATAATAACTGAAAAGCTGAAAGAATCCGGTTTTGAAATTATACAGGAAGGGATACGGGTAAACTGGTATCCTTCGCCCCAGGATATAGAATCCTGTATCAGCTTTGGAAAAGAACTTGCTGAAAAGCTGAAATAAGCGCTGCCGCAAGCAGGAGCAGGCTCGTTTAGTTTGGCAGAACAAGAGGCACTCTCTGAAATTCTTTATGACGGGATGCGTTTATTTCAACGGGAAATTATTGCCTTCGGAGGGCACGGGTATCTCGCCCTTTAACCGAGGGCTGCTCTACGGCGACGGCGTGTTTGAAACCCTGCGTGTTTATAAGGGGAGGCTGTTTCGGTTCGGGCAGCACATGCAACGGTTACAGGAAGGATTGCAGGTTTTAAAGATACAATTTCACGATGTCGTTCGTGCGGTTGAACAGAGCCTAAAGGAGATTTTACAGCGGGAAAAAATTATTGAGGGAGCAGTTCGCATCTCTATTTTTAGAGGAGACGGCGAAGGACCTGACCCTCCTGCAGGTCTCACGCCGTCTTTTTTAATATCAATAAAATCCTCTATTCCGTACCGGACAGACGACTATGCAACAGGATATAAGGCCCGTCTTGTTTCTGTGCGAAGAAATAGCTTTTCGCCATTATCCCGCATCAAGAGCCTCAATTACCTGGACAATATTCTGGCCCGGCTTGAAGCGCGCGAACATGAAGCGCATGAGGCACTACTGGTGAATTCATTGGGATGGGTTGCGGAAGGGGCGGGATCCAATGTGTTCCTCATCAAAGACAATCTCCTTATGACACCGCCGGTTGACGCTGGCGTCATGCCGGGTATTACCCGGGCTGCAGTGCTTGAAATTGCGGGCGCTGCCAGGTTGCAGCCGCGAGAGGAAACATTTTCTCCTGAACAACTGGCAGCGGCTGATGAAGCATTTTTAACAAACTCGCTTATGGAAATAATGCCTCTGGTCATGCTCAACGAGAAAAAGATTGGCGATGGCAAACCGGGGAAATTCACTGAGGAATTGCGTCTGCACTATCGGAATCTTGTTAATCAGGAAGTAATGCTTCAGCTATGAAAGTTACGGTGGTTCGTTTTATTAAAAGCGTGTATCAGACGCGTGATTTACCGAAGCCGAAGCTTCCCGAAGTTGCTTTTTCCGGAAGATCCAATGTGGGAAAATCGTCGCTTATCAATGTGCTGCTCAATCGTAAAGGAGTTGCGAGAACGAGCGCATCACCAGGCAGAACCCAGTCTATAAACTTTTTGGAGATAAACGGGGCCTTCTATTTTGTAGATCTTCCCGGATACGGATATGCGCAAGTGCCTTTGTGCGTCAGGAAAAAATGGCTCCCCCTCATAGAAGGGTATCTTAAAAAAAGGCCGACGCTGTGCCTGGTTACCGTTTTGGGAGATGTGAGGCGCGAACCCCGGGAGGATGAATTGCTCTTTAGCGAATGGCTGAAACAGCATAATATTCCCTGTATGATTGTGCTAACGAAGATCGACAAGGTTTCCAGACAGGAGCAGATTACCGCGCTCAGGGTATGGCGCGCGCGGATGAATGTAGTAGGAGACATTATCCTCTTTTCTGCTAAAACAGGGGAGGGCAAAGACAAAATCTGGAAGCAACTTTCCCATTTTATTCAATGTCATAAGCCAGGACTTTTCCCACAATGTATCACTGAACTCCAGGTAAACCGCAATGGGTAAAAAGTGAAAAATGAAACACCAGCTCCTGGAGAGTCATAGCCGCGACACAAGCATCCGTGCCGGGAACACGGCGGATGCCGTTATATTTTGTACTCCCCAGACTCCCGTGCAGCACCGGTGGCAACGGTTCTACTGGCTGCCTGGCCACGGCAGGATATGCACGGTGCCGGGGTTGTGATGCCAGCGGAAGAGCACCATGTTGCGGCAGAGAAGAACTCCCGGCGCTGGTGCATCCCCACCAATAAAATATTGTGGAAAAGTCTCGCCGTCATAAACCCCTTGACTAAGAGACGGTTTTACTTTATAAGCAATAAAAATTTATCTTATTAAAAAACCTTAATAAACTTGAGGCATCCCGATGAAAGGCATAATCCTTGCCGGTGGCTTGGGCACCAGATTGTCGCCATTAACCCGGATAACCAATAAGCATCTCTTGCCGGTGTTTGACAAACCGATGATTTATTATCCCATCCAAACCCTGGTGAATGCCGGCATACGGGATATCCTTATTGTCACGGGAGGCAATAATGCCGGTGATTTTTTGCGGCTCCTCGGCAACGGAAAAAAAGATTTCGGGCTTGACCACATCAATTATACCTATCAGGAGGGCGAGGGCGGAATTGCCGCAGCCCTAAGTCTGGCAGAATTCTTTGCTGATCAAGAGCCGATTTGCGTGGTTCTTGGTGATAATATTATTGAAAAAAATATCAACCAGGCGGTTAAAAAATTTAAAAAACAGAAGACCGGCGCAAAAATTTTACTAAAAGAGGTACCTGATCCAGAGCGATTTGGTGTGGTGCGGTTTAAAGATGACAAGATTGCAGAGATAATTGAAAAACCAAAGAAGCCCCCTTCAAAATACGCGGTCATCGGTATTTACATGTTTGATAACACCGTTTTTGATATTATTAGAACGCTCAAGCCCTCCGGGAGGGGAGAGCTTGAGATCACCGATGTTAATAATGCCTATATTAAACGCGGCACTATGACCTATGATATCCTTGACGGATGGTGGACTGACGCGGGGACATTTGAGTCATTGCTCAGGGCAAGCAACCTGGTAGCCAGGACCGGTGCAAATAATGTATGAATATCGGATAAAGCGGCGAAGTGGTTGCGAGCAGAAGAAATAATTAAGCAGTGGATTCACTTGTTCACCGATTCACCTGCCAAGCAAATTTTTAAGGTTGGGTAAATGATTGATGGCGTAAAAACAAAGAAATTAAAAGTCATTCCGGACGAGCGCGGCCGATTAATGGAAATGCTGCGCGCCGACGATGAACTGTTCATACAATTTGGCCAGATTTATCTTACTACTGCCTATCCCGGTGTGGTAAAAGGATGGCATTACCATAAGGAGCAAACCGATAATATGGTGGTGGTCAAAGGGATGATGAAAATAGTGCTGTATGATGCCCGGCCCGCATCGCAGACGTTTGGAGAGGTTAACGAATTTTTTATGGGAGAACACAACCCTCTGCTCCTCCAGATACCCCCGTTGGTTTATCACGGCTTCAAATGTATAAGCCTTGATGAAGCGTTGGTAATCAACTGTCCCACCGCCGTTTATGACTACCAGAACCCTGATGAATATCGCATAGACCCCCATGACCCTTCCGTGCCGTATAACTGGTCACGACAAGACGGCTGAAAAACAGCCTTCCTGCACCACGGAGAATTGAGGCCGCACTTATGAAGATTCTCGTAACCGGCGGCGCCGGATTTATTGGCTCTAATTTTATTCGCCATATATTAACCACGCATCCTGCATATGTGGTGATTAATTTTGATGCATTGACTTACGCCGGCAATCTTGAAAATCTGCAAGATGTGGCCAGCGCCGAAGGAACCGGCAGCCATCCCCGATATCAATTCATCAAAGGCGATATTGGCGATGCTGAACAGGTCAACCGGGTAATTGCTGACGGCGTTGATGCAATTATAAATTTTGCAGCAGAATCCCATGTTGACCGCAGCATTGATAACGCGGGTGTTTTTATTCGCACCAATGTTCTGGGAACCCAGGTGCTGCTTGATGCAGCGCTGCGGCACCGGGTAGAACGTTTTATCCAGATTTCAACTGATGAAGTATATGGATCACTCGGACCGGAAGGAAAATTTGTGGAAACAACGCCGCTGGCGCCTAATAGCCCGTATTCAGCCAGCAAAGCAGGCGCAGACCTTCTAGTGCGATCATATTTTGAAACATTCGGGCTGCAAACAATTATCACGCGCTGCTCCAATAACTACGGACCATACCAGTTCCCTGAAAAGCTTATTCCTCTGTTTATCACCAATGCACTGGCTGATTTGCCTTTGCCGCTTTATGGAGATGGGCTTAATGTGCGCGACTGGATTCATGTGGCAGACCATTGCGCTGCCATTGATTTGGTGCTGCATAAAGGCAGACCAGGCGAGATATATAACATTGGTGGCAATTGCGAAAAAACTAATCGCGAAATCACCCATATGATACTTAATGAGCTCGGAAAACCCGAAACCCTTATAAAACATGTTAAAGACAGGCCAGGCCATGACCGACGCTATGCGATAGATTGTACAAAATTAAGCCGGGAATTGGGGTGGACGCCAAAATATGATTTTCAGAGAGGAATGAAAGAAACAATCGCGTGGTATCTTAATAATCAAGAATGGTGGAGCCGGGTCAAAAGCGGTGAATACCTTGCTTTCTATAAGCGCTGGTATGAAGATCGGTAAAAGAGGCCGCTGGGGGTAAGAACGAGATGCTATACACCGAGTTTCAAAAACTATGCGGATTTGAATCCGGGCTCCTGGTTAACTGCAGTCCCCTGTAATCAGACGTAACCGCTCGTGCATGACAATCCATTTCGTTTTTGGTAATGGCAAAAAAAATCTTCATAACAGGCGCCGGAGGGATGCTGGCGCGCGATCTCACTGCAGTTTTAAAAGAATCCTATGAGGTGATTGCTCAGGGAGAGCATGAATTGGATATCTGCCAGCGGGAAGCGGTTTATGACGCGTTAAATACATTTCGACCGGATGTGGTGATAAACTGTGCTGCCTATACGCGGGTTGACGATTGTGAAACAGAGCAGGAAAAAGCATTTGCGGTTAATGCGACCGGTGTAAAAAATATTGCGCTTGCGTGCCGTGACACGGCAAGCCTGCTCGTTCATATCAGCAGCGATTATGTTTTTGACGGCAGCAAACGGATGCCGTATGTGGAATCTGACGAGCCGCATCCCCTTTCTGTATATGGACATTCAAAACGCGCGGGAGAGGATTTTGTGCGGAATATTTTGGACCGGCATGTCATTATACGCAGTCTGTGGCTGTATGGCAAAGGCGGCACCAATTTTGTAGATACCATCAAACAGCAGGCGCAGGAAAAAAAAGAATTGCAGGTGGTCAACGATCAGACCGGCTGTCCCACTTATACGCGCGATCTTGCCCTGGCAATCAAAGCGCTGCTCGCTATCAGCCCGCGCGGGATTTATCATATCGCCAATCAGGGAATCTGCACCTGGTATCAATGTGCATGCCGTATCGTGGAGCTGACGCACAGCAACGCCGTTGTTGTTCCCATTACCTCGTATGAGATCAGACGGCCAGCGAAACGGCCGGCATATTCGGTGCTGGATTGCACCAAATTCACCCGGGCAACGGGCATGGAACTGCGGCACTGGGATGCGGCGTTACGGGAATATTTACAGGCACACTAAACGGAGGCTTAAATGAAGATCTGCATGATTGGAACCGGCTATGTCGGCCTTGTTACCGGCACGTGTTTCGCTGAAACCGGCAATGACGTTATTTGTGTTGATATAGACAGCGCCAAAATAGATCAGCTCAACAAGGGCCATATACCTATCTATGAACCCGGCCTTGATGAAATGATCAAGCGCAATATGAACGAAGGCCGGCTTTCCTTTACCACCGACCTTGCCCATGGCGTACAAGCTTCGTTATTTATTTTTATTGCTGTCGGCACGCCCTCGTCTGATGACGGCTCGGCGAATCTCAGCTCAGTATGGTCGGTGAGCAGGGAAATCGGAAGACATATGAATGGGTATAAGATCGTGGTAACGAAAAGCACCGTGCCGGTCGGGACAACCGAACGCGTCAAGGAGATAATTGCTCAGGAAACGCGCGAGCCATTTGACGTAGCCTCTAACCCTGAATTTCTCAAAGAAGGGGCGGCAATTGACGATTTTATGAAACCCGACCGGGTAGTGATCGGCACCAATGATCCGCGTGTAACAGAACTGATGAAAGAACTCTATGAACCGTTTGTCCGAACCGGCAAGCCGATCCTTGCCATGGATATCAGAAGCTCAGAGCTTACCAAATATGCTGCGAACGCAATGCTGGCAACACGCATCTCTTTTATGAATGAGATAGCCAACTTGTGCGAAAGACTGGGGGCTGATGTAAACCTTGTCCGCCGCGGCATTGGTTCCGATCCGCGCATCGGTTCTTCGTTCCTGTTCCCCGGCGTGGGGTATGGTGGGTCCTGTTTTCCCAAAGATGTCAAAGCGATCATCAAGTTTGGGCAGGAGGCCGGGTATGAAATGAAAATTTTGCCCATGGTAGAAGAGGTTAATCAACAGCAAAAGCGGCTGTTGGCAGACAAAGTCATTGCCTATTTTGGCAATATGATGCAGGGGAAAAAGATTGCGTTATGGGGCTTATCCTTTAAACCGCGCACCGATGATATGCGGGACGCGCCATCAATTGAGATAATTAATCGGCTGCTTACTGCCGGAGCAGTGATCGCTGCGTTTGATCCGGTTGCGATACATGAAACAAAAAAAATATTTGGCGATCGCCTTATTTATGGTGCCAAGAATTATGACGTCCTGAAGGATGCAGATGCGCTTTTGTTGATCACCGAGTGGAACGAATTTCGTGAGCCGGATTTTGAAAAAATAAAAAGTCTCATGAAAAATCCGGTAATCTTTGACGGGCGCAACATCTATGACAGTAAAAAGCTTAAAGAAAAAGGGTTTATTTATTTTGGCATTGGCTTGAAACCGTAAAGCGGAAAGGAGCTACCCGATCTATGCGCACGTTGGTAACAGGCGGTGCGGGATTTTTAGGAAGCCATCTTTGCGATAGACTTATTCAGGAAGGCCATGAAGTGATCTGCATGGACAACCTGATAACCGGCGATACGGCCAATATTGCGCATCTTGCGGGCAATGAAAATTTTAAATTTATAAAATATGACGTTACCGAATATATTTTTATTGATGGTCCTCTGGATAATATTCTTCACTTTGCGTCGCCTGCCAGCCCGATTGACTATCTGGAACTTCCTATTCAAACACTGAAAGTTGGTTCTCTGGGGACGCATAAGGCGCTGGGGCTGGCCAAGGCAAAACAGGCCCGGTTTCTGCTGGCATCTACCTCGGAGGTATATGGCGACCCGCTCATTCATCCGCAGCCGGAAACCTATTATGGCAATGTTAACCCAATAGGTCCGCGCGGAGTGTATGATGAGGCAAAACGGTTTGCAGAAGCTCTGACCATGGCCTATCACCGGTATCACAATGTTGACACCAGAATCGTCAGAATTTTCAACACCTACGGCCCGCGGATGCGTCTGAATGACGGCAGGGTTGTGCCGAGTTTTATATATCAGGCACTTAAAGGTGAAGACCTGACGGTGTTTGGGGATGGAATGCAGACCAGAAGTTTCTGCTATGTATCTGATTTGATTGAGGGTATATATCGCCTGCTGTGCTCAACCATTAATGAGCCAATCAATATTGGCAATCCAACGGAGATGACCATTATGGATTTTGCCAAAAAAATTCAGGAAATTGCCGGCGGTAGCGGCTCAATAATTTTTAAACCGCTTCCTCAGGATGACCCCAAGGTCCGACAGCCTGATATTTCCAAAGCAAGAGAACTGCTTGGATGGAGTCCACAGGTGTCGCTTGACGAAGGGTTGCAGGCAACATTAACATATTTCAAAAATAAATTGTCCACACATAATGCTTGAATGATAAAGAAAATACAGTTATAAGACAGGGAAATTTCTAAACAGCAGTAATCGCATAACACGTTTTTATGAGAGCGCCGAGTGATTTTATGGTTGTAATAAACCAGGATGGCAAAACATATGGCTCACGAGAACCCAAACAGGGTTGACCTGATAGAAAAATTTACCATCCGATTTAAAATATTGTTTTGCTGATTATTGCCAATTTATTGGTTTATCAGCGCTTTTTACCTTTCAATTTTTATTGTAAGATTTAATACTTTGCTTGGAACCTTATTTGCTTACTAAGTGACATGGATAAAAATAGTTACAGTCCTCGTTTTACGCTGATAATTTTATTGGCCCTTGTCGTTGGACAGGTATTGACGTTCAACTACCTGAAGAATGAATTCAACAAGGAGATAAATCGATGTTATGAGGCCATAAATACCACCACCATACTGCAGGGCGCGCTGGTAAACTTGCTGGTTAAAAAAAAGATTATTGATCGCGATGAGCTCTTAAAAGAAGCAGGCACACTGACCACAAATCTTGGCGCCTTGATGGATAAACTGGAGAAAGAGAGAAAAGCAAGTGGAGCGAACACACCACAACCAGAAAAAGAACAAAAATATTAAGGGAGGTTTTATGACGAGCAGAAAAAATTTGATTGCAGTCTGTTGTGGAATCATCATGGTTGCAGTATTTGCAGGCGCTGTCCAGGCGCAAAATCAAATCGGGGTTAATGCGGTAAATGGTAATACATATATCTGCTTTCTGGTTACACCGCTTGCAGTTTTGAACTCCCAGGTCAAGTTTAATGAAGGCGGGGGGCTTGCCATTGCGAGTTTTGGCGGCTATGGATTTTATGCCGCCGTTGGAGAACTGTTTACCGGTGCCTACTGGGCGCTTAATGCGCGCGTTGGGGAAACGACAGGCGATATTATCCTTCTTTTAGTTGGGTCATCGCTGGCGGAAGTTCCGGTGATAGTAGGAACTGGAACAGTCGTTGTGCAGTATTCACAAGTATTTCCGCTGGTATTTTTTGGCTGGCAAGTTGCATCTGAATTATAGTCATAGCATCATAAGCAGATATACAAATATACCAGGTTCTTTATAGTAAAAAAAACAATAGACAGACTGCGTTTCATGATGTAATTTATAAGGCAACGGGGAGTAGCGCAGTCTGGTTAGCGCGCATGCTTCGGGAGCATGAAGTCGGGGGTTCAAATCCCCCCTTCCCGACCAGTAGAATATTATGGTGGTTTAAGGGCTTTTGATGATAATTATCAAAAGCCCTCCTTTTTAATGGTCTGCTTATGTAATTGAGGTACGCGGGCTTTTAGTGCCAAAGCCAATGCTGAGCTTTCTGGATTATTCGCGTTCGATTACGGCCTGCGCCTAATTTCGCGTGATTCCTTATTGCGAGAAAAAATACCTTGCCTTTGTTTAAGTGGTTATTTAAAATTTTTTCTTAAAAAAGGAGTGTAGATATGGGCAGACAATTAAGCAAAAATTTTATTATAAAAATTTTTGCGATCTGCGCAACAGTTTCGGGTATTTTTAATCTTTCTTTAACGGCGGCCAGCGAATTGAGCGTTGGGCATAATAAAACCGTTACCTGCGTAACTTCTCGGGGATTAGATATCAGACATAATAGTGACCCTCTTGTGTTATCTGATGCAGAGATTCTGGGCATCAAGGAACATGCGCTGCGGGCGGTTGAAAATGCGTCCAGAGAAATAGCGGAACTGAAATTATCGGAAGTAGATTTAGAAAGGTATAAAACCTTTGTTCCCCAGAATTTAATGACACGGCTGTATGCTGTCCTCGAAGTATCCAAACTGAATACAAACTCTGAAGTGAGGGTTAAGACTCTCATGCAAATTCAGGGCTATAATTGTCAGGATTATCTTATTACCTGGTTCACCATAGAGGTTGTAGAAATAGTTTTAAAAACAAGTTGCCATATACTGCCAGACCCGACCTGTGAATTGGCATTAGAAGTGTTAAGATTAGCGGACACGGTATTTTTCTGGGCAACTGTGTTGTGCTACCTGGGAATTGTGTAAAATGGGATGGGGCTTTTTCACATTAATGCGAGGTGTAATGCACTGAATTTCATCCAGCAAAAAATGCAGCAGGTTAATTACGCTGCATTTTTTGCATCTGGCGCGGTAGCGTTACTAAAACACTTTTTCATTGAGTCAGTTAATGTTTGCGACCGCGACCGTGGCGATAGCCGTAGGCATTACCAAACGGGGGCGTGCCAAGAGTTTCCGATCCACAGGTAGTTGCAGGGCCAATTAGTTCAATGATTTCATGTTCCGAATACGTGTTAATTTTCGGGCTTGTATATGGTTCTGTTGCTTTATTTTTCTTATCAGGTAAGACTGAGGTCGTGGCAATTGGGAGTTTCATGATTCGCTGCTTGTTAATCCGGAAGTTGCCTCAGGTTATAAACCTGAAGCAACACCAGATTAACCAGTATCATCCATACTGCTTACACTGCAAAATGCCGGGGAGGGGGGGACCGTTTTGGCAGTTGTTGCAGTACAGATTTTCATAGGACAATTTTGGAAGGCCTATGTTTATGATTATAATATAACAAGTAGTATGCCAAACAATATAATTGCATTATAAGCCAGGACAAATTTAAAATATAATGTAATATCAAAATGTTATAAAGTTCCGGCGCGTGGAGAGACAGCTATTAAATGTTTTAACGGCTGTGAGGCTGGTTAATTTCAGCCAACCTGTAATAAATGCATCAATTAGGATGGTCCATTTTAACCAGCATTGGAATTGCTTCATCATCCTGAAAGATTTTTTTGACCCTTCAGAATGAAGTTCTGATCAATAAGTTGCTTAACTCTATCGGAAGGTTATGAGAGACTTACTTATATCCGCAGACCATCCACTCCGTGCTTTTTAATCACGCCATGAAAAGATAGTTCTTTTCCATCCACGGGAGCTTGTTCAAACAGCTTCAAGGCCTTTTCAAGAATTTGCAGGACGCCTGCTTTATTGGTGCATTGGGTAACCGTTTGAGCAAGCCGGGGGTGGCGTGAACCGCAGCCCCCGACAACCACCTTGTAGCCCGTCCGGCTAATTGACAAAGCATCAACCGGACACTTGTTAATGCATCCGCCACACATGACACATGCAGCATAATCTATGATGGTTTGGTTTTTTTCAAAGCGTATTGCCTGTTCAGTGCAGTAATTGGCGCAGGCCCCGCACTGGACACACTCATCATTATTCACTTCGGGCTGATATAAGCATATGATGCCAAAATCAGAGAAATATGGTGACAAACAGCAGTTCGGGCAGCCGATAATTGACACAGTAAACACGTGATGCGACATAAGCGGCGGTTCGGATTTATTCATTATAATCTGCGTTACATTAAAAGCTTTGAGCTTTTGACGCACTGGCTTGAGAATATCGCGCATCATGCCGCGCTTTTCTGCTGTGCAGGCGCCATATTTTGCAGGGCAGAGCTGAATGGAAAAAAGATCCTCGCTATCTTCCTCATAAAACTCCTCCGGGAGACCCGGGTCTTTACCTTCAGCCATGGCGGTAATGCTTGCAACTGCTTCTGCTCCGAAGGTTCTGACATAGCCTTTTTCTGTTTCAAGCACAATGTCTAAGGTTACCCGGTCAAGACCTTTACGCTGTGCCCGCATTTCGGCATCAAGTCTTGCCAAACGCGCCATGACCGGAGGCACGGGAACCTGCTCAATGCGCGCTAACGCTTCCTCTTCCCAATTCATCCAGCACTCCTTTATCTTTTCATAATTCTTTCAGGAAATAACCAACACCCAGAGAACAGGTTATTTATCAGTCTATGCAGACTTAGTGATTCGCTCAGCTTTTTCATAAAACGTTCGACAGCGTCCTTATACATCTATCTTAGCCTTTTGCAATAAGCTGTTTTATTAAAGAAGGCACTTCCTCTGCTGTAATGAAGCTTAGGTATTGCCGTGCAAGGGTGGGTGTTCTGCCCATACCGCCGCCGGTTACAACAGAAAACCCTTCTTTGCGTTGTCCGGTTTGATCGGTTTTGATTTTGCCAATCAGCCCAATATCGGCCACTGCAGATTGCGCGCACATATTGGGGCATCCAGAAATACGGATTGCGTGCAATGTACATTCAGAAACCTGTTCACGGATGGCTTTCTCCACTGCATGGGTATTGACCAGGGCGCGAGAGCAGTAAGCGGTTCCCGGACATGATGCGACATCAGGGCCATTGGCAAGTTCCGCCAATGAAGGACAATCCAGGACAGTCCTTCGGGCACTGTCTTTATTTCGGGCAAAGAGGGATATCCGGTGGTGGGTCTGTGGGCGAACAATGATATTTTCTTCACGCATAAGATATGCGATTGCTTCGGCGTGGTCAGAACTCAAACTGCCGTACCAGAGATTGAGATCAATAACATGAAGCAGGTTACGCGAAGGGACAGATATTTCTGGTAAAGCAGGAATAGATATTGCGCTGGTATTGCGCAATTCGTCCTGAAGTAGTACCCTAAATTCTGAATCGCCGACACGCTCGCGCACATGGCGCAGTCGTGCTTTATTGCGGTTCGTCCGGTCACCAAACTTGTCAAATAAACGGATGGCGGCACGGGCGAGGGGCAGGATGTCTTCAACGCGACCGTGTTCTTTTATGTTGATGCCGGTTTGCGGTCGGGGGCCTAAGGAACCTGCGCAGATGATCTGGATGGCAGCTTCCCCATGATTTCTGGAGAAGACAAAACCCAGGTCATTTATCCAGGGCTGGGCGCATGCCTTCGGGCAGGCTGAGAAACTGATTTTAAATTTACGCGGCAATGAGTATATCCCATGATAGTTCTCCAGCATTTTCCTGAGCGCCCAAGCTATTGGAATGAGGTCAGGGGTTTCCGCACACAGACCACTGCCGGGGCATACGGTAATATTGCGCAGGGTATCCCCACACGCACCCATACCTGATAAACCATGACGGGCAATATCGGCTTGCAGCAACGGTATTTCATCAGCAGAGACATTGTGAAATTCAATATCCTGTCGTGTGGTAAGATGCAGCGGGGCAGAGGGCGTATAACGACGGTTTAATTCAGCGAGAGCTTGCCACTGGTCACCAGTAAGGATTCCTCCTAATACTTTTATACGCTGCATCCATAATCCGGCCTGCCGTTGCGGGTATAAGCCAAGCAGACGGCATTGCCTGCCATCCGACGGTAGAGATTTACAGGGAAAAATCGGCTGTTGTTCACTCATGATCTTTTACGTCTGGCTGTCCAGTTCGTGACGCCATGGGACGAGTTCTGTTTTCCACAGTATAGGTTGCGATTATTGTTCCCGAGCGTTCAATTAATTTCCAGACTATATGATATTTTTTCAGGCGGGCAACAAGGCGATGCCGTGCCTCGGATATCTGAAAGGGCAGGGCGATGGAGAGCGCAGCACGCGGACACGCCTTTACACAGGCACAGCAGTCCCAACAGTCGGCAGGTTCGCGCAGAGACGCTTTACCATTTTCCCGCCGAAATAGATCGCCCGGACAAATTTCCTCACAGCATGCTTCATACCGTCCAGGGCATCCATTACAAAGCCGGTAATCAATTAAAACACTCATACCCGTGCATCCTCTAACAGGGTTGCCTGGTAAGGAGGAAAAAGCGACCGTTTAAACATCTTGATAGCATTGTTGGCAAAGACTGAATTAATAAACAGTTTATATTCAAGGTCATTGCGCAGCGGATAGTCAAGACGTGTCTGATAACAGGGCCAGCGCGTTTCTTTTCTGGCAAGCATATGCTCAACCAGAACCTGGGCCAAAAGAACACGATCTGCAGCATCTTGCACTCTCATCAATTCATGCATGTCTTGTGCGGTCATCGCCCGCGCATGCTCGGCAAGCGCCGTCAGATAGCTTCGCGCCAGCAGCAATTTATCTCGATTGGTCTCATAATTTTGCGTTGATCCGCCTGCATATTCCTCCATAATTTTCTGTAAACGCTCTTCCACATCGTGAAATGTTATGCCGCTCTTTTTGGTGAAATGCGCCTGAAGCTCGGCAATGGCCTGTTGTGCTTCCCCCTGATCAACACCATCGCATATATCGGCGTTCACCTCCTGCAGTATATGCTCAACCGCTATCGCCGCTTCAGCAAAACAACCGCTTATATATTTTTTAGGCGCACCGCCTGCCACGTCGCCGGCAGCATAAAGACCGGGAAGCGTTGTTCGTCGGTGTTCATCAACCCAGAAGCCAGCCATACCATGCCCGCCATTAATGTAGGGCTCGGAGCCACAAACCTCTATGTGCGTCTTCGGGTGGCGCGGGTCTCTCAGGAGATCAAGAATTATGGATGGAGCCATGTTCAGATAACTTTCAATGAGATCATTGTATAATTTTGGACTCAGGGAGCTCGCATCCACATAACAGGGGCCGCGGCCTTTTTTATGCTCCTCAATTGTATAAAGCAGACGCTCGCAGGTAGTGAGTCTTCTTCCCAGCATATTCTCTTTTGTCCGCAGGTATTTTTCACCGCGCGCATTACACTGGGGCATGCGAGTTCCGAGCACCAAGGTGCCAGTAGGGGCAATGACATCTTTGGTGCGCAGTGCCACAAAACGCATCTCAAAAGACGTCATTTCCGCACCCGCCCGGATCCCCATGGCAAGTCCTGAACCGGCATTATACGGGCAATACCAGGTTTTGGTGCGCGCCAGTCCGGGATTAGAGGGGCGATAAATGCCGCTTGCCCCGCCGGTTGCAATTATAATCGCCCGGGCTCGGGCAATGATAAATTCGTGCGTGCGCAGATTGAATCCGACAACACCGGCGATTCTATCACCGCTTTTGTTGCGCACAAGCCGGTATACCGGCATGCGGTTATACACGCTGACACCGTGCTTTTGCACACTCTCGGCAAGGATTGGTTTTATGTGCTCGCCGTGCATGGCAATAGAGCGAGCTGACCGCGGGATATAGCCGCCGTCTTTGCCCCGGGGAAACAGGACACCAAAGCTTTCAAGCATATGCGTCATGTGGTTTAGACGACTGCCGATCGATAGCACCAAATCTGACCG
This sequence comes from uncultured Thermodesulfobacteriota bacterium, assembly GCA_964594075.1. Taxonomy (GTDB): domain Bacteria; phylum Desulfobacterota; class WTBG01; order CAIYCZ01; family CAIYCZ01; genus CAZQKW01. Next base: position 11,875 of record CAZQKW010000021.1, on the reverse strand, counting down.
AAGGACGTCATAATTATCTTCGGTTACATAGTGCAGATACTCTTCGGGCGTTGAGTCAGCGAGATACGCATTCACTGCATTCAGCCCCATTGCAAGGCAACCAGAGCGGTTAATATGCGCCTTCTCAAGAATTGTTACCTGCAGCGACGGGGCCTGCTGTTTGGCTATAATTGCCGCCATGCAACCTGCCGTGCCGCCGCCTACAATAAGAATGTCAGTTATAAGATGTCTGATGTTGTGCACAATTTGTTTCGTTTTAAAAAGACTGATTACATTAAATTGTTATCTTTTATGGCTCAAATGTTGCCGTACTCAAGTAACGCTCAGCCGTGTCAGGCAGTATCACCACAATAAGTTTGTCCCGATGTTCTTTGCGGCGCGAGACTTCCAGGGCAGCGTAAAGCGCCGCTCCTGAAGAAATTCCGGCGATAATTCCTTCTTTGCGCAACAGCACCTTAGTCATGTTAAATGCCTGTGCATCTGTGACCGTAATGATTTCATCAATAACGCTGCGGTCAAGAACTTTCGGGATAAATCCGGCCCCAATGCCTTGAATCATGTGGTGTCCGGGTGACTTTCCGGAAAGAACGGCCGAAGCAGCAGGCTCAACAGCAATCATTGTGACAGATGGTTTCTTGTGCTTAAGCGCGTGAGCTACTCCGGTAACGGTTCCGCCGGTTCCCACGCCGGCCACGACGATATCGACAGCGCCCTCGGTATCATCCCAAATCTCCTGTGCGGTGGTGCGAGCGTGAACTGCCGGATTTGCGGGATTTTCGAATTGCATGGGAATAAAGGCGTTACCGATTTGTTCGGCAAGTTCCCGGGCTTTGGCAATTGCGCCATTCATGCCAGTAGCATCTTCGGTTAAAATTACTGTTGCTCCCAGTGCATTAAGCAACATTCTGCGTTCCGGAGTCATTGCCTCTGGCATGGTGAGAATTAGACGATATCCTTTGATAGCAGCTACCCAGGCAAGCGCAATACCCGTATTGCCACTGGTTGGTTCAATGATAGTCATGCCGGGTTTCAGGATGCCCCGTTGCTCGGCATCCTCAATCATACTCAAGCCGATGCGATCTTTGACGCTTCCCCCCGGGTTAAATGATTCAAGTTTTCCGGCCAGACGAGCGTCAGTAATTCTTTTCAGCCACACCAGAGGAGTATGTCCTACAAGGTTTAACAGCGATTCTGCTATTTTCATACAAACAGCACATTTAAAATGATGCCATGAAATACGGGAAATGTTTTATCTATTATTCCAGTAATAAAGTAGATAAAAATATTTTGCAAATATTTTTTTGTGTGATAATTAAAAAATATCATTCTCGTATGGCTAATAAAACCATGCGCAAAAAATGAAATATCGGCCTTGACTTAAATCAAACAGTTAAGTACCTACAAAGCATATATTCTTTTTAAAGGGTTTAAACATCAAAACACTCAGAAGCATTCTGTAATGTTTATTCTAAAAAGACGCCGTGCTGTTTTTTTATACATCAGTACCGCATGCTGTACTCTGATTTTCTATAGCTGTGTGCTTTTTGCCAGCCAGGCTGAAGATCAGAATACGCCAGTAATCAGGGATGTTATTCCTTTACCGCAGAACTGGCTTGATGCTTCGCCGGTTCGCGGGAAACCGCAGTTGACGTTCTACCTGACTCAATTCTTGTATAAATGTAATGAGTGCCATATAGACCTCAAAACACCTACCTATGAATGTGATAAATACGTAAAGATGCCCACCGCATTTCATTTACCGCTTGGCGCACACCGGGACATGGTCTTTAACCACGGTATAAATATGCGCTGTTTCAACTGTCATAATTGCGCCAACCTTGAAACGTATATTGATTATGATGGGAGCGAGATTCCGGCTGATAGGCCGGTGCTGTTGTGCAGAAAATGCCATGGAACCACATATCGCGACTGGGCTGCCGGCGTGCATGGGCGCATAAACGGTTATTGGGATACGTCGGGAGGCGCTCAGGAAAAGCTTGAGTGCAATCAATGCCATAACCCTCACCATCCGCATTTCCCGCTGCTGGTTCCCCGGCCGCCGCCCTCACAGGCCAGAATTCCGCATATAAAAAAAGGAAAACACCGTGAGCACGAATGATTCGAGTATGAATGGCCCTTTCAAAACACGGTCAATTAATGAAATCACCTATGCACCGTTAACCAGGCGCAGCTTTTTGAAGTTTGGCGCTGCGGCAGCGGCAGCATATGCGGGGTTTAGCGTTGCACTTTCACCGCTTAAAGACCTTAAAGAACATCTCAGCATTGAGGAATTTCTACAGCAGCACTATGAACGATTGACCGCCGAACACATGCAGAAAATTCTGGCGCGCATTGAAAAGGAAATACAGCGCGATTACCACGTCCACGCAACCGTGAAAGATATAAAACCGATGCACGGCGTTGAATACGCTTTTGCATTAAACATCGGTAAGTGCATCGGATGTCGGCGGTGCGTCTATGGGTGTATGGCTGAAAATAACACCTCTCGTGATCCCCAGATTCAATATATCAGGGTTCTGGAGATGAAAAAAGGCTCGCAACATGTTGAAGAATCAGAACATTATTACGATCACGAATGGGTTCCTCAAGCTGATAAATATTATATGCCGGTTCAATGCCAGCAATGTCAAAACCCGCCGTGCACGAAGGCCTGTCCGGTCAAAGCCACATGGCAGGAACCTGATGGGATTATAGTGGTTGATTATAATTGGTGTATAGGCTGCAGGTATTGTATGGCCGCGTGCCCCTACTGGGCGCGCCGGTTTAATTTTGCTAAACCGGCCATACCGCCAGAGGACATTAATACCGATATGGCATATCTCGGTAATCGGATCCGGCCTCGCGGCGTGGTGGAAAAATGCACATTTTGCCTGCGTCGCGTCCGACAGGGCATGCAACCCGCATGCGTTGAAGTGTGCCCAACCGGGTCGCGGGTCTTCGGCAATGTTCGTGATCCGAAGAGCCCGATACATTACATACTCAACAACAAACGCGTCTATATCTTTAAAGAAGAAGCCGGCACGATTCCCCGGTTTTATTACTGTTTTGATGTATAAGAAAGGATGCCGCCGCTGATGCTGCGCAATTACCTAATCTTTCTCTGGAGGATTTACCGTTTCAGTTTCCTGGGCAGTGTCAGGTATTATGTCTGGATGACCATTCTTACCATTTTTTCTCTGGTAGGCCTTTATGCGTATGCACAACAGACGGTACACGGACTTGCAATTACCGGTATGACCGATCAGGTCTCCTGGGGAGTATATATCGCAAATTTTACTTTTATTGTCGGACTTGCTGCCGCTGCTGTCATGCTTGTGATACCTGCCTATATTTATCAGAATAAACATCTGCACGATGTCGTGATCCTGGGTGAACTTCTGGCCATTGCGTCAATTGTTATGTGTCTGCTGTTTGTTAATGTTGACTTGGGCCGGCCTGACCGCTTCTGGCATCTTTCACCCATTATTGGCGTGTTCAATTTTCCCATTTCCATGCTTTCCTGGGATGTTATTGTTCTTATTGGGTATCTGGTGCTTAATGTGCACATCTGCGGCTATCTTTTGTATATGCGCTATCTAAAAGCACAACCATCAGCGCTTTTTTACATGCCGTTTGTATTGCTTGCCATTGCATGGGCAATCAGTATTCATACGGTAACCGCTTTTTTGTATGTGGGTTTAGTCGGACGGCCATTCTGGAATGCGGCGATTGTTGCGCCGCGTTTTATTGGCTCTGCCTTTACCGCAGGGCCAGGCCTCATGATTATTGCTTTTCAGATTATTCGGCGCTTTACCATATATAAAATTGATGATGAAGCACTCCACATCCTTCGCCAGATCGTGACGATTTCCCTGTTGGTAAATCTGTTTCTTCTTAGTTGCGAGGCATTTAAGGAATTCTATGCAGAATCGGTTCATTCCAGTTCGGCGCGGTATCTGTTTTTTGGCCTTAATGGTTATACTGCATTGAGACCCTGGATATGGTTTGCCATAACAATAGAAACCATTGCCGCTATTATTCTTATTATTCCGGCATTGGCAAAACAGATGGAGTATGTGAATATAGCATGTATCCTTTCCTTTGTCGGTATCTGGATTGAAAAGGGCATGGGGATGATCGTTCCCGGCTTTTTGCCAACGCCGCTGGGTGAAATAGTTGAGTATTTTCCCACACTACCTGAAACCCTTGTTTGTATGGGAATATGGTCGTTTGGGCTGCTTATCTATTCATGGATGATCCATCTTGCGATCCCGATTCTATCAGGGGAGTTGTCAATCCAGCCCGAAGCAGTCGGCACTAAGCAGGCATTGTCTGGGGCGCCGGTGGTCTAAAAGTGCAAACTGCTGATTATGTTATACACTCGTAATTACCTTAAAGGAGGCCGGGATGAAGCACATAACGCTGCGCAACTTCACCGTGATGTGTATTTCGCTTACAATCTTTTTCAAGACCGGGCACGCATACACGCTGGCGGATATTTCAAAAGAGTCTGCACAGTGCATTGATTGCCATAAAAAAGCATCGCCGTCGATTTACGAACAATGGGGCGCAAGTAAGCATTTTCGCGCCAATGTGGGCTGTTATGAATGCCATAAGGCGGACGAAAAGGATCCCGATGCCCTGTCACATGAGGGACGGCTTATTGCCACTATTGTAAGTCCGCGTGACTGCAATCGGTGCCATGAAAAGGAGACCGGAGAATTTATTATGTCCCATCACGCGAAAGGAGGGCGCATTCTCGGTTCTCTTGATAATAAGCTCGCAGAAATCGTGGAGGGGAATCAGGGTTTTATAACCCCGGCGTTCCCCAAAGGGAATTCTGCTGCTGCGGTAAGCGGCTGCTGGCAGTGCCATGGCAGCGAGGTAAAAGTTCTAAAAGACGGTAAACTTGACCCTGCAACGTGGCCAAATACCGGTATCGGACGCATTAATCCCGACGGCTCTGAAGGGTCCTGCAGCGCCTGTCATTCCCGGCATCGGTTTTCTGCTGCCCAGGCCAGATATCCTGACACGTGTGGCAAATGCCATTTGGGACCTGACCATCCGCAGTTGGAGATTTATAACGAGTCTAAGCACGGCATTGCGTTTCGCGCCAATATTAATAAGGCCAATATCGAAAATTCCAAATGGGTGGTGGGCGAAGACTATAATGCGGCACCGTCCTGCGCCACCTGCCATATGAGTGCTACGCCCAAGCAGCCGGTTACCCATGATGTGGGGCTGCGCATTAGCTGGAACAACCGTCCGGAACTTTCTATCCGGCCTGAAGTATCAGATGCGAAAATGGGTCTTCCCGGAGCCCGAATAAGCTGGCATCAACGACGTGACAACATGAAGGATGTGTGCCGTAATTGCCATGGCGATGATTATATAAATTCGTTTTATATCCAGTATGATGCGTTGATTGATCTCTACCACGAAAAATTTGCCAAGCCTGGCTTAGAGCTGATGGAATTTGCGAAACCCTTGCTAAAGCCGGCAAAATTTTCCAACAAGTTGGATTTTATCTGGTATGAAATATGGCATCATGAGGGTCGGCGCGCCCGGCACGGTGCTTCAATGATGGGGCCTGACTATACCCACTGGCACGGTACCTATGAGGTGGCAAAGCATTTCTATTCTGAGATGATCCCGGAACTTGAAGCAGTGGCTGAAAAAGGCAAACATTCCCAGAATGCGGCACAGAACAGCGCTGCCGAAAAGTTGCTGCGCAGAATAGAAGAGATTCTTAACACGAAAAACCATGCCTGGTACCTGAACAAAATAGATCCGGCAACAGCAGCCCAACGGCAGCAGCGCCTGAAAGCGTTTCAATCACGTTATCGCCAATGAAGAAGCAAAACAGAGAGCGTTCTTTTAACACTGCGCTGTGTGAACATGCGCGCTATGCGGCGCAGCGGGCGCTAAGAAAATTGGGGGGAGTGCTCACGGCGCAGAACCTGCATCTGTTTTTGTCTGACCGGGAATGCGTGCGGTATCCTACCACGATAGTCTTTGACCGAAATGGCCTGGATGCGCACCAGTTTGCTCAACCAATCCATTGTGTTTCAAAAAAAGGCATACAGTGCGAACTGCGGGTTGATCCGAGGCTGAAAAATGTTCCCGATGTGCTGCATCTTGTTGTTGCCTATATGACTGCTGTTATCAATTATGGGGAAGCGGCGACGCCTGACATTGCCGAAATGACCGGTGCATTGCTAACGGGAATGGCGCAGGAAACGTTTTATATAAAATTGTGTGAAATTGCAGATTCTATGGATTATCCCAGCGCATAAACGAACCACACTAAAATATCCTGGGAAAATTCTGAAAATTCATAAAAACACAAAGCCGCCTGGAAGCACAATAAATCTTCCCGGCGGTTTTGTGCACTCCCCTGTGGAGTTCCCCCCGCTTTGAGCATATGGCTAATTGAGTATGGACTAAATTTAATTAAAACCATTATGCTATGCGACGGAATTTCAGTCAATAAACCGAACAGGTTATTTTTTTCATATTCTTGGATTATTTTTAAGAAAAAAAGAGGTTAATGGTGTTATGGTAGGGAGAATAGCTTTGGAATGGAAGAAAAAGCGGTTATAATAGAGGCACATTACACAAGATGTTCCCATACTCAGGAGGATTTACAGCACACATGGACTATACGTTAAAAACTATTGAGATTTCCGCAATATGCGTGAAAGAAAAAAAATTTTTAATCAGCACCGATACTCTTAATAATAACTTGCCGGAAAAATCAATAAAACGTATCGGGCTCCTGAATCCCCCCTATCTTTATTTTGATGCAATAAAGCAATATTACAGTATAGTCTGCGGGTATCGAAGAATAGCAGCCTGTATAGCTTGCGGCTGGCAAAAAATTTCTGCTTACGTCATTGCCGCTGATACGAAAGAGTCTGAAATATTTCTTCTGGGGTTATATGACAACCTTGCCCACCGCATTCTCAACCCCTTGGAGCTGGCTCATGCAACGACAAAGCTGCTCACTTATTTTTCAGAAGAAACCGTTATACGGGATTATTTGCCCCTCATGGGATTGCCTCCGACACACAAAACCCTTGAGCACCTGCGCGCGCTCGCAGGTTTAGAGGCAGAAATACAAAAGGCAGTGGCGAACGGCACGCTCGCTGGTGCAGTTGCTGTGAAGCTGGCACAGAGAGACATTGCAGACCGACGCGCTTTTATGGCATTGCTGGCGCAGGTTCATTTAAGCACAGGGAAGCAGGAAGAAGTGTTTTCCTACTGCAGCGATATCTCTGTACGCGACAATGTCTCATATCAGGAAATTTTCAACGCACCTCCGATACGGGAAATACTGAATCAGGGGAAGCTTAACCGCACGCAGAAGGGAGACCAGTTGCGATCATGTCTGAGAAAGATGAGATTTCCACAGCTTACCCAGCGTGAAAAAATTTTTGCTCAGAAGCTCAAGAAACTTCGTCTGCCGTCAGGGGTTCAGCTCGCGCCTCCGCCCTTTTTTGAAGGCCGCACCTTTTGTTTGCGCGTAGAATTTCAAGACACGCAGGAACTGGAAGACAAAGCAACACATGTACTGAAACTGATCAAGAACAATAGTTTCAATGATGTGCTGGAGGTATGTTGATACACTTTGTTCCGGAGCGCGTTATTATAGAAGAATCGGTCAAACATGAGCCGCTTACCAGGCAGATTTTGAGCCGCTGCAAGACGATACCTGTTGATTATATCAGCAGCGTTAAAACATTGATCCATGAATTTCGGCACTGGAAGGAATCAGAAGCGGCTGCTTCGAAAATGCTGCTTCTTGTTCGCAACAAGGGACGATTTCTTGAACCCTGTCCGGGAACCAAAAAATATCTGTGTTGCGGCTATACGATTCTCAATACCGGCACCGGATGTCCGTTGCAGTGCTCCTATTGTGTGCTGCAAGCGTATCTCAATAATCCGTTCATTACTCTTTATGTAAACCTTGAGGATATGTGGCACGAGCTCGAAACCAGCCCGAATTTTAAGAGCCAAAATATTGTCAGGCTTGGGACTGGTGAATATATGGACAGTCTCGCCCTGGAACACCTGACCAATTTTGTGCCAGTAATTGCTGGTTTTCTAAATAGTCAGAACAGAGCCATCCTCGAGCTGAAAACCAAGACGGCGGCTATTGAGCCGCTGCTTGGTCTTAACCATGGAGACCGTATTATTGTATCCTGGTCCCTCAACTCTGAAGAGGTTGCACGCACCGAAGAACAGGCGTCTGCCTCGGTCTTAGAGCGCATTAAAGCGGCACAAAGACTTGTTCAGGAGGGGTACCGGGTCGGCTTTCATTTTGACCCCCTCATTTATTACCGGGGATGGGAACAGGGGTACCTGCATGTGGTTGAATTGATTGCCGAACACATACCTGCCGCATCAATCGTTTGGGTGAGCTTGGGGGCGTTGCGTTTTATGCCGACGCTGAAGGGCATCAGCAAGAAACGTTTCAGCACCACTAAAATCTTTGCTGAAGAATTCGTCCTGGGACTTGACGGCAAGATGCGCTATTTTCAACCGCTGCGTATTGACCTGTATGCGCGCATGGCGGACTTGCTTCGGCAGTTTTCTCCAGACATCTTCATATATCTGTGCATGGAAAGCCCGATTGTCTGGAAGCGCTCGCTGGGCATTGCCCCGGCTTCAAGCGCCGAGCTTAAAAAGATGCTGGATGAAAGAATAAACTGGTGAATCGGTGGAGTTTATTGACTTATTCACTTCTGAGCTTATTTCCTTTTTAATCTCTTTGCCTTTTTTACTCTTTTGTTCTTTTTGCCTTTTCACCTTTTACCTTTCTTTTTGTTGCCTTGACAAAGCATAAGCCCTTCATATATTGATATGAGTATGCATATATACAGCCGTCTTTTTACCTTTGTGAAGCCGTACTGGAAGCGGATTGTTATTGCGCTCATCTGCATGATTCTGCTCTCCGGCATTAATGCCCTGATTGCCTACCTGGTCAAGCCGGCGATCGATGAGATCTTTCTCAAAAAAGATCTCACCATGCTTGCCCTGATTCCACTGGCGCTGGTCGTTGCGTACTTTTTAAAGGGGCTTTTTGACTATGGGCAGGAATACCTCATGGGGTATGTCGGAAGCCGAGTGGTAACCGACATCCGCGATGCCCTGTATCGGCATGTGCAGAAACTTTCGCTGGCCTTTTTTCATCGCATGACAACCGGCATGCTTATGTCGCGAATTGCCAATGATATCGGGATTTTGCAGCGTTCGGTTTCTGATGCGATTGCCAAGGTCTTCATGAACATCTTCATTATTATTGGCCTTACCGCAGTAGCATTTTATCAAAACTGGCGACTGGCAACTATCTGCTTTCTGATTTTACCGTGGGTGCTGTTTCCCATGACGCGCTTTGGAAAAAAGAGTAAACGTTACAGCCGCCGCAGCCAGGAAAAGATCGGCCATATCAGCACGTTTCTTACCGAAACCATTTCCGGGAATCGCATCGTCAAAGCCTTCTGCATGGAGGAGTATGAAACGCGGCGTTTTGCCGTAGAAAATAACCGGTTGTTTCGCATTAAGCTCAAAACCATCAAGGTGATGGCCCTGTCATCTCCTGTCATGGAAATTTTTGGCGGCATAATGGCTGCGGCAACCATTTACTACGGGGGGGCCAGCGTCATACGCGGCGATATCACCACGGGGCAGTTTTTTTCTTTTGTTGCTGCGTTAGGAATGCTCTACAAGCCCGTTAAATCGCTCAATAAAGTGAACCAGCAGATTCAAGAAGCCATGGCTGCGGCGATAAGGGTTTTCGCGATATTTGATACCCTTCCCGATATTATGGATAAGCCGAACGCAACGCCTATGCCCCCGCTGCGCGCGTCAATTGAATTTAGAAATGTTTCATTTGCGTATGAAGACAAACCGGTGCTCAGGAATGTAACGTTTGCCATTAAAGCCGGCGAAGTATTGGCGATTGTGGGGCCGAGTGGCGCCGGTAAAACTACCATTGCCAATCTGCTGCTGCGTTTTTATGATGTGACCGAAGGGGGTATCTTTATTGACGGGGTAAATATTCAGGAACGAACCGTCAAATCACTTCGGGAGCAGATTGCACTGGTGACGCAGGATATTATTCTGTTTAATGACAGCGTTTTTAACAATATAGCGTACGGCAGTTACAAAAAATCAGAGAGAGAAGTCATTGCGGCAGCACAAGCGGCTTTTGCCCATGATTTTATTGAACGCATGCCGCAGGGCTATCGGACTATTATTGGCGAGCAGGGCGCCAGGCTTTCGGGCGGACAGCGGCAAAAAATCGCGATAGCCCGTGCCATATTGAAAGGCGCGCCCATTCTGATTCTTGATGAAGCCACGTCCTCTCTTGACAGCCGCTCTGAGAAAGAAGTGCAGAGCGCCTTAGAAAATCTCATGCACGGGAAAACCACGATTATGATTGCCCACCGTCTGGCCACTATTCGCTTTGCGCAGCGGATTATTGTCATCTCTGGAGGAACCATCGTGGAAGAAGGAACTCACGAAGAATTGCTGCAGAAAAAAGGCCTCTACTACACCATGGACGCCACCCAGAATATCCCTTCCCCGCACAAACATACCATGGCGCAGGCCGGTTAATGACATGCGTTGCGTCAGATGCAGCAATACTCTTTTGCAGGCCCGGTGTGCACCGGTAAGCAATTTTTGCTGCCATGAAACACAACAGTGAAATTATTATGCAGCGGGCGCAACGCTTTGTTGCGGGCACGCTTCGGGACGCGCTGGGATATCGCCAGAAAAAATTTACCCTTGAGGCGACTGATCTTGGTATTCATTCGTCTGTTTTTTTCCTAACTTTTGAAAACGGGCCACCGCTGGTAGTTAAAGTGCTTACCAGTAACAAGCGGTTTAGATCACAGGTGCAGTGTGCCGAGCATCTGATGAAGCTGGATGTGCGAGTGCCCCAGATTTTATATGCGTATGAAGACCGGAATATTCTCCCTTGGTTGAGAATGCATATTATTTGCGAAGAACGGATAATAGGAATGACTCTGTTTGAAATGCAGCGCACGGCAGCATTGATTCCTGAATTAACCCGGTTTTTTGTGCGCCTGCACAGTATTACCAGAGAAACATGGGGAGAAGTTGCCAAACCACAGAAAAACGGGCTGTTTGAATATTTTATCGCAAAGGCGCAGCGAAAACTGCATCTATGGCGGCGTTATGACCCTTCGGCTTCCACCGCTTTCGCAAAAAAATGTACTGATTGGATGAAAGGGCAGAAAAAAACCATACAGAACATTGCAACCTTCAGTCTTTCGCACGGCGATCCAAATCCCGGCAATATCATATATAATAATGAGGGTGACATTGTGCTCCTTGATATTGGTCATATTCGCTATTTCCCCCGTGCACTTGACTATTATAAGCTGTTGATGCATTTCTGTCAGGACAATGAGGAATTGATAAAGCAGTTTGAGGGGCATTATTTGAACGCTCTCACCAAAGAAGAACAGAATTTGTTTGACGACTCACATCTTTTTTTTAAACTGTCCGTGCTTATTGACTTCGGCGAAAACCTTGCAAAACGGCTCATCGATACACGGCCGGATCATCCTTGGCATGCTGAATTTGTCGCCAATCTGGAAAAGATTAAACAGGCGGTAGAGGAAATAATAAAAAGTTAAACGACAACAATAAAAAGGGTTCAAAGAATCTAAAATTCAAGGCGTCAAGTTAATGGGGATTGCAAGCCCGCGGCCTGCGGACATTATATAAAACTTATTTATAATTCGACAATTTACATTCCGCATTCTCATGAACCCTGCACCATTTAAAAATACGATCATTTGGGTTTTTAGTAAGCAAAAAGCGACTTTTATATCGATAA